>NZ_JBARYB010000206.1:0-26774 GCF_049647645.1 Achromobacter sp.
GCGCTGCGCGCCGCGGCCCGGGCCGCGGGACGCGGGCCCGCCGCAGCCGCAATCGATGTCGCGATGTCCGCGCAGCAGGTTGAAGGCGAGCGCCAGCGTGGCCGCGGCCAGCACCAGCAGCGCCAGCTGCGCGCCCGCCGCCTGCCAGGACGGCGCAAGCAGCAAGGCTCCGGCCAGCGCCTCGGTCAATGCATAGGTCCAGGCGAATGCGCCGCTCCATCCCGCAGGCAGAATCCGGTAGGCCGACACGACGGCGGCAAAGCCCGCCATGTCCTTCAGCTTCTCCAGCGCGCCCAGTAGCAGCACGCAGGCCAGCGCCGCGCTCGCGGCATACAGCAGCACGGGATCGTTCATCGTGCACCTCGCGGCTGTGGCTCGACCTGCAGCGCGGTTTCGCCCGCGGCCTGGATCGTGCCCTTGAGGATCGGCGCGACCGGGGCGGCGTCATAGACATTCACGTTGCCGCCGTCGATGGTGTACAGCCGCGGCTGGTCATCCTGCGATACCGACATCGACAAGGCGTTCTGACCCGGCACGCGGGCTATCCGCTTGTGCGTGGCCAGGTCGTAGACCCAGATTTCGGCGGCCGGCGTCTTGTGCGTGCCCTCGGCCCCGTTCGGATGCATGCCCACGTACAACCGCTTGCTGGCCTGGTTCACGGCCAGCAGGTTGTAGCCGCCAGGACGCCAGCCCTGGTCCTTGCCCGAGGCGTCCAGCAGCGACCAGGGTTTGCCGAACACGGCGTCCTTGCCGCTGAAGTCGGTGCTGTAGACGTTGCCGTTATAGGACACGAAGTAGTAGGTATCCCCCAGGTTCTCCGCATGCGTGAAGATCGGATCCTTTTCCGGATCGAACATGGGCTGGCTGCGCTGTTGCCCGGCCGGCTTGCCGGTCTGGTCCAGGTCGACGGTCACCAGCGCGCCGTCGCCACAAATGCTGGCGAAGCTGCGCGGACGCGAAGGCAGCACGATGATGCTCCAGCAGCCCGCCGCCGCGGTCACCTCGTCCGCGAATTGACGCGTCTTCAAGTCCACCACCGTGACGGAAGACGCGGGCGTGGCGTTCTGCACGAACAGCAGTTCTCCGTCCGTGCTCTGCCGCAGGTAGTTGCGGTAGTTCAGCGCCTGCGCGCGCTTCTGCGGGATCGGCACCTCGTACTTGGGCGTGAGCGTTTCAGCGTCCCAGGCCTCCACCACGTCGGTGCGCTTGCCCCGGTTCAGCCGCTCGTAATAGGTCGTCATGACGTAGATGTCCTTGCCGTCCGCCGACACGGTCATGTGACCGTTGAACGAGGTGGGCACCAGACCCAGGAACTTCAGGGTGTCGCCGTCATAGATGTTGACCCGGCTGTCGACCAGGTGATTGAAGACGGCGTCCATCACATACAGCCGGTGCGGCGTGGCCGGCGGCAGGCGCGTGCCGCCCTTGAGTTCTTCCACGGGCAGGTCCGCCCGGGCTAGGCCCGCCGCGGCCAGCAGCGCGGCGCACAGCGCCCACCGTGCGGCCCGCGATGCGCATGATCTGGCGCGTAGCGCGTTCATCGATATTCTCCTGGTCTCATGATCCGGTTCCCCTAGAACGCATAGACGTAGCGCAACTGCACGCCACGCATCCGCGGTCCGTTCTCGACCTTCAGGTCGTGGATGTACTGCATCTGAATCTGGTTGGCGTCGTTGATCTGATGCGTCAGTTCGACAGCCAGCTGGTGATTGCGCGCCCGCGTGGCGACGGTCTCGCCGGACGAGATTTCGCGCCCGCCCGTCTCATAGCGGTAGCGGATGCCGGTGTAGGTATCCGGCGTCAGGTTGGTCGAAGCCAGGGCGAAGAACCGGAACGACGGATCCTTCTTCAGCGTCTGCCCATGCCAGTCCGTATTGCGGCCGTAGATCTCCACTTCCGCGATGGCTTCGAGGTAGGTCGATTCGCCCAAGCCCTGCACGAAAGAGAAATCCTGGACGGTGGACCAGCGGTTCTTGCCCGGCGACACATCGGGACGCGAGCCGTCGTAGCGGCCCACCGGCGCCACGACGAACGGTTCCCAGGCGAACCAGGTCTTGGTCTGCGGGTTGTTGTACAGCCAGATCGCCGAACCGAGCGTCACGTCGCCGATACCGGTCTGGTGGTCGCCAGCCATGCCCGGCAGGTCCTGCGAGGTCCGGACCATCGGCACGATGAATTCGAGCTGCACCGTCTTGCCGTAGAAATCGCGATAGTGCATCTGCCGGTAGACCAGCGTGTTCACGTCGACCGACCCGCCGTCCACGCGCTTGCCTTCGGCATACAAGCCCGAAGACCTCAGTCCCGCCATGTATCCGGCGATGATGTTGGTGCCCACCGGCGCGGGTATCCAATCGCGCGCGCTGGGGTCTCCCGCCCAAGCCGCCTGCGACGCCCCCGCGCACGCCAGCAACAGCGCCGCGCGTCTCCGGGCCCGGCAATCTGCCTTGCCTGCCATGCACTTCCCCTTGGTTTCATGAAGGCGCGGCCGCCGGTATGTCCCGGCTTGGACCGCGCGATCACTGTTCTAGTAAGCGATGCAAACCGATTTCCGCTCCAGGTACATATCCAGCACGGCGCGGCCGTGCTCGCGGCCGATGCCGGATTGCTTGAATCCGCCGAATGGCATGTTGGGATCCAGCATGTTGTGCGTGTTCACCCAGAGGGTTCCGGCGTCGATGCGCGGAATCAGGCTTTGCACCCGGCCCAGATCGTTGCTCCAGAGACTGGCGCCCAGGCCGTAGACGCTGTCGTTGGCCAGCCGCACGGCATCATCCAGGGTGTCGAAT
Organism: Achromobacter sp.; assembly: GCF_049647645.1. GTDB lineage: Bacteria > Pseudomonadota > Gammaproteobacteria > Burkholderiales > Burkholderiaceae_B > Achromobacter. The sequence goes on from NZ_JBARYB010000206.1 coordinate 2,787, forward strand.
CGCTGCGCCACCACGACGGGGCCGAAGATTTCCTCGCGGGCGATGCGCGCACCCTGCGGCACATCGGAAAAAACGGTGGGCTGCACGAAGTAGCCTGCGCCGCTGCCGCTGTCTCCTCCCGCCAGCACGCGTCCGCCCTCGCTGCGCCCGATGCCGATGTAATCCATGACGCGCTTCTGGTGGCGGGCCGATACCAGCGGGCCGACCTGCGTGGCGGGATCGAATCCCGAACCCAGCTTCATGCCGGCGGCCAGGTCTGCCAGCCCCTCCACGACCTTGGAGTACAAGCGTTTTTGCACATAGAGGCGCGAGCCTGCCGTGCACACCTGCCCCTGGTTGAAGAAAATGGCGGCAGCCGCCCCTTGCACGGCGCGGTCGACGTCGCAGTCATCCAGCACGATCAAGGGAGACTTGCCGCCCAGTTCCAGCGATACCCGCTTCATGTCGTCCATCGCGGCACGGCCGATCAGCTTGCCGACTTCGGTCGATCCGGTGAATGCGATCTTGTCCACGCCGGGATGCTCGACCAGTGCGGCGCCAGCGGTCTCGCCCCGGCCGGTCACGACGTTGACCACGCCCGGCGGGAAACCAGCCTCCAATACCAATTCGGCCAGTCGCAGCGCGGTCAGCGGCGTTTCCTCGGCGGGCTTGAGCACCACGGTGCAGCCCACGGCCAGGGCGGGCGCGATCTTCCAGATCGCCATCAGCAGCGGGAAATTCCATGGAATGATCGCCGCCACCACGCCCACGGCCTGCGGCACGGTATAGGCGCTATACCGGACGCCGGGAGGAAACGGTATGGACAGCGACAGCGTGTCGCCGGTGATCTTGGTCGCCCAACCCGCCATATAGCGCAGCCATTGCGCGCCCGAGCCGACTTCCAGGCCTTGCGCCACGCCCAGCAGCTTGCCGTTGTTCAGGGTCTCCAGGCGGGCCAGTTCAGTGCCGTGCTGCTCGACCAGGTCGGCCAGCTTCAGCAACAGGCGTTCGCGTCCGGCAGGCAGCATGTCGCGCCACGGCCCGGATTCGAAGGCGCGTCTGGCGGCCTGTACCGCCAGGTCCACCTGCTGCGGCCCGGCGTCGGGCTGATGGGCGATGACCTCGCCGGTGGCGGGGTCATGGACGGCGATGGGCGCGCCCTGCCCTGCGCGCACCGGCTTGCCATCGATGAACATGGATTCGCGGATGGCACCCAGTTCCGGGCGATCAGAACCGGCGTGGCCGGCAGCGCTAGCGCTTGCTGAAGACATTCGAAGCTCCAACGAAATGGTTGAAGCCAGAATAGCAACGGCATTCCCGGAAGGCTTGTCGGACCGTGCATGGCGATTTGTCATTCTGCGCACGGCGGAACGGGAAAGGCCCCTGCGCCGCGCCCGCTCATGCGGGCTTGGTGTCCCCCGACAGGGCTTTCGCCCCAGGATGCCTCCTGGAAAAAAAAACCCGGCAACGCGCGCAGCGCGGTGCCGGGCCTGGCGCGGCAGCCCTCGCGGGCGCCGCACATTATGGTTTCCGGATCAGTCCAGCATCAGCACCGTGGCGCCGGTGGTCTTGCGTCCGGCCAGCGCGGTCTGCGCCTCGCCGGCTTGCTCCAGCGTATAGCGCTGGTCGATGCGGACCTTGATCTTCTTCTTGAGGACCAGGTCGAAGAGCTCCTCGGAGGCCGCTTGCAGCTTGGCTAGCGTGTTCACGTGCAAGCCCAGCGACGGACGCGTCACGTACAGGCAGCCCTTCTGGTTCAGCGTCGCCAGGTTGACGCCCGACACGGGGCCGGACGCGTTGCCGAAGCTCACCATCAGGCCGCGCGGCTCGATGCAGTCCAGCGAGGTCTCCCAGGTGTCCTTGCCGACGCCGTCATATACCACCGGCACCTTCTTGCCGCCGGTCAGTTCGAGCACGCGCTCGGCCACGTTCTCGCGCGAGTAGTCGATGGTTTCCCAAGCGCCGTTGGCGCGGGCCAGCTCGGCCTTCTCGGGGCTGGAGACGGTGCCGATCAGCTTCACGCCCAGGGCCTTGGCCCATTGGCATGCGATCAAGCCCACGCCGCCGGCGGCCGCGTGGAACAGAATGGTCTCGTTGCCTTGCAGGCGGTAGGTCTGGCGGAACAGGTACTGCACCGTCAGGCCCTTGAGCATCAGGGCAGCGGCTTCGTCGAAGCCGATGCCCTTGGGCACCTTGACGACCTGCGCGGCCGGCACGTTGCGCGCCTTGGCGTAGGCGCCGATCGGGCTCTGGCCGTAGGCGACGCGGTCGCCTTTCTTCAGATGCGTGACATCGGCGCCGACGGCGGTCACCACACCTGCACCCTCGAAGCCCAGGCCGTGCGGCAGCGGATGGGGATACAAGCCCGTGCGGAAATAGATATCGATGAAGTTCAAGCCGGCGGCGTGCTGCTCGATCGTGACTTCATTGGCGGCGGGCGGAGGCACTTCGACCTCGACCAGCTTCAGGACTTCAGGACCACCGTGCTGCTCGATACGAATTGCCTTGACGAGATTGCTGGCCATGCTGGCCTCCTTTCATTGGAAAAAATGCTAACGAGAGCCTGTCTGCGGCCCTTGAACGAGAAAAACCAGATTCAACGCGATGGCCGGGCCTCGCCCTGCCTGGTGGACGCCAGCCTGCCGGCCCCGCCCCCCATCAGCACGAATACGCCAGCCAGCACCAACGCGGTCCCCGCCATCTGCCACACCGTGATGGGCTCCTGCAGGAACCACGACGCCAGAAACAGCACCGATACCGGCCCCACCATGCCCAACAGCGACGCGGTGGGCGCGCCAATCAGCGCTACCGCCCACATCAGCATGAACACCGGCACCACCGTATTCAGCGTGGCGTGGATCACCGAATAACCATAGACTCCGGCAGGCTGGATCAGCATGGCCGGGGGATGCACGACAAAGAACTGGATGATGCAGGCCACGCAGGACACCAGCATGGCATACGCCACCAGACGCGTCGCGCCCAAACGCTTGACCAGTTCTCCCGAACAGATCAGGTACACAGAATAGCTTGCGGCCGATCCGAAAACGAACAAAGACCCTAACAGCACCTCGCCCCCGCCGAAGGACAGGTCATGGGCGAACACCAGCACGACCCCGGCGTAGGACAGCGCCATGGCCATCCACTGGCGGCGCTCGACCGGACGCTTGAACCAGAACGCGGACAGCAGCACTACCAGCGAAGGCGACAGGAACAGGATCAGGCGCTCCAGGCTGGCGGTGATGTATCGCAGGCCCAGAAAGTCCAGGAAACTGGACAGGTAGTAGCCCAGCAGGCCCAGCACGCAGACCTGCGCGCGTTCCTTCCAGGTCATGACGGGGATTTCGCCGCGCGCCGCGCGGCGCGACTGGTGCCAGGCCACCGCCGCGAAGAACGGCATGGCGAACAGCATGCGGAAGGCAATGAGGGTGACCGCGTCGATGCCGTAGCGGTAGGTGAACTTCACCACGATGGCCTTGGCCGAAAACAGGACGGCGCCCAGGGTCGCCAGGAAGAAACCGGTAGCGCGATTGGAAGGACGGAAGGACGGCAAAAGCTTGGCAAGGCGATTCATGCGATGATTTTATGTTCAGTGCAAAAACACCGCACGCCTTTGCCCACGCTTTCCTGGCCATATTTGTCTCACGCATGACCCGACACCGCGCTCTCACCTACATCCACGTTGCCGCCGTACTGTTCGGCCTGACCGGCGTGTTCGGCGAACTGATCCAGGCCAGCGCGGCCGTGATCACGCTGGGCCGGGCCATATTCGCGGTACTCGCGCTGGGGCTGTTCGCCCGCATGCGCCGCAAGCCGCTGCTGGGCGCCCTGACGCCCGCGCAGTTGTTCGTGCTGGTGGTGTCGGGCGCCCTGCTGGCGGGACACTGGGTCACGTTCTTCATCGCCGTGAAGGTGGGCGGCATCGCCATCGCCACGCTCGGCTTCGCCAGCTTCCCCGCGTTCATCACCCTGTTCGAGGGGCTGCTGTTCCGTGAGCGCATCCGCCCGACCGAATGGCTGCTGCTGGGCCTGGTGACCGCCGGGCTGGTACTGGTCACGCCGTCGTTCGACCTGGCCGACCAGGGCACCATCGGCCTGGCCTGGGGCCTGTTGTCGGGCCTGAGTTTCGCGCTGCTGGCCTTGAGCAACCGCCGTTCGGCCTCGGGCATGGACCCGATGCAGGTAGCATGCTGGCAAAACCTGGTGGTGGCTCTGGTGATGCTGCCGTTCGCCGTATCCCAACTGCCCGCCCTGCCTGCATTGGACTGGTTCTGGCTGGCGCTGCTAGGCATCTTCTGCACGGGCTTGTCGCACTATCTGTTCGTGTCCAGCCTGACGCGGTTGAACGCGCGCAGCGCCGGGCTGGTCATCGCGCTGGAACCCGTGTACGCCATCGGCTTCGCCTGGGTCCTGTTCAGCCAGGAGCCCACGCCCCGCATGATGGCCGGCGCCGCCCTGATCGTGGCCGCCATTGTCTGGTCGGGCCTGCGCAAGCAGGCTCCAGCGGCTGCGCGGCCCGACAAGCCGGCAAAGATACAGCCTTGACAATAACTGACTAGGCAGTAAAATTCGGCGCATATGACTGCTGCGCCTCCCCCCTCTTCGTCCGACACCCCCGTCCATTACCGCGGCGACGCCCGCTGCCTGATGGAGGACAACGCCGGTTTCCTGATCAAACTGGTCTCCAATTCATTGAACCGGATGCTGGATCAGGAAATGGCCCCGCTGGATCTCACCGCCATGCAATGGCGCCCCATTTTGCTGGTTTTCCAGGGGCGTGCCGATACGCCCGCGGAGCTAGCCCGGCTCACCGGCATGGACACCGGCGCCATGACCCGCGCGCTGGATCGGCTGGAAGCCAAGGGCCTGCTGCGCCGCAACCGCTGCCAGGAAGACCGCCGCGTCGTCAAGATCGAACTTACCGAAGTCGGCGAAGCCAAGGCGCGCGAGATCCCTCCCAATATCGCGCGGGTGCTGAATCACCATCTGCGCGGATTCTCCATCGACGAAGTCGCGCAGTTGAAACACCTCCTGCGCCGCATGATCGCCAACGGCTCCGCCTCGTCAGCGCCTCCAGAGCGCTGACAGCCGCTCCGGCATGCCCCGATTCCCGGGGTTTTATTTGGCATAATAATTGCCTAGGCAAATACAGATTAATCAACTACTTTCAGCAAACAGTCAGGATGAAACGCCTTATCACTACCGTATTGGTGCTGGCCCTGAGCGGTTGCGCATTGATGGAATCCGGCTCCGAACCCGTGGCGACGCTGGACGGAGCCAAGCTGGGACTCACCAGCCAAGACACGGCCTGGCCTGAGACCCAGTGGTGGCAGCGCTACGGCGACCCGCAGCTCAATGTCCTGCTGGACGAGGGCTTGGCCAACAACCCCTCGATGAGCGCCGCGCAGGCACGGTTGGCCAAGGCCAACGCCGCGGTCGGCATCGCGCGCGCGCCGCTGCTGCCCCGGGTGGATGCCAACTACACGCTGACCCGCGAGCACCTGTCGAAGGATTACATCTACCCCGCGCCCATGGGCGGCTCGGTCGTCAGCGACAACCGGCTGGCCCTGGACTTCAGCTATGAGCTGGACTTCTGGGGCAAGAACCGCTCGCGCCTGCAAGCGGCCGTATCGCAGCAGGCCGCTGCCGCGGCCGACGCGCAGGCGGCGCGCAACCTGCTGGCCGGCGCCATGGTCCGCGCCTACCTGAACCTGCAGAACGCCTTTGCCCAGCGCGACGTGCTCAACCGCGTGCTGGCCCAGCGCGCCGAGGTGCTGTCGCTGACCCAGGGCCGCTACACGGCCGGGCTGGACACCCAGGTGGAAGTCAAGCAGGCGGAATCGTCGCTGGCCGCCGGCAAGGTGGAACTGACCCAGACCGACACCACGTTGGCGCAGTTGCGCAACCAGGTCGCGGCCCTGGCCGGAGCCGGCCCGCAACGCGGACAATCCTTGCAGCCGGTGGCGCTTACCGCCCCCGCCGGCGGCGTGCCCGCCAGCGTGCCGCTAGACCTGCTGGGCCACCGCCCCGACGTCACCGCCGCGAAATGGCGCGCCGAGGCCGCCCGCCACGCCATCGACAGCGCCAAGGCCGAGTTCTACCCCAACGTGAACCTGGCGGCATTCGTCGGCTTCCAGGCCATGGGCACCGGCAACCTGCTGGGCGCGGACGCCCGCATGGCCGGCTTCGGCCCCGCCGTCACGCTGCCGATCTTCCACGGCGGTGAATTGAACGCGAACCTGGCAGGCCGTCGCGCGGATGCCGACCTCGCGGTGTCGGACTACAACCAGACCGTGCTGGACGCCGTGCATCAAGTGGCCGACGCGCTCGACGGGCTGCGCCTGCTGGACCAGGAAAAGGCCCAGCAACGCCAGGCCCGCGAAGCCATCGACGCCGCCTATGACCTGGCAGTCAAACGCTACCGGGCCGGCATGGGCAACTACATCTCCGTGCTCATCGCGCAGACCGGCGTGCTGACCCAGGCGCGGCTGGACACCGATCTGCGTATCCGCGCCTATCAGTTGGACGCGAACCTCGCCAGTGCGCTGGGCGGTGGCTACGCCCCTGCCGCCGAGTCCGCCCCCGCCACGAACCCAACCCATTGAACGCTCCCCGGATTCAGACGTCATGACCGCAGCTACTCCCGCCGCCAACCCCGCCCGCAAACGCCTGCTGTTGCTGGCCACCGGGGCCTTCATCCTCATCGCGATCGCCTACGGCATCTGGTGGGCGCTGTTCGGCGCCCATTTCGAAAGCACCGACGACGCCTACGTGCACGGCAATCTGGTGCAGATCACGCCCCAGGTGCCCGGCACGGTCGTGGCCATCGAGGCCGACGACACGGAAACCGTCGCCGCCGGCCAGCCGCTGGTGCGCCTGGATCCGGCCGATACCGAGGTGGCCTTGCACCAGGCCCAGGCCAAGCTGGCGCAAACGGTACGCCAGGTGCGCACCATCTATGTCCAGAACGACGCCCTGGCCGCCGACGTCGACCTGCGCAACGCCGATATCCTGCGCGCCCAGGCCGAACTGACCCGCGCGCAAAGCGACGTCAATCGCCGCCAGCAATTGGCCAAGTCCGGCGGCGTCAGCGGCGAAGAAATCCTGCACGCCGAAGCCGCGCTCAAGTCCGCCCAATCGGGCTTGGCGCAAGCCCGCGCCGCGCTGGCCGCCTCGCGTGCCAAGCTGGCCACCAACCAGGCTTTGACCGAGGGCACCACGGTCGCAGACCACCCCGACGTGCGCCAGGCCGCAGCCGGCCTGCGCAACGCCTGGCTGGCGCAATCGCGCACCGTGTTGCCCGCCCCGGTGGGCGGCGTGGTGGCCCGGCGCAGCGTGCAGGTCGGTCAGCGCGTCGCGCCCGGCTCCGCCCTGATGACGGTCGTGCCGCTGGACCAGGTGTGGATCGAAGCCAACTTCAAGGAAGGCCAGCTGCGCAAGATGCGCATCGGCCAGCCCGCCAAGATGGTTGCCGACCTGTACGGCAGTTCAGTCATTTACCACGGCACCATCGCCGGGCTGGACGCCGGCACGGGCAGCGCCTTCGCCCTGCTGCCCGCCCAGAACGCCACCGGCAACTGGATCAAGGTGGTGCAACGCGTGCCGGTGCGCATCGCGCTCGATCCCGAAGACCTGAAGAAGCATCCGCTGCGCGTGGGCCTGTCGATGGACGTGGAAGTGGACGTGGGCAAGCAGGAAGGCGAACCGCTGACGCAGGCCGAGCGCAAGGAGCCGGCCTGGTCGACGCGCGCCTTCGAACCGGCCCACGATGAAGTCGACGCCATGATCAGCAAGATCATCGAGGCCAATCTCGCATCATGAGCGCAACAAAGCAGTCCGCCGCCCAGCCGGCGCCCCCGCCTGGCGGTTACCCGCCACTGGAAGGCGCGACCCGCATCATCGGGTCCATCGCGCTGTCCACGGCGGTGTTCATGAACGTGCTGGACACTTCGATCGCGAACGTGTCCATTCCCACCATCTCGGGCGACCTGGGCGTCAGCACCAGCCAGGGCACTTGGGTCATCACGTCCTTCGCTGTCGCCAACGCGATCACGGTGCCGCTGACGGGCTGGCTCACGCAACGCTTCGGCCAAGTGCGGCTGTTCCTGATTTCCACGCTGCTGTTCGTGCTGGCGTCATGGCTGTGCGGCTTTGCGCCGTCGCTGGAAGCGCTGATCGCATTCCGCGTGCTGCAAGGAGCCGTCGCCGGCCCCATGATCCCGCTATCGCAAGCGCTGATGCTGGCGAGCTTTCCCAAGTCCAAGGCGGGCATGGCGCTGGCGGTCTGGTCCATGACCACGCTGGTCGCGCCGGTCGCCGGGCCTTTGCTGGGCGGCTGGATCTCCGACAACTACACCTGGCCCTGGATCTTCTACATCAACGTGCCGGTGGGCCTGCTGGCCGCCTGGATCAGCTGGCGCATCTATGGCGGCCGCGAGTCCGTCACGCGCAAGCTGCCGATCGACAAAGTCGGCCTGGCGCTGCTGGTGGTGTGGGTGGGCGCGCTGCAGATCATGCTGGACAAGGGCAAGGAGCTGGACTGGTTCGCCAGCGGCACCATCATCGCACTGGCCGCGACCGCCCTCGTCGCCTTCGTCTTTTTCCTGATCTGGGAACTGACCGACGCGCACCCTGTGGTGGACCTGCGCCTTTTCAAGATCCGCAACTTCACGGTCGGCGCGCTGACGCTGGCGGTGGCCTACGGCGTCTTCTTCGGCAACGTGGTGCTGTTGCCCCTATGGCTGCAGAGCAATATGGGCTATACCGCGACCTACGCGGGGCTGGTGACCGCCCCGGTGGGCCTGCTCGCGATCCTACTGACGCCCATCGTCGGCAAGATGCTGGCCACGCGCGACCCGCGGCAGATCGCGACGGTAGCGTTCCTGATCTTCGCGCTGGTGTGCTTCATGCGTTCGGGATTCAACACCCAGACCGACGTCCGCACGCTGATGGTCCCGACCATCATCCAGGGCGCGGCCATGGCGACGTTCTTCGTGCCGCTCACCTCGATCACGCTGTCCGGCATCGAACCGTGGCGCATTCCCGCAGCCTCGGGCCTGTCGAACTTCCTGCGTCTGACAGCGGGCGCGTTCGGCACGTCCATTGCCACCACGCTGTGGGAAAACCGCGCGACCATGCACCACTCGCAGCTGACCGAAGTCGCCAAGCCCGGCCAGCAGGCGTTCGACCAGACCATGGCAGCGCTGCAGAACGGGCTGGGCATGACGCATCAGCAAGCCCTGACCATGGTGGACGGCCTGATCAACACGCAAGCCTTCACCATGTCGGCGGTGGACGTGTTCTACGCGTCCGCCATCATCTTCCTGGCCCTGACCGGCCTGGTCTGGTTCGCCCGTCCACGTTCGGCCCAGGCCGGCGGCGGCGGCGCGGCCGAAGCGGCGGCCGGCGCGCACTGATGCGGGCCAGGCCTGGTCCCGGACCGTTGCGTCCGGGGCCTGGCCGCAAAAAAACTATTCCTTCAGCAAGGCGTGCCAGTCGGCGCGTTCGATGATGTCGGCCGGCAAGGCGCTGATGGGCGACAGATTGAACACCGCGATGCCGCGGGCGCGCCATTGCGCGGCGGCGAAGCGAAACGACGGTTCGATCAGGTGCGAGAACTTTCGCGCCAGCCTGCTGGACTGGGGCGCCTGCCCTTCGTCATAGAAGCGCAAGCCGTTTTGCAGGGTCAAATCCAGCCCGTGCGCATAGACCTTGCGGGCGCCGCTGGATACCAGTACCTGCAAGGCGGCATAGGCCACGGTATCGGCATCGAACACGCCCAACTCCACATTGAAGCTGAATCCCATGCCCCGTTTCGCGTCCAGCAACTGCACGTCGGGCGAAGCCGCCGCCATGCGCTGCAGCACGGCCGGCGCGGCGATGCGCTGGTAGGCCCGTTCGGAGATCAGTTCAATGACGCAGATGCGGCAGCGGATCGCCTCTTGCGGCAGCCCCTGCATGATGTAGCGCAGGACCTCGGGCAAAACGTACAAGGTCAGGTCGCGCGACACGATCTCGCGCACCAGGTCGATACGTTCGCGGACGAAGTTCTGGTCGATGATGCAGTAGTACTTGAACGGCAGGTCGAACTTGCGCGCCAGCACAATGGCGCCATTCACGCCCATCGCCGCACGGATGTCCAGCCGGTCGTAGGGTATCTGGCTGACCGATGGGCCGCTCAGGATCAGATGCACTTCCTCGTCGGCAGGATCGTATCCCTGGGCAAGCGGCGTGACCGGCTGCGGCCGGCCAAAGGCGCGAAAGCCGCCGATCGCGCCGGATCTATCCCTCCAGATCCGGACGAAGGGCCACAAGTGCTGGTTATGCCTTTGCGTGCGCGACCGCAGCATGCGGAACAGCTTGCGCACAAAGCGGTCGGCCCGTCCTCCTCCCACATGGGTAGCAGAGGAGGAAAAGCCAGACTCGTCCATTCACTTGCCTGGCATGCCTTGCGATTAGCTTGCCTCAGCCCGCCGCGATCAGCGCGGCAATCGCGCTGCCGACCTCGGCGGTGGAGGCGGCGCCCTTCATGTCCCGGGTACGGGGACCTTCCGCCAGGACGGTTTCGATAGCCTTGACCACGGCCGCCGAGGCGTCCGGATAACCCAGGAAATCCAGCATCAGCGCGCCGCTCCAGATCTGTCCGATCGGGTTGGCGATGCCCTTGCCGTAGATGTCCGGCGCCGAACCGTGCACCGGTTCGAACAGGGACGGGAACTTGCGCTCCGGATTCAGGTTGGCCGAAGGCGCGATGCCGATGGTGCCCGTGCAAGCCGGACCGAGATCGGACAGAATGTCGCCAAACAGGTTGGAAGCCACCACCACGTCGAACCAGTCGGGATGCTGCACGAAATGCGCGCACAGAATGTCGATGTGGTACTTGTCCCAGCGCACGTCCGGATACTTCTCAGCCATGTCGGCCACGCGCTCGTCCCACCACGGCATCGAAATGGAAATGCCGTTGGACTTGGTCGCCGCGGTCAGGTGCTTGCCGCGCTTCTGCGCCAGTTCAAAGGCGAACTTGAGGACGCGGTCGGCGCCGATGCGCGTGAACACGCTTTCCTGGATGACCACTTCGCGCTCGGTGCCAGCGAACAGGCGGCCGCCGCTGTTGGAGTATTCACCTTCCGTGTTCTCGCGCACGATGAAGAAATCGATCTCGCCAGGCTGGCGGTCCTTCAGCGGCGAAGGTACGCCAGGCATCAGGCGCACCGGGCGCAGATTGATGTACTGGTCGAACTCGCGGCGGAACTTGAATAGCGAACCCCACAGCGCTTCGTGGTCAGGCACCGTGGCGGGCCAGCCGATGGAGCCGAAGAAAATCGCTTCGTGCTGGCCAATCTGCGCCTGCCAGTCGTCCGGCATCATCTTGCCGTGCTTGGCGTAGTAGTCGCAGCTCCAGTCGAAATGGTCCCATTGGAAATCGATGCCGAATCGCGTTGCGACCGCGTCCAGCACCTTCAAGCCCTCGGGCACGACTTCCTTGCCGATCCCGTCTCCAGGGATCACCGCAATCTTGTGTTTCTTTGCCACCACGTCTTCCTTTGTTTTCCTTGGATGCCTCGCGCGCGGCCATAGTCTCAACGGCTACGCGCAGCCTCTTTATCATTGCACGAAAATATTACTCGGTTCGGTTCCCCATCAGGCGCGCGAGCGGCTGCCAGCAAGCGCGCCGGGCCAGGGCTTCAACGCCGGCCTTTCGAGCCGAGCAAAGAGCCCAATATGCCGCGGGTCAACTCACGCGCAATTGACCGGACCGTGCTCTTGGCCATGGTCTGCACGACGCCATCGCGCTTGCCGCCGCGCGGACCGGTCGACCCGAACAAGACGTCGTTCAGGCTGTCCATGAGGCCGCCGCCCGACTCTTCCGCGGCGCCCTTGCCTTCGGGCTGCGCGGAGCCGTTCTTTGCCGCGCCGGCCTGATCCGCCGGCTTGGCCGCGCGTCCGGCCAGCACTTCATAGGCGGACTCCCGGTCGATAGCCGTTTCATACTTGGATGCCAGCGGACTGCCCTGGCGCAGCGCTTGCCGCTCGGCGTCGGTCGCCGGGCCGATCCGGCTTGCCGGCGGCACGATGTAGGCGCGTTCGGTCGGCATCGGCCGCCCCTTGGAGTCCAGCAGCGACACCAGCGCCTCGCCCACGCCCAACTCGGTGATGGCCGCCTCGATGTCCAGCCCCGGATTGGGACGCATCGTCTGGGCAGCCGTCTTCACGGCCTTCTGATCGCGTGGGGTGAACGCCCGCAAGGCGTGCTGGACACGATTGCCCAACTGCCCCAGCACGGTGTCGGGGATGTCCAGCGGATTCTGGGTCACGAAATAGACGCCCACGCCCTTGGAGCGGACCAGACGCACCACCTGCTCGATCTTGTTCAGCAGCGCGGCAGGCGCGTCGTTGAACAGCAGGTGGGCTTCATCGAAGAAAAACACGAGCTTGGGCTGGTCCATGTCGCCCACTTCGGGCAGTTTCTCGTACAGGTCCGCCAGCAGCCACAGCAGGAAGATGGCGTACAGGCGCGGCGCCTGCATCAGCTTGTCGGCTGCCAGCACATTGACCATGCCGCGGCCCTGGGCGTCCGTGCGCATCAGGTCGGCCACGTCCAGCATGGGTTCGCCGAAGAATTTCTCCGCGCCCTGCGATTCCAGGGCCAGCAGGCCGCGCTGGATGGCGCCTATGCTGGCGGAAGACACATTGCCGTATCGCGTTTTCAGCTCCGAGGCGCGATCGGCGACGTTCTGCAGCATGGCGCGCAGGTCCTTCAGGTCCAGCAGCAGCTGGCCTTCGTCATCGGCGACCTTGAAGACCAGCGTCAGCACGCCTTCCTGCGTGTCGTTCAATTCCAGGATGCGGGACAGCAGCAGCGGCCCCATGTCCGACACGGTGGCCCGCACCGGCAGGCCTTGCTCGCCGAACACATCCCACAGCGTGACCGGGCTGGCCGCCCAAGCCGGCTCGCTCAGGCCCAGATTCTTCAGGCGCTCGAGCAGCTTGGGAGTGCCGGCGCCGGCCTGGGAAATGCCGGTCAGGTCGCCCTTGACGTCGGCCATGAATACCGGCGTGCCAATACGGGAAAAGGACTCCGCCAAAACCTGCAGGGTGACGGTCTTGCCGGTACCCGTGGCCCCGGTGATGCAGCCGTGGCGATTGGCCAGGGCAGGCAGCAGCGCCAACTCGGTCTGTGCATTCTTGGCGATGACGATGGGGTTGGGCATGTGCAGCTCTCCGGACCAGGGAATCAGATGGATGCCCAAGTGTAGAGCCTGCCGCGCCCCTTGTGCGCGTGGCAATATGGACACATGCGGTCCGCCCCCGGGCGCGCCGGGCGCTGGCACGGTAAAATGCGCTCTTTGCAGACAATTTACCCTGGGAAGCCATGGCCGGACACAGCAAATGGGCCAATATTCAGCACCGCAAAGGGCGCCAAGACGCCAAGCGCGGAAAGCTCTGGACCAAAATCATTCGTGAAATCACCGTGGCGGCGCGTGCCGGCGGCCCGGACCCGGACAGCAACCCGCGCCTGCGCATGGCCTGGGACAAGGCCACCGACGCCAACATGCCCAAGGACAACATCCAGCGCGCCGTCCAGCGCGGCGCGGGTGGCGCCGACGGCGAGGCCTACGAAGAAGTCCGCTACGAGGGCTACGGCATCGGCGGCGCGGCCGTGATCGTCGACTGCATGACCGACAACCGCACCCGCACCGTGGCCGAAGTGCGCCACGCCTTCGCCAAGAACGGCGGCAACCTGGGCCAGGAAGGCTCGGTCGCCTTCATGTTCAAGCACTGCGGCCAGTTCGTGTTCGCGCCCGGCACCTCGGAAGACAAGGTCATGGAAGCCGCCCTCGAGGCCGGCGCCGAAGACGTGACGACCGACGAAGAAGGCGTGATCGAAGTGGTCTGCGCGCCGGCCGACTACGCCGCCGTGCGCAGCGCCTTCGACGCCGCCGGCCTGAAGGCCGAGGTGGACGGCATCGTCATGAAGGCCCTGAACGAGACCGAACTGGCCGGCGAAGACGCCATCAAGATGCAGAAACTGCTTGACGCCCTGGAAGGCCTGGACGACGTGCAGGAAGTCTATACGAACGTCGTTTTCGACGAAGCGCAGTAATCCCCTTACCCTGGCGCCGGGCGGGCCCTGCCTTCCCGACGCCACGCTGTCACCGGATCCGGGCTCGCCCGGCTCCCTGGCCTACTCCACGGGCTGGCGCCTTGCGGCGCTCGACTGGCAACCTTAAGAACCACGCAACATGAAACTCCTGGTAATTGGCTCTGGCGGCCGCGAACATGCTCTCGCCTGGCGGCTGGTCCGCTCCCCGCGGGTCCACAAGGTATACGTCGCTCCGGGCAACGGCGGCACCCAGCGCGCCGAACAGATCGAGAACATCCCGTTCACCAATGCCGAGGAATTGGCTGATTTCGTGCAACGCGAAGGCGTCGCCCTGACCGTCGTCGGCCCCGAGGCCCCCCTGGCCGCCGGCGTGGTGGACGTGTTCCGCGCCCGCGGCCTGAAGATCTTCGGCCCGACCAAGGCCGCCGCCCAGCTGGAAAGCTCGAAGGACTACGCCAAGGCCTTCATGGTCCGGCACAACATCCCGACCGCCCGCTACGAAACCTTCACCGACCCGGCCCTGGCGCATGCCTATATCGACCAGGAAGGCGCCCCCATCGTGATCAAGGCCGACGGCCTGGCCGCGGGCAAGGGCGTCGTGGTTGCCGCCACGCTGGAAGAAGCGCATGCCGCCGTGGATGCCATGCTGGGCGACGGCTCGATGGGCGCCGCGGGCGCGCGCGTCGTCATCGAGGAATGCCTGGTGGGCGAGGAAGCCAGCTTCATCGTCATGTGCGACGGCCGCAACGTGCTGGCCCTGGCCACCAGCCAGGACCACAAGCGCCTGCAGGACGGCGACCAGGGCCCCAATACCGGCGGCATGGGCGCGTATTCGCCCGCGCCCATCGTCACCCCGGAACTGCACCACCGCATCATGCGCGAAATCATCCTGCCGACCGTGCAGGGCATGACGCGCGACGGCATCCCGTACACGGGCTTCCTCTACGCCGGCCTGATGATCGCCCCCGGCGACGACCCCGACCGCGAGATCAAGACCCTGGAGTTCAACTGCCGCATGGGCGATCCGGAAACCCAGCCCATCATGATGCGCGTCAAGAGCGACCTGCTGGACGCCCTGGAGCACGCCGTCGACGGCACGCTCAACCAGGCCGACATCGTCTGGGACCGCCGCACCGCGCTAGGCGCGGTGCTGGCCGCGCACAACTACCCCAACACACCGCGCACCGGTGACGTCATTCGCGGCCTGCCCGCCGATGCCGAGGACTGCATGGTGTTCCACGCCGCCACCCAGCTCGACGGCGACGAAGTGAAGACCACCGGCGGCCGCGTGCTGTGCGTCACGGCGCTGGGCGACTCCGTCAAGATGGCCCGCGACCGCGTCTACGAAGCGATCGACGGCATTCACTTCGACGGCCGCCAGTACCGCAGCGACATCGGCTGGCGCGCGCTCAAGCCTTCGCAGCAGAAGTCCAAGCCCAACGCCTAGCCGGAACCTCGATGAACGCCTTGCCCGTCTCCTCCGTCCGGGACTACCTCACCGGCTTGCAGACCCGCATCGTCGGCGACCTGGAAGCCGCTGAAGGCGCGGCCTTCCGCAGTGACGAATGGGTGCGGCCCGAAGGCGGCGGCGGCTTGTCGCGCCTGCTGGAAGGCGGTTCGCTGTTCGAACGGGCCGGCGTGCTGTTCAGCCACGTCAAGGGCAGCAAGCTGCCGCCCTCGGCCAGCGCGCACCGTCCCGAACTCGCCGGCCGCTCATGGGAAGCCATGGGCGTGTCCATGGTGCTGCACCCGCGCAATCCCTATGTTCCCACCACGCACATGAACGTGCGCATGTTCCTGGCGGCCGCCCGGCCCGGCCACGACGAGGCCGACGTTTTCTGGTTCGGCGGCGGCATCGACCTGACGCCCTACTATCCGTACGAGGAAGATGCCCGCCATTTCCACGCCGCCTGCCGCGATGCGCTGGCCGGCCATGGAGGCGACTACTACCCGCGCTACAAGCGTTGGTGCGACGAGTACTTCTTCCTCAAGCACCGCAATGAAACGCGCGGCGTCGGCGGCATTTTCTATGACGACCTGAATGCGCCCGGATTCGACGCCTCGTTCGCCCTGACCCGCTCGGTGGGCGACGCCTTCCTCCCCGCCTACATGCCCATCGTGGAGCGCCGCCGTGGCCAGGCTTACGGCGAACGCGAGCGCGACTTCCAGGCCTACCGCCGCGGCCGCTACGTCGAATTCAACCTGGTCTTCGACCGCGGCACGCTATTCGGCCTGCAGTCCGGCGGGCGCACCGAGTCGATCCTGCTGTCCATGCCGCCGCTGGCCCAGTGGCGCTACGACTGGCAACCCGAAGCGGGCACGCCCGAGGCGGAATTGGCCGCCTACCTGAAACCGCGGGACTGGGTTTGAAGCGCATCGGCCTTCTGGGCGGCAGCTTCGACCCCGTCCACGTTGCGCATATCGCCTTGGCGCAGAATGCCTTGCAGACGCTCGGCCTGGATGAGGTGCAGCTCATTCCCGCAGCCAATCCCTGGCAACGCGCGGCGCTGCACGCCACGGCCGAACAGCGCCGCGACATGCTGCAACTGGCCATCGCCGGCCACGCTGGCCTGGGCACCAATCCCATCGAAATCGAGCGCGGCGGCGCGACCTACACCATAGACACGCTGCGCGCCCTGCCCCAGGACGCGCGTTATGTCTGGCTGCTGGGCACCGACCAGTTGGCCAATTTCTGCACCTGGCGCGACTGGCAGGACATCGCCAGCCTGGTGGACCTGGCCGTCGCCACCCGTCCCGGCACCGCGCTCAGCGCCCCGCCGGCGCTGGCCGAGCACCTGCGCAACCAGGGGCGCGAATTACAGGAACTGCCCTTTACCCCCATGCCGGTTTCGGCCTCGCAGATCCGTCAGCGCCTGGCGCTCGGCGAATCCACCGACGGCCTGCTTGCGGCACCCGTCGCCGCCTATATTGCGGCGCACCATCTTTACCGATAAACCCACACCCGCCAGGCGCTGAAAGCGCCACGGGGCCAGCATCCGCTGTCCGCGCGCGGGTTATATTTACAGCTATGGATATCCAAAAACTCCAACGCGCCGTCATCGACGCCCTCGAAGACGTCAAGGCGCAAGACATCAAGGTCTACAACACCACGCATCTGACCAGCCTGTTCGATCGCGTCGTGATTGCAAGCGCCACCTCCAACCGGCAAACCCGCGCCCTCGCTTCCAGCGTGGCGGATCGTGGCCGCGCGCTCGATCTCTCCGGCATCACCATCGAAGGCGAAGACACCGGCGAATGGGTCGTGGTCGACCTGGGCGACGTGGTCGTGCACGTCATGCAGCCCGCCATCCGCCAGTACTACAACCTGGAAGAAATCTGGGGCGGCAAGCCGGTGCGCGTGAAGCTGCTGCCCGAGTCCACCCGCCCCGCGCCGGTCGCCAACGACGGCGCGCACGACGCAGAGTACTGAGCGCGCCGTGAAGCTGATCGTCGCGGCCGTGGGCACGCGAATGCCGGACTGGGTGCAAACCGCCTGGGACGACTACGCCAAACGCCTGCCGGCCGACTGCGCGCTGGAACTGCGCGAAATCAAGCCTGAACCCCGCACCACCGGCAAGACGCCCGCCCAGATGATGGCGGCCGAAGCCAAACGGATCGAAGCCGCCCTGCCCGCCAGCGCCTTGCGCCTGGCGCTGGACGAACGCGGACGCGACCTCACCACCATGGCGTTGTCGCAGAAGCTGGAACAATGGCGCGCCGGCGGCCAGGACGTCGCGTTTCTCGTCGGCGGCCCCGATGGGCTGGATGCCGGCCTGAAGGCCTCCTGTGCCGGACAGTTGCGTCTGTCATCGCTGACGCTGCCGCACCCCATGGTGCGCGTGGTGCTGGCCGAACAGCTCTACCGCGCCTGGGCCATCATGACCAATCATCCCTACCACCGCGCGTGACCGCCAGGCAGGCGCGCACCTTTTTCGCTGACGCATGACCGACTCCGCAACCCCCGCGCGCCTCTACCTTGCCTCGGCCAGTCCCCGGCGGCGCGAGCTGCTGACCCAGATCGGCCTGGCCCACGAAGTCCTGCTCGTGCCCGCCCCGCCGGGCGAAGACGAACCCCAGCATCCCGGCGAAAGCGCCGCAAACTACGTCCAGCGCACCGCGCGGGACAAGGCCTTGCGCGGCCGCGACTGGATGCTCGGCCAGGACATGCCGCAACTACCCCTGCTGGCTGCCGATACCACGGTCATCCTGGCGGGCGCGGTCCTGGGCAAGCCCGCCGACCGCGCCGACGCCATGCGCATCCTGCGCGCCCTGGCGGGTTCCGTGCATGAAGTGCACACCGCCGTCGCCGTCTGGACCGGAAACCGGTTGCTGGAAGCCGTATCCATCACCGAGGTCCGCATGCGCGACCTGACGGACGAGGAAATCGGCCGCTACTGCGATAGCTGCGAACCCTACGGCAAGGCCGGCGCCTATGGCATCCAGGGTCTGGCAGGCACGTTCATTTCGCATATCGCCGGCAGCTATACCGGCGTGATGGGCTTGCCCTTGTTCGAAACCGCGAACCTGATGCGCGCGGCGGGCATTGAGGTGCCCTGAAAGTCGCGGTCTCCGGCTGAAAAAAATCCCCCGAAACCTCGCGGTCCGGGGGATTTTTTCATCATCGGGCACCCCACTATTCGGGACTGCTGCCCGCATCGGCAGATGCGGCAGCGTGCGGGCCACTTCGGCTTTGCGTCGTTTCAGCCCTGCTGCATGGGCTGGCCCATGGGCACGGCGCCAGCCCTGCTGGGCGCCTCGTGGGCCGGAACCGGGGCAGGAACAGGCGCGGGTTGGAGCTCGCCCTCGAGCGCGGCATGCAGTTGTTCCTGATCAAGTTCCCCTTCCCAACGCGCCACGACCACGGTGGCGGTCGCGTTGCCGACCAGATTGGTCAGCGCGCGACATTCCGACATGAAGCGGTCCACGCCCAGGATCAGCGCCATGCCGGCAACCGGCACGGAGGGCACCACCGACAGGGTGGCCGCCAGGGTGATGAAGCCCGCGCCGGTCACGCCCGCCGCGCCCTTGGAGCTCAGCATCGCAACCAGCAGCAACAGGATCTGGTCGCCCAGCGACAGCGGAATGTCGCAAGCCTGCGCAATGAACAAGGCCGCCATCGTCATGTAGATATTGGTGCCGTCCAGGTTGAACGAATAGCCGGTGGGCACGACCAGCCCAACCACCGACTTCGAACATCCGGCGCGCTCCATCTTCTGCATCAATGTGGGCAGCGCAGCCTCGGAAGAGCTGGTGCCCAGCACCAGCAGCAACTCTTCACGGATGTAGCGCACCAGCTTCAGGATCGAGAACCCGTTGTAGCGCGCGACCAGGCCCAGCACCACGACCACGAACAACACCGAGGTCGCGTAGAAGGTGCCCACCAGCATCGCCAGATTGATGACGGACTTGATGCCGTACTTGCCTATGGTAAAAGCCATCGCGCCGAAGGCGCCGATGGGAGCGGCCTTCATCAGGATCGCGACCAGCTTGAAGACCGGCTGGGCCAGCGCGGTCATGAAGTTCAGTATGGGCTGGCCGCGCTCGCCCACCATGGCCAGCGAGATGCCGAACAACACCGCCACGAACAGCACCTGGAGGATGTCGCCGCCTACGAACGGACTGAAGATCGTGGTCGGGATCACGTTCATCAGGAAGCCCGTAATGGTCGAGTCATGCGCCTTGGCCACATAGCTCGACACCGCCTTTTCGTCCAGAGTCCTGGGGTCGATGTGCATGCCGGCGCCCGGCTGGACGATATGGCTGACGATCATGCCCACGATCAGCGCAAGCGTGGAGAACACCAGAAAATACAGCATGGCCTTGCCCGCCACGCGGCCGACCTTCTTCAGGTCGCTCATAGCGGCGATGCCGGTGGCCACGGTCAGGAAGATGACCGGCGCGATGATCATCTTCACCAATTTGATGAAGGCGTCGCCCAACGGCTGCATCTGCTGGCCGAGTTCGGGCTTGAACGCGCCCAACAGCACGCCCACCACGATGGCGAAAATCACCTGTACATAGAGGATTTGATAGAACTTGAGCTTGCGCGCGGGCGCGACTTGATCCACGTCGATCATTGGGATTTGTCCCCACCAAGGCCCCTTGCTCCGGGCGGTTCAGCGCGGGCGACGGGGCGTTATCTGTTTTCTGGCTTGCGCGTGTCATCGCGGGCCGATTTCACCCCGCACTGGAGGCCGCGGGGCTTGGACTTATCTATGCAAGACCCGTGCCAACAACCTCAACTTCGTCCGCATATCCCAAGCCATTGATTGGAAATGAATTTTTTCCTCCAAGTAGGAGCTGACGCAGGGTCTGATGGCGGAATTTCACACAAAATCGATATAGAATGTGCGAAAAACCGCACAATCCATGGAAGCCCGATCCTCCTCCCGCAACCCGGGTCCCGCTCCGGACCAGGCCAACCGACCGGCACGCCGTCCACCCGCATCCGCTTGGCCCTGGTCCTGGCGGGCAGCCGCAATCCTGCTGGGCATCGCCATCGTCTTCGGCGTACTGCATGCCGCCACGCTCTGGGCGCGCGAAGGCGCCTTGAAAAACGCGGCGGCTCAGGCGCGCGGCGCAGCGCAGATCAACGCCGCCCTGCTGCGCAACAACCTGGACAAATTCCGGGCGCTGCCCTTCGTCCTGACGCGCGACGTCGACGTGCGCGCCGCCTTGCAGGGCGGCTCGCGCGGGCAGATCGAATCCCTGGACGAGAAACTCGACACGCTCAGCCGCGGCGTGGGCGCGTCCGCGATCTACGTGCTGGACAAGAAAGGCCTGGCGATCGCAGCCAGCAATTGGCGCGAACCCGCCACCTTCGTCGGGGTCGATTACCAGTTCCGGCCCTACTTCCAGGGTGCCGTCGCCCATGGTTCGGCAGAGCATTTCGCCCTGGGCACGATCAGCCATGAGGCTGGGCTATACCTATCGCGCCGCGTCGACGAAGCCAACGGCGCCATGCTGGGGGTTGTCGTTCTGAAAGTGGACTTCCGCGATCTGGAGGCCGACTGGCGCCAATCCAATGCGCCCATCTTTGTCACCGACGAGCACGGCGTGGTGTTGTTGGGCAGCATCTCCGACTGGCGCTTCGACGTGCTGGCGCCGCTCTCGCCCACCCTGGCCCGGACGCTGCGCACCAGCTTGCAGTTCGGCGACGCAATGTTCCAGCCCCTGCCGCTCAAGCCGCCTCTGCAGCCCGTCAGCAACGGCCAACTGGTCCGCGCGGACGCAACGCTGCCTCAGATCGCGGCGGGCGCCCCGTTGCTGCACACCACGTTGCCCATCGTCGAATCGCCCGGCTGGACTCTGCACCTGCTGTCACCCGTACAAACGGCCGTCAATCAGGCCACGGCCAACGCACAACTGGGCGCATTGCTGGCGCAGAGCGCGCTGGCTGCCATTGCCGGCCTCGTACTCTTTCGCCGCCATCGCAACCGCGAACGCGCCGAGCAGCAGGCCGCCATCCATGAACAGCTGGCCTCGCTGGTGGACGAACGCACGTCTCAGTTATTGAGGGTGAACGAACAGCTGGTCGATGAAATGGACGAGCGCCAGCGCACCGCCGCCCGCCTGCACACCATGCAGGAAGAACTGGTCCAGGCCAGCAAACTTGCGCTGCTGGGCCAGGTCGCTGCCGGCGTCGCCCACGAGATCAATCAGCCCGTGGCCGCGATACGCGCTTATGCCGACAATGCCGCCGAGTTCCTGCGCCGCCAGGATGGCGGCTCCGCGCAGGAAAACCTGGGTACCATCGCCGCATTGACTGACAAGATCGGCCACATCACCGGGGAATTGCGCGCCTTTTCCCGCAAGGCCGGCGCCTCGGTAGGACCGACCAGCCTGAAAGATTGCCTGGAAGGCGCGCTGCTGCTGGTCGCGCCGCGCGCGCGGCGCCAGGGTATCGTGCTGCAACGGCCACCCGAGGGCCAGAGCTATTACGTACAGGCCAATCGCGTGCGGCTGGAACAGGTGCTGGTGAACCTGCTGCAGAACGCCATGGAAGCCCTGGAAGGCCTGCCGGACGGCCGCATCGTCATCGCGCTGCAGGACCTGGGCGCCACGCTGCAGATCTACGTCAGCGACAACGGCCCAGGCCTGTCTCCCGCAGCCCGTGCCCGCCTGTTCACGCCGTTCCACACGACCAAGCCGGAAGGATTGGGCCTAGGCCTGGTCATCTGCCGCGACATCGTCGCCGAATTCGGCGGCGACTTGATCGCCGCAGGCCCCTCGGATCCTGCCTTTCCCGCTCCGCATGCCCCGGGCAGCGGAGCGATGTTCATCCTGACGTTGCGCAAGGCGCCTGACCAGAGCAACGCTACGAGCCTCCATCATGACCCGCGCACCTGAGCTCCCATCCAACGCGACAAACTCCCTCGACGACAGCCTGCGCCAGCCATTTGCGCCGCACGCCGTGTTCATCGACGACGACGAGGAACTGCTGCGCGCCAATGCCCAGACGCTCAAGCTCCATGGCGTTGCCGTGGCTGCGCATGCCAGCGCCCACGCGGCGCTGCCCGCCCTGACCCGCGATTTCGACGGCGTGGTCGTAAGCGATATCCGCATGCCCGACATGGACGGCCTGCAGCTGTTCCAGCGCCTGCGCGAAATCGATCCCGACATCCCGGTCATCCTCATTACCGGGCACGGCGACATCGCGACCGCGGTGCAGTGCATGCGAGATGGCGCCTACGATTTCCTGGCCAAGCCCTATGCCGCCGACAGGCTGATTACCGCCATCATGCACGCTGCGGAAAAGCGCCACTTGGTGCTCGAGAATCGCCGCCTGCGCGAAGCCGCCTTCGCCGTCGAAGCGGACGAGGTTCCTTTCATCGGGGCCGCACCCGCCATGCAGCGGATCAAGCAGACACTGCGCCACATCGCGGATGCCGACGTGGACGTGCTGGTCGAAGGAGAAACCGGTACCGGCAAGGAAGTCGTGGCCACCGCGCTGCACCGTTTGAGCCGCCGCAGGCACCGCGCGCTGGTGGCGATCAACTGCGGCGCCCTGCCCGAAAGCGTGATCGAAAGCGAACTCTTCGGCCACGAGGCCGGCGCGTTCACCGGCGCCCAGAAGAAACGCATCGGCCGCATCGAGCATGCCAGCGGCGGCACCCTGTTCCTGGATGAAATCGAAAGCATGCCGCTGGCCGTGCAGGTCAAGCTGCTGCGCGTGCTCGAGTCGCGCCAGATCACACCTCTAGGCAGCAACGACGTGCGCAACCTGGACTTGCGGGTGGTCGCCGCCACCAAGGAAGACCTGGGCAGCCCGGCCATACGCGCCAAATTCCGCGAAGACCTGTTCTACCGGCTCAATGTCGTCACCATCCGGATTCCGCCCTTGCGCGAACGCCGCGAGGACATCCCTCTGTTGTTCGCCCATTATCTTGGCCACGCCTCGCGCCGCTTCCAGCGCGACATTCCCGAGATGCCGGCATCCATCAAGCAGCACGTGATGACGCACGATTGGCCCGGCAATGTGCGTGAACTCGCGCACTTCGCTGAACGCGTAGTGCTAGGCGTGCTCAATACACCTGCCCCGCAAACCGCCGCCACCTCGGGCGTTGCCGAAAGTCTGCCAGAACGGATGGAACGCTTCGAAGCTCAACTTATCCGCGACGCGCTCCAGACCCATCAGGGCGATATCAAGGCCACCCTGGAATCCCTAGGTATTCCGCGCAAGACCTTCTACGACAAACTGCAACGCCATGGCATAGACCGCCAGCAATATACCCAGCAATAGGCCGCGAGCGCCGCACGTAACGATTCTCCAAAAACAAAATCCCTCGCAGGACTCTTCCTGCGAGGGATTTTTCATTGGATGCGGCCCGGCGGTATCACACGACCACTGCGGCGCCACAAAGACAAAACCCCACAGGGGTTACCTGTGGGGTTCTGCGGAATAA
>NZ_JBARYB010000207.1:0-25313 GCF_049647645.1 Achromobacter sp.
GGGTATCACGGTGCAGCCGTCCCACCTGTCCACCGCCGGTCTCGCCGCGCCGGCGGGCGCCGCGCAGCTGCCCGCGCTGCCGCAGGTGGAGTTCATCGTGATCTCGGCGCCCGCGCCCAACCAGCCCACGCGGGCGCTGACCGAGATTTTGATGCGCAGCACGCTGACCTGATCAGGGCGCGAGCCTGAGCCGGGCGCGGGCCTCGGCTCAGGCGTCATTCGTGCATGAAATCTCATAGTGCCTGCGAATCGGCCGCGATTATCGGAACGCCGCGCATCCCGTATATTTCCTGCTGCCTTAGCAAGGCATTTCGTCATCGCGACCAGGAGAAAGACATGCGTGTTCTTGTTGTGGGAGCATCCGGCACTATCGGCCGTCCGCTGTGCGAGACGCTGGCGCAGCGGGGCCACGAAGTCATTGCCGCCGGCCGCCGCGGCCGCGACGTTGCGGTCGATATCCGTTCCGCCGACAGCATCGACGCCATGTACCAAGCCGCCGGTGCCGTGGACGCTTGTGTCTGCGCGGCCGAGTCCGGCGCACTCGACAAGTTCGAAACGCTGACCGAAGCGGCGCTGCTGGAGAACATGCGCGGCAAACTCTTCGGCCAGATCAACCTGGTCCTGACCGGCCAGGAGTATCTGGCCGACCACGGATCGTTCACGCTCAGCAGCGGCATCTTCGCGGACGAGGCATGGCCCGGCGTGACGGGCGGCGCGGTCATCAGCGGCGGACTGCACAGCTTCGTCCTTTCCGCGGCGATAGAACTCAAGCGCGGCTTGCGCATCAACGCCGTCAGCCCGACGCTGGTCGCGAATTCCGTGGACGACTTCGGGCACCTTTTCCCAGGCATGCAGCCCGTCGCGATGGATGCTCTGATTGGCGCCTATGTCTCGTGCATCGAGGGCCGCGGCACGGGCGAAATCCTGCGCATGTACGGCCGCTGAGCGCTGCGGCCCCAGCCTTCCCGCACCCGGATCAGGATGGGGCC
This sequence comes from Achromobacter sp., assembly GCF_049647645.1. GTDB lineage: Bacteria > Pseudomonadota > Gammaproteobacteria > Burkholderiales > Burkholderiaceae_B > Achromobacter. The sequence continues at coordinate 990 of NZ_JBARYB010000207.1, forward strand.
TAGGCCCGCTCGAGGCAACGACGGTGCAACGCAAACACCTGTTCCGCAAGTTCCGGCACCGGGCCGGCCACGACAGCACCGCGTATGACTTCATCGATCGGCAGCTCGCGCACCGGCGGTCGCGCGACGCCGTGGCTGTCCAGCCAGGCCACAAGCTGGTGTGACGAGGTCGCATAGACGATACGGCCCAGGCCGACCCAGCCGTGCGCGGCGGCGCACATGGGGCAATGCTCCCCCGAGGTGTAGACCGTCGCCGCGGCGCGCTCCTGTGGCTGCATGTTTTCCGCCGCCCACCGCGCAATGGCGAATTCCGGGTGGCGCGTAGGGTCGCCGCCGGCGACCTCGTTGCGCCCCTCGAACAAGACCTCGCCATCCGCCGATACCAGGACCGAGCCGAAGGGCTGATCGCCGGCGGCGACCGCGGCCTCGGCAAGTTCGATGCAACGGCGCAAATGTTTCATATCAACCTCGGAGATCATGGCTATTCCATCCCGGTATGATTCCCAGCACTCGCGTACATGGATTTCAGGAGCATCTCGAATGCGGCTACCGCTTGCGCTGCTTGAAGTGTTTGACGCCATTGCCCGCGCCGGCAGCATGCGGGGCGCGGCGGAGACCCTGGGTGTCACGCCTTCCACGGTCAGCCATCAGCTCAAGGCGCTCGAACGGCAGATCGGCACCGCCCTGTTTGTCCGCACCACCCGTTCGGTGGCGTTGACGGAAGCCGGGCGGGCGCTGAGCCATGGCGCCCTGCCCGCCTTCGACCAGCTCGCCAACGCCGTGCAACAGGCTCGCGACGTCGGCGGCAGCCCGCGAGGCAGCTTGCGGATCACGCTGCCGGAGTTCGCCTACACGATGGCGCTGGCGCCTCACATCATATCGTTTCGCGCTGCCTGTCCGGAGGTCGAGCTGGAACTCGTGATGACCGACGCCATGGTCGACCTGATGGAGGCGGGTTGCCACGCCGGCATCAGGCAGGGCGACCGCATCGAACAGGACATGATCGCGATCCGCCTCGGCGAGCCCCTACCCCTTGCCGTCTATGGCAGCCGCGGCTATCTGAAGCGCCGCGGCGTACCGAAGTCCCCCGCCGACCTGCTTTCCCACGATTGCATCCGCTACCGCTTCCTGCGTTCCGGGCGCCTGGCTCCATGGATCTTCCATGACGCCAATGAATCCCACACGGTGGCCGTGGCCGGCGGCCCCATTGTCAGCGATCTGCCCACGCTTTATCACATGATCGCGAACGGGCTGGGGCTGGGCTACGTATTCCGGGACGGCCCGCCCGCAGCCATGCGCCGCGAGCAACTGACTCCGCTGCTCGCCGACTACCTCGCTCCCATTCCCGGTCTCTATCTCTACTATCCGCACGAATACCGCTCGATGCTGCTGCTCCGGCTGTTCATCGACCACCTGCGCGCCGCTCTCTCCGCCGACCCGATCTCGTCCCGGCACGAAGCGTAGACCCGGCCGTCCATGGCGCGCCTTTCAGGGCAGCTGCGGGCAACGATCAGGATGGACGGGTCGATATCGGCATGCGCGAGCAATAGCCGCGCGACCGCGGGACGCCGATGCCACACCGCGTTTTGCCATGGTTCATCTCCCGTGCGAGGAAGCATATGGACATTTCCCGCTGGGGTTAATGGGGCAACGCTCCATCAATCTCATGCAGGAGAAGCAACAATCGGCGGAGAGCGGCGCCACGCCTGGAAAGCGCCGGGCGCAACCTCGCTTGAGACCTGGAAAGTATTGTTTTTGTACAAAAGCGGTACTTTACGGAAGGAAGCTCCCGTCCCATCATCGTGCCATTTCCACACGGAGGTTCACGATGGAACAGCAGCGCGCGGACGGACTTTTCAAGGGCAAGGTTGCGATCGTCACTGGCGCGGGCCGCGGGCTTGGAAGGGCCTATGCCAAGGCGTTGCTGGAACGAGGCGCGCGCGTGGTCCTCAGCGATCTGGGCACCGACCGGGCCGGTGAAGGCGCCGACCAGGATCTGATGACCGGCGCGGCGCGCGCCTTGCAGACCTGCGGCGGGCAACTGATCGGACACTGCGGACGCCTGGATCACGAGGCCGGCTGCAAGCAGCTGGTGGCGCTGGCCGTCGAACACTTCGGCGCGCTGGACATCCTGATCCACAACGCCGGCTGGGTCGGCTATCAGTCCATCGAGGAACAGGACAAGGAGTTCCTCGAGCGCGCGCTGGGCATCAATGTGCGTGCGCCCATCTGGTTGAGCAAGCATGCCTGGGCACATCTCAAACGTTCCTCGGCGGCGCGGATCGTGCTGACGACCTCTGATCGCGCCATGTACCCGCAGCATGCGCAGCCTGGCCTGACTGCCTATGCCGCCGGCAAGATGGCTCAAGTGGGCATCATGAACGCCCTGAGCATGGAGGGCGAAGCGCACGGCATTCTCGTCAATGCGGTCTCTCCGGTGGCCAAGACCCGCATGTGGGGCGTCACGCAGCCGCCCGAAGATCTCAAACCCGAATGGGTTGCGCCTGGCGTGCTGTACCTGGCCAGCCCGCTGTGCCGCGACACGGGCGTCATCCTGCGCGCCAGCAACGGCCAATTCACCGCCACCCGCTACAGCGAGAATCCCAACAGCGTCTATCCCAAGGATCTGTCACGGATAGCGTGTTCCACCATGGAGGAGATCGCCAGGAAGTGGCCCAGCATCAAGGAGTTTGACGTTGCGTGCTAGCTGCCGGTGGCGTGCCGGGACTGCAAACGAGGCTGTCCGCCCCATGCCCGGCAACCAGCAACCGAACAACACGCGGAATGAGAACGTTCGTGCATGGACGTGGCCCCCCGCCGCGGACGGCGCTACTCGGGCAGGTGATCCGGAACGCCGTCCTCGTCGACCAGCTTGATGCGGTCCAGCGCGTTGCGCGCCGCCGACATGGCCTCCACCGTGCTGCGGAAGCGCCGGCTGATGAAGATCTCGAAGGCCTGACTGTCCGGCTCGGCGTCCTTCGCGTCTTCCGGCGCTGCGTCAGCCGGTTGCGCTTGCGCGTCCGCCTGGGCCGCGGCCTGCGCATCCCGTTCTGCCTGGCTCTGCTTCTTCGGCAGCCGCCGCGTTTCGATGAAAGCGCGCGGCGGCACGCGCCCCTCGGGTTGGGTCGCGTACGCGAGCACCGAAAATCCGTTGATGATCTTCTCAGCCATTGCGGTTCCGTGTAGCCGCGCCCAAAAAAGGCGCGGTTCCTTGTTACCGACTACGGCCTGCCACGAGGAAACTTAAGCCAGCGCCGCCTGGCGTGCGCGCACGTAGGCCGCCACCTGCGCCAGCACGTCGGACAGATCGGCTTGCAGCGGCGCGAAGCCCGCATTGCGCTCGCGCGTAGCTTCGTCCATGTACAGCGGACGGCGGATTTCCACCTGCAGGCTGTGGCGATTCAAGGCCGGCTGGCCGATCTGCGCGATCAACTGCACACCCTTGTACGGGTCGTTGCGCGCCACGGTATAGCCCTTGCCGCGCAAGGCCGCCTCGATCAGGGCGATGAACTCGGGCTCGCAGGTCGTGCCGTCGCGGTCGCCCAGCACGAAGTCGGCCAGCGGATGCTCGCTCTTGCGGCCCAGGCGCTCGTAGGCGTCGTTGGGCATGGAGTGCAGATTCAGGTGCCAGACGGCGCCGAAGCGCTGCCTCACCTGCTGGATCGCCTGCGACAGGGCCGCGTGGTAAGGCTCGTAGTACGCCTGGATGCGGTGGCGCACTTCGGCCAGCGTCAGCTTGCGATCGTAGATCGGCGTGGCCCGGTCCATCCTGCGCCAGATCAAGCCCTTGCCCAGCCGGGTCTTCTCGCCCGGATCCAGCGGTTCTGGCCAGGGCTGCGCCAGCAGCTCGGGGTCGAGGTCCTGCAGCGTGCGGTTGGGATCGATGTAGACACGCGGGAAGTTCGCGGCGATCAGCGTCGCGCCCAAGGCCGGCGCCGCCGACCACAACGCGTCCACGTGCGTGTCCTCGCCCTGGCGCAACTGCGCCAGGGTGGCCGCGGCGCCGAAGTCGTCGGGATAGCGCTCGCCGCTATGCGGCGAATCGCAGACCAGCGGCAGGGCCGGGCCCGAGGGCTCGTGTACGGAAACAGCGTCGAAGTCGGCGTGGGTCATCGTCAATCAGCCTGAATGTTGGCGGTCTTGGCGACCTTGGCATAACGGGCCAGGGCCTGCTGGATCTGAGCCTCGAATTCCTGGGGCGTGGTGCGCACCAGCGTACCACCCACTTCCTCGGCCTTCTTGCGGAATTCCGGATCATCCTGGGCGGCTCGCACCGCCTTGTTCAAGCGTTCGACCACGGCGGGCGGAGTGCCGGCGGGCGCGACCAGGCCGAACCAGCCGCCCGTGCCCATGTCGGGGTAGCCCAGCTCGATGTAGGTCGGCACGTCGGGCAACAGCGGCGAGCGTTCGGCGCCCAGCACGGCCAGCGCGCGCAGCTTGCCGCCCAGCACCTGCGGCAGGGTCGAGGACAGGTTGTCGGTGATCGCATCCACCTGGCCGCCCATCACGTCATTGAGCGCCGGACCCGCGCCGCGGTACGGCACGTGCAGCAGCTTGATGCCGGACAGCATCATGAAGTTCTCGATGTTGACGTGGCCCAGCGAGCCCACGCCCGGCGAGGCGAAGCTGTAGCGTTCCGGCTGCTTCTTGGCCAGGGCCACGAACTCGGCCATGTTCTTGGCCGGGAGGCCCGGGTTGATCGCGAAGATGCTCGGCACCGCGACCACATTGGCCACCGGCACGAAATCCTTCACCGGGTCGTAGTTCATCTTGCGGAACACGGCCGGGTTCGAGCCATGCGTGCTCATCGTGGCCATGCCGATGGTGTAGCCGTCGGGCGTGGCGCGCGCCACCTGCTCCATGCCCATCGAACCGCCGGCGCCGGCCTTGTTCTCGACCACGATGGTCTGCTTCAGGTCGCGGCCGGCGTACTCAGCCACCAGGCGCGCCACGATGTCGGTCGAACCGCCGGCGGCGAACGGCACCACCAGCTTGATGGGACGAGCGGGATAGTCGGCGGCTTGGGCGATGCCGGCAAAGGTCAGCGTGGCGAACATGCCGGCGAGCGCGAAGCGCGCGGACCGGCCCAGAAGGCGGCGGGACATGGGGATGGCTCCGAAAGTTGAAGGTCAATCGACAAGGCCGCCAGTGTCCGAACTTTACGCTCCCCTTTCAAACGACTATATTGCACGGCTTCATTACCAATGGTCATGCTAGATGCGACTGCACTCGCCTTCCATGTCCGAACTGCACGCCTTCGTAACGGCGGCACGGCTGGGCAGCTTCACTCGCACCGCCGAGGTCCTGTGCGTTACCCAGGGCGCCGTCAGCCGGGCCATCTCGCGCCTGGAAGCGCACTTCGGCCAACCGCTGATGCATCGCAACGCCCATGGCCTGACGCTGACCGAGACCGGGCGCCGTCTGTACGACGGCGCGCAGGGCCCATTGCAGGAGATCGAAGCGCTCAGCGCCGGATTGCGCGCCGACGACCGCCGCCTGCGCCTGACGCTGTCCACCGTGCCGACGCTGGCCAGCGCCTGGCTGGTGCCCCGCCTGTCCGACTTCCACGCGCGCCATCCCGACATACAGCTCGGCTTCGCGGCCTACCGCCGCAACGAGGACTTTTCGGGCGCGACGCCCGACGCCAGCATCCTGTCCGGCATGCCGGACCAATGGCCAGGCTGGCAGGCGGACTACGTGATCGGGCGTGAAATGGTCGTGATCTGCCACCCCGCCCGGCTGGCGGCGCGGCGCGCGCAGGGGCTCTGGGACACGCCCGCCGGCCTGCTCGGGGAACCGCTGCTGTATCACTCGAACGGCATGGACAACTGGGTGCAATGGCTGAGCGCCGCCGGCGTGCCGCGCGCCTCGGTCCAACTGGCCAACGGCTTCGACCAGGTTTCCATCCTGGTCCGCGCCGTCATGGCCGACCTGGGCATCGCCGTCCTGCAGCGCTGCCTGGTCCGCGACGACCTGCAGTCAGGACGCGTGGCAGCCCCGTTTCCCGACCTGCCCATACGCATCGCCCGCGGCTACCACCTGTGCGCCCCAGCCCAGCGCCGCGACCACTACGCACTGGCCTGCTTCCGCCAATGGCTGCTGGAGACCGCCGGGCAGGACCCGGACGTGCTGGCCGCCGGCCCGGGCTGAAAGCCAGACAGCGCGAAACATGTGGTTTCGCACGGTGGAGGCCAATTATGACCAAACGAAAACGGGCTCCTGCGGAGGAGCCCGTTCATATATGACGCGGCGGAATGCTCAAGGCGCGAGCTTGAACCCCAGGTCCACACCCCACTTGTCGGTCTCGCGCAGCCATTTTGCCCCGCAACTCAGGCAGCGGAAGTGGTCTTCACGGCTTTCTTCACGGCCCTTCTGCGTCGGGTTGGTAAAGCCTTGATGTCCCAGATGGGCATGCGGCGCAACGCCAGCAAGCCCAGGGTTAATGCGTTGGCAAGCCAGGCACATAACGCTCATTGATGCTTCCCTACAAACTTAGTAACTAAATTGTAAGGGATTTCACCAATACTTTTCTATCGATATGTGACGGTAAATCCAAAAATAATTGTTAACGCCACAATTAAACAACGGTCGGCATGGCGGACAGGCAGGTCGCCAGATGGTACGGCGAGGTCGAAGGCATGTCCGCGCGCACCACCTTACCCTCCGCATCCAGGCATTCGTACCACCCGCCCGGGTGCAGGAAGCGCGCGCGGAACATGGCCAGGCCGGCCTCCAGCGCGGGCAGGTCGCCCAGCACGCCGAGCACCCTCAGATACTCGGTCTGCGCCCAGATCCGGCGCGTGTCGTCGATCACGGCGCCGGACTCGTCCAGCGATGCCGCCACCCCGCTCGCGTCCACGCCATGGCGGCGCGACCAGCGCACCGCGCGCGGCAACGATTCCGCCAGGTCCAGGCCATCGAACACCTCGGCCGAGCCGTGCACCAGCGACAGCCATTCGAACTGATGCCCAGGCTCCAGCCGGTTGCCGGCCGTACCTTGCCGCGCTTCCGAAATGCACTGCGAGGCCGCGTGCACGAAGAAATGGCTGATGCCTTGCGCCAGGCCGCGCAGACGCTGCGCGTACAGCGCCGGCTCCGCGACCTGGGCGGCGGCCAGATACGCCTCGGTCAAATGCATCATGGGATTCTGCGCGGGCGCGCGCAGCGGCTGGCTCAGGTCGGCGCTGAGCGCCGCGTGGTACAGCGAATCGGCGGTCTTGAAGCGCGCCTCGATGGTCGAGGAAGTAGCCAGCATGAGCTTGCGCGCATCCGCGTTGCGGCTGCGGCGGAAATAGGCTGCGCAAGCCAGCACGATGAATGCGTGGGTGTACAGGTCCTGCGTTTCGTCCAGGGGACGCGCCTCGGCGTCCACGCTGTAGCGCCAGCCGCCATGGACCTCGTCGCGGAACACGCGCCGCAACGATTCGAACAACAGGTCGGCATGCGCGCCCGCGGTGGCGCCCGGCGCTTCAGAAAATACGTAGAGCTGGCGCGCGCAGGCCATGGCGCGGTAGCGTTCGACCGGCAGCGCAGTGCCGGTGGCCGCATCCATCGATTCAAAAGGCAGACCGAGCGCGCCATTGAAACCCTGCCCCATCCAGAGAGGCAGGATCACGGAATCAAAATGGTTGCGTAATGCGCGGATGTGTTCCGCCAGTGAAGAGTTGGTCTGTGCGGCAGTCATCTTGGAACGGCGCATACCCAATAAGGGCCCCAGATTTTGGAGCAGCAACGATAACCGAAATTTTCGTCGCAAACCGTTGAGTATTCTCCGAAGCGTCATGCTCACACAGACCGGTCCCGCCAATCAGCTCCGTCCAGGGCAAGGCGCCCTATCGGAAGATGTTTTCCTCTACCCAGTTCTGCGCGAATACTTCCGCGCGATCGCGTGCTTCGTCCAACGAAGCGCAGTTGCCCAAGTGGGAAAACGCGGCATCCACTTCGGTGCCGCCCTCGGCCGTAACCGTCAGCAGTACGCCATATCCGCCGGTATCCATGGCCGCTGTGGAAACGTCGATCAGAACTTCCTGGTCACGATGCTGCATGTGCTACCTCCCAGTCGGTTACCTAAACGCGTGAACCACGCGTGACGTTGCGGGAGCAGGATTCCCGCGCAAATGAATAGACCTGCAAACGTCACGCAAGTTCATCTTACTGGCGACTCGCCGCCCGCGATACGTCGAAAAGCAGCCAAATCGCGCATTCCGTCTCAGGAAATTCCCGTAGCGCCCCGGGAATACTCGCGAAGCTGCGACATACTGCGAAAACATTCGCAAATTGTGTGGAATTTTCGTAAGCCAAACGATCAAGACGCAGCGAAACGCGGCACGCCCGCCTGCACCGCAGCGCCTGTCGACATTATTGGATTCCGCGGCCGCGCCGCGCCATGCGCGGGCTATCGCAAGTGGATCGCGCCGGGCTCTTCCATGCGCAGCGAGAGCTTGCCCTTGGCAGTGATGAGCCAGCGGCCGTCAGCGCCGGCTTCGATGCAACGCAACGTCTCCAGCGCCTGCGCCACCTGTGCGGGCACTTCAGTCTGGGCGGCGCCGGGCTCGCAATTATCGGCCACGATGCGCAGCCAATGTCCCAGCTCGCCTTTCTCGAAACGGTGCAATGCCATGCGATGATTCTCTCTTGAATACCCAACGATAGCATGTCGCCAAGCCCGTCCTGGCGACAGGCAAAGAACGCTAGGCCAGCAATCGGGGCAGCGACGACGCCAGCAGCGCCACGCCCGACACCGTCAGCAGGCCCAGCACGATGCGGCGGAACGCCACGTCGCTGATGCCCGCATACACGCGCGTGCCCCACAGGGTCGGCACCAGCATCGCCGGCAAGATCACCGCGAACAGCGGCAGCATGTCGCGCGTGACCACGCCGGTGTAGATGTAGCTCGCCATCGTCACGACCAGCATCGACAGGTTGAAGTTCTGGATCACCGCGCGCTGCACGTCGCGGTCGAAGCGGCGCAAGGTGCACCACAGGGTGGGAATGACGCCGGTAAAGCCGCCGATGCCGCCCATGACGCCGCCCATCGCGCCCACCACGCCGTCGGCGAATCTTCCGCCTGCGGTGATGGGAGGCAGGCGCGTCGCGAACAACATGACGGGACACCAGACCGCCAGCAGTCCGCCGACCAGCGCCTTGAACATCAGCGGATCCAGATACGGCAGGACCTTGACGCCCAGCGGAATGCCCATCAGTCCGCCCGCCACGAAGGGCAGCAAATGCGCCATCGCAAAACCGCGGCGCACGCTGAACGCGGCCAGCAATTGTCCGGTCAGCGAGCCGAAAACCACCATGGCGGCAGCGAGCTTCGGATCTATCGTCCAGGCCCAGAACGACATGGCCACCATGCCGAAGCCGAAGCCCGACAGGCCCTGCACGAAACCAGCGGCCATGGCGCCCACCGCAACCAGCACATATAAGGAATCCATATCCGCCGTACGCCCGCAAGAGAAGCCGGAACCGGTCCCGGCGCACGACATTCTAGAACGCGCCGATGGCAGCTCCCGTGGCAGCGGCGCATTCGCGGCCTATGAAGTGCGCAGCGCCAGCGGCCGCTTCAGGCGCGTCGCCGCGGCCGACGCCGCCACGCTGGCGCCGATCAGGCCCAGGCCCAGGGCGAGGTCGGCCGAGATGCGCTCCTGGAACACCAGCGACGACACGATCAACCCGATCACCGGCACGCAGAGCATGGCGATCGAGGTCGCCACCGGCGGCATCTTCTGCGTCATGCCCAGCACCACGATGAAGGTCAGTGCAGTGGCCAGCGGACCGGTGTACAGGATCACGGGCCACGCCTGCGGCTCGGCCAGAAAGACTGGCGCGCCATCGCGCATCCACGCCAGCGCGGCCAGCGGCAGCGCCGCGATGGCGGTCTGCCAGGGAATCATGTCCGCGCCCAGGCGGATATGCCGGTTGCCGCGCAACTGGATGATGTTGCAGGCCCAGGCGAAGGACGCGCCCAGCAGCATCGCCAGCCCGATCACCGTATGCGCCTGCCAGGGGCTGAAAGCGGGCGCGACGATGACGACGATGCCGGCGTAGCTCAGCGCCGTCGCCAGCCATTGCGCCACCGACAGGCGTTCCTTCAGAATCAGCGAGGACAGCGGAATGACCCAGATGGAAGTGGCATAGGCGATGACCGACGCGCGTCCCGGCGCCACGTATTGCAGGGCCCACAGGGCCAGCGCGGTGAACGCGCCCATCTGCAACAGGGCCACCCCCGCCACCAAGGGCCATTCCTGCCGCGTGGGCAGACGCAGGCGGCCTAGCATGCCCAGCACCAGCGCGCTGATCAGCGCGGCCGAGCCAAAGCGGCTGGCAGCCAGCCAGAGCGGGCTCATGTGCGCCAACCCCAACTTCATGACGGGCCAGTTGCCGCCCCAGATGGCTACCGCGCCGACCAGCGGCAAAAACCTGCCCAATGTGCTCTGCTGACTCATTACTGCCCAATCTACCGCTTGAATATTCCGTGTTTTGGCCAAATTGCCAAACGAGGGAATAGTCTATAGGGTTAACCCCAGAACATTTGACTGCATTCGATCGGATTACCCGGCATACTCAGCATGGATGAATTGCCGAATGACCATAACTGGGTGACTTATGCCGGAAATCAACCTGGATGCCACCGACATCCGTATCCTCAACGAACTCCAGCGCGATGCGCGCCTGACCAATGTCGAGCTTGCCGCACGTGTAAACCTGTCCGCCTCGCCGTGTCTGGCGCGCGTGCGCCGGCTCGAAACCGAAGGCCTGATCGACCGCCGCGTCACGCTGCTGAACGCCCGCAAGCTGGGTCTGAAGGTCAACGTGTTCATCCAGATCTCGCTGGACAAGCAGCGCAAGGCGGCGTTGGACGTGTTCGAACGCGAAATCGCCGTCCTGCCGGAAATCATGGAGTGCTACCTGATGTCAGGCGACGCCGACTACCTGATCCGCGCCCTGGTGCCCGACGTCGATGCGCTGGAGCGGCTGATCGTCGAACACATCACCCGCATCCCCGGCGTGGCCAGCATCCGCTCCAGCTTTGCGTTGAAGCAGGTGCTCTACACCACCGCGGTCCCGCTCGCGTAAAGCCCCGCAGCAACTTGCAGGATCTGCAACGCCCCTCCACAATGAAAGCGCCACGCGGGCTGCGCGCCCGCGCCGGCTTCCCTCCCATCGCCTAGCAAGGAGAACACCATGCCTGAAACCGACTGGTTCCCCGGCGGCACGCTACCCGATCGTCAGGGCTACTTCGAAGTGGAATTCGAAACCGGTGAAACCGAAATCACGCGCTACGGCATGCTCGGCTGGGAGCCCGAGCAGGATCGCGGCCCCATCAAGCGCTGGCGCGGCTTGGACCCGACCATCGAAGCTGCCGAGATGCAGCGCGAGAGCGCCGTGCGCAACAACGGCGATACGCTCATGGGCTGAGGCGCCTGCTGACGCGCCAAACAAAAACGCCGCGGAGAACATCCGCGGCGTTTTACCTTGCCGTCAGGGTCAAAGGTCCAGCTTGGAGATCTTGGTGCCGGCCAGGGAAACGCCTGCCATCAGGCCGCCGTTGTTCATCACGAAGCCCACGATAGGCTGTTGCGCCGTATTCGTGTCGATGCGGCCGTTGGCGCCGATATTGACGACGGCCACCGTGGCGTCGGCGCCCACGGTCCAGCCGCTGCTATTGCGGAACTTGGTCAGCGCTTCGTCCGTCATGAACAGCAGCACCATCGCCTTGGACTGCGCGCCGGCCTGGAAGCCGACCGAACCCGCCGTGGTGCTGTAGTAGCCGGCGGTGGAGCCGCCCACGCGCAACACGCCCTTGCCGTGCTCGGCGCCGATGATGAAGCTGCCGCTCAGCACGTCGGGAAAGATCAGCACACCCCGTGCACGCGCGACCAATTCCCTGGACTGGGGCGACGCTTGATAGAGCTTGCCTAGCGTGGCCTCAGCCGCGCTGTTCAGCGACTGGCGCTGCTCGGTGGCGGTTGCCGAGGATTTTGGACTGGTAGTGGTGCAACCCGTGAACATCAGGCCGGCCACGCCGATCGCCGCGGCGGCCAAGCCAGCGCGACGCAAGACAGGAAAAGTATCAAACATGGAACTCTCCTTTTTTGTTGTCACCCGTTGCCAATGTACCGGGCAAATCGGCCAGCGCAAAGCACACGATTGTGTGAAAAGAAACAAAACCTGCCTGCGTGCCCAATCCCTGCTACAGGATCCCATAGCGCGGTTCGCCGGTGGACTCGTCCACCGACACGATGCCGGACAGCACCAGTTCGGCATGGCGTCTCGCGATCCCGGGATCCTCGAAGGTGACGAAGCGCGGCAACGACCAGCGCCGCTCCAGTTCGCCCTCCGCCTTTCGGCACACGGCAATCTCAATCGCCAGCATGCCCGTATCCAGCCGGATGACCTGGCATTCGACCTCGAATCCATCAATATGACGCTGTGGCCACGCGCCCATTCCTCGCTCCTGAAAGAGGTTTTCCCGGCCGCAATATGCCAAAAAGATTCGGCCTTGAAAAGCAATGTTTTCAAGGAGTTATGACGCACTAGTACGGATAGTGCGAACGCATCTTGAAGTCCGGGAAAATGGCTGCTGACCAGCCCGTTTCGAGGCTTTTGCAGCGGGCCTGCACAATCCTGCGAACTGCCGTTTTCAGCCTGCCGGCGGGCGAATCCATTGCGCGTCCCACAAGCCTTCGCCGCGCTCGAGCGCCGCGCCCAATGCCTGTTTGCTGCGCTGCGCCACCGCCGCGAGCAAGGCATTGCAAACGGAAAAGGCCGCGGTGTAGGAATCGAAAGGCGATGCGCTGGAACTGCGCGCGACCAGCACGTGATGCGCGGAGGCGGCGGCGGGCGCCGACGCGGAATCGGTGATCAGGATCACCTTGCCGCCGCGCTGCCGGAAGTACTGCACCGCTTTGACCGCGGCGACTGAATAGCGCCTGAACGTAAACGCCAGCAGCACGTCGGCCTGGTCGACCCAGAGCAGTTGGTCCTCCAGGAACAGCGGGCCGGAGGCGATCATGGGCTTCACCGACGGCAGGCACAGGTTCAGGTATAGCGCCACATGGCTGGCGAGCGGCGCGGCCTGGCGCAGTCCCAGCACATGCACCCGGCCCTTGCGTTGCGTCAGCAGCCGCACCGCTGCCTCGAAGGCCGCCACGTCGATCGACGCATAGGTCTCCTTCAGGTTGTGCTGGTCGTGCAGCAAGGCGTTGTGCAGACAGGCGCGCGGCGTAGGCTTGTCGGCGCCGACCACATCCGCCCGTTCGCCGGGCGAAGCCAGGCGCGCCGTCACTTCCACGCGCGCTTCCATCTGCGCTTGCGCATAGCTGTCATAACCCAGCTTGGCCAACAAACGCACCACAGTGGAGGCGCTGGTGCCCACCTGCCTGGCCAGCGACGTCGCCGATTCCAGCAGGCTTTGCGGATAGCGCGCCTGCATTTCGTCGACCAGCACTTGTTCGCTCTTACTGAGCTTGCGGCCGTAGCCGGCAATACGTTGATGCAGATTCATGCTTGCCCGGGTCCTAGGTGATAACCCCAAATTTCACAACACACATTGCATCTTATATTGCAGCCTGCAATTTTCATTGCAAATTAGACCAAACCCGCAGTCACCACCCGAGAATTCCATGAAGCATCACCCCCAGGGGCCGTCCTTGGCCCGCCGTAGCCTGGTCCTGGCCGGCCTGGGCGCCGCCCTGTTGCCGTTGGCCGCGCGCGCCAACGCCTATCCCTCGCGCCCCATCACGCTGGTCGTCCCCTTTCCTGCGGGCGGCTCCGTCGACCTGATCGGCCGGCTGTACGCGGACGCGCTGGGCAAGGCGCTGGGCGCCAGCGTCATCATCGAAAACCGCGACGGCGCCGGCGGCGCCATCGGCAGCAAGCGCGTGGCGCGCGCCACGCCAGACGGCTACACGCTGGTCGCGTCCTCGCAAAGCTCGCACCTGGCCAACCCGCTGATGCGCAATGATCTCGGCTATGACCCGATCAAGGACTTCGTTTCCATCTCGCAGCTGTCGCGCACGCCCAATGTGCTGGTGACCAATGCCGCCGTGCCGGCGCGCAACCTGGCCGAATTCGTCGCGCTGCTGAAGGCGCGCCCCGATCAGCTGCACTATGCCACCGCGGGCATCGGCAGCATGGGCCAGCTCAACGCCGAGCTGCTGAAGAACACCCTGCAGTTGCAGGCCGTGCACGTGCCCTACCGTGGCGGCGCGCCGCTGATCAACGCCCTGCTCTCCGACCAGGCGCAGTTCGCGCTGGACAACCTCGCGCCCTTCCTGCCGCACATCCAGGTCGGCAAGATGCGGGCGCTGGCGGTGGCCGCCCCCAAGCGCCTGGACTCCCTGCCCGACGTGCCGACCTTCGAGGAATTGGGTTACCCCGTGCTCAACTCCATGTCGTGGATCGGCCTGGCCGCGCCTGCTGGCACGCCGCCCGACATCGTCCAGAAGCTGCTGGCGGCGGTGCGCACCGCCGCCACCGAGGACGGCATGCCGCAATCCCTGGAAAAGGCCGGCGCGCTGCCGCCCGAAGAGCAGACTCCGCAACAGTTCACCGCCATGATGTCCGAGCGCCTGGCGTTGTACAAAGACTTGATCGACCGCGCCGGCATCCGTCCTGAATAGGCCAGACCTCCATGAAAAATCCCGCTTTCGAACCCGACACCGCTCCGCTCGAAGTCCTGCCGCGCAACCTCGCGGCTTATCGAGAGGGCAATGTCGGCATTCCCTACGTGCACCGCTTCGAGTCGGGCCGTCCTGGCCCGCACGTGCTGATCAACGCCATCACGCACGGCAATGAAATCTGCGGCATGGTGGCCGCGACCCATTTGCTGGACACGGGAGTGCGGCCCAAGATCGGCACGCTCACCGTCAGCTTCGCGCACGTCGAAGCCTATGAAGCCTTCGATATCGAGAACCCCTACGAAAACCGCCAGCTCGTCCACAACCTGAACCGCATCTGGTCGGCCGCCATGCTGGACGGTCCGGAAGACAGCCCCGAACTGCGCCGTGCCCGCGAACTGCGCCCGGTATTGGATGCCGCCGACTTCGTGCTGGACATCCACTCCACGCGTGCACCGGTGCAACCTTTCTGGGTCTACACGGAAATGGACCGCAACACGGCGCTGGCCAGCGCCGTCGGCGCGCCGCAGGTGCATCTGGTGATGCCGCCCGACCTCTTTCCTGGCACCGGCGTCATGGGCTACGGCCACCATGGCGACCCGCACTCCGACAGCAGCGGTTCGCTGGTGGTGGAATGCGGCCAGCACTTCGCGCAATCCGCCGCCGACCTGGCCACGGACGTCACGCTGCGCTTCCTGGCGCACACGGGCCTGATCGACATGCCTGCCGGCACGCCGCCTGCGCCCGTGCCGCAGCGCTACCGCCTGCTCGAAGTGCACATGGTGAAGTCCGAAGACTTCACCTTCACCCGTCCGGTGATCGGCTTCGAAACCTTTGCCAAGGGTGAACTCATCGCCATGAACGGCGCCGAGGAAATCCGTTCGCCCTGCGACGACTGCACCATCTTCATGCCCACGCGCATGCCCATCGTGGGCCGCGAAGCGGTGTACTTGACAGTCGCGATCTGATCGCCACGCGCAAGCGCCCGCTGGTTGCGCCGGATATCGGCGCGGCATGCGGTGCGTTCGCGCCGGCAAAACAGGCACGAGGCCCCGGAACGCAGACAACTTCAGTGCGCGTCGGGCGCCGTCAGGGTGCCTTCCATGACCACCACGGCCTCGCCCGCCACGCCCGCCCACACGCCATCGGCACGCGGCTCGGCGTGGGCCAGCAGCACGCTGGCGCGCCCCATGTCCACGCCTTGCTCCACGCGCAGGCGCAATACGCCGTCGCCGCGCAAGGCCGCGCGCAGCGCCGTCATGGCCGCCGTCGCGCTACCGGTCGCGGGGTCTTCCGTCATGCGCCCGGTAAACATGCGGGCTTGGATGTCGGCGCCTGCGGCAGGCGCGTCCGTGCGCGTGTCGGTGGTATAGGCATAGATGGACTTTGCGCCATCCAGCGGCAGCAGGGCCGCGTAGCCTGCCGGGTCGGGCATGGCCCGGCGCAGGGCGTCGCGACTGGCCAACTGCACCACCAGGAAGATCAGGCCGACCGACGCCACCTGCGGCGCATGCATCGAGGTCTCGATGTCCGCGGGCTCCAGGCTCAAGGCCCGCGCGACCGCGGCGGCCGGCGCCTCGCTGGCGCGCGACAGCGGTTGCGGCGCAAGCAGTTCGGCTCCGGCCACGCCGCTTGCGCCCGTCCGCAGCGCAATGCGCACCAGACCCGCCTCCTCTTCAAACACGAAGGCATCCGGCACGGTCAGGCCCGACGCGGCCATTTCGCGCGCCAGCACCACGGCCGTGCCCACATTCGGATGCCCCGCGAACGGCACCTCGCGATCGGGGGTAAAAATGCGCACCCAGGCCGTATGGGCAGGATCCCGCGGCGGCAGCAGGAAGCTGGTTTCAGAGTAGTTGAACTCGCGCGCGATGCGCTGCATCTGCGCCGTACTCAGGCCCTGGGCGTCGAACACGACTGCCAGCGGATTGCCGCCGTAAGCTTGGCTGGTGAACACATCGGCGGTGACATAGCGGTAGCGCATGGAACGTCCTCTCAAGCCGCGCGGACTGCGCGATGACCTGACAATTGTGCGAGGCCGGCTTGTTGCCCGCCAGACACAGAGGCGGTAAATCGAGACCGTAACAGCGCACGTATTTGGCATAGACTATCCTGCCTCAGTCCGGTGTTTTCGGCCCATCCCGGCCCTGGCCGGCACATGATGATTTGCGCACGCCAGGAGCCCGCCCCATGTCCACGGTACGCACCTACTTCCAGAACCGTCTGCCTGCTGGCGAACTTGCCCGGCTGATGCTGGCACAGGAGCCGTTCTTTCTCGAGAACATCATCGACATCGATGAAACCGCGGCGGCGATGCAGGCGTTCTACCGCGACCATGGGCTGACCGTACAGGTGCTCAAGCAACCCCACAACAGCGGCGTCACGGGTTGGGACCTGGCCAGCTTTCTTCCCTCCTGGTTCAGCGCCCTGAGTCTTGCCCTTTTTGCCACCGCCACGTTGGGCAGGCCACGCACCGACGTCACCCTCAAACTGCGCAGCAACAGCCTGCTCGAAGTATGTTTTTCCCAGCCTGCGCCCCATCCCGGCGCTGCGTTGCCCTGACCCGCGCCACGCGCCGCCCTCCTGCCTTGCGTCAACCTGGCCTCCACTCAGGCCTAGTACAATGTCCCATATATGGGGACAATAAAGATGAAAGACAGTGCAAGCCCCGCAGGGGCGCTTACCGTCGAAACGGCGGTAGGTCTGGCAGAGAACTGGGCCCGCGCGCATCACGCGGACGCCGAGCGAAGCAGGAAATTCGCCATCCAGTGGCATCGGGACACCAGCCCTGACAACAGGCAAGGCGATGTGCTCCTCAGGGATCTCGCCTTCTTTTTCCAGGCCGCTACCCAGGACGCCGCCTACTGGCGCTCGGTCGGCGACTTCACCGAGGAAGCCACCGGCCCCTGGGGAATCCAGGCGCTGAAAGCACTGGCCGGCTTGAATTTCATCGGCCTTGCAGCGTCCATCATCCTGTTTGCTGCACGCGACAGTTCAGCCTTCACGGCCGGCGCGATAAGCGCTTGCGCCTTGTTCCTGGCCGGGCTGCTGCTGGCCTATCCGGCGCTACGGCTCACAGGCATTTCCCGCTCCACGGCAAACGCCGCCTCGGCCTTGCAGAGCCGCGAGGCGGGCGCCGCGTCGACCTGGGAACAACTACGCTCGGCCAACGACGGCAACCCCAACATCGGCCGCAGGGAACGCAAGATCGCCTTGCGCCTGGCCGCCATCATGGCCGCCACGGCCACGGCAGGCTGTGCGCTGCTGATCGCGACGGTGTGGGTCTAGAGTCCTGACAACGCCGGCGCCGAGCCCCCTATCGGTGCCGGGCCGGTGCGTTGCTGGCCGCTTCCGCCTGGGCATCGAAGGCCGTCCGGGCCGCGTCGATGTCGGCGATGTGCTTGCTGGCCCAGCATCCCAAGGCGATGACCGGTTCGGTGAGCGAGCGTCCAAGCGGCGTCAGCTCATATTCCACATGCGGCGGCATGACCGAATAGACCGTGCGCTTGACCAGGCCGTCACGTTCCAGCCCGCGCAGGCACAGCGTCAGCATCCGTTGCGAGATGCCGTTGATGGTGCGTTTGATTTCAGTGAAACGACTCGGGCCGTCAGCCAGAATCATGATGATGAGCACGCTCCATTTTTCACCGATGCGAGCCAGCACCTGACTGATCTTTTGACAGTCATGCTCGTGCAAAGCGTGGAGCTTTTCAGTCACATTCATGATACCGGGTTCTCCTGATGTGCCGTATTGTGCACGGTCGGGACCATAGTTACATTGCTAGCCTCAGTCACAATTTTATACCGAGGCTACCCGCAATGAAGCCCCCTCTCAGCAGCGCCACCATGCCGGGCGCGCAGCCCCAAGCCCGAACCTCCACGTACGTTTCCCGGGGGCTGCGCATCCTGGCGGCCGTCATATTCCTCGCTGCCGGCGCAGCCAAACTGGCGGGCGTCCCCGCCATGGTCCAGCCGTTCGACCAGCTCGGCCTCGGGCAATGGTTCCGCATCGTTACCGGCATCGTCGAAGTGATCGGTGGGATTGCCGTCCTCGTCCCTGCAGCGGCCTTCCTGGGCGGATTGCTGCTGAGCGCCACCATGGTCGGCGCCCTGCTGGCCCATTCATTCGTCATCGAGGGCAGCCCGGTTCCGGCTCTGATCCTGCTGCTCATCACGGCGGCGATCGCGTGGCTGCATCGTCCTGGCCGGTGGGCCGCAAGCACCGGCCCATCGCCGGTCATGCCACCGGCGTAACCGCCTTCCCCGTCGTGAAGAACGACACCAGGTTCCGTATCGCCAATTCTGCCATCTGGCGGCGCGTCTCATGCGTGGCGCTGCCGATATGAGGCGCCAGGATCACGTTGGGCATGTGCCGCAGCGGGCTCTCGCCTAGCGGTTCGCTATCGAACACATCGAGCGCGGCGCCCTGGATGATGCCGTGGGCCAGCGCAAGGCACAGGTCGGACTCGTTGATGACCGAGCCGCGGGCGACGTTGACAACGACGCCTCCAGGGCCCAGCGCCTGCAACACCGCGGCATCGACGAGATGACGCGTTGCCGCGCCTCCGGGACACGACAGAATCAACACGTCCACATGGCGGGCCATGGCCGGCAGGGAATCGAAGTGCCGCCAGGGCACCGCCTGGCGCGCGCGGCCGAAATAGCTGACGTCCACTTCAAACGGCACGAGCCGCTGGACGATCTCCTTGCCTATGCGCCCCAAGCCGACAATGCCGACCTTCTTGCCCGCCAGGCTCGCTCCAAGCGGAAAGGGAGAGTCCTTCCACGCGCCGCCGCGCACAAAGTTATCGGCTGCAGGCAGCTTGCGCAGCAACGCCAGCAAGAGCCCCAGCGCCAACTCGGCTACGGCCTTGTTCAGCACGTCGGGCGTGTTGGTCACGACGATGTTCTTCTCACGCGCGCGCTCAAGCGCAATCCCGTCGTAGCCGACGCCGTTGGTGGTGATGATGCGCAACTGCGGCAAGCGATCCATGAGCTCGGCGGAGATCCGGTAGTTCGAGCGCGTGACGATACCGCCGATCGCATCCGCTTGCGCGGGATGCTTTTGAAGCGCCTCTTCATCGATCAGGGTGAATACGGCGCGGAACTGCGCTTCCACCGACTGGGGAAAAACCCCTACCTTGAGCAAGGCAGGATAGTTGCCGCTTCCGTCGCCAAGGCGCTTTTCTGCTGCCTGGCGCTTTTCCGCTCCCTGGCACGCTGCGGCCAGATCATGCTCCATCATGGATTTCAACCTCGACGCTATAACATACGGGGAATTGGCGCGATAAGCCTGCAGTCATCGCGGCCGGGTTCGTAGCGGTTCGTGCGATCTTCAACCTGACGTTTCTCCTTTCAGGGCAATAGCCCATCGCATCATGGACATAAAGTGCATGCAGAGCTTCGTCGCGGTCGTCGAAGCAGGTTCGTTCGCCGAAGCCGCGCGCAAGCTCGATCTGACCTCGGCCGCCATTGCCGCGCGCATCAAGGCGCTGGAAATGGACCTGGGCGTGGCGCTGGTAAAACGTTCGGGACGCTCCGTCAGGCCGACCGAAAGCGGCATGCGCATCCTCGAAGGCACCAAGGCGGCCATCCGCAACCTCCGCGATCTGCGCGCCATGGCCATCGACGGCGACCAGCCGGGCGAGTTCCGCATCGGCTGCTTCGTATCCGCGCTCACGAACGTGCTGCCTCCCATACTCAAGTCCCTGTACCGCAGGCATCCGGACGCCTCCGTATTCGTCACGCCAGGCGGCTCCATAGACCTGTGCGGCAAGGTGGTCAATGGCGAACTCGACGCCGCCATCGTGGTTGAGCCGCAGTTCGCCGTGCCCAAGAGCTGTCTGTGGCAGCCGTTCATGGAAGAGCCGTTGGTCGTGGTGGCCCCGTCCCATCTGGCGGACCAGGACGCCCACACGCTGCTGTCGACCCAACCCTTCATACGCTATGACCGGAACATATACGGCGGCCAACTGGCCGACCGCTATCTGCGCGACCACCAGATCTGGCCCAAGCAGCGCCTGGAAATAGACGGCCTGCTCGCCATCGTCGCCCTGGTGCACGAGGGCCTGGGCGTGGCGCTGATTCCGGACTGGTCCTCCATGTGGAAGTCGCTCGACGTGGCGCGCATCCCGCTGCCCAACCGCGCGCCCGTGCGCAGAAACGGCCTGATCTGGAACACCCGCGGCCATCACGCCAAGATGGCCGCGTCGATTTCCCAGGATGCCCGGACCATCTTCGGCAACATGGAAGCGCGCCGGGCGAAGCAATAGCCCTACTTCGGCTTGCCCGGCACGCCGCGCAGGAAGTCGAAATCGACGCCCTTGTCGGCCTGGGTCACCGTATCGAGGAACAGCTTCTTGTAGCCGCGCTCGGCCGTGGGCGGCGTGACCGGCTGCTCGCGGCGGCGCCGTTCCAGTTCTTCTTCCGACACCAGCAGCGAAATTTCCCGCTGGCTCACGCTCAGGCGTATGCGGTCGCCGTTCCTGACATAGGCCAGCGGCCCGCCTATGGCCGCTTCCGGCGTGACGTGCAGCACGATGGTGCCGAAAGCGGTGCCGCTCATGCGGCCGTCCGAGATCCGGATGATGTCCTTCACGCCCTGCGACGCCAGCTTCTTGGGAATCGGGATATAGCCCGCCTCCGGCATGCCGGGCGCGCCCTTGGGGCCGATGTTCTTCAGCACCAGGATGTCCTGCGGCGTGACGTCCAGATCGGCAGCATCGATGCGGCTCGCCAGGTCCTCGGCGTTCTCGAACACGACGGCGCGCCCTTCGTGCTCCATCAGCCCGGCATTGGCGGACGACTGCTTGATGATGGCGCCTTCGGGAGCCAGGTTGCCGGACAGCACGGCAATGCCGCCCTGCGGATAGATCGGGTCCTGCCGCGTCCTGACCACGCTTTGCGCGAAGCCCGGCCCCGAGCGTTCGATCTCCTCGCCCAGCGTTCTGCCGGTCACGGTCAGCGCGTCCAGCTTCAGCAAAGGCTTGAGTTCGCGCAGCAGCGTAGCCATGCCGCCCGCCTTATGGAAGTCTTCCATGTAGTGCTGGCCGGACGGCTTCAGGTCCACCAGCACGGGCGTCTCGCGCCCCATGCGGTCCAGCGCCTGCAAGTCCAGGTCCAGGCCCAGCCGGCCGGCGATGGCGGTGAGATGGATGATGCCGTTGGTGGAGCCGCCGATGGCCAATAGCACGCGCATGGCGTTTTCGAAGGAATCGGCGGTCAGAATCTTCGAGACGGACAGGCGTTGTCTGGCGATCTCGACCGCCTGCGCGCCCGTGAGCTCGGCAATGCGCATTCGGTCCGCCGTGACCGCCGGCGGCGTGGCGCCGCCGGGCACCGTCATGCCCAGCGCTTCGGCGATACAGGCCATGGTGCTTGCCGTGCCCATGACCGAACAGGTGCCCACGCTGGCCACGAGCTGGTTATTGACGTCGGCGATCTCCTGATCGTCGATTTCCTCGGCGCGGTATTTGCCCCAGTACCTGCGGCAGTCCGTACACGCGCCCACTCGCTCGGACCGGTGCGACCCCGTCAGCATCGATCCCGTCACCAGCTGGATCGCCGGAATGTCCGCCGACGCGGCGCCCATGAGCTGGGCCGGCACGGTCTTGTCGCATCCGCCGATCAGCACCACCGCGTCCATGGGCTGCGCGCGTATCAGTTCCTCGGTGTCCATGGACATGAGGTTGCGCAGGTACATGCTGGTGGGAAAGGAGAAACTCTCGTGGATGGAGATGGTCGGAAAATCCATCGGCAGCCCGCCCGCGAACATGATGCCGCGCTTGACGGCCTCCAGCAGCTGCGGCGCGTTGCCGTGACAGGGGTTGTAGGCGCTGCCCGTGTTGGCGATGCCGATCACCGGACGATCCAATGCGCCATCCGTGTAGCCCGCGCCCTTGATGAAGGCCTTGCGCAGGAACAGCGAAAAGCCGCTGTCGCCGTAGCTGGTGAGGCCTTTGCGCAGGCCGCTGGCCTCGTCCTGCGATGACCCGGTGTTTTTCTTGCTCATCTTGTTCTAGCTGCTTCCAGTTAATTTGCGGTGATGCCGCCGTCGCGGATGACCTTGGCCCATTGCTCGATTTCCGCGTTCAGGCGCGCCTTGGAGGCTTCGACATCGAGCGCGTCGGCATACACACCTTGCTGCAGCAACTGGGCCTTGGCATCGTCCTTGGCCAGCGCCGTGGTCAGCGCCTTGTTGATCTTGGCGACAATGGGAGCCGGCGTGCCCGCCGGCGCCATCACGCCAAAGAGCGAACTGACGTTAAAGCCGCTGAAACCCTGTTCCTCGGCGGTGGGAATGTCCGGCAGCATCGAGACGCGTTGGGGCGTGAGCACGGCCAGCGGACGCAACTGGCCGGACTTGATGAAGGAGATCGCGGCGGGAACCGTCTCCGTCATGGTCTCGACCTGGCCGCCGACCAGGTCCGTCATCGCCGGGCCGCTGCCGCGGTAGGCCACGTGCACGATGTTGACGCCGGCGATCTGCTTGAACAGTTCCATGGCCATGCGCTGGGGAGCGCCGGCGCCCGATGAAGCGAAATTGAGCTTGCCGGGATTCGCCTTCGCGTAGCTCACCAGGTCGGCCAGCGATTTGATCGGCAGCTTGGGATTGACCACGGCCACCAGCGGCACGAAGCCGACCACGCCGGCGGGCGCGAAGTCCTTGCGCAGGTCATACGGAATGGTGTCCTTCTCCAGAGTCGCCATGACCGAATGCGAGGTCAGCGCTCCCATCAGCAAGGTATAGCCGTCGGGCTGGGCGCGCGCTACTTCGGCCGCGCCGATATTGCCGCCTGCTCCGCCCCGGTTCTCGATCACGACCTGGCCGCCGATCTCTTCGCTCAGGCGCTGGCCCACGATGCGCCCGATCACGTCGGTCGCGCCTCCGGGCGGATACGGAATGATCAGGCGGATGGGCTTGCTGGGATAGTTGTCGGCAGCCTGCGCGGATGCATGGCCAGGAATGGCGAACGCGGCGGCCGCGAGGAAGGCGGCCGCAACGATGTTGATGCGCTTGCGCGCGGCGTGCTTACAGAACATTTTTGTCTCCCGATGCGTTCTTATGGCTTGAAAGCTCTAGACGCATGTTCGCAAACTCTCGCCGGCGAAAAGAGAAAAAAATTTATGTTCTGTCAAAAAAATCCGTGAGAGTCCCAGGACGTCCGGATGAGGAAAATCCGGACCGCACTTCGGTTCTGTGAGGCTGGGTTCTTGAGTCGCCGGCGTCCGGACTGCGGGATTCCGATGCTCGCCCCGGTGGGGCTGCGCTTCGGATCCCTCCGCCCGGCCACCGGCTCAAGGCATCTGCCCATGAACGGGGTCCGAAACCAACGCATTAGGCGACTGCTAGCCGAGGACCCCGGAGCCATCCGAAGCGCAGCCCCACCGGGGCGAGCATCGGAATGGCGCAGGACAGCCTCGGCGGCTAAAGAACCCTGACATCCGCAAGCTTGAAGCCCTGCCGCTCCGCACTTCGGTTTTGTGAGGCAGGGTTCTTGAGTCGCCGGCGTCCGGACTGCGGGATTCCGATGCTCACCCCGGTGGGGTTGCGCTTCGGATCCCTCCGTCCGGCCACCGGCTCAGGGCATCTGCCCATGAACGGGGTCCGAAACCAATGCATTAGGCGACTGCTAGCCGAGGACCCCGGAGCCATCCGAAGCGCAGCCCCACCGGGGCGAGCATCGGAATGGCGCAGGAC
>NZ_JBARYB010000208.1:0-1521 GCF_049647645.1 Achromobacter sp.
CTGGAAGACGGCCTTGACCCCGGCGGTCTTGTACACCTCGAGGTTGCGCGCGGCGACCTTCTTCGGGGTGGTGTCCACCACCACGTCCACCCGGTCGAGCAGGTCCTCCAACGTGCCCGCCACGGGCACCCCGCCGTCCCGCATCGCGGTGCCCGCGTCCGAGGTGGCGGCGAACACCTCGATGCCCAGTCCCACCGCGGTACGGATTCGCCAGTCGGTGGCGACGTCCGCCACTCCGACCAGGTCCATGTCCGGCATGGCGCGGACCGCGTCCGCCACCCGCTTGCCGATCACTCCGTAGCCGTTGACGGCAACCTTGATGGTCATCACAGCCTCCTGCGCTCGTTTCGTGTCGTGTGGTGTCGGTGTCGTGTGTCTGTCTCAGCTCTGCACGAGCCGGGCGATGGCCTTGGACGCCTCCCGCACCTTGTCGGCCTGGATCGCTCCGCCGGCCCGTGCGGCCTCGGCGAGACAGTGGTGCATGTGGTCGTCCAGCAGGATCAGCGCCACACCCTGCAGAGCGCGGGAGGCGGCGGAGACCTGGGTCAGGACATCGATGCAGTACGCGTCCTGCTCGACCATCCGCGTGATGCCGCGGACCTGGCCCTCGACCCGGCGCAGCCGGTTGACCACCTGACGGGCGACGATCTCGCCGTCAGCGCCCGGTGTCGTTCTCATCGTCTCGCTCCTTGTTCACCGTCGGGGGTGGGCGGCGCCTGCCGGGGTGGGGTTGCCACCCCGGCAGGCCTGGGACCTCATGCCCGCGCTGCGGCGTACTTGGCCGGGTCCTCCTTGAAGGTGGCCACGCAGTGGTTGGAGCAGAAGTAGTACGTGGCACCCTCGTACTCGGCACTGCCGGCCGCGGTCGCGGGGTCGATGCTCATCCCGCAGATGGGGTCGGTGACCTTCGCGGACTTCTGGGACATGTCTTCCTCCATGGGTGTTGCGGTGGGGTTGTCTTCCTCATCGCGTCCGATCTCCACCACCGGGTCGATGGCTGGAACTCGGACGACGTCGGGGAGCGGGTGCGCCTTGAAGCGGCGCAGCCGGTTGGCGTTGGCGACCACGGACAGCGAGGACAACGCCATAGCCAGCGCGGCGATCACTGGGCTCAACATCAGACCCAGGGAGGGGTAGAGCACGCCCGCCGCGATCGGGATGCCAGCACCGTTGTACATGAACGCGAATACAAGGTTCTGCCGGATGTTGCGCATGGTCGCCCGGGACAGGTCCACGGCCGTGACGAGCCCGGACAAGGCCCCTGAGATCAGGGTGATGTCCGAGGACTCGATGGCCACGTCGGTTCCGGTGCCGATGGCGGCGCCTACGTCGGCTTGGGCCAGGGCCGGGGCGTCGTTGATGCCGTCGCCGACCATCCCGACGACCTTGCCTTCCGCTTGTAGCCGCTTGACCTCGGCGGCCTTGTGCTCGGGCATGACCTCTGCCACGACCCGGGTGATGCCGACCTCGCGGGCGATCGCTGCCGCGGTGTAGCGGTTGTCACCGGTCATCATGACTACC
>NZ_JBARYB010000209.1:0-225984 GCF_049647645.1 Achromobacter sp.
CCCCCGTCGCCGCGCGCCGCGCCGCCGCCTCGGCCGCTCCCGTCACCTGGCAAGGCACGGCGCTGGGGGCCGATGCCGAACTGCGCCTCTATCATCCCGATACGGCCGTGGCCCAGCGCCTGATTGCGCAGTCCCTGCAGGAGCTGCGGCGGCTTGAGGCGATCTTCAGCCTGTACCGCGATGACAGCGCGCTCTCGATCCTGAACCGCCAGGGATTCCTGGAGAATCCTCCGTCCGATCTGCTGCGGCTCTTGAGCGAAAGCCGACGCTATGGCGAACTGACCGCAGGCATGTTCGATCCCACCGTACAGCCGCTATGGCAGCTATACGCCGAACACTTCTCGCAGCCCGGCGCCTCCCCGGACGGCCCGCCGCCCGAGGCCGTGGCGCAAGCCTTGTCGCGCGTATCCCATGCCGACGTGCTGCTGGACGGCAACCGCATCGAACTGCGGCGGCCCGGCATGGCCATCACGCTCAACGGCATCGCCCAGGGCTACATCACCGACCGCGTCACCGACCTGCTCAAGCGCGGCGGGCTGGAACGGGCGCTTGTGGATATGGGCGAAATACAAGGAATGGACAGCCGCGCCGCGGCGCAAGCATGGCGAGTCGGCATCGCGGATCCGCGCGATCCCGGGCGCACGCTCGCGACCGCAAACATGGGGAACCAGGCCCTGGCGACTTCCGGCGGCTATGGCACCGCCATCGACGCAGCGGGCCAGTACACCCATCTGTTCGATCCGCGCACCGGACGCGCGCGGCCGCCGTATCTGAGCGTCTCCGTCATGGCGCAGTCCGCAACCATGGCCGATGCGCTGTCCACGGCTTTCTCGCACATGCCGTTGGAGGCGACGCAGGAGGTGGTGCGCGAACTGGGATTGCGCGCATGGTTTGCATTGCCGAATGGACGATTAATAGTACAAGGCGACACATTCTGAATTGGATATCTGAACCACTCGCGTCTAGCACTAACCCGCCAAGTGGCGGGATTCGTCCCTCAACATCGATGCGACGGACTTCAGCGTACCCCGAGGAACCTCGGCGACCTCAGCAGCTACATGCAATACACCACTGCGCAACAGTCCGCCAATATCCTTTAGACCACTTCCCGTATTAAGAACTACGGTCGTCTCGTCTCGATCCCCAGCCCCAAATTGACACGCCGCCGCGTAGGCAGCGGCCGCGCCTGGCTCAGCGAAAACACCGGTGGCTCGAGCCAGTGCAAGCTGGGCCGCAAAGATATGGCTATCACTCACCCGCAAGAACTCTCCCCCGCTCGCCTCAACAGCACGCAATGCCTTAATTCGATCTCGGGGCAAAGCTACGCTAATGCTGCTCGCAGCAGTATGGCATTGGCGACGCTCAGCGGTATGAGGCCCTGCTCCATCTCGCCAAGCTCTCCACATATAGTCGCTACCCTCTGCTTGCGCACCCATGATCCGAGGCACTCGGTCCGCCAGACCCATCCGCTTGATCTCTTCGAACCCCTTATAAACCGCACCGACAATGCATCCATTTCCCACCGGCACGAAGACCCTATCCGGTACCGCCCAGTGCATTTGTTCAAAGATCTCGAAGGCAACGGTCTTCTTGCCCTCAGTCATGTAGGAATTCAGTCCCGTACTCCGGTTGTACCAGCCATTTTCATGACAAGCCCTATCGCACGCATCGAAAGCTTCGTCGTATCCTCCTTCCACGTCGACGATCTCTGCTCCGTATGCTCGAATTTGAGCCAACTTCTCCTGTGCTGCATTGGATGGCGCAAAGATGACGCAGCGCAGCTCAGTCCCTGCAGCCATACAAGCCAACGCGGCCGCTGCATTTCCTGTGCTCGCTGCAGCGACCGTCTTCGCGCCTACCTCGGCTGCCAAAGCGACTGCTAGAGCACTCGCACGGTCCTTAAGTGATCCACTCGGATTCCGGCTATCGTCTTTCACAAGCAATCGGCCGCAGCCGGGCATTCGCAAGCGATAGAGAGGAGTCCCCCCAGTGTGTTGTTGAGGAGCATTTTCAGCGTCGACAGGCAACAGCGCGTGATATCTCCACATATCAAATGCAGCATGACATTGGACCTGCTCTCGAAAGCTACGCCCGAGCTCTGAATAGTCATACTCCACATCCAACGCTCCATCCAGATCACAACTTGGGCAGCTATATCCCACCTGGTCCATCCTATAGCTCGTTCCGCACTGTAGACACCTCAACCCGGCAATATTTCCGAAACCCATTGCTTCTCCAGGTACCACAACGACAGCACCAATGGGCGTGCCTTCTTTTGGAATCCAGCAATCAGCGCGCCCAATCGTTTCACTACAAAGCGTCCTTCGACGTTTTCGTTAAGCCTCCGCTGCCATGATTGCATCAATGGCGACCATCGTGCCACGCGCCAGGCTAGCAGCGCCAACCGTCGTGCGCGCCGGATATGGTTTGGAGAAATACTCCGACATGATGGAGTTCATGACCTGGAACTTCGAAATGTCGGTAATGTAGACCGTGAGCTGAACCACCTTCGACAACGTACCGCCGCAGGCTTCAGCCATTGATCGGAGGTTGCGGAAGGTTTGGTGCAACTGCCCTTCAAATCCACCCTCGACAACCTCATTGGTTTCCGGAACAACAGGAGTTTGAGCGGCGAGGTAGATTGTGTTCCCAACCCTCACGGCTTGAGAATACGTACCCAGCGGCATCGGAGCCTTATCAGTAAGGATGATTTCATAGCTTTGATTCGACTCATCATCGCCGCCTTGCTTCTTTGGATTGGTCATGTTGTTCACCTCGAATCTCAAAAGAGATTAAGAAAACTTCCGTGGATTGAGCCTATATATTTGGATCGAATTGATTTACTTCAGCGTATCTACTGAAACAAGCTTGTGACTCCCAATTTCCGTCACACGTAACGGATTGATCTCATCGACGCTGATGGCCGATAGATCGCTAGGTACCGATTCTCCAGTGGTGAGGGCTGCACAAAGACGCGCCATGGCTGGCGCGGTCTGAATGCCATACCCACCAAGTGCCGCACACCAGACGAACCCGTCAATCAAGGGATCAAGGCCAATGACCGGCGAGCGGTCCGAAGCAAATACCCTAAGCCCAGCCCATCGGTTAAGTACACGCTTCGGGCGCAACGAGGTCATTTTTTCAAGGCGGTCCATCGCTATGGCCACGCTCAGCTCATCGGGCAACGCATCGCACGGCGTAGTGGGCGTTTCGTCGCAAGGCGACACCATCAGACGTCCAAGGTCTGGTTTCAGGAAAATCTGCTCATCAATCGTGCCGACGTATGGGCAATGGCTGACATCCTGTTCGGGATCCACCACGACGACCGTACGTTGTAGAGCCTGAAGTCCTAAAACGGATGCACCAAAAATACTTGCCACTTCATCAGCCCAAGCCCCAGCCGCATTGATCACGTACCGGGACTGAAACGATGCGTGGTCGGCTGTTCGGACAGTCCAAGTCTCACCGGCGCGGCTGGCCTCTTTCAACTCGGAACTAACGCGGACCAGTCCTCCACGCGTCCGCAATCCGCGCAAAAAGGCAGAGTGGATCGCGTGAACATCAAGATCGAATGCAGTCGGCTCGTAGATGCCGGCGACACTGCGCGACGCCATGAACGGCGCCATCGATTCAATCTCCTCGCGTCCCACCCACTTTGCGCTCGGCACTTGCTCTTGAACTACCTGATAGCGCGCTTGCAACTTTTCACGCTGCGTCTCATCACCCACGATCAAGGCCCCTCTTGGAGACCACAATGGCTGATCCGTCATATCGGAGGAAGCTGCAAGAAAAAACTCCCTTGAGGCGCAGGTAAGGCGACGAATCAGCAGGTTTCCGTAGCTTTCCATTGAGATCGCCGCTGACCGACCCGTTGTGTGATAGGCAAGATTGGCCTCGCGCTCAAGCACAAGTACGCTGCCTCGCCTTGCTAATTCGGAAGCCACGGCTACACCAGCGATGCCACCTCCAACCACAAGAAAATCGAAGTTTCGTTGCATGTCTTTTCTCTCATAACAAAGTCAGACTCGATCCATCACTGACTGGCGGGAACCTCGAAGTTGCCAGGGCCGGTGTAGAACGTAGTACGCCACGCCACCGATAACCAAACCCCAGAATGCGGATCCCAGCCCGAGAAAACTCATTCCCGACGCAGTCACCAGAAAGGTGATCACGCTCGCGTCGCGATGCTTGTCATCCTCGGCGACACCCACGAGACCCGTCGTAATCGCCCCTAGCAGGGCCAAACCCGCCAGAGCCGCAATAAGTTCCGCGGGTAAGGCCTGGAATAACAGAGCCAGCGTTCCACCGAAAATTCCGATGACGATGTAGATCAGGCCGCAGGCGATGCCGGCTATGTAGCGACGCCCAGCATCCTCATGCGCCTCCTTGCCAGTGCAGATTGCAGCCGTAATCGCCGCCAGATTGACCCCGTGGGCGCCGAATGGCGCCAGCAGAAGCGAAGCAAGGCCGGTCAGGCTGATGATGCCGCTTGCCGGTACCTGAAAGCCAGAGGCGCGCAATACCGCCATGCCTGGAACGTATTGCCCGGTCAGCGTGACCAATGCCAGCGGCACACCTAGACTCAATACCGCATGCCATGACCATGCAGGCATAACGAACTCGGGTACTACGGGAGCAAACCGCAACTGCGACAGCTGCGTACTTCCCGACACCATAGCGATCGCGATGCCCACGGCCATGACCGAGGCAATCGCGTAGCGAGGCGAGATGCGTTTGACGATCAAGAATGTCAGGATCATTGCAAGCACCAGCAATGGATCCACTTTGATCGAGGCGAATACCTGCATGCCGAAATGCAGCAGGATGCCAGCCAACATGGCCGCCGCAATTCCCTTGGGAATCCGCTCGATGAATCGATCGAAGACTCCCGACATGCCGATGAGCGTGACGAGCAGTGCGCTAAACAGATAGGCACCCACCGCTTCGGACAATGGAATTCCGGGCAGCATGCCAACCAGCAAGGCAGCGCCAGGCGTTGACCACGCGGTAATGATCGGCGCGCGCAGACGCCAACTCAAGAGCAGACCTGAGATTCCGCTGCCAATCGAGATTGCCCAGATCCAGGATGAAGTCTGCGCCGTCGAAAGATGTGCCTGGTTGGCTGCCTGAAACACCACCACCAGAGGCCCGGCGTAGGAAATCAGTACGGCCAGAAAGCCCGCAACCAGTGCAGATAGCGATGCATCCCGACGCCACTCGCGGAGAGTTCGAATCATCGGATACCTCGAACATAGACAGGGTGAAGGCGGCAAAGCTCACGGACCTGCATGCGGACTCGGCCAAGGACTGCTTCGTCTTTAGGCGACTGGAGAATATCCGCGACGAAATGAGCAAGCTGCGTAGATTCGTCGATACCGAACCCACGCGTCGTGATCGCAGGCGTGCCCAAGCGGATGCCACTGGTCACAACGGGCTTCTCGGGATCATTCGGAATCGAGTTTTTATTGCAGACGATGGACGCCTCACCGAGCGCGTGTTCTGCATCCCGGCCTGTGATCGCATGCGCCCGCAGATCCACCAGCATCATGTGGCTTTCCGTCCTGCCGGAAACAATGCGCAAGCCCCGCTGCGCCAGAACTAGCGCCATGGCATGGGCGTTGTCCAGCACCTGCTGTTGATAGCGCTTGAATTCGGGCCTCAGTGCCTGGTGAAAAGCCACCGCCTTGCCGGCGATGACGTGCACCAGCGGCCCGCCCTGAATGCCGGGAAAAATGGCGGAGTTGATGGCTCTTTCATGCTTGGCCTTCATGAGGATCACGCCGCCGCGAGGACCGCGCAAGCCCTTGTGGGTCGTCGTGGTCACGAAGTCCGCATATGGCACAGGATTCGGATAGACGCCGCCGGCAACCAGTCCCGAGTAATGCGCCATGTCGACCATGAAATACGCGCCCACCTCACGCGCAACGCGGGCAAAGCGCTCGAAGTCGATGCGCAGTGAGTATGCCGAAGCGCCGGCGATGATCATCTTGGGACGCACTTCCCGCGCCATGCGCTCCATTGCGTCGTAATCGATTTCCTCGCGCTCGTTCAGCCCATAGCTCACGACCTTGAACCATTTCCCGCTGATGTTCAGCGGCATTCCGTGCGTCAGGTGACCGCCCTCTGCCAGACTCATGCCGAGTATGGTGTCTCCAGGCTGCAATGCGGCGAAGAACACTCCCTGGTTGGCCTGCGACCCCGAATGCGGCTGCACGTTGGCCGCCTCGGCGCCGAACAGCGCTTTGACACGATCGATCGCCAGGCGCTCTGCCTCATCGATCACTTCACAACCGCCGTAGTAGCGCCGTCCTGGGTAGCCTTCGGCGTACTTGTTGGTCAGCTGGGAACCGACGGCGTCCATCACCGCCGGGGAGGTGTAGTTTTCGGAAGCGATCAGTTCGATATGCTCCTCCTGGCGGCTGCACTCTCGTCTGATCACATCCCAAATCGCGGGGTCCTCCTGCTTCAGCGCCCCCTGTCGGACATCGAACACGACAATCTCCATGGTGGTTTAATCAAATTACATCAATTCAATATCGAATTAATCTAACAATTCAAATATATTGAGTCAATCAAATTTAGGTTATATCTGATAAATTAAATCGATTTAATTTTACGGAAATAGACCACGGAAGATGCAAGACGGAATTAGTCCACATGAAGTCAACTACACTCACAGCCTGCCAACATTGCATGGGTGCAAGGAGATACGCGTCCTATGTGGTCACCCGACCTTGATAAATTTGAAGGCGCGATCTACACACGGATTGCTGACGCGCTCGAAAGCGATATCCGCGCGGAACGCTTGTTGCCGGGGACGCGCCTGCCCACTCTGAAGGAGCTCGCCGCCACGGTCGGAGTGACTCCGGGGACGGTCAATCGCGCGTACGAACTTGCGCAAAGACGTGGTCTGGTCGAAGGCGAGGTTGGCCGGGGGACTTTCGTGCTGGGCAAACCGGCTCCTAAAGAGCCGTCCGGCGCGGGCGCGCCATTCCCAGCTGAGACGAACGACATCATTGATCTGTCCATCGTCAAACCCAACCTCGAAATACAGGAACCCTATGTGCGCGCCACCCTGAGTGAGTTGGCGCAATCCAAAACCCTGACCGACATGCTGGACTACACGCCTGACGGCGGTCATCCTCTGCATCGGCAGGCGGGCGCGAGTTGGATCCAGCAGGGCGGTTTCCCTGCCAATGCGGAGCAAGTCATACTGACCGCAGGCGCCCAGCATGGCCTGTGGGTCGCGGTCAATGCGCTCAGCAACCCCGGCGACCTCGTTCTATGCGAGTCGCTTTGCTATCCCGGCGTGGCCTCGGTCATTCATAGCCTGGGCCGGCGCATTGCCGGCGTCCACATGGATGCTGAAGGAATGCGCCCTGACCACTTGCGCGAGCTATGCCAGCGGGAACGTCCTGCCCTGGTGATTTGCATTGCCACCTGTCAAAACCCGACCACGGCCATCATGTCCGTCGGCCGGCGCAAGGAAGTCGCGCAAATAGCCCGGGACTTCGACATCGCTTTGCTCGACGATGACCTGTACGGTTTCCTGGCCCCATCCTCCGTTCCTCCGCTGGCCACATTCGCGCCTGAACGAACGGTGTATCTGACCAGCCTATCGAAATCGGTCGCATCGACCATACGGCTTGGCTACATGCACTGCCCGCCAGAATGGCTGCCTCGAATGACGAGCAATGTGCGGACCAGCATCTGGATGGTCTCGCCATTGGCCGCGCAAATTGCCACCACGCTGATCAGCAGTGGCACTGCGACCGTCATGGCCGGCAAGCAAAGGGAAGAAGCCCGCCACCGCCAAGCCATGGCGCGCGAGATCCTCGGCCAGCATGAATTCTTGTCTCAGCCGACGGCGTTTCATATCTGGCTGAAACTTCCGCCCCGATGGTCTAGCGGCGAACACTTTTCGGCCTTGGCGCGCAGTCACCGGCTGTTGATAGCTGGAGGAGATTCTTTCGCGGTCAACCGGGATGACGAAGGCCGACAGCACGTCCGCATCACGCTGATGGCGTCTACACGCGAGCGGATGCGGTTTGTCTTGAGCAAATTGGCGGGACTGATCGACACGCCAGAGTCTGTTTGGCTGTAGGCGTAAGCGACAGGGCTGCCGCTTACAACCAGGAGTTTGGCTCCGAATCCGCTACCGCGAGGCCACGACAGCGTGGAGTCAGCAGCGCCCCCAAAGCTAGATTTGAAATCGTAGCTTTGGGAAGCGGCCTAGCAGGCCCGGCCTCAAGCCGCCGAAGGCGGATTCAGCGAGGACAGCATCTGCGTGAAGATCTTGGGGCTGGCGGCCAGCACGTTGCCGGTGTCCATCCAGCCTTGCTCGCCGTCGAAGTCGGCGACCAGGCCGCCGGCTTCCAGCACCATCAGGCTGCCCGCAGCCAGGTCCCAGGCCTTCAGGCCCACGCCGCAGAAGCCGTCCAGGCGGCCGCAGGCCACGTAGGCCAGGTCCAGCACGGTAGAGCCCAGGCGGCGCACGCCGGTGCTGCCTTCGGCCATCTGGCGGAAACGCGCCGAGCCTTGTTCCGGATCGCCGGAGTTGGGCCAGTGCGCGCCCAGCAGGGCCTCGTGGTAGCGGGTGCGGCCCGACACGCGCACGCGGCGGTCGTTCAGGAAGGTGCCGCTGCCACGGCTGGCCGTGAACAGTTCGTTGCGGGTCGGGTCATAGATGACCGCCTGCGTGACCTGGCCGCGGTGCGTCAGCGCGATGGACACGGCGTAGTTGGGCAGGCCGTGGATGAAGTTCGTGGTGCCGTCCAGGGGATCGATGATCCACTGGAACTCGGCCTGGTCGGGGCCTTGCAGGCCGAATTCCTCGCCCAGGACGGCGTGGTCCGGATAAGCCGCGCGCAGCGTCTCGACGATCGACTCCTCGGCGGCGCGATCGACTTCCGTGACATAATCCCGCGGCCCCTTGCGAGCCACGCTGAGTCGTTCCAAATCCATGCTGGCACGGTTGATAATGGTGCCGGCACGCCGGGCCGCCTTGATGGCGATGTTGAGCATCGGGTGCATAAAATTCCGTACGAATGCGATGAGTTGGCTTGATGGTAGGCCGCTTGCCGCCCCCCGGACCGCCGTTGCCCCCATAGGGGAAATCGACCCAAAAAACCAGGAAGGCACTAAGCCAAACGTGCCATTTTAAATGACTCAAGCATTTTCACGCGTTCGCTTCATTATGGTGAACCCCAGCCACCCCGGAAACGTGGGTTCGGCGGCCCGCGCCATCAAGACGATGGGCTTCTCCGAACTGGTGCTGGTCGAGCCTAAATTTCCAGATGTAACAACCCAGCCGGAGGCCGTGGCGCTCGCCAGCGGCGCGCTGGACGTGCTGGAAAACGCCCGGATCTACGGATCACTGGAAGAAGCGCTGGCGCCGGTCACCATGGCTTTCGCGCTGACCGCCCGGGTGCGCGACCTGGGGCCCCCGCCCTGCGACATCCGCCAGGCGGCCGATCTGGCCCGCGCGCATCTGGCCGATACCGCCGAGGGCGTCGCCGCCGTGGTGCTGGGCACCGAGCGCGCCGGGCTCACCAATGCCCAGATCGCGCTGTGCCACCGCATCTGCCATATTCCCGCCAACCCCGAGTACAGCTCGCTGAACGTGGCCCAGGCCCTGCAGCTTGCCGCCTGGGAGCTGCGTTATGCGCTGCTGGTAGACCAGGGCGCGGCGCTGCTGCCGGCCTCCACCGCGCAAGAGACTCCGCGCGGTGCGGCGCCGGCCTCCAGCGAAGCCGTGCAGGCCTTCCTGGCGCACTGGGAAGAGGCGCTGATCGGCGTGCAGTTCCTGGACCCCGCCCACCCCAAGAAGCTGATGCCGCGCATGCGGCACCTGTTCTCGCGCCATGCCCTGAGCCGCGACGAAGTGGACATGATGCGCGGCGTCTGCACCGCCATGCTGGCCACGGCGCGCCGCAACGGCGGGGCAAAAAAATAGGGGCAGGCTCACGCCTGTCCCCTAGCAAGGTTTGCCGGGCGGCACGCCGCCCGGCAATCGAAAATCAGTCCACCTTGGCGCCCGAGGCCTTGACCACCGGGGCCCAGCCTTCCACTTCCGACTTGATGAACTGGCCGAATTCCGCCGGCGTGGTCTTCACGCCCACGGCGCCCAGCTTTTCAAAGCTGAGCTGCACTTCGGGCTTGTCCAGCGCCTTGACCATGGCCGCGTTGAGCTTGTTCACGACTTCAGGCGGCGTGCCAGCAGGCGCGATCAGGCCGAACCACGACGACACATCGAAATTGGCGAAACCGGATTCCTTCATCGTGGGCACGTCAGGGGCGCTCTTGGAACGTTCCGTCGTGGTCACGGCCAGGGCGCGCAGCTTGCCCGACTGCACGTGCGGCCAGGACGAAGGCATGTTGTCGAACATGAACTGCACCTGGCCGCCGATCAGGTCGGTCACGGCGGGAGCGCTGCCCTTGTAGGGCACGTGCAGCACGTCGATGCCGGTCTGCATCTTGAAAAGTTCACCCGCCATGTGGATGGAAGTACCGCTGCCGGACGAAGCGAATGCCAGCTTGCCGGGATTCTTCTTGGCGTAGTCCACCAGCTCCTGCACCGTCTTGACGGGCACTTGCGGGTTCACCACCAGGATGTTCGGCACCTTGGCGCCCAACGCCACCGGCGTGAAGTCCTTGGTCAGGTCGAAATTGACGTTCTTGTACAGCGTCTGGTTGATGGCGCTGGTCACGGCCACGAACAGCAGCGTGTAGCCGTCGGGTTCCGCGCGCTTCACCTGGTCGGTGGCGATGTTGCTGCCGGCGCCCGGCTTGTTCTCGATCACGAAGGACTGGCCGAGGCTCTCGGTCAGTTCCTTGGCCATGATGCGGGCGATCACATCGGTGGTTCCGCCGGCCGAAAAGCCGACCACGATGCGGACAGGCTTGTCAGGGTAGGCAGCGTGGGCGGAACCCATGGCAAATGCGCTTGCGGCGGTAGCCAGAAGGGTGGCGGCAACACGCCGCAGTCCAGGCTTTTGACCTGTAGTCATAGAGTCTCCGTGCAGGTACTGTCCACTGAATGGACGATTTGAATTGTTCGATGGTGCATTCTGAGCTATACACAGGCATCGCATCAAGGTAGAGTCCACAGCACGGACAGTGGTTTTCCCTTGAACATTCCGTATTAACCCGAGTTTTCAGAGATTTTCATGCAAGATAGCGACGCCGCGGCCGCGGGCCCACGCACATTGCGGCGCGGATTGGCCGTCCTGGCCGCCCTGCGGGACCAGGGTCCCGATGGCCTCAGCGTGACCGACATCGCCCGCCTCACGGGCATACAGCGTCCCACCATCTACCGCCTGCTGGCCGCCCTGCTCGACGCCGGCCTGGTGCTGGCCGTGACCGGCACCAAGAAGTACCGCGCCCAACTGGCGGTGGACCCGGACACGCGCTCGC
Organism: Achromobacter sp.; assembly: GCF_049647645.1. Taxonomy (GTDB): domain Bacteria; phylum Pseudomonadota; class Gammaproteobacteria; order Burkholderiales; family Burkholderiaceae_B; genus Achromobacter. The sequence goes on from NZ_JBARYB010000209.1 coordinate 11,416, forward strand.
GCGATCCGCGCGTGCGCCAGTTGCTGCCCGTGCTGCGCCGCCTGGCCGACCGCACCGGAGACGCTGTATTCCTGGTAGTGCGCGAAGAGGACGATTCCATCAGCCTGCATCGCGAGATCGGCAGCTATCCCGTGCAGATCCTGGCCACCTACGCCGGCAAGCGCCAGCCGCTGGGCGTGGGTTCGGGCGGCATGGCCTTGCTGGCCGCCCTGCCCGACGACATTGCGCGCGGCATCGTCGAGCGCAACTCCGGCCGGCTGGACGAATATGGCGGCATGACACCGCAGGAAATGTTCCGCCTGATCGAAAACACCCGCGCCCGCGGCTATTCCGTGGTGGGCAACCACGCGGTGCGCGGCGCGCTGGGCGTGGGCTGCGCGCTGCTGGACCCGCAGGGCGCGCCGATCCTGGCGGTCAGCGTCACGGCCATCATCGACCGCATGCCGGCCCAACGCCAGCGCGAAATCGCCGGCTGGATCAAGACCGAGCTGGCGCGCCTGTCGATGCAGGCCTGAGGCCTGCCGCAGCCAGCAAAAAAATGGGCGCCCAGAGGGCGCCCGTTGTCATTCCAGCGGAGACCTGCCTGCGTCAGGCTGCCGCTCCCGGCTTGGCGTTCTGGATCTCGCGCATGGGAATCGGCGGCTGGAAGCCCGCGTCTTCCAGCGACTTGCGAATGTCCTGGTACAGGCCCCAGCGCAGGTCCCAGTACTTGGCCGACTCGGTCCACACTCGCACGTTCACGACCACGCCGTTTTCCTTGTAGTCGACCACCTTCACCAGCGGTTCGGGATCCTTCAGCGTTTCCGGGCGGGCATCCACGATGGCGCGCAGCTTGGCCACCACCACTTCCAGGTTGTCGCCATAGCGCACCGGCACCGGGATATCCAGGCGGCGCGTCTTGTTGCGGCTGTAGTTGGTGATGGTGGCGTTCCACACCGTGCTGTTGGGCAAGGTCAGATGGATGCCATCGACCTGGACCAGGCGCGTCAGGAACAGGCCGACCTCTTCCACCGTGCCGTCCACGCCGGTGCTCAGCGCCACGTATTCGCCGGCGCGTATCGGCCGCAGGATCAGCAACATGATGCCGGCGGCGATGTTCTGCAGCGTGCCTTGCAAGGCCAGGCCCACGGCCAGGCCGGCGGCGCCCAGCACGGCGATCAGGCTGGCCGTCTGCACGCCGAAGCGCGCCAACACCGCAATGACGGTGAAGATGCGCACCGTCCAGACCACCGTGCTGTAGAACATGGGCACGATGGTGGGATCGATCTTCTTGGAACGCGTCGCGGCGCGGCGCACCCAGCTGCCCAGCAGGGACGAAACCCACCAGCCGATGATGAGGATCAGCAGCGCGACCGCCAGATTGAGGCCCAGGTCCACCAGCTTGGGAGCCCAGGCGTTAAATTCTTTCAAGGCTTCTTCCATGGATACTCCTGCGGAAAAGTTGAGGCCGCGAGAGCAGCCCGGCAGCGGGCGCCTTGCGGCCTGAAAAAAGCAGCCGAAAACTTTATCAGATGACGCCTGCGATCAGGGCCGCATCGCGGCCCCGTTGTGTCAAGCTTTGTAAGCAAACCGGATCAGGCCCGCGCCGGGACCTTGCGGAAATGATTGTCCCAGGAGACCTCGCGCGACGGCGCCAGCACGGGCTTTTCGGCGCCCGAGGCGTCGGTGCGCAGCATCGCTCCCAGGCCGCTGCTCAGCAGGAAGCCCTCACCGGCCGCCGGCGCCACGCCGCAGCCGTCCGCCAGTTCGGTCGTGCCCAGGCAACGGCCGCTGGCCGCGTCCCAGTAGATCACCTGTCCGCCCACCGGACTGGAGGTCGCGACCACGGCGCCGGCCGCGTCCACCGCCACCGAGCCGACGTAGTTGCGCATCTGCCGCAGCGCCTGCGCGGGTCCTTCGAACAGTTCCAGCCGCGCGCCGCGCCGGTGCCGCCCCACCAGCGCCGGCCGGTCGGAGGCCGGACCCATGTACTGGCAGCCGAACCAGACGCTGCCGTCGGCGGCCAGCGCCAGGTGGCGGATGGACAAGCGGTGCAAGGCTGGCTCCAGCTCGACTTTTTCAAGCAGCTCGCCGCTGGCCGCGTCGATGTAGGCCAGCGCGGGCCGCATCGTGTCCAGATTCAGTTCCAGCTTGCCGTAGTCGGGATGCGTCAGGATGCCGCCGTTGGCGACGCAGAGCGTCTTGCCGTCAGGCATCAGCACGACTTCGTGCGGGCCGATGCCGCCGCTGTCGAATTCGCCGATGCGGCGGTATGCGCCGCCGGGCGAGGCATCGTACAGCCCCAGCACGCCCCGGCCCGCTTCAAAATCGTTTTCGGTGGCGGCCAGCAGACGGCCGCCGTCCACATAGGCGCCATGGCCGAAGAAGTGGCGTTCCTCGTGCAGGGGCAAGGCTTGAGGCTCGCCGCCACGCAGGGAAAACGCCAGCGCGAAGAAGCCCGGCTGACGGCCGAAGACAACAGCGCGCTCCCCTGCGGCATCGATGGCGAAGCTATGACCGCGAGCAGGCATGGGCACCACCAGCCTGTCGTGCCCCGCCTCGTCCACCAGTACGGTTTCGTCGCGCCCGCCGCGCTTGCGCGCGCTCAGGTAGAGGACTTCGCCGTCCTTGGGCGCGGCCGCTAGCGCCGCCGCGGGCGCCAGGCCCATCGCTGCCGCCAGCGACAGGAAGCGGCGCCGGTCAATCGCCATCGAGCGCATTGAATCCGATCGTGACGCCCAGGGTCGGCGCCAGATTCTCATCGACGATGGCCTTGGCGTTCTTGAGGGTCAGCGCTGCCAGCGTCAGCTGCCTGCGCCCATCTTCCTGCGCCAGCGCCTGCTCCAGCGGAACCGGCACGGCTTGCAGCGTGCGCGCCGCGCTGTCCAGTTCACCGCGCACGGAAACGGCCATCCAGGCGTCGCCCTTGGGCAGCGCATAGGCGCCCGCCTGGTAGAAGGCCTGCAGCCCGTCCAGGTTGGCCGCCAACAGGCGCGTGGACAGCTGGCTACGCCAGAATGCGGCGCGCTTGGGCCGCGCCGCTTCGGGCGTATCGCCCAGCACCGGCAGGATCTTCACGTCGCGCGCGAACTGCAGCCCGGTGGAAAGGGACTTCATTGCTTCGGCCGCCACCTCCTGCTGGTCGCGGTACAGGTCGTTGCCGGCCTGGGGTTGCGCGAACTGCCGGCCAAAATCGCCCTCGGCGCTCCAGGCCTGGGCCACGTCGCGCGTGATCTGCCTGATATTGGCGGTCACCGCCCGGGCGTAATCGCAGGCGTAGGCAAAGTTCTGCCCGCCGTCCTGTCGCAGCAAGGCCGGGTCGCCGTACAGCACGTACTCCAACGCGGGCAGGCCCTGCACAGCCACGCTGCGTCCCGCCAGGGCGCCGGGCACGAGCAAGGCGCCATCCTGGGCGGCGATCACCGCTTGCACCTGCTTGGGCATGACGCCGCGCGTATCGGGCCAGAAGGCCAGGCGTTCGTAGCGGTTGGCCTGCACCAGCGGGCCAAAGCGCAGGAATTCGACGCCGGACCAGGCCAGCGCCAGGTTCTCGAACGCCTGCTTGACGCGCGCCGCGTTGGCCGCGCCGGGCTGCGCGCACCAGCCGCCCAATGCGCCATCCAGCGCCAAGGCCGCGTCCGCCATTTTCGCTACCGCCGGCCGCGCGTAGTCGCGCGCCAGGCGCTCGCCCAGATCCGCGGGCGGCGCGGCCTGCACGGCCCAGGACGTGATGCCGCCCAGCGCCGCAGCCGCGGCCAGTTTCAATACACGCGGGGCTATTGCGGCCATCACAGCGACTCCAGGAAACGAATGAGATCGGCGCGTTCTTCCGGCGTCATCGCCACCACGCGGTCGCGCGCGGGCTTGGCCTCGCCGCCATGCCACAGCACGGCCTCGAGCAAGGTGCGCGCGCGCCCGTCGTGCAGCCAGGTCGCGTTGGGGTTCACGGTCTTGGTCAGGCCGATGCCCCACAGCGGCGGCGTGCGCCATTCGCGGCCGTTGGCCTCGCCGTCGGACACGCCGTCGGCGAGGTCCTCGCCCATGTCATGCACCAGCATGTCGGTGTACGGCCAGATCAGCTGGAAGCGGTGTTCGGGCTGCTTGGCGTTGCGGCTGGTGACGTACTTGGGCACGTGGCAGGCGACGCAGTTGGCCTCGTAGAACAGCTTCTTGCCGGCCAGCACGCGCGCGTCGTCGGCGTCGCGGCGCTGCGGCACGGCAAGATTGGTGGAATAGATGGTGACGAAGTCCATCAGCTTGGCCGGCACTTCTTCCGGACCGAAGCGCGGCTGCGCGCCGTGCGGCATGTCCAGGCACTGTTTCTGCGAGGGCGTGCAGTCGCCGGAATGCTTGGGGAACAAGGGCGTCGACAGCCCCATGTCGTTGGAGAAGGCGGCAGCGCTCTGCTGCTCCACCGTGGGTTGCCCGGCCTTCAGGTTGAAGCGGCCCAGCACGCGCGCGCCGGTGCGCACGTCGGTGACCCAGTTGGCCTTGCCGACGATGCCGTCGCGCTTGTCCGCGCCCACGTTGGCCAGGATGTCGGCCTCGTGGATGGATTCCAGCAGGCCCAGGCCGATCATGGGCGGCGCCAGCCGCGGCGAGATCTGCGTGTCCGCGCGCATCGGGCCGTAGCCCAGGTTTTCGATGCGGTAGGCGGGCTTCATCAGGGTGGCGGTTTCGCCGCCATTGAGCGCAACGGGTACCGGTTGGTACTCAATCTCCATGCGGCCTTCGGCGGGCAGGCCCGCCACCGCGAAATTCTGCAGCTGCACGCCGTAGACCGGTTCGGGCAAGGCCGCGATCTCACCCAGGGCAAGCTTGGGGTGGCCGCGGTCGGGGCCTTGCGGCACCGCCAGGCGCAGCAGCAGCGCCACGGCGTCGGTACGCTCCAGGGGATCGAAACCCGGCACCGTGCCGCGTCCGTCCTTGGTGTGACAGGCCTGGCAGGAACGCGCGTTGAACAGCGGTCCCAGTCCGTCCGAGGCTTGCGTGGAGGCAGGAGCCGAGACCCAGTCCTTGCGGAACAGGCCATTGCCGACCTGGAATTCCTGGCGCCCCTCGAAGCTCATGTTGGCCGACGGCTGCGAAAAAATGTCGGCGTTGATGAGCTTGTTGGTGGTGGTGGCGCCGGCCTGCATGGTCTCGAAGGTCTCTACCTTCGAGAAGTCCCGCGTGGGCGCGGTGATGGCGGTCACGCGCTTGAGATCTTCGGGCGTGAGGTCGTCGCGCCCGCTTGGAGCGGCGGCGGCGCCGGCATGGGCCGACGCCGCCAGTACGGCGGCTAAAACGAGTTTCACTTGAATACGGCGTCAGGTTTGTCCAGGCTGTCGGAACCTTCGATGGCGACCTTGCCCAGGTCCAGCAGGGCGATCACGCGCTCCAGGCTGCGGGTCTGGTCGACCAGGCGGTCGATGGCGGCCTGCACCACGGCGTTGCCTTCCTTGTTGCCGTCCGAAATCATCTGGTCGTAGGTTTCGACCGTTTCGGCGCGTGTCTTCATCGCCTGCATGGCGGCCACGGTGGCGTCCAGCTTGGCGCGCACTTCGGCATCCAGCTTGGGATCGCGGGCCTTGACCAGTTCCGAGAGGCTCGCGCCCTTGACGGTCTTGCCATCGATGCGGGTGTAGCTGCCCAGGTAGACATTGCGGATGCCGACCTGGTCGTAATAGTGCGAGTTGTGCGTGTTGTCCGAGAAGCAGTCGTGCTCTTCCTCGGGATCATGCAGCATCAGGCCCAGCTTCATGCGTTCGCCGGCCAGCTCGCCGTAGGACAGGCTGCCCAGACCGGTCAGCATGGCGATCAGCCCGGCCTTCGGATCTTCCTCGACGGCCTTGCGCGCGGCGCCGTCCTTCTTCCAGTTGCCGACCATTTCTTCCAGGTCCGTCACCAGCAGGTCGGTCACGGCCTTGAGGAATTCGACGCGGCGCTCGCAGTGGCCGCCCGTGCATTGCTTGGGATCGAAGTCGGTATGCGGACGGTTGCCGGCGTGGCGTTCCTGCGGCGTGCCCTTGCGGTCGGCCGGCGCGGGGCCGGTGCCGTTCAGGTCCTGGCCCCACAGCAGGAATTCGATGGCGTGGTAGCCCGTGGCCACGTTGGCCTCATTGCCATCGGCCTCGTGCAGTATCTCGGACAGCAGCTGGGGCGTGATCTTGCTGACGTCGACGGTCTTGCCGCCCACCGAGATCTTGGAGTTGGCGATGACGTTGACCGCGTAGTAGGCGTTCTCGTCGTTCTCGGTGCCGTAGGACGCATCGACGTAGTCGATCAGGCCTTCGTCCAGCGGCCAGGCGTTGACGCGGCCTTCCCAGTCGTCGACGATGGGGTTGCCGAAGCGGTAGGCCTCGGTCTGCTGGTACGGCACGCGGGCCGCCAGCCAGGCCTCGCGCGCGGCTTTGAGCGTGTCGGCGCTGGGCTTGGCGATCAGGGCGTCGATGGCGGTGCGCAGGGTCTTGGCGGAGGTCAGCGAATCTTCGTAGCCGGCCAGCGCCAGATCCGAATACGTGGCGACCACGGCCTTGGGTTCAACCGCGGCCTGGGCCGTCCCCCCGAACACCGCGGCGGCCAACACCGCTCCCAACAGCAACTTGCGCATCGATTTTCTCCCGTAACTCGAACGGCAACCGCCCCCACGGCGGCCCGTTCAACCTCGAATTTTGAGGATGAGAGTGTAAACAATTTTCGTTTGGTGTTCAGAATAAAGTCAGATACCTGACATTTCTTTGAACCGTCAGACAGGTTTTCCCCGAGCCTGCAAAGCGGCGCGCGCCCGTCGCCAGCGACTACTATCCCCTACTTCGCCCCCGCCTCCCGCCATGGAACTCCGCCAACTCCGCTACTTCGTCCGCGTCGCAGAACTGGGCAGCATCGGCCGCGCGGCGCGCGAGCTGGAGGTGGTCGCCTCGGCGCTCAGCCAGCAGATCAGCCGCCTGGAGAGTGAACTGGCCACGCGGCTGCTGGTGCGCACGCCCAGGGGCGTGGTGCCGACGCCGGCGGGCACGGCGTTCCTGCGGCAGGCGCAGTTGACGCTGCGGCATGCGGAAAACGCGATCGCCGCCGCGCGCGAGGCGCGGCTGGCCGGCATGGTCAGCGTCGGCTTCGCGCCCACCACCGCATCGGTCCTGGCCCGGCCCTTCTACGCGACCATGGCCGAACGCTATCCGAACGTGCGCCTGCATCTGGTGGAGGGCCTGTCGGGCAACCTGGGCGAATTGCTCACCGGGCGGCGCCTCGACCTGGCCGTGCTGTTCCAGAACGACAGCAGCCAGGGCCGCAGCGCCATCCCGGTGCTGGACGAAAGATTGTTCCTGCTGGCCCGGCGCGGCATGGTCGCGCTGCCCGATGGCGAACCCATCACCATGGCTCAGCTGGGCAGCCTGCCGCAGGCGGTGACCAGCAAGGCCCACGGTTTGCGGGCCTGGGTCGAAGCCGCCTTCGAACGGGCCGGCGTGGAACCCTGGATCGGCGTCGAGGTCGACGGCCTGACCACGCTGATGGATCTGGTGCAGGCCAATGCGCTAGCCACCATCCAGCCCGGCGCGGCCGTGGCCCGGGTGGAATCCGGGCTGCTGAGCATGCATCCCATCGATGACCCCTTCCTGTTCCGCCGCAACCTGGTCTATTGCATCAATGACGAGGAACTGTCGCCGGCAGCCTTGGCCGCGCGCGTCGTGCTGCTGGACGTGATGCGCGCGCTGGTGCGCAACGGCGGCTGGCCGGGAGCAACCCTTCTCGATTCGTGATGCCCCCATGCCTGGGCCGTGGCTAGGCCCTGCCCCATCCCACAGATAAATTGCCAGGCATGGATGCCGTGGCATGGTGCGGCGGCGATGGAGCTTCACGAATTCCGATGACCACTGACACCCAAGCCGGGGGACGCCTGCGCATTGCCTCGATGCGTCCGCATTGCACCGAGGCGGAATGGAACGCCCGCGTCGACCTGGCGGCCTGCTACCGCCTGGTCGAGCTCTACGGCATGGCCGACATGATGGCCAACCACATTTCGGCGCGCGTGCCGGGCGAGGACAACGCCTTCCTGATCAACCCCTACGGCATGATGTACGAGGAGATCACGGCGTCCAGCCTGATCAAGGTGGACCTGGACGGCACCATCCTGGCGCGGCCCGATTTCGGCGAGCTGGACTACGGCATCAACAAGGCCGGCTATGTGATCCACAGCGCGGTGCATGCGCACCGCCATGAAGTGGATTGCGTGATCCATACCCATAGCTGGGCGTCGATGGCCGTGTCCTCGCTGGAATGCGGACTGCTGCCACTGACCCAGACCGCGATGCGCTTCCTGAAGATCGGTTACCACGATTACCAGGGCGTGGTGCTCGGCGTCGAGGAACAAGCCTCGCTGCTGGCCGACCTGGGCCAGGGCGAAGCGCTCATCCTGCGCAACCACGGCGCGCTGACCGTGGGCCGCACCGTGGGCGAAGCCTTCAACTGGATGCACCGCCTGGAGCTGGCCTGCCGCTCCCAACTGGCGGCCATGGCGACGGGCGCGCGGCTGCAGCCCGTGGCAGCGCCCGTGCTGCACGAGACCTGGAACAACTATCAGCCCGGCACGCGGCGCCCTTACGGGGTGATGGAGTGGCCCGCCTTGCTGCGCAAGCTGGACCGGCTGGACCCCAGCTACCGCGACTGAGTTTTTTCGAGTTTGCAGGCGCCGGCCGGCGTGGCGGCACGGCGCCATCGAAAACACCACTACGTCCACGCGAGGAGACATCATGAACACTGCACGAGCCCTGCTCGCTTCCGCAGCGCTGGCTGGCGCCTGTACGCTGGCGCCGGCCGCGGCCGCGGACTATCCCGACCGGCCGGTGAAGGTCATCGTGGCGTTTTCGCCCGGCGGCACCACCGACACCCTCACGCGCAGCGTCACCAATACCCTGACGCAGAAGCTGGGCCAGCCCTTCGTGGTCGAGAACAAGCCGGGCGCGGGCGGCAACATCGGCACGGAATTCGTCGTGCGCGCCCCGGCGGACGGCCATACGCTGATCGTCAATTCCGTGGGCCCGATCGCCGTCAATCCCTCGCTGAACAAGCTGCCCTACAGCCCGCTGACCGACCTGATCCCCATGGTGCAGATCGCCACCGTGCCCAATGTGCTGGTGGTGCCGCCTTCTTCCCCCGCCAAGGACATCCAGGGCTTCCTGAAGTACGTCAAGAGCGCGCGCCAGCTCAACTACAGCTCCACGGGCGTGGGCACGTCCTCGCATCTGTCGAGCTACATGCTGATGGACGAATTGGGCGTCAACGCCACGCACGTGCCGTACAAGGGCGCGGACGCGGTCAACGACCTGCTGGCCGGGCGCATCGACTTCATGTTCGCCACCATTCCGTCCGTGATCGGGCATATCCGTTCCGGCAAGCTGCGCGCGCTGGCGGTCAGCACCGCGCAGCGCTCCGCCACCCTGCCCGAACTGCCCACCATCGCGGAATCCGGCTACCCGGGCTTTGACGCGGGCTCCTGGTTCGGTTTCTTCGCGCCCAAAGGCACGCCGCAGCAGGTAGTGGAGGTCGTCAACCGCGAGGTCAACGCCGCCCTGCCGGCGCTCAACGAACAGATGCTGCGCGAAGGCGCCGAGCCGGTCGGCGGCACGCCCGCGCAATTTGGCGCCTTCATCAAGCGCGAACACGACAAGTGGGCGGTGCTGGTGCGCAAGTTCGCTCCCGAAGCGCATTGAACCCGCCGCCATGACGCAAGGTTCCGACATCCGCATCCTGTGCTCGCCGGCCGAAGTCCCGCCATTGCGCCTGGCGCTGGACCGTACGCCGGCCGCTGGCCGCTATGCGCTGGTCCACCCCGTGGCGGGCCAGGCCATGACGGCCGAGGCCGCCTTCGTCTCGCGCGACATCACGGGCCATTCGACCAAGTTCGAAATCCAGCCATCCACCGCGCTGTATTACGAGGCCATGCGGCACGCGCCGGCGCTACGCTGGGTACACGTGCATTCGGCCGGCGCCGACCGCGAGATCTACCAGAGCCTGCTCGGGCGCGGCGTGGCGGTCACGACCTCGCAAGGCGCCAGCGATCCGGTGGTTGCCCAGAGCGCCATCGCGGGCCTGCTGGCGCTGGCGCGCCGCCTGCCGACGCTGGCCTCGGACCAGCGCGACCGCGCCTGGCGTCCGCTGCTGGATGCGCGCACGCCCCGGGATCTGGCTGGCCAGCATGCCGTGGTGGTGGGCTGGGGCGGCATAGGCCAGCGCATCGGCGCGCTGCTGGGCGCGCTCGGGCTGGAGATATCGGTGGCGCGCCATAGCGGCGCGTCCGTGCCGCAGGCCCGCCATACGGTGAGCTACGACCAACTGCCGTCCCTGCTGCCCGCTGCCGATTGGCTGGTGCTGGCCTGCCCGCTTACGCCCGTCACGCGCAACCTGATCGACCGCGACGCGCTCGCCGCGCTGCCCGCCCACGCCATGGTGGTCAACGTAGCCCGCGGCCACGTGATCGACGAGCCCGAGTTGATCGCGGCGCTAAGCGCCCACCGCCTGGGCGGCGCCTTCCTGGACGTGTTCCAGCATGAACCGCTGCCGCCGGATTCCGCGCTGTGGGACCTGTCCAACGTCATCGTCACGCCGCACAGCGCCGGGTTCTCGGACGGCAACGCCGCGCGCGTGCGCGCCCTGTTCGTCGACAACCTCAATCGCTGGCTCGCCGGCGAGCCGCTGGCCCATCGCAACATTGCCTGAATGGTCTGTCGCCGCCCGGGCGCAGGTCCGGACGGCGACAGGCCTTCATTGCGCCTCAGCGCTGCAAGGGAGACTTGGCCGTTTCCCTTGCGGCCAGCACCGCCACCGCCGTCACCACCAATGCCGCCGCCACGTACAGCGAGATCGCAAAGGTCGAGCTCCAGGACTTGAACAGGCTGGCGATGATCAGCGGCGCGAACCCGCCGCCCACGATGCCGGCCAGGGTGTAGGCCAGGGACGAACCGGCGTAGCGCACGCGGCCCGGGAACTGCTCGGTGATGAACGCGGCCTGCGGGCCGTACATCAGCGCGTGGATCAGCAGGCCCACCACGACCGCCGCGCAGATGGCGATGGGATGCGCGGTATCCATCAGCACGAAGAAGACGAAGGCCCAGATCATGCCCAGCACCGCGCCCGCGAGATACACCGGACGCCGGCCGATCTTGTCGGACAGGTGCCCGCACAGCGGCACCGCTATCGCATTCAACGCAGCGCCCAGCATGGTGGCGGTCAGGGCCAAGGGCCGCGACAGGTGCAGCACCGTCGTCACGTAGGTCAGCGTGAACACCACCACCAGCGCATAGAGCACGTCGGAGCCGATGCGCGAGCCGCCGGCGACCAGCAGTTGGCGCCAGTGCTGCCCCAGCACTTCCTTGATGGGGGTGGCGGCGGTTTCGCGCTTTTGCTCCATTTCCAGGAACACAGGCGTCTCTTCAACGCCGCGGCGCAGCCACAGGCCGAACAGCACCAGCGCCACGCTGGAGACGAACGGCACGCGCCAGCCCCAGGCCTGGAAGTCCTCGGGGCTGAGGAAGGCCGAGACCGCCGCAATGAAGCCCGTGCCTATCAGCGTGCCGCAGGACGGTCCGATCTGCGTGAACGAGGCGTTGCGTCCGCGCTGGCTGGGCTTGCCATGTTCCATCGACAGCAGCACCGCGCCGGCCCATTCGCCGCCCAGGGCCACGCCCTGCACGAAGCGCAAGGCCACCAGCGCCACCGGCGCCCACACGCCCCAGGACGCGTAGGTCGGCAGAAGCCCCATCAGGCCGGTGGAAATGCCCATGATGACCAGGGTCGCGACCAGGACGAACTTGCGCCCCAGCCGGTCGCCCAGGTGTCCGAAAACAAAGCCGCCCAGCGGCCGCGACACGTAGCCCACGGCATAGGTCGAAAACGCCAGGATGGTGCCCGTCAGCGGATCGAAGGACGGAAAGAAGATGGCGTTGAATACCAGCGCCGCCATCAGGTTGTAGATGGTGAAGTCGTACCACTCCAGCGTGGTGCCGACCGAACTGGCCAGAGCCAGCCTGCGCATCTTGTTGGGCGCTGCCGCGCTCTTGACCGCCGCGGCGTCGTACAGCGTTTCTTCAGCCATGGAATTCCCCTTGAATATGATGTTTGGCGCCAGGCCGCAACGGGCTTAGCGCAGGTCGGCAGCCGCCAGTTTCCAGCCCAGTTGCAGCAGCCAGGCGCCGGACGGATCGGCATCGAAAGCGCTGCAAGCGTGGTCGCGCAGGGCGCGCGCGGCGGCAGCCGTGCTCGCCTCCACCACGAACAGGGGCGCCAGCACGCGGTTCTCGGTGGACTCGCGCGGCAGGGGCGTGCTGAGCGCCGCATCCGGGACCAGCAGATAGGACTGCACGAAACCGTCGGCCTCTGCCAGCTTGGCGCCCAGCTCAGCGGCCCGGGCGACCAGCGCCTCCCCATCTCCGGTCGCCGCCAGCGGCAGGACCACGAGTTCGCTGCCGGAGCCGAAGCCGGTCACGGCTCGCACGGCGCACACGCGGCGCATGGGATCGCGCATCCGGTCCAGATTGGTCACCGACCACGCGGTCTGGCGCTCGAACGCCGCGCGGTAGTCGGACGTGGTGAAGGCGGCCAGCGATTCGGTGCGGTACAAGCCCAGGTACTTGCGGCCGCCCTGCCGCGACAGGTAGCGCGCGCCCGACAGGAAGCCGGGAATGCGCACGCGCTCTTCCACGTGCTCGCGGTCGTACCAGCGGTTGAAATCGGCCTCGTGGGCGGGGTCGGCGTCAGTGGCGACGAACAGCAGGCCGTGAGGCGGGAGAGAGGATTCGGTGTGCGTGCTCATGGGCGGAAGACAGGAAATTCCTTCGATTGCGGAAGGCTCCATCTTCAGCCGGCTGGCTGGACGCGGACAAACGAGTAATTCTTCTGCGCGGCAACAGAATTACTGAAAGATGCCCTAGGGATAACACTATTGCGCGGAACCCAATGGCGGCGCTGTGACCGAGGACGTGAACTGGTCCGAAGCGCGGCTGGCGAGTTCGGCCACCAGCCGGATCGCATCCGACCCCGCGCTTTCCAGATAGCTCACCACCAGCAGCTGGGGCGGCACCGGGATGTCGCAGCGGATGATCTGCACTTCGCCGCGCGCCACGTACTCGTAGATGGGCGGCAGCGGCACCAGCGCGCGGCCGAAGCCGCTGCGCACCAGCCGCGCCAGCGCCGAGATCGAACTGACGCAGTGCACCTTGCCCTGCGGCATGCCGACTTCGCGGTACAGGGCCTTGAGCGCTTCGTGCGGCTGCGATCCCGGGCTCATGGTCAGCACCGGTTCGCTCAGCAGCTGCTGCGCGCTCAGCGCTTCCTCGTCGCCAGCCGGCCCGACCCAGCCCATCTCCATGGGCAGGCAGGCGGTGCTGATGATGCCGCTGTCGTTCAGCAGGTCGGTCTGCAGCGCAATGTCCAGCGCCCCTTCGCGCAGGCCGCGATGCAAGGCCCGCGTGGTCTCGGACGTGAGTTGCACTTCGATGCCCGGATAGGTGGAGCGCAGGTTGGTCAGGAAGCCGATCAGCCAGGTATGCACCACGGTCTCGATGGCGCCGATGCGCACCAGGCCGAAGACCTCGTCGCCGCCCTTGCCCAACGACAGGATCTGCTGGCGGATCTCCAGCAGCCGCTCGCCGTAGTCCAGCAGCCGCGTGCCGGTCGCGGTCAGCCTGAGTTCCTTGGCGTCGCGCTCGAACAGGCGCGCGCCTATGTCCTCTTCCAGCGAGGCGATGCGGTTGGCCACGGCGGCCTGGGTGATGTGCAGGCGGTCGCTCGCCGCCCGGAAACTGCCCAGGCGCGCCGACCACAGAAAGGCTTCGACAAAACGCGTATTCATTTCGGTACGACGCGGCAAGGCATCGCGCAAGGGTTCAGACCCCGAAGCGGCAAGCTCCGGTCCGTCCACATGCTACCGCCATAACCGCGGGCGCGGCGCGGACCGCGTCGGGTCCGCTGCCATGGTGCGCCTTGCACCAAAGCGGCCCAGGCGCGGCACCAGTATGAGGCCCGCCTGGTCCGCCCCCAGGAGCGGGCCGCCAGGCCAACAGTTGGCACGGCTCTTGCTTGATGGCTGGTATGCCAGCTTGTCCACCAACGCCACATTTCCCAGCACACCAGGAGTCCCGCATGATCTGCCGCCACGCACCCGCCGCCTTCAACGCCCCCCGCGCTCTTTGAACCACCGATCCGAGGCCTGGACATGGGAACCGCCTTCGCCATCATCGACATACCGCGCACGCTGGCCGATACCGCATACGGCACGCTGAAGCGCGACATCCTGGACTTCCGGCTGGCGCCGGGCGACCGCTTTACCGAAACCGAAATCGCAGACCGCCTGCAGGTCAGCCGCACGCCCGTGCGGGAGGCCCTGTTCCGCCTGGAACGGGAAGGCTATCTGGAAGTGCGGCAGCGCAACGGCTGGCTGGTCAAGCCGCTGGACTTCAACACGCTGGACCATTTCTACGAACTGCGCAGCGTGCTGGAAGCGGCCGCCGTGCAGGCGCTGTGCACGTCCGCCAGCGCCGCCGGGCGGCAGCGCGCGCTGCGCCCGTTGGCCGACATCTGGCTGGTGGAGGAAAGCGAACGCTCCAGCGACTGCGAGCGGCTGGCGGATCTGGATGAGCGCTTCCATCTCGACCTGGTCGCCGCGGCGGGCAATCCGGAGATAGCTCGCGTGCATCGCGCCGCCACCGAACGCATCCGCATCGTGCGCCGGCTGGACTTCACCCTGCCCGAGCGCATCGGCAAGGCCTACGAAGAGCACGCCGCCATAATCGAAGCCACGCTGGCCGGCGACTCGCCGCACGCGGTAGCGCTGCTGCATGCGCATATCCAGGGTAGCCAGGCCGCGGTGCGCGAGATCACGCTGCACCGCTTGTATGGCGCCCGCGGCGCGCGCGCGGCCTGAAGCCCGCCGACGCGGGCGGTTCGCGGACCGTCGGCGCGGACCGCGCCTCAGCCCGCGCGCAGCCAACGGTGCAGCGCGCGAAACACCAGGGGCATGCAGAGGTACACCATGACGGGCGTCAGGGCCGCGCTGGTGATCAGCACGCGCCAGAACACCGGCAGCAGGCTCAACGGTTCGCTAGCCAGGATGGAAAACGCCAGCAGCAGCGGGAAGTAGGCCAGCCAGATGCCGACGGCCTGTTTCCAGCGCGGCGGCGCGCTGGTCCTGGGCGCAAACCAGTCGTCCGTGCCGCTGACGCGGCGCTCGTGACTGGCGCGTACCAGCGCCGCGCCGCGCTCCAGCCACATGCGGCGCGGCAGGGAGTTCTCCCAGCGGCCGAGGCTGGCCGCGTCGGCAAAGCGCAGCACGATCTGGTATTGGTCTCCGCCCTCCGGCGGCTGCAGCACGCCCGAGCCGAGAAAGCCCGGGAAGCCTGCAGCAAGGATTTCTCCCTGGCGCATCCACGACAGGAAATCGCCATAGCGTTCGGGGGTGATGTGCCGGGTGACCAACATGGTGACCGGGGCGGAAACAGCGGAACTGGACATGGCGGAACTCCTGGGACGGCGCGCAGCGTGTTATGCAGTATTCATGCAGTACTAACCCTAGCAAGCGGCATGCCAGGATTGCCTGCCCTCGCTCTAGCGGCGCCATTGCGCGAGGTCTGCTCGTGGCCCGCGCGATCACGCACCGCGTGGCACGCCACAATGGTGAAACGCGCGCATTCCGCACCACGTTGGTGCTCCTCGCGGCCGGGGCCCTGCGGACATCAGGGCGTCATGATCCTGAATAAACATATCCGCGATCATGATTGAGCGGGCCTGCGTACAGGTCTACACTGACATTCCCGTCCAACCCTTGGAGCCTGCGCCCCATGAGCACCTACAAGATTGCCGTTTTCGTCGGAAGCCTGCGCGCTGCCTCGTTCAACCTGCGGCTGGCCCGCGCGCTGGAAAAGCTGGTGCCCGCGGACTTCAAGTTCGAATACGTGAGCCTGGGCGACGTGCCGCTCTATAACCAGGACAACGAGAACAACCTGCCCGCCCCCGCCGCCAAGCTCAAGCAGCAGATCGCCGACGCCCAGGGCATCCTGTTCGTTTCGCCCGAGCACAACCGCTCCGTGCCGGCCGCCATCAAGAACGCCATCGACTGGGGTTCGCGTCCCTGGGGCCAGAACTCCTGGACCGGCAAGGCCGTCGGCGTCGTCGGCACTTCGCCCAGCGCTGCCGGCACCGCGCTGATGCAGCAGCACCTGCGCAACATCCTGGCCGCCGAGGGCGCCAATACCCTGACCACGCCGGAAGTCTTCCTGCAATACACGGAAGGCCTGGTCGACGACCAGTACAACATCACCAACGAAGGCACCCGCAAATTCCTGCAAGGCTGGGTGGACCGCTACGTGGACTGGATCAAGAAGTTCAACGCCTGATCGCCGCCGCTGCCGGCGCGGGTTCTTCCCGGCCGGCAGAGATCGCCCGTCTACCTCCGGGCGATCCAGCCCCCCGATACGTCGGGGGGCTTTTTTTTGGTTCAACGATGACTCCAGTACCGCAATTCGCCGGATTACGCCAAGGCTAGATACAGCAGGTTTATCAATCACTTCGCAGGAATGGGCTTGGATTGATCTGGAAAAGCGCCGCGTGGTGTGGCCTGACAGTAAAACCTGGCGGCATTTCCAAACCCATGAGCGAGGAAGCCTATCGGCTGCTGGACGCGCGTACTCAAGGCCGCTGGCGTGCCGCATGTTGGTACGCAAGGCATCCGTCACCGAACGACGACCGACATTGCCAACTCGGGTGTGCCGACCAATTGTGGAGTTACTGGATGCTGCGCGCCAACAACCTGGAAAGCATGCGGCGTTTCTTCCTCGCCTGCCCCCAGCCCGAGATTTCCCAGACACTGACTGGGAAATTGGGAAACGAGCCTCCCGCAGAGAAATCCCAGACAGTGTCTGGGAAATTGAGCCTGTCCGAACTGGCCCAGGTCTTCACCCTGCCCTGGTCGGCCTATGTTCGGCTGCTTGCGGTCAAGGATGACCATGCCCGCCGGTTCTACGAGGCCGAGGCGCTGCGCGGGGGCTGGAGCGTGCGTCAGCTCGATCGGCTGATCGGAAGCCAGTTCTACGAACGCACTGCCCTGTCCAAAGACAAAGCGGCGATGCTGCTCAAGGGTTCTGTCGCCAAGCCCGAGGATGCAGTCACGCCCAACGACGCGATCAAAGACCCGTATGTGCTGGAATTCCTCGACCTCAAGGACGAGTATTCGGAATCCGACCTGGAAGCGGCCTTGATCCAGCGCCTGGAAGACTTCCTGTTGGAGCTGGGCGAAGGCTTCACCTTCGTCGGGCGGCAGCGCCCGTTACGCATCGACCAGACCTGGTACCGGGTGGATCTGTTGTTCTTCCATCGCAAGCTGCGTTGCCTGGTCATCATCGACCTGAAGCTGGGCAGCCTGACCCATGCCGACGCGGGTCAGATGCACATGTATTGCAACTATGCCAAAGAGCATTGGGCGTACCCGGATGAGAACCCGCCGGTGGGCCTCATCCTGTGTGCCGACAAGGGCCATGCTCTGGCGCGGTATGCGCTCGATGGCTTGCCGACCAAGGTGATGGCCGCCAATTATCGGACGGTGCTACCGGATGCCGAGCTGTTGCAGAAAGAGTTGGAGGACACGCGGCGTCTACTGGAATCGCGCGCTTTGAAGAAGCCCGAGCAATCCCGGCGATAGCCGGGCCTCCCGGTGTGCGCTACTGCGCGGCGTGGGGGCTCACACTTATCCCCGACAACTGTGGAGAAGGTTGAGGACAGCCTTGGGGCATATTGAAAATTCCCTGTCCTGCCGGGTACTTGCAAGCGCCGGTCAAAAAATGAGCAATCATCCTTTTGGATGATTTTTGGCCCACTTATCCACCGAAATCGGGATGAACCGGCGGACTTGCGCCGCGGCCACGAGCCTATGTGCATTTGTCCCCGCGTTCTGTGGAAAAGCATGAGGACAGTATGAGGGCAGGTCGGAAATCCCCTTGCATATCAAGCGCCTGCAAGGGGTGGTCAAGAATCGCTCAAACGCCGTATCGACGTGTCCCGGTTGTCCCCGGCAAATGTGGATAAGCCTGAGGACAGTATGAGGGCAGCCTGCAAAATGTCTTACAGGCCAAGCACTTGCAGGGGCCGCTCAAGAAACGCTCAAGTCCCCCGGCCCGGCGATGCTGCGACGATAGAGGACGGCGAGAGACGAAAGCGAGACAGGCTTGTCCCCACCGAATGTGGACAAGCCTCTGCACAGTCGGATAACAAGCTGAAAAAACCTTTATCCGACAATCACTTGGAAGCAGTGCTCAAGAAAGAAGCAGCAGGCGGACTCACTCGTTCCCTTCCAGCCGCATGCCTATCTTCAAGCCGACCTGCCAGTGGGCCACCTTGCCGTCCTTGATGTGGCCACGCACTTCGGTGACTTCGAACCAATCCAGATTGCGCAGCGTCTCGGACGCGCGCGCGATGGCCTGGGCGATGGCATCGTCGGTCGACTTGGTGGAAGAGCCCACCAGTTCGATCTGCTTGTAGACATGATTCGACATAGCTCGTCTCCGCTTAGGGGGTGAGTCGTGCATCGTCGGCCTGGCGGCGGTGTTCCGGCGCTTACGACCGGCAATCCATTCGAATACACAGCATACGCCCACGGCGCAAGAGTGGTGTTACGAGTTCCGTCGCACCGGCCTCGGCGCGGCGCAACGCGTTCCCGCAATGCAAGCCAGGAGGTGTCGTCATGCCTGAACGAAAAGCCCTAGAACGAGCGGCGCGCGACAAACACCAAGGAGAATCCGCTTCCACGCAGGCCGGATAATTCGTGCGCGAGAAAATCGAACACGTGCGCGAAGGCAAGCGCGGCGAAGCAGCGGGCCGGCCACCGCGCATCGAGGGGCCCGTGGGGCCTGCTCTGAGGCCCGGCTAGCCGGCCTCGAACGCCTTGAAGCGCTCGTGCAAGAACTCGCGCAGGCGCTTGACCGCCGGCGACAGCAGCATGCGGTGCACGCACAGCAGATACAGCGGCGAGGGCTCGCTGGTGTAGTCGGCCAGGACCTCGATGAGCCTGCCCGCCCGCAAGTCGGCCAGCACGTCATAACGCGATTTGTAGGCCAGGCCATGGCCGGCCAGTGCCCAGCGGCGCACCAGTTCGCCGTCATCGCCCACGCGGTCGCCCTTGACCGGGACGGTAAGCGCGGCGCCCTCATGCCTGAAGGCCCAGCGGTCGTGCAGGGTTTCGCCCAGCACGAAGGACAGGCAGTTGTGGCGGCGCAGATCATCTGGCACTTGCGGCACGCCATGCCGCGCAAGATAGGCGGGCGAGGCGCAGACCACGCGGCGGTTGTGCTCGGACAGCGGCAGCGCCACCAGCCCGGAGTCGTTCGGCGTGCCATAGCGCACCGCCAGATCGACCGGCTGCCGGTACAGGTCGGCCAGGCGGTCGCTGATGCGCACCTGGAAGTTGACGCGCAGATGCCGTTCCTGGAACTCGTCCAGCCAGGGCAGCAACACATGGCGCCCCAAGTCGGACGGAATCGACAAGGACAAAGTGCCAGAGATCTCCGTCTTGTTGCGCGCCACGGCGTTCCGGCCCGCTTCCAGCGCCGACAGCGCCGAGCGGGCATGCTCCAGATAGCGTTCACCGTCGCTGGTCAGCCTGAGGCTGCGCGTCGAACGCACGAACAGGCGCGTCTCCAGAGCCAGCTCCAGGCGCTTGAGCGCCGCGCTGGCGACCGCCGGCGTCAGGTCCAATTCACGCGCGGCGGCGGAAAAGCTGCCCTGGTCCGCCGCCGCCATGAATATCCTCAGATCCTCGAACCGCACCATCCCAGGCCTCATTTTCAAAAACTTATTGAAACTGAGTGCGATGCTAGCCGCTTTTTCCCCGCTCTGGACTGGGTAATCATGGCTCCATTCCCCGACAAGCAAGGAGTCACCCCATGAAAATCGAACTGAACGGCAAGAAGGCCCTGGTCACCGGATCGTCCGGCGGCATCGGCCTGGCCATTGCCGCGGGCCTGGCCGAGGCCGGCGCCGAAGTCGTGCTGCACGGCCGCAGCGCCGACAAGCTGGCGCAGGCCGCCGCCTCGCTCGCCAAGCAGTTTCCCGCCGCCCGCCTGAGCACTGTGCAGGCCGACCTCGCCACCGCCGACGGCGCCGCCTCGATCTCGGCCGCCCATCCCGACGTGGACATCCTGGTCAACAACGCCGGCTACTTCGCGCCCAAATCCTTTACCGAAATCACGGACGACGACTGGCAATACATGCTGGACACCAACGTCATGAGCGGCGTGCGCCTGTCTCGCTATTACCTGCCGCGCATGCTGGCCGCCGGCTGGGGCCGCATGGTGTTCATCTCCAGCGAATCCGGCGTGCAGATCCCCGCGGAAATGATCCACTACGGCGTCAGCAAGACCGCCTTGCTGGGCGTGTCGCGCGGGTTGGCCGAACTGACCGCCGGCACCGGCGTCACCGTCAACGCCGTGCTGCCTGGCCCCACTCGTTCGGAAGGCGTGTCGGACTTCTTCGCCGAAATGGCCAAGGAGCAAGGCGTGACGCAAGACCAGATGGAACGCGACTTCATCGCCCAGCACCGGCCCACGTCGCTGCTGCGGCGCCTGGCCACGGTAGAAGAAGTGGCCAACATGGTCGTCTACACCTGCTCGACGCAAGCCGCGGCCACCAATGGCGCCGCGCTGCGCGTGGACGGCGGCGTGGTGCGCTCCATCATCTGATCACGGCCTGAACCCATGAAAGCCATCGCCTACTTCAAGAACCTGCCCGCCGACCACCCCGAGGCGCTTCAGGACATCACCCTCGCCGATCCCGTGCCCGGCGAACGCGACCTGCTGGTCGAGGTCCGCGCCATTTCGGTCAACCCGGTGGACGTGAAGATCCGCGCCAACCGCAAGCCCAAGGACGGCCAGCCCGAGGTCATGGGCTGGGACGCCGCCGGCATCGTGCGCGCGGTGGGCGCCAAGACCAGCCTGTTCAAGCCTGGCGACCGCGTCTGGTATGCGGGCGCGTTGAACCGCCCCGGGGCCAACAGCGAACTGCATGCGGTTGACGAGCGCATCGTCGGCCGCATGCCCGCCAGCCTGGACTATGCCCAGGCCGCGGCGCTGCCGCTCACCACCATCACCGCCTGGGAACTGCTGTTCGACCGGCTGCGCGTGCTGGACAACGGCGCGCCCAGCCAGGGCAGTCTGCTGGTCATCGGGGCCGCAGGCGGCGTGGGCTCCATCCTGGTGCAGCTGGCGCGCCAGCTGACCGGCCTGACGGTGATCGGCACCGCCTCGCGTCCGCAAACGCAGGCCTGGGTGCGCGAGCTGGGCGCACATCACGTCATCGACCATAGCCAGCCGCTGGCCGCCGAACTCAAGCGCCTCGGCTTCCAGCACGTCAGCCACATCGCCGGCCTGACCCAGACCGACCAGCACTTCGCGCAGATGGCCGAAGCAATCGCGCCGCAAGGCAAGATCGCCTTGATCGACGATCCCGCCGCCATCGACGTGCGCCTGCTCAAGTCCAAGTCGGCGTCGTTGCATTGGGAGTTCATGTTCGCGCGTCCGCTGCACGGCACGCCCGACATGATCGCGCAGCACGAACTGCTGAATCAGGCCGCGCGCCTGATCGACGATGGCACATTGCGCACCACGCTGGGGACGCACTACGGCAAGATCAACGCCGAAAACCTGCGCCGCGCCCACGCCTTCATCGAAAGCGGCAAGGCGCAGGGGAAGATCGTGCTGGAAGGTTTCTAGGAAGCCCGCGCCATGCCTCGCCGCCCGCCGCGGCGGGGCATCTCGCAATTGCAAGCAGAAAGCAGTACAAACTCGACTGCGCGCAACCGCGAGCGCAACGCCATCGGGAGTCTCTTCTGCTCGACCACATTCTCAATCAGACGCTTGAACCCCTGCTCTGGGGTATGGTGGCCTTTACCCTGCTGATGCTGAGGCTGGCGCCCCTGCAAGGCTGGAAGGCCGTCATCGTCGCCGGCATCACGGCGGGGCTGGTCTTCGACACCATCCAGTTCCGCGTCGGCCCCCCGCGCCTGTGGGATGCGCTGGTGCTGGGCTCGGTGCTGGCCGCCCTGCTGGCGGCCGCCGTGCTGGAACTGCTGTTCCTGCTGCTGCGCCGCTCGCGTCCCGAGCGGGCCTGAGGCAGCGGACCGGCCTGCGGTCCGGATCACAGGCGCCTCGCGCGCATGCTGTCAGGCGCGCCCTTCCCGCCTGGCGCGGGCGTGAGGATCGTTGATCTCGGCTTCCAACTCGGCGATCAGCCACTCCAACCAGCCGTTTTCACTGCGTGCGTAAACCACGGCGGCGGGCGTCTTGCCAGTGCGCCATCCCGGCTGATGCGCATCCATCCACGCGCCCAGGCTCTTGTGCGGCGCCAGCAAGCCCGACAGCCAGGACCACAGGTAATCGGGCACGTTGCGGCGGAATCCTTGCGCGCAGGCGTAAAGGGTGGGCTCGAGCGGCAGGTTGCCGGCGCGGGCCAGCCTTGCCTGCACGCGGCGCAGGGTCTCGGCCGCGGCCTGCAATTGTTCGGTGCTGAGCTTTTTCATTAGAGGACTCCTGGACTTGGTTTGCCCGGATTATCGCCGCAGGCGGCGGCGCTTTCCAAGCGCCGCTTGCAGGCCTCAGGAACGCACCGGCCGCGGCGGCTCCAGGCCCAGCAAAGCGGTCGCGCTGAAGCGCGCGCCAGGTTCGAGCGCCCGCATGCCGGTGCGCGCCTCGCCGCCCGCCGCCAGGTTGAACGCGTCCGCCACATTGGTGACTGGCTCCACGCACAGGAACTCGGAGCTGGCCGCCGTGTACACCACCAGGTGCGCAAAGGCCGGATCGGCATGCAGCGAGAGCTGGTGCCCATCGGGCCAATGCAGGGTGGCCCGCCCTTCCCACTGCGACAGATAGGTATCGCAGCCGCTGGCCGAGCGCCGCAGTTCGCGCACATGAACGGCCTTGCTGCCGGTGGGCAGTCCCTCCGCGTCCGCCGCCCACTCGCGGCGCGCATGCAGTGTGACGCGCTCGGCCGTGAAATACGGATGCAGCCCCAGGCCGCAGGGCATGGGCGTGTCGCCCAAATTGACGATGGCAAGCGTCACGCTCAGGCCGCGCGCGTCCAGCTGATAGCGCTGCACGCACTCGAAAGGCCAGGGCCAGCCCAGCACGCCGGCGGGCTGCTCCAGCACCAGGTCGACGCTGTCCGCGCTCTGGCTGCGCACGCGCCACGCCTGATACAGGCCCGCGCCATGGATCGCATGGGGCCGGCCGGGCACGGACTGCAACGCGTGCCTGGCGCCATTGAAGGTGAACACGCCGTCGCGGATGCGATTGGAGTACGGCGCCAGCGGGTATGAGCCCGCCCGCGGCCAGCGGCCGGCGGGCCACTGCGTGTCGGTCAGCGGCACGATCCAGTCGTGCGCGCCGGTGGCCAACCGGGTCAGGCGACCGCCGCCGCCTGGCGCGAATTCGGCCTGGTGCGGGCCGCTGGCGATGGTGACGCGCGCGCTGGCATCGAGCGTGGCCGGGACGGATAGAACCTGCATTTGAAAGAGACTCCGGCGGCGGAAACAGGGCCGCGCGCTGCGATTGTGCCGTCCCCGGACTGACGGGCGCAAGCGACTGCCAAGGTGGCGGCCAGCGCGGATATGAAGCGCGTAGTCATCAAGAAGTTGGGCAACATCATGGACAAACAACGCCCAGTCCGAATTCCGATTCCCCAAGAACAGGTCGGCGCTTGCGGAACGCCTAGCAGCGCTTATCCGCAAGCATTGTGAAAGATATGCAACATAGTTTCAATTTGTTGCACACCATGCGGAAATGGACATGCTACGTTGAAACGCAAGCATTACGCGGGTCATTCGTACTCGAAGCTCCCGCTCTCGATTGCCTAGTTCCTACCCAGTTGTTTCGCGAGTGCCCCAATGGAGGCTCCAATGCGTAACAGGCGAATGGAAGGACGCAATAGCGATGCGGCGCCGCGCCCTGCGGCTGTATTGCAGACCGCGCGGTATCTATTGCTGGGATCGTTATCGCTGGGCGCCGATGCTGTGGCCCAAACAACCTGTCCGGCAGGTCCCGTCACCCGCTCTGGAAGCGCATGCACGGTGACGCCAGGCAGTACCGTCAACGTACTTAACGCGAGCCAACCGGGGCTGGATGCAGAGAACCCCGGCGGCGCAATCACGGCCAGCGGCGTGTTCCTGAATCTGGGCGGAACAGGCTCGACCTTGCCTCGCAGCTACATCGGCGCGATAGCCGGAAATGGTGGCCGCGTTGTTTTCGACAGCAGCACAATCACCACGGTGCAGGCAGCGACGGGACAGCTGGGCCTGGTCGCATCCGGGGCCGGCAGTATCGCGACAGCCACAGGTTCCCGCATCACGCTGGGGTTGACGACGACCGTCAATGACAACATCGCCGTGCTTGCCACAGGCGGCGGTACCGTGCAGATGATCGCGTCCAACGTTGCGACGCAGGGCGCCGGCGGCGCGGGCAACCATGCGCTCAATGCCACTGGCCTGGGAAGCTCGATTGCCTTTACGGGCGGGACCATCAGCACGGCGGGACGGGGCTCGTTCGGGGTCCGCGTCGACGGCGGCGCGAGCGCAACGATAGGACCGGGCACCTCGATACTCACCACAGGGACCATTACCTCCGGCGGCTCGGCCATCGGCAGCCATGGGTTGTGGGCAAGCGGAACCGCAACTAGCGGCGGGACTGTCGTGCCGAGCCGTATCAACGCGGCCGGCATTTCCATCGTCACCGGCGACCCGGGCGTGGGCACCGCCAGCGGCACCAGTGCCGCGGGCGTACGCGTCGAAAATGGCGCGGCAGTGTCTCTGACCGACGTGTCGATCAGCACACGCGGCTCCGGCACCACGATCAATCCGGCTGCCGGCGTCCTCGTGATGTCAGGCAGCAGCGTAGGCATGCAAGGAAACAACGCCATCACGACGACTGGGCAGTTCGGACATGGCTTGTCGGTGCAGGACGCCGGCTCCACAGCAGTCATCAACGGCGGTTCGGTCCAGGTGAATGGCTCACGGTCGATTGCCCTGAACATTTCAGCGGGCGGCTCGGTGACGATGGATTCCGCCAGCATCGCGGCGGGTACCGGTGCGTCGATCGGTGCGCAGATCGACGGGACTGGCTCCACGCTGAAAGCGACGAACACGACCATATCCGCATCGAACGCAACGGCGCACGGCCTGCGCGCAAGCGCCGGCGCCACGGTAAATCTGTCGCAGGGGTCGGTGACCAGCCGCGGGATAAATGCCAATGGCATCTTCGCCGCGAATTCGACGGTAGTCGCAAATAACCTCGCGATCCTCACCACGGGCGACGGCAATGCGATGGCGGTACTGGCCGACCTGGGCAGTTCCATCACCGTGACGAACGCATCCATCGCCACGCAAGGGACCGTTTCCGCTGGCGACAGGCGCCCGCATGCGCTGGCGGCGCGCAACCCGGGCGCACAACTCGGGGTGCAAGGAAGCACGGTTCAAACCGCAGGCGACGAGGCCATGGGGGTTGTCGCCGACGACGGCGGCTCGGTTGCCCTGGACAACGTGTCGGTCGTGACTTCCGGCACGCTGGCCCTCGGCGCCTATGCTGTCGTCGAACAGGCAGGAGCCCAATTTCCCGCCGCGATTTCCGCGCAAGGCTCCACTATCCGGACCACGGGCGGGCACGCCTATGGCGCAATGGCGCAGCGCAGTTTCCTGGAAGCGCCGGCCACGATCGCGCTGCTCAACACGTCGGTCGCCACGGAAGGCGCCGACGCCGTGGGTCTGCGCGCGATCAGCGGCGGGGTCATCACGTCCAGCGCCAGCAGCGTTGCCACGCAAGGAGCTTCCGCGCATGGCGCCCTGGCCCGCGACACCGGCAGCCTCATCTCGCTTGCTCAAACCCCCGTGACGGTAACCGGCGCCCTGGCCCATGGCGCCGTTGCGCAAAACGGCGGCCGAATCGTCGGCGATGGCGCCGTGATCCGCGTGAGCGGCGCCGCCGGCATGGGTTTGTTCGCATTGGGCGATCCCGGACCGGCGGCCGAAATCGAATTGACCAGATCCAGCGTCGCCAGCACCGGCGCCCCGGCGATAGGCGTGGCGGGAATGGGCAACATCTCGCTCGTCGATACGGTGGTGTCCGGAAATGGCAACTGGCTGCGTGTCGCCACGATCGAAGACTTTCCCTTGATGGCAGGTCCCGATGCCCCATTGGGCGGCATACCCGATCCGGACACGCTGCTAGGCAATGCGGTTGCCGCGCAGCCGCTTGCAGCGCCCGCCGCGTCCCCGGGCCAGGCAAATATCACGGTCCTGGGCTCAACCCTTACGGGCGCGGCCACCACTGCGCCGGATAGCGTATCGAACGTAGCGCTTCAGTCGAACACGCTCTGGACGATGACCGGCAACTCCAACATTACCAATTTGACCAACACCGCCAGCCAGATCGTCTACTCGCCTCCGATCGGCGGCGTCTACAAGACGCTGACGGTATCGAACTACGTCGGCGGCACTGGCAGCGCCGTCGCGCTGAACACCTTTCTTGCTGGCGATGGCGCGCCATCCGATCTGCTCGTTATTTCAGGCACGGCAACCGGACAAAGCGCCCTGCGTATCAGCAATACCGGCGGCCCAGGCGCCCTCACCCAATCCAGTGGCATCAAGGTGGTCGACGCGGTGAGCGGCGGAACTACGGCGACTTCCGCATTCACGCTTGCCGGCCGGGCCGTTGCCGGCCCATATGAGTACCGGCTGTTTCGAGGCGGTGCGACCGCGGGAGAGGCCAACAACTGGTACTTGCGCTCGGAAAAGGATCCCGAACCTCCGCCCCCGATTCCTCCTGATCCGGTTCCTCCCGACCCAGGCCCTCCCGGCCCTGTTCCGCCGGCGCCTCCCCCCGAACCGCCTCAGCCCCCAAAGCCCTTGTATCGACCGGAAGTGGCGGCTTATCTCGCCAACCAACGGCTGGCCGGGCAGATGTTTGTACACAGCATGCACGACCGGCTGGGCGAACCGCAATACATTGAGACCCAGCAGTTCGAAGACGAAGACGACAAACGGCGCGCGCTGTGGCTGCGCATGACGGGAAAGTGGGACCGCACGCATAGCAAGAACGGCGAATTCGATGTCAGCAGCGACATGTTTCTCCTGCAAGGCGGCGGCGATCTCGCTCAATGGAAGCTCGGTTCGGAAACAGACCGCCTTCACCTCGGCGCGATGGCCGGTTTCGGCAACAGCCGCAGCACCGCGCGGGCTGACGGCAACCCGTACAAGGCCCGCGGCAGCGTCGAAGGCTACAGCGTCGGACTTTACGGGACCTGGTTTGAAAACAACGAGACCAAATTGGGAACCTATGTAGACACCTGGTTCCAGTACGGTTGGTTCAAGAACAAGGTCGAAGGAGAGGACTTGCCGGACGTGAAGTACGACGCCCGTGGCTGGGCGGTATCCGGCGAAGTCGGTTATGCCTTCAAACTGCGTAACGATTGGGTTCTGGAACCGCAAGCGCAGTTGATCTATGTGAGTTACGACCAGGACAGCGTCGCCGAATCCAACGGCACCAGCGTAGGCAGAGCCGATTCCCACGGCACGATCGGCCGTTTGGGGGTGCGCGCCCACCGCACCTACGAAATGAAGAATGGCCGGAAGGTCCAGCCTTTCGTCACCGTGAACTGGTGGCATACGGACACGGACAGCTCAGTGTCATTCAATCAATTGCCCGTGGGCAGCCTGTATCCCCGTGATCGCTATGAATTGAAGCTCGGGGTCCATGCAGACTTCACCAAGGGATGGACAGGGTGGACCAACATAGCGGGCTCCTGGGGGGCTCAGGACTACCGCCAGTATGCCGCCAGGATCGGCGTCAAATATACGTGGTGATGCGGCCCAGTCCCCGATTCGTCAAGTCCGGCGCAGTTGCTTGACGGACATGCCGCAGCAGGCCGGCTCATTAGGGCGCCAGATCGCCCGATGCCCGGCAGCATGGACAATTTGACCGCGCCCAACCCTCATCCAGCGCCCGCCCGATACAATCACGGGCATGAATTCCGCAACGCAAAACACCGCCGCCGACGCCCACCCGGGCCACACCCCCATGATGCAGCAGTACCTCCGCCTGAAGGCGGAGGCCGGCCCCCTGCTGCTGTTCTACCGCATGGGCGACTTCTATGAAATGTTCTACGAAGACGCGGAGCGCGGCGCGCGCCTGCTCAACCTGACGCTGACCAAGCGCGGTTCATCCAATGGCACGCCGATCCCGATGGCCGGGCTGCCGGTGCATGCCATGGAACAGTACCTGGCGCGGCTGGTCGCCATGGGCGAGTCCATCGCCATCTGCGAGCAGATCGGCGATCCGGCGACCTCCAAGGGGCCGGTCGAGCGCCGCATCGTGCGCATCGTCACGCCCGGCACGCTGACGGACGACGCGCTGCTGCCGGCCAAGGCGGACCGTGCGCTGGCCGCCGTGTTCGTCGGCGGAACGGCGCGCGCGCCGCGCGCTGGGCTGGCCTGGCTGAACCTGGCCAGCGGCGAATTCCGCGTGACCGAATGCGCGCCGGCGCAACTGGAATCCGAACTGCACCGCATCGCGCCGGCCGAGATCGTCTGCGCCGAGAGCGCTGAATTCGACTTCCCCTTCGAAGGCGCCCGCGCCCGCGTGCCCGACTGGCACTTCGAAGGCGACAGCGCGCGCGCCCACCTGCTGGCGCATTTCAAGACCGATACCCTGGCGGGTTTCGACATCGAGGACATGCCGGCAGGCATCTGCGCGGCGGGCGCCCTGCTGCGCTACGCGGCCCGTACCCAGTCGCAGGCCCTGGCCCACGTGCAGAGCCTGTCGGCGGAACGCCCCGGCCAATACGTGCTGCTGGACCCGGTCACGCGCCGCAACCTGGAACTGACGCAGACGCTGTCCGGCGAAGATTCGCCGACGCTGTTCTCGCTGCTGGACGGCTGCCGCACGCCCATGGGCAGCCGGCTGCTGCGCCGCTGGCTGCACCATCCGCTGCGCGAGAACGAGCAGGCCCTGGCGCGCCAGCAGGCCATCTCGGCGCTGCTGGCGGGCCGCATGGACGTGGAGCAGACCTTTGGCGCGGCCGGCTTTGGCGCGGCCGGCCTGCTGGAGTCCCTGCGCGGCGCGCTCAACGCCTTCCCGGACATCGAGCGCATCGCCGCCCGGCTGGCGCTGCGTTCGGTGCGCCCGCGCGAACTGGCCAGTCTGCGCGACGCGCTGCAAGCCCTGCCGGCGCTGCGCGACCTGGTGGAGCCAATGGCGAACTCGCCGCGGCTGGGCGAACTGATCTCGCACCTGTCGGTGGATCCGGCCCTGGCCGCCCTGCTGGTGCGCGCCATCGCCGCCGAACCCGCTGTCGCCATCCGCGACGGCGGCGTGCTGGCGGCGGGCTTCGACGCGGAACTCGACGAGCTGCGCGGCCTGGCGGCCGATGGCGGCGATTTCCTGGTGCAACTGGAAGCCCGCGAGCGCGAGCGCACCGGCATCAGCAACCTGCGGGTTGAGTTCAACCGCGTGCATGGCTTCTACATCGAAGTCACCAAGGGCCAGACCGCCAAGGTGCCGGAAGACTACCGCCGCCGCCAGACGCTGAAGAACGCCGAACGCTACATCACGCCTGAACTCAAGACCTGGGAAGACAAGGTGCTGTCCGCCCAGGACCGCGCGCTGGCCCGCGAGAAATGGCTGTTCGAGCAATTGCTCGACGTGCTGGCCGAACACGTGCGGCCGCTGTCGGATTGCGCCGCCGCGCTGGCCGAACTGGACGCGCTGGCCGCCCTGGCCGAACACGCGCGCCGCCACGACTGGATCGCGCCCGAGCTGTCCGAGCAGGCCGACGTCGACATCGAGGCCGGCCGCCACCCGGTGGTGGAACATGCCATCGAACGCTTCACGCCCAATGGCTGCCGGCTGGAGCCGGCGCGCCGCATGCTGTTGATCACCGGCCCGAACATGGGCGGTAAATCGACCTACATGCGGCAGGTGGCGCTGATCGTGCTGCTGGCGCGCATCGGCAGCTTCGTGCCCGCGTCGCGCGCCCGCATCGGCAAGATCGATCGCATCTTTACCCGCATCGGCGCCGCCGACGACCTGGCCGGCGGCCGTTCGACCTTCATGATGGAAATGACCGAAGCGGCCGCCATCCTGTCGGCCAGCACGCCCAACAGCCTGGTGCTGATGGACGAAATCGGCCGCGGCACGTCCACCTATGACGGCCTGGCGCTGGCCTGGGCCATCGCCTGCCGCCTGCTGGCCCACAACCGCGCGCTGACGCTGTTCGCCACCCACTATTTCGAACTGACCCGCCTGCCCGCGGAACAGCCGGCCTCGGCCAACGTGCACCTGGCCGCAGCCGAATCGGCCGGCGGCATCGTATTCCTGCACGAAGTGCGCGAAGGCCCCGCCAGCCGCAGTTACGGAATCCAGGTGGCGCAGCGCGCGGGCGTGCCCGCCGCCGTGATCCGCCAGGCTACGCGCGAGCTGGAACGCCTGGAAGCCCAGGGCGCACCCACGCCGCAGTTGGGCCTGTTCGCCGCCGCGGCTGATGCCGACGCCCAGGCCTATGCCGAAGCCGACCGTTCCGACGACCTCGATGCCCTCGACGCCCTGCGCGAGGAACTCGCCGCCATCGACCCCGACAGTCTGACCCCGCGCGAAGCGCTGGACGCCCTCTACCGCCTGAAGAAGCACCTGCAATGAACCTCGACCATCCCTTGGCCCTGCTGGGCAACCAGAGCCCCAACGACTTCATGCGCCGCCATTGGCAGCGCAAACCCTTGCTGATCCGCCAGGCCATCCCCGGATTCAAGCCGCCCGTCACGATCGCCGCCATCAAGAAGCTGGCGCGCCGCGACGACGTGGAGTCGCGCCTGATCTGGCGCGAGAACGGCGAATGGCAGATGGAAAACGGCCCCTTTGCGCGCCTGCCCAAGGACAATGAAGGCGACTGGACCCTGCTTGTACAAAGCGTGGACCTGCACAGCGATGCCGCGTCCGAACTGATGCAGCTGTTCCGCTTCATTCCCGACGCGCGCCTGGACGACGTGATGATCAGCATCGCCAGCCATGGCGGCGGCGTGGGTCCGCACTTCGACAGCTACGACGTGTTCCTGCTGCAGGCGGCGGGCGAGCGCGAATGGCGCTATGGCCGCCAGAAAGACCTGTCGCTGGAGCCCGGCCTGCCGCTGAAGATCCTGAGCCGCTTCGAGCCCGAGGAAACGGCCGTGCTGGCCCCTGGCGACATGCTCTACCTGCCGCCCCAGGCCGCACATGACGGCGTCGCCGTGGGCGACGGTTGCATGACCATCTCCATCGGCTTTCGCGCGCCCACGCAGGCCACGCTGGCGCGAGGGCTGCTCGAAGCGGCCGCGGACCAGGTCATGGCGCGCGTCGGCCTCCTGGGCGGCCCCTATGGCGAACCCGCCCTGCCCGGTCCCAAGCTGTCCGCCGTCTATCGCGACCCCGGCCAACCCGCCGTCGACACGCCCGCCGCCTTGCCGGACGCGCTGGTGGCCGCAACGCTGGAAACCGTGGAAAAGCTGCGCTTCGACGATGCGCTCGCCTCGCGCTTCCTGGGCTGCTGGCTGACCGAGCCCAGCAACCTTAGCGTGTTCGACGCGCCCGAGGGCATGGACGTGGACCTGGAAGAGGATTGGCCCGCCACGGGCAAGCTGATGCTGGACCGCCGCAGCCGCATGCTGTATCGCGGCAAGCAGCTCTTCATCAATGGCGAGACCGCCATGACGCCCGCCGACGCCGCCTTGCGCACGCTGGCCGACGCGCGCAGCCTCGATTGTGCGGACCCGTCCTGCGCCCGTCTGAGCGACGAAGCGCGCTCCTGCCTGGCGGACTGGCTGGATTCGGGCTGGATCCACTACCAACCGACGTAGCATCCGGACACCGTCGCGTATCAGTCCTGTACAGAAGGCAATCAGGTCTGATACGCGGGACACATCAAGAAAGAGATAACACGAAGCTGAAAGGTTTGTTGCCGTTAGG
Source organism: Achromobacter sp. (assembly GCF_049647645.1). Classification (GTDB taxonomy): domain Bacteria; phylum Pseudomonadota; class Gammaproteobacteria; order Burkholderiales; family Burkholderiaceae_B; genus Achromobacter. The sequence goes on from NZ_JBARYB010000209.1 coordinate 43,383, forward strand.
ATGCGACCTTTTTAACTTTCATACGCGTTGGGCTCGCGTGTTCCTGTAGCCTGACCTCTGGTTTCCCCTAATGGGGTTTCAAGAGTCGTCATCTACAGGAGTCTAAAAATGATGAGCAAAACCTTGATTATTGCTTCGGTGCTGGCCGTCGCGCTGAGCGCCTGCAACAAGAAGGAAGATGCCCCGGCGCCCGCGACCAACCCCGCCCCGGGCGCAAGCACGCCTGCCCCCACCACGACGCCCCCGGCCACCTCGCCGGCTCCGGCGCCCACGCCCAACACCACGCCGGGTGGCGGTTCGACCACCCCGGGCGGCTCGACCACGCCCGCGTCCTAATAAAAAGCAGAGACGAACCCCCGCTCTGAGGATGCAAGAAAAAGCCCTGGCTGTTGCAAGCCAGGGCTTTTTTGCGTCGAGGGTCTGAGCCGCGCGGAGGCCGCGCTGCCAGCGACCAAGGCCAGCTAACGGCAGGACGCTTCGCACCCACCGCTGGCAGGCAAAAAAAGAGGCCCCGTCAGGGGCCTCTTTTGTGCGAGCCTTGCGCCTAAGGCGCAGGGCCGAGCCAGTCTTACATCTTGTCCTTCAGCACGCTCAGCAGACGCTGGGCGGTGGCACTGTTGTCGCGCGCGCCATTGGCGTCCAGCACCGTCACCATGGTCTGGTCGCCGCTGGCGGCCAGGTGGATGCGGTACTGCGGCGCCTCGGCCTTCTTGTCGCCCGAGAACATGCGGCTGAAGAAGCCCGGCTGCTCGATCTTCTCGCCCGTGTCGGTGTCGACATAGCGGACGAAGTAGTCGCCGGCGGAGCGGTCGCGATCGTCCACGGCGAAGCCGCCGCCATCCAGCGCCACGCCGACACGGCGCCATGCGCGGTCGAACGATTCGCTGACGACGAGCGAGGCGCCTTGAGCGCGGACGTCCTGCTGCACCGCGGGCTTCTGCGGCGCGGCCTCGGCCTGCTGCACCAGCTTGCGGGCGTTGTCGACGTCGGAACCCAGGTAGACCATCATGCGCGCCAGCATGGCGGCGTTCAGGCCCGGATCTTCCTTGCCGTTCTGCCATTGCACCTGGTTGCCGTCGGCGCCCACGCGCTTTTCCAGCATCTGGCGGTGGCTGACGTAGACCTCGGTATGGCCGTTCACGCGTTCGACGCGGGTGCGGAATTTCTCGCGCTCGCCGCTATCCCAGGCCGATTCCAGGACCATGCCCAGCGCCTGGCGCAGCCAGCTTTCCGGAATCTTGGCGCGGTTTTCCGCCCAATCGGTTTCGATCAGGCCGGCGCTCGGGTTGTTGCTGGCAACGGTAAAACCGCTTTCGGTCCAGAAGTCGATCAAACGCGGGAATATGTCTTCCGGCGGACGATCCACCACCAGCCAGCGCAGGTCGCCGTCGCGCTCGACACGCATGTCTTGGCGGCCGGGCAGCACATTGCTGGTCTTGGGCTGGCTGGCTTGCGCCTGGCCCTGCTGCTGGAACTGCGAATAGGTGGTCGAGCCTGAAGCCGGCGCGCGGTAACGCGGATCGCTGTTGGCTTGGGTCAGATCAGGCGGGATGCTGAGGGGCTCTCCACGCTGGGTGACTGCGCTCTTGTAATTGACGGACTCTTCATTGCCCAGGAATTGATTGACCTCGCTGCAACCGGCCAACAACACCAGAGACATCAATGCCGACAAACCGGCATGACGCTTGTTCATACGTATCCTCACGATATTTAGAGCAGGCCCGTTTCCTGGAGCGCGGTACGCACGGTGGCGTGGTGCTGCGCTCCCAGTTCAACCAGCGGCAGCCGGTAGCCGAGTGCGCTGCGGCCCATTTCGGCCAACGCCCACTTGACAGGGATGGGGTTGGCTTCAACGAACAAAGCCTTGTTCAGACGCGCCAGGTACGCATTAAGTTCACGCACCTTAGGCACATTGCCAGCCAGGGCGGCGGCACAGAGCTCACGCATGAGCTTAGGCGCCACGTTGGCCGTTACGGAAATGTTGCCACGCGCGCCCAGCAGGATCAGGGCGGCGGCGGTGGGGTCATCGCCGCTGAAAACCTGGAAACTGGCCGGCGCTTCGCGCAGCAGCAGGCCGCCACGCGCGATGTCGCCCGTGGCGTCCTTGATGCCGATGATGCCCGGCACCTGCGCCAGGCGCAGGATCGTTTCGTTGCTCATGTCGGCAACGGTACGGCCCGGCACGTTGTACAGGATGTTGGGCAGATCGACGGCTTCCGCGATGGTGCGGAAGTGGCGGTACAGGCCCTCTTGCGAGGGCTTGTTGTAATAGGGTACGACCGACAGGCCGGCCTGCGCGCCCACCGCCTTGGCGTGGCGCGTCAGGTGGATGGCTTCGTCGGTGGAGTTGGCGCCCACGCCGGCGATGACCGGAATGCGGCCCGCAGCGTGTTCGACTGCAACGCGGATCAGCTCCGCATGTTCTTCCATGGAGACCGTGGGCGACTCCCCGGTGGTGCCAACCACCACCAGCGCGTCGGTTCCTTCCTGGATATGCCAGTCGATCAGCGACCGGTAGGCAGCGTAGTCCAGGCTGCCATCGGGCTGCATGGGGGTGACCAGGGCCACCATGCTGCCTTGGAAATTAACGCCTGCGGCGGTTGCAGGGGATGCCATAAATGTAGGGCTCCAAAACCCCGCAGCGGGATGCCCCGGGGCCAGAATCAATGAAACCGTTGAGTTTAACGGATATTGGCTGAAATCCTACAGAAACCACTGGACGATGGTCGTCCCCAGGGCGAGCACGGGGCGCATCAAAAGCCAGAGCACATCCGTCACCAGCAGGATGACGACGATCACCAGGCCGTATGGCTCGATTTTCGAGTACTGCCAGGCCAGGCGGTTGGGCAGCAGGCTGAAGAGGATGCGTCCCCCGTCCAGCGGCAGGATGGGCAGCAGATTCAGGGCCATCAACACGAGGTTGACGTTCACGCCGGCCACGGCCATTTCGAACCAGAACGATTCCTGCAGGCCGGACTCCAGGAAGATGCGCAGCGAAAACGCCCACAGCACCGCCATCAGCAGGTTGGCAGCCGGGCCCGCCAGGGCCACCCACAGCATGTCTTGCTTGGGCCGGCGCAAGCGGCCGAAGTCCACCGGCACGGGCTTGGCCCAGCCGAACAGCATGCCCGGACTGCCCAGCAGCTTGGACGCCAGCAGGATGGCCACCGGCACCAGCAACGTGCCGACCGGATCGATGTGCCGCGCGGGATTCAGGCTGATGCGCCCGGCCTCATAGGCCGTGGGATCCCCGAACATGCGCGCGACAAAGCCATGCGCGGCTTCGTGCAGGGTAATGGCGAAGATGACCGGTATCGCGTAGACCGCAATGGTTTGGATGATGTCATTCATGGCGAACCGGATTGTAGATGAGCCGCGAGCCGGCGCGCGCCGGCTCGCAAGACGACGCGGCAGGCGTGATCAGGCAAGACCCAGCGTGGCCGGGTCGCCGCGTCCCACGCGCACCACCACCGGCTCTTCGCTGGTGAGGTCGATCACGGTGGTCGGCGATTGCGGGCAGGCGCCCGCGTCGATGATGGCCGCCAGGTCGTGGTCGTAGCGTTCGCGGATTTCTTCCGCGTCATTCAACGCTTCGGCCTCGTCCTTGGGGATGAGCGTGGTGGACAGCAAAGGCGCCCCCACCTGCTCCAGCAGGCCGAGCATGACGGGATGGTCCGGCACGCGGATGCCGATGGTCTTGCGCGACGGATGCGAGACGCGGCGCGGCACTTCCTTGGTGGCTTCGAGGATGAAGGTCCAGGGCCCGGGCGTCGCGGCCTTCAGCAGGCGGTACTGGCGGTTGTCGACCCGCGCGAAGTGGCCGATCTCGGCCAGGTCTCGGCACAGCAGCGTGAGATGATGACGTTCGTCCAGGCCCCGCAGGCGGCGCAGTCCGTCGGCGGCGTTCTTGTCGTCCAGCCGCGCGACCACGGCATAGCTCGAATCGGTAGGCACCGCGACCAGCCCGCCATCGGCCAGCCATTGGGCCGCCTGCTTCAGCAGGCGTGGTTGCGGATTCGCGGGATGAATGGAGAAATACAGGGCCATGGGTTTATCCTAACACTCTTGAAGGCCGCTCAGTAAAGAGCGGCGATGCAAAATGGCGGGAACGCCGACCCGCCCGGAGAAACAGTATGCGCCTTGATGACTCGCGCGAAAGCGACAATGTGGAAGACCGCCGCGCAAGCGGCCCACGTATCGGCGGCCGCGGCACCATTGGCATAGGCACGATCGTGCTTGCCCTGGTTGCCATGTATTTCGGTGTGGATCCCAGCGTGGTGCTGCAGATGGCCGAAGGCCCGCCCGCGCAGCAACAGCAGGGGCCGGCCACGCGTCCGCCGGCCAACGATCCGCAGGCCATCTTCGTCTCGAAGGTCCTGGGGGAAACCGAAGACACCTGGAGCGCCATCTTCCAGAAGGACCTGAACCGCCAGTACGTGGCGCCCAAGCTGGTGCTGTTCCGCGGCGCCACTCCCACGGCCTGCGGTACCGGACAGTCGGCCATGGGCCCGTTCTACTGTCCGGGCGACAGCAAGGTCTACATCGACCTGGCCTTCTTCGACGAACTGCAGAGCCGCTTCAAGGCCCCCGGTGATTTCGCCCAGGCCTATGTGATCGCCCATGAAGTCGGGCATCACGTGCAGCACCTGCTAGGCATCTCGGACCAGGTGGACAATCTGCGCCGCCGCAACCCGTCCCAGGCCAACGCGCTGTCGGTGCGCATGGAGCTGCAGGCCGACTGCTTCGCGGGCCTGTGGGCGCAGCGCGCCAACGCGGCGCGCAACATCCTGGAAAGCGGCGACGTCGAAGAGGCCCTGACCGCCGCCACCGCGATCGGCGATGACCGCCTGCAGAAGCAGAGCCAAGGCTATGTGGTGCCCGATTCCTTCACCCACGGATCGTCGGCCCAGCGCGTGCGCTGGTTCAAGCGCGGGCTGGAGAGCGGCAGCATCAAGCAGTGCGACACGTTCGGCGCCACCTCGCTGTAGACGCGTGACCGCCCATCGCCGCGCCGCCCCTTGGGCTGTACATCCATACAGCAAAAAGGGCGACGCGGTCTTCATCTTGTAAGATTACGCCCCCTCGCAGTGTTGCGTGTGCGCCAGCCGCCGCGCGGCGCATGCCAGGCGCGCTTGCGGCGCGCGCATTTCCAAGACCCTAGATCAGTTCCATGGCCAACAAGTTCGAACCGTTAATCACCGTTGATGAGGTGCAAGAGATTCTTGCCGAACCCAAGGAAACCGTAAAACCGATCGCCTGGGCGCCGAAGCCCGCCGCCAGCAATCTCCAATGGTTGGAATTCGCCTGTGCCTGCCGGGTCAAGGGCGACGTGCGCGAAGACGTGATCTTCCGCGCGATCTACCGCGGTGCCCGTACCGCGGTGCACGGCCAGGCCACCATCTTCCTGGCCGAAGCATTCTGCGCCAGCCTCTTCGTAGGCCCGCACCGCGTATTCGGCGTGGACACCGACGATTCCTTCCACACCAGCCTGGTGGGTGAAGGCCGGCCGCAGTACCGCAAGCCGCTTGCGGACCGCAGCCATGAACACATCTGGGTGGACGAAGGCGAAGGCTATGCCGAGCCCATCGTGCCCGCCCTGCAGAATATCGGCGCGCTGATGCAGTACTTCCTGCCGCGGGCGAATCTGACGCTGACCGGCGGATTCGCGCATCCCCTCAAAGGCCGCCAAATCGAACTGATCCTATGAGCACTTTCCTGGAAGCCTCCGGCTGGACCGTCCTGCCGGCGGGCGAACACGCCATCCGCGCCATATCGCCCATGACGCTGGGCCTGGACGGACAGCACGCGGCCTTCTTCATCGCGCATCCCGACGAGTCCACGTTCTACCTGACCGACGCCTGTGAGACCTCGATGCACGCGTCCAGCTACGGCATCGACCTGGCGGCAAAGCGCATCGACATCCTGAACGAAACCCCGGGCGTCAGCCTGGCGCATTTCGACCGCGACGGCGCCATCGTCGCGTCGGGCCCCAATGAGCAACTGCAGGAAGCCCTGTGGGACGCGGTCAAACTGGCGATGGCGCTGTCGTTCCAATGCGCCAAGTGGATGCCCAAGTTCAGCCAGCTGCGGTTCCGCGCGCAGGTCGGGCGGGCGCTGGCGGCAGGCGTGGGCGCGAACCGCATGGTCAAGGGCGCGCGCGCCAAGGGCAGCAGCGGCCACACGGCGGACTTCGCCTTCGCCGTGCGCGCCGCCAGCAGCACTGCGCTGACGTACATCGAGCCGATCGCCCTGAAGGCCGGCAAGAAAATGGATTGGACGCAGGTCTACCAGACCCACGGCAAGATGTCGGACGTGAAGATGGCGGACGCGCGCAACTCGCGCATGGTCATCCTGGAGGACGGCGCCTCGGCCGAGGAATTCAAGAAGGCCGTGACCATCCTGGAACAGTCCGCAACCGTGCAGACATTGGCCAAGACGCGCGATTGGCGGGAAGTTTTTTCCGGCTAGAACAACGTCAGGCCGGCATATTGGTCAGGCCATCGACGATTTCGCGGCCATGCAGGATGGCTGCATGCACCGCTTCGCGCGGACTGTAGACAAAACCGCCCTCCGCAAAACGCGGGACCGGATATTCGTCGCCTCCTTCGAGCACGGCGCCTGCCTGGACCACCATCACCGACGCAATAAATACGGGGCCGCTGGATTGCGTCTGAACCTCGACGTCTGCGCCCCGGGACACTTTGGCCGTCAGCCGGTATCCCTTGTAGATCAAATTGTTCTGATGCACTTCGGATGCCCTCTTTGTGCGACCCAGCATACTCCGGCTGTCCATGACAGTTCGGATATGTTTTGTAACGCGAGCAGAAAATAGAAACACTGTTGCATCGCGAGAATTGCGTCCCCGTTTTGCCGCGAGGCTGCGCGCGGAAGCCGCTGGCGCCGCATGGCGAGGCCTGACGCGGCTTGCGGCGCGATGCGGGGCGCTGTTGCATGCCCTCCCCGCATCGGCTCACGGGGATTTCCCTAGATCTGTTGCATATGCACACCTTGTTGCACGTCCAAGGCGGTCGCCACGCCGCTATGCGGCGGCATGCCGGTCTCGCTGCGCGGCGCCCGCGGCGGGCTGGTCATCGGCTTGGCCGAAGAAAGCGGGAAACTGCTTTTCGCCCTTTTTCGTGACGCTCAAGGCGCGCGAATCCAGGTCCTTGCTGATCCAGCCGCGGCGCGTCAGCGCATCCAGCAGGGCCGCGCCCAAGGCGCCGCCCAGGTGCGAGCGGCGCTCGCTCCAGTCCAGGCAGGAGCAGGCGAAGCGGCGCCGGCGTTGGCGCGCCTGCGCCACGTCCACGCCTATCTGCGCCAGCGCGACCTCGCCCAACGGCGTCAGCACGTAGTCGCGCCCGTCCGCCGCCAACCACTGGCGCGACAGCATGGCGTCGTGGATGCGCACGGCCAGCGTACCTGCCATATGGTCGTAGCAGGTGCGCGCCTCGCGCAGCGCGGAAGGCGTATTCGGCTTGAACGGCACCCGTTCGGCGCCGGCCACCACCAGCAGGGCCTCCAGCGCATGTCCGACCTCGCTGTTCGCCAGGCGGTAGTAGCGATGCTTGCCCTGCACGGCCATTTCCACCAGGCCCTGCTCCCGCAGGCGCTGGAAATGGCTGCTGGCCGTGGAGGCGCCGATGTCGGCGGCGGCGGCCAGTTCGGTCGCCGTGCGGGCGCGGCCATCCAGCAGCACGCACAGCATGCGCGCCCGCGCCGGATCGGCGATGGCGCCCGCCACGGCGGAAAGACTGACGTCGGCGAATTCGGATTCCATGATTCGACTCAGACCAAAGTGTTGTGTGCAAACTCAAGCATACTGCGACTCAACTCAACAAGACAGCCGCCCCCCCAATGCGCGCACACCGGAAGTTCTTTGGCTGGACCGTTCTTTACGCCACCTTCGCGCTGGCGGTCTTCGGCTGGGGCGTCGGCTTCTATGGTCCGCCCGTGTTCCTGCACGCGGTGGCGCAGCGCACCGGCTGGGGCGTGGCCCTGGTGTCCGGCGCCGTCACGCTGCACTTTCTTTGCGGCACTTTGGTGGTCGCCAACCTGCCGCGCCTGTACCGGCGCTGCGGCGTGCCCGCAGTGACGCTGGGCGGCGCGGTGCTGCTCGCGCTGGGCGTGAGCGGCTGGGCCACGGCCGCCCAACCCTGGCAGTTGTACGCGTCCGCGCTGCTCTCGGGCATGGGTTGGGTGACACTGGGAGCCGCAGCCGTCAACGCGCTGATCTCGCCCTGGTTCGTACGCCGCCGCCCCGCCGCGCTGGGCATGGCCTACAACGGCGCCAGCGTCGGCGGCATCGTCTTTTCCCCCCTGTGGGTCTATCTGATCAGCCAGGCAGGATTTGCCCAGGCCGCCTTGTGGGTAGGCGTGGCGATGGTGGCGGTGATCGCCGTGCTCGCGCGCAAGGTTTTTGCCATCACGCCGCAGCAGCTCGGCCAGGCTCCGGATGGCGCCACAGCCCCAACCGAGGCGCCAGCGGCGGCCGTCAACGCCGCGTCCCCTGCGCCGGTGACGGACTTGTGGCGCAACCGGGCCTTTCTCACCCTGGCCGCCGGCATGGCGTTGGGCCTGTTCGCCCAGATCGGCCTGATCGCGCATCTGCTGTCGCTGTTGGCGCCGCTGCTGGGCGCGCAGACCGCCGGCCTGGCCATGGGATTGGCGACGGCCGCGGCCATCGCCGGGCGCACGCTGGTGGGGTGGTTGATGCCTGCCGGCACAGACCGGCGCAAAGTGGCCTGCGTGGCTTACGCCATCCAGATCGCCGGTTCGCTGGTCCTGATGCTGGCCGCTGACCACGCCTGGGCCATCTGGCTGGGCGTGCTGCTGTTCGGCTCGGGCATAGGGAACGCGACCTCGCTGCCGCCGCTGATCGCGCAAACCGAGTTTGCGCGCGAGGACACGCAGCGCGTGGTGCCGCTAATCGTCGCCATGTCGCAAGGCGCCTACGCCTTCGCGCCCGCGCTGTTCGGCATGCTGCGGGCATGGTCGGAACAGGCCGGACAGCCGCTGCTCTGGTTCCTGGCGCTGGCAGCCAGCCTGCAGGCCGCCGCCATCGCCAGTTTTTCCCTGGGGCGGATTACTCCAGCCCGCCGCGGCGGGCAACCAGCCCGGCCATGACGGCATCGCCGTTTTCGCCCGCCAGGCCTTCGGCCACGCCGCGCCGGTCGGCAACCGTGCGGTTCTGGCTGACTTTCCATTTACCTTCGATGCGCGCAATCGGAATTTCCACACCCACGATGGCGCGCATCTGGGCCGCGATGAAATCCTCCGGCGCGTCGGCCACGCGCCAAGGCTGCGCGCGCGCCTTTTCCTGGCTGTCGGTCAACGCATCCAGCTGAGCGCGCAGCCAGGCCGGATCGTCCTGGATCACGGGCGTGCCCCAGACGTGCACGGCGACGAAATTCCACGTGGGCACGACCTTGTGCGTCTCGGTCTTGGTTGGATACCAGGACGGCGTGACGTAGGCCTGCGGTCCATGGAAGACGGCCAGGCATTCCCCCCCCGACGCCAGGTCGGCAAGCTGCGGATTGGCGCGGGCCACATGCAGGCGCAGCACGCCATGCGGCCCCTCGGGATACAGCAGACAGGGGATATGGTTTGCCATCAGCCCGCCCTCGCCGCTGGTCGTGAGCACGGCGAGGGGATGGGCACGGATGAAATCATGCTGGACTTCGAGCGAGTCTTCGCGAAAGGCGGACGGCAGGTACATGGCGGATTCGGCGGTAGCGGGTAAAACCACAACATACCGCCATCGTGGCTCCATTTCCAGGACCAGCCCAGGTTCTTTTCATGGGGCCAGAAGCCTCACGCCGCCAAGCGCTTTTGCAGCAGGATGGTGGTGAAGCCGCTATCCCATTCTTCATCGGGATAGGTATCGATTTCGGCGTACCCGTGCTTGCCGTAGAACTGGCGGCTGCGCTTGTTGAAGGAGTCCGTCTCCAGCCGCGCACGCTCGAATCCCGCGTCGCGGATGGCGGCTTCCATCCACGCCAGCAAGGCGCCGCCGACGCCCTGGCCTTGCCTTGCCGGATGCACGTGCAAGGCCCAGATGAAGTCGTTCTCCCAATCCGCCATGCCCGCCGGCGCGCCGTCTATTTCGCACACCATGAAGAGGTTTCCCCGCGTGCGCACGTACTCGGCCGTCTTGCCGCTGGCGCGGAACTGCCGGTCCCTTTCCGCCGTCATCTCGGGCATCCACGTGCCTTCGTAGGTGCGCATCAACAGGTCTTCGAGCAAGGCCGCATCCTCAGGCCGGGCTGGCCTGATCACGAATTTCCGTTGTTGGTCCGTCATGCGCGGCAGTGTAGCAATGCCCGCCGTGGCCTCGGAGCAGATGCGCGCGCGGCTATCGTCGCACGCGTTCGTATGCCTGGTTCATGCGGTCCCGGGCCCCGGTTTCGTTGGTGTAGGCGCGGTCGTAGGTGTCCAGGCAATCCTGCGTGGGATTCGGCCACTTGATCGCGGCGATCGCGGCGGTGAGCGCGTCGCGGGCCCGCTGCCAATCCTTGACGGCGGCATACCATTCCTTGGCGGTGTCCATAGTTGTCTCCCTATGTTCACTCGTCCATCGTAGTCCCGCGGCGGCATCTTGCGGCGGCTATTACGGCTTACCCGCAATGGCGCGTCGGTTTGCCCAAAACAAGATTTCGGTTTTCCCGCAATGGAATTCTGCTTTCCAGCGGAATTGGAATTTCACTCTCCCCAAAAGCAGAAGATCCGGTGCGGAATGGAGCAATAATTGGGCCGGCCCGGCGCGCGTGCGGCGCTTCCGTCCGCCGCGCCGGGCGTCACTTTCAGGAAGAGAAGAACATGAAGATCCGCCTCGCTCTGGCCGCCTGCTGTGCGGTGATCGGCCTTGCCGGCTGCACCAACCTGCCCAAGCCGCAGAACTACTCCACTTCCCTGGGCGAAAACCAAAGCCGGCTCAAACAGGATCCCGACTGGAGCGCCGGTATGGTCTGGGTGCGTCCCGGTCCGCCCATCGGCAGCCAGTACGAGAAGAAGCTCATCCTGGAACCGGTGCAGTACATCCAGGGCGACCGGCCGGACGAGTTGAACATGAAGGGCGACAGCGCCATGCGCGAACGCGCGCTGGCCTACCTGAACGAGGCGATCCGGCGCGAGTTCGAGCAAGCCGGCTACCAACTGCTGACCCGGCCCGCGCCGCACGCGCTGCGCCTGAGCGCCGCCATCACCGGCACGTTCCGCAACGATCGCGACCCCAGGATGATGGAATACATCCCCATCGGCTTCGTGATCGGCCAGACCGTCAAGGCGGCCGGCTACCGCGACCAGTCCGCGCGCCTGTTGCTCGAAGCCGCCCTGCGCGACGCCAACACCAACGAGTTGCTCATCACCTCGCTGGGCACTGTCACGGGCAGCAATCTGCCCTCGGACCGCAAGCCCACCGCGGACGACGTGCGCAGCGCCATCGACGACTGGGCGCGCCAAGCGCGTGAACAGTTCGACCGCATCTGGCTGGAAGACCGACCGGAAGCCGGCTAGCGTCTGCATCCATACCGGCAGGAGCGTCCTATCGGTGTTGAGAGGTCCTGATCCTTCAGGGCGGAACATAAAGGGCTGGAGCGGGTCGAATCCATCTTTTTTTCACCTGAAAATCACGATGTGATGAATATTGACGTCAACCCTCACTTACCCAGCGCCACGGCTAATGCTACTGTTCCGCCTGTGCAAGGAGTACATGCAATGGATCAGAAAACCAAGCCCTGGGCTTTTCCCAAGCCGCATCCGGAAAATACCCCGCGGGGCGAACGCAATAAACAGGAGTTCGACGCTCCCGTCCAAGACCCGAAACCCGCGGCCAAACCCCGCGCAAAGAAGGAGACGCCGGCCGCCAGCCGGGCTCGCCCATGAGCCAGGCGCCATGGGCACGCGCCGTCACGGCGGCCGCACTGTCCGCGCTTTCCCTGGCTGCAGCCGCAACCGCCGATATCCAGACGGGCGACCTGGTATTCCAGCAATCCCGCTCTGCGCAAAGCCTGGCCATCCAGCAGGCCACGCATTCTCCATATAGCCACATGGGCATGATCGTCACGCGCCAGGGCCGCCCCTATGTGCTGGAGGCTGCGGCCAGCGTCAGCTACACGCCGCTGGACCAATGGGCCGCGCAAGGCGAGCGCGGCCACTACGTGGTCAAGCGCCTGCGCGACGATGCGCAGCTCACGCCTGCCGCGCGGATACAGCTGGCGAACGCCGGCGCCGCGTTCATGGGCAAGCCCTACGACCTGGTGTTCGCCTGGTCGGACGACAGGATCTACTGCTCGGAATTGGTCTGGAAGGTCTACCAGCGCGCGCTGGGCGTGGAAATCGGGGCGCTCGCGCCGCTCAAGCGCTTCGACCTCTCGTCCCCGGCGGTGCGCGCCAAGATGCAGGAACGCTACGGTCGGGACATCCCCTGGGATGAACCCATCATTTCGCCTGCCGCCATGTTCGATTCTCCCCTGCTCCGAACGGTGGACGAACGCTAGCGGCGCAGGCGGAATAACTGCGCAACCTGCGCTAGCATTCGGCATCGACAAGGCGCAGCCGCGCGGAGAACTGGCGATGGCCATGATCACGGATCCGCCGCTGCGGGGCAGCGGCAAGATTATTGGCGTGTTTTTCGACCCGGCCGGCGAAATCGCCGCCGTGGCTTCCGAATTTCCCTTGCTGGCCAATCCGCGCGCGCGCGCCGCTTACGGCGGACAAGCCCTGCGATACCGCGTCGCCCTGTACCGCCGCGGCGGCCTCGCGCCATTCGCCGCCCTCGACGATCTGCGCTTCCCCGTCAACGACGTGGCCTTCCATCCGACCCAGAGCGTCGTTGCCATAGGCGCCGGCAGCTATGACGGCGGCTACCTGTTCGAAGGCGACCTGCTCGCATGGGACTGGCGTAGCGGCCGGCGGCAGCGGTTCTTCAGCCGTATCCCCGAAGTCGTGCGCTGCGCCTACAACGCCGCCGGCGATCAGATCGAGGCGTGGGTCCGGCCCTGGGACGAAGAGTGGGAGGGACTGCCGGATGACGTGCCCGACGCCGCGTTCAACACCCTGTTTGCGGTGTGCATCCCCTACGACGCAGCGATCTGCTCTTCTCCCCGCCCCGCGGATCTGGAACTCTCCCGCGATGCGCTCGCGCCAGCGGACGGGCCGTCCGTCGACACGCCGGCGCCCCATGCTCGTCTTGCGCAATGGCTGGGTCTGCCCGAACTGGCGAACCGCGGCGCCATCCACGATCTCGCGTGGCTGGACAGCCAACGCATCGCCGCCGCGCATGACGGCTGCCTACTCGAAATCCATGATATCGGCGGCGGCCCGGCCGCAACATACACAGGCCCCGGGTACGGAGCCGAGATCATCCGGGCTGCCGGCATCCACGTGCATGTCGTGGAGCCTTCGAAACGGCCTGGCATGACGTGGCGCCAGGACTCCAGGCTTTACTCGCTGACGGACGAAGGACTGAAACTCGTTGCCGAGTACGACGGCGAATTCACATTCTCGGCATCGTCCGCCGGCGTATTGCTGGGCCGCATGAACCGCGTCCCAGCCGCCAAGAATGCGCGGGACCGCTTGCGCGACCTGCATTCAGGCGCTGAACGGCGCGTGGACCTGGGGCACTACGACTGCTTCAATCATTACATCCGCATCAGCGGCGCGCCGTCGCTGTTCTGCGTGCAAGGCACGCCCGCGAGCTCCCACGAGGCCAAGCGCCTGTGCATGGTCGCGCCCGACGGCCGGGCCAAGCCGCTTTGGCCCGTACTCAAGGCCAACGGCAAGCCCGACAGCCACGCCATGGAGCTTTGCGGCTGCCATGTCGAGGATGCGCAAGGCGCGGGCCTGGTTGTCAGCGGCCGGCACTACTCTCCCGCCGTCAACGTCGCCTGCGCCGGCTTCATCTACCGCAAGCCGCTGGACCGCGACCGCGAACTCTGGCGCCATCCAACCACCGCCTCGGCCAGCGCAGTCATATTCCTGCCCGCCCTCGGACTGATCGCGGCCGCGTTCCTGGACGGCGGCCTGTTGCTGCTGGACGCCGCGTCGGGCGCCGTCCGGCTGCGCGCCGCAATGCGGTTGGACGGTCTGCCTGCGCTGGTCCACGCCATGGACGCGCATGGCGAACAACTGGCTTTGGGAACAGCCGACGGCCGGATCGCCGTGACCACCGTCGGCGAGCTGCTGGCGCAGGACACGGCGCCGGGCTGGGTGGAAATCGGCTAAGCGTAATCCCCTAGGTCCGCCGCGCAAGACACCCGCTATCCTCGCGGACGTGTCTATGCGCGACTACCCATGACCCCTCGTCTGGATCTGTATACCCTGCAGGTGTTCCTGGCAGTGCTGGAAGAAGGCAGCATCGCCGCTGCCGCCACGCGCGAACACATCGCGCCATCCGCGCTCTCCAAGCGCTTGTCCGAGCTCGAACGCGTCCTGGACGTGCCGCTGTTTCAGCGCCATGCGCGCGGCGTGGAGCCGACCAGCGCCGCGCATGCGCTGGCGCGGCGCGCACGCACCCTGCTGCACCAGACCCAGGATCTGGCCGCGGAGATCCGCGACTACTCCACCGGCTTGCGCGGCCGGGTGCGCGTCGCGGCGAACCTGTCCTCCATCGCCCAGTTCCTGCCCATGGAACTGCGCCGCTTCATGACGCAACACCCCAACGTGCAGATCGATCTGGAGGAATCCGTCAGCGCCGGCGTCACGCGCGCCGTGATCGACAACGTCGCCGACATCGGCGTCTACACGCAGTCCGATGACGAGAACGGACTGGACATATTTCCCTACCATCGCGACGTCATGGCGCTGGTCGCACCAGCGGGACACCCGCTGTCACGGCACCCACAAGTGTCGTTTGCCGATACGCTGGATTACGACCACGTGGGCATGCACCGGGGCAGCGCCGCCAACTATCTGTTTACGCGCGAGGCCGCCTCCATGAACCGCTCGCTGCGGCTGCGTTTCCAGGTCACATCCTATGACGCGCTGGTATCCATGGTGCGCGCGGACCTGGGGATAGGCATCGTGCCCGCCAAGGCCCTGTCCGCGTATGTGTGTGACGAGCTTTGCATCATTCCGCTGACCGATGTCTGGGCACGCCGCCAATTGAAATTGTGCGTGCGCAGCAACGAATCGCTGTCGGGAGCCGCCCGGCTGCTGCTGGATCACCTGATCGTCCAAGCCGCAACGCAGCAATAAGGCAGCCAGGCCTGCCCGCGCGCGAAGCATGCGGCTGCAGGCATCGCGTTTCGCGATACCCCGCCGAATATTCACGATTTGTCCCGCCAAGGTCCTTCACTGAAGATAGTGACCGACAACCCATATCCCGGACATCGCCGCGCGAGGCCCTTGCGGGCGCAGGATCCGGGCGCCAGGAGACGACAAGCCGTGAGCCTTCCAGACCGAGTCGAAATCGTGGAAGTCGGCATGCGCGACGGACTGCAGATCGAGTCCGAGTTCGTGCCCACCGACACCAAAATCCAGATCCTGAATGCACTGATAGATGCCGGCGTGCGGCACTTCGAAGCGACGTCCTTCGTCTCGCCGCGCGCCGTGCCGCAGATGCGCGACGCCCAGGAAGTGCTGCAGGGCGTGCGCAAGCGCCCGGGCGTGGTGCTGGGTGCGCTGGCGCCCAACCGCAAGGGCGTCGAACGCGCCCTGCAATCGCAGGCCGACGAGATCGTCGTCTTCCTGTCCGCCACCGAAAGCCACAACACCAAGAACCTGAACCGTCCCGTCGAACAATCGCTGCGCGACATCGAGGACATCGCGCAACTGCTGAAGGACCACCCCATCAAGCGCAAGGGCGCGATTGCCGTCGCCTTCGGCTGCCCCTTCGAAGGCGACGTGGACCTGGGCCGCATCCGGACCATCTTCGACCATTTCGCGCGCCAGGGCTTCGACGCCGTGACGCTGGGAGACACCACCGGCATGGCCACGCCCAAACTGGTGCGCGGCACGGTGGAAGCGCTGCGCGCCGACCATCCCGACATCAAGATCTCGCTGCACTTCCACAACACGCGCGGCATCGGCCTGGTGAACGTGGTGGAAGGCCTGCGCGCCGGCGTCACGTCGTACGAGTCCTCGCTGGCCGGGCTGGGCGGCTGTCCGTTCGCACCCGGCGCCACCGGCAACATCTGTACCGAAGACCTGATCTACCTGCTGGACGAGATGGGCGTGGACAGCGGCATCGATTTGGGCGCGCTGATCAAGGTAGCCCAGCGGCTGGAAGGCATCGTCGGCCGCGGTCTGCCCGGCCAGTTGATGAAGGCGGGGCCGCGCCTGCATCTGCACGACTACAACGTCGCCGCCGGCGCGGTCGGCTGAGGAGACCGCATGGACAGTAAATCGAATCGCGATGCGCTGCTCGGTCTCTCGGCCGTGCGCGAGACCGGCGTCAACTTGAACCGCCCCGAATGCGTGCTGAGCACGGCGGCGGGCGATCTCTACGTGTCGGACAAGGCCGGCGGCATACGCCACATCCTGCCCAACGGCAACGCCCGCCTGATCGGCGCCCAGCCCGGCCTGATCCCCAACGGCTTCGCGCTGCTGCGCGACGGCTCGTTCGCCGTGGCGAACCTGGCCGACGACGGCGGCGTCTGGCGCGTGCAGCGCGACGGCGCCGCCGAACCCTACATCATGGAAATCGACGGCGTGCGCCTGCCCGGCGTCAACTTCGTCTGGCTGGACGACCGCGAGCGCCTGTGGATCTGCGTCAGCACCGTGCGCCGCGGCGACCACCAGTTCCGCCGCGACATCGCCGACGGCTTCATCGCCCTGCATGATGAACACGGCACGCGCATCGTCGCGCAGGACGTGCATTGGACCAACGAATGCCGCACCGATCCCGGCGGCACGCATCTGTACGTCAACGAAACCTTCGGCCGGCGCCTGCTGCGCTTTCGCATCGGCGCCAACGGCGACCTCAGCGAACGCACGGTCGTCACGGAATTCGGCAAGGGCACCTATCCCGACGGCATGGCGGTCGATGAAGAAGGCCACATCTGGGTGGTCAGCGTGGTCTCCAACCGGGTGATACGGGTCAGCCCCAAAGGGGAGCAGCAGCTCGTGCTGGAAGACGGCGACGCCGCGCACATCGACCGGCTGGAGGCCGAGTACCTGGCCAACCGCCTGAGCCGCCCCATGGTCTACGACAACCACAGCAAGCGGCTGCAGAACATCACCAGCCTGGCGTTCGGCGGCCCCGACCGCAAGACCGCCTACATGGGCTGCATCAATGGTTCAAGCCTGGCGGTGTTCGATTCGCCGGTCGCCGGCATCAAGCCCGTGCACTGGAACTGGTAGGCCGGATCCGCATTCCGGAGGAGACATCATGAACAAAAAACACTCGCCGTTCCTGGTCCGCGCCTCGGCATCCCTGCTGGCGCTGTCGGTCACCCTAGCCGGGGCGCTCGCGCCCATGGACGAGGCGCAGGCGCGGGAAATGAAGATCGCGACCATCGCCGCGTCCAACAGCCCCTGGGACCACGCCATGCGCGCCTTCGCCGAGGAAGCCGCCAAGCAATCCCAGAACGACCTGCAAGTGCACATCTATACAGACGGGCAATTGGGCGACATCAGCAAGATCCTGTCTTCCATGCAATTGGGTACGCTGGACATGGGCTACTTCGGCCTGGGCTCAGTCGTGTTCCTGCGCGGCGCCCAACCGCTGAACATCCTGTACGCGCCTTATCTTTTCAAGAGCGGCGAACAGGCAGAACGCATCATCAACAGCGACGAGTTCGCCCAGATCTTCGACGACGTCGCCAAGAAATCCGGCGTGCGGGTATTCGCGGCCTTCGGCATACGCTCGCCGCGCGCGCTGCAAACCGTGTCGCGCGCGATCAACAAGCCGGAGGACGTCAAGGGCCTGAAGCTGCGCATCCCGTCCATTCCCATCCTGAAAACCACCTTCGAAAAGCTGGGCGCACAGGTCGTGCCGCTGGGCATGACCGAAATCTACACGGCGCTGGGTCGCGGCATGATAGACGGCCAGGACAACGGCTTCGACCTGTCGATTCCGCTGCGCTTCCATGAAGAAGCCAAGTACTGGGCAGCCACCGATCACGCCTACGAGTTGACCGGCTGGTTCATTTCCGAACGCGTCTGGCAAAGCCTGGACGCCAAGCAGCGCCAGGCGCTGACCGAGGCAGCCAAGGCCGGCGGCAAGGTCGCCACCAAGCTGGACCAGGAGCTGGACGACAACGCGGTCAAGATCCTGAAGCAAGCCGGGGTCACGTACACGCAGCCCGACAAGGCCGCGTTCAAGGCGGCCCTGGCCACCGTCTATCAGCAGTACGAAGGCAAGGATTGGCCGGCCGGCATGGTCGAACGCATCCAGAAGATGCAGGAGTAGGAGATGGCCGCGCCCATGCCCGCGACGACGCTACGCTCCGCGGCCCACGCCCCATCCGGCTGGCGCGGACTGGTACTGCGAGCCGACCGTACCGTGTGCTGGATCGGCCGGCTCGCGGTCACCCTCACCTTGGCCATGGTGCTGGTGTTCTGCTTCGCCCAGGTCCTGGACCGGTATCTGCTGAAAACGCAGTTCGACGCCTGGGACCAGGTCGCACGCATAGGCATGCTGTGGTGTGCGTTCGTCGGCGCCGCCATGGCGCTGCGCGAGCGCCGCAACGTGGTGATAGACATCATCGACCGCCATTTGCCGGAACGCGTGCGGCGCACGCGCGACCGCCTGTTCGACGCCCTGCTGCTGGCGCTGGCCGCGACCCTGTTCTACAAGGGCCTGGACGTGGTTGCCGTGGGGAACTTCCAGGACATCGTCGGGACGCCGTTCACCTACGCGGTCAGCTACGCCTCGCTGACCGTGGGCATGGTGTTCTTCATGCTGTTCCTGGCCTTGCGCCTGCTGATCCCCAACGCGCCCCCGCCGCATGACGCCTTCGCGCGCGACGAGCTCGACACTCCGGGAACGCATCCATGATCCTCTTCGCCGTTGTGCTTTTCGTCGTGCTCATCCTGCTGGGGCTGGACATAGGCTTCGCGATGATCACCGCGGCCCTGATCGGCATGCTGTTCAAGGGCGGCGGCGGCGTCGATATCGCACAGGCGCCGCTCTCGATGCTGGGCGGCATCGACGAGACCGCGCTGGTCGCGATTCCGCTGTTCATCCTGGCGGGCGAACTGATGAACCGCGGCGGCGTCACGCTGCGGCTCATCAACTGGTCCATGGCCATGGTCGGACACATGCGCGGCAGCCTGTCGCAAGTGTCCCTGACCACCAACCTGGTCATGGCCGGCATCAGCGGTTCCGCCGTGGCGGACGCCAGCGCCATCGGCACCGCGATGATCCCCTCGATGAAGCGGGAGGGCTACCGCCGCGGCTACCCCGAGGCCGTCATCGCCTGCGGCGCCATGCTGGGCCCCATCCTGCCGCCATCGATCCCGATGATCGTGTACGCGGTGCTGGCCAACCTCTCCATCATCCGCCTATTCCTGGCCGGCATCATTCCCGGCTTCATGCTGCTGGCAGGCTACATGGCGATTTGCGCCTGGCAGGCGCGGCGGCATGGCTACAAATCGCGTCCGCGGGCCAGTTGGCCCGAACGGGCCAAGGTCACGCGCGCGTCCATCTGGGCGCTGATGATGCCTGTCCTGATCATCGCCGGCATACGCTTCGGCCTCCTGACCGACACCGAAGCGGCCGCGTTCGTTGCCATGTACGCCCTGCTCGTGGGCCTGGCCGTGTACCGGGAACTGAAGCCGGGCGAACTGGGTTCGGCGTTCTATTCGGCCGGACGCACCATGGCGGTGGTTCTGTTCCTGCTGGCCGCCGCCGGGCCGTTCAGCTGGCTGATCAGCGAGTCGCGCGTGGCGGCCACCATCGCCCAGGGCATATTGGGCATCTCCGACCAGCCCTGGGTGGTGCTGTTGACGGTGAACGTGTTCCTGATCCTGGTGGGCAAGATCCTGGAACCGCTGCCCGCGATGATCATCACCTTGCCGGCGCTGCTGCCTATCGGCGTCCAGCTGGGCATGGACCCCATCCAGTACGCCATGATCCTGATCCTGAACCTGATGACGGGCATGCTGACCCCGCCTGTCGGCATCCTGCTGTTCGTCACCTCCGCCGTGGGCCGCACTCCGATAGGCCCCATCGTGCGCGAGATCATTCCCTTCTTCATCTGGTCGCTGATCGTCCTTGCGCTGATCTGCGCCTTTCCTCCACTGACCTTATGGCTGCCGGGACTGGGCGGCTGACCGAAAACCGAAACCTGAACAGATGCACACCATGCCACTTACCGGAATCCGCGTCCTGGACCTGACACGCATCATCTCGGGGCCGTACTGCACCTCCATACTGGCCGACATGGGCGCCGAGGTGCTGAAGATCGAAGCTCCCGGCGAGGGCGACCCGATCCGCCGCCAGGGCGTGGTCAAGGACGGCCTGAGCTGGTACTTCGCCAACTACAACCGCAACAAGCGCTCGGTAACGCTGGATCTGTACAGCGCCGAAGGCAAGGACATCCTGCGCCAGCTGATACCGCATTGCGACGTCGTGGTCGAGAACTACCGGCCCGGCATCATGGACAAGATGGGCTTCGGCGACGATGCCCTGAAAGCCCTGCGGCCCGACATCATCCATTGCAGCATCAACGGCTTCGGCACGTCCGGCCCCTATCGCGACCGGCCCGCCTTCGACTTCATCGCCCAGGCCATGAGCGGCTTCATGAGCCTGAACGGCGGCGAGAACGATCCGCCCATGCGGGCGGGACCGCCCATCAGCGACCTGGTAGCCGGCCTGAACGGCGCGCTGGGCGTGGTCGCCGCGCTCTTGCGCCGCGAACGCACCGGCCGCGGCGACTCCATCAGCGTCAGCCTGCTGTCCAGCATGATAGGACTGCTCAGTTTCCAGGCCTCGAACTACTTCGCCAGCGGCGAACTGCCCCCTCGCACCGGCAATGACCACGGCATCGTCGCGCCCTACGGGCTGTTCGAGACCGCCGACGGCCAGGTCGCGATCGCCCCTTCCAACGACGCCATGTACGAGAAACTGCTGGACGCGCTGGAACTGCCCGAACTGCGCGCGCATCCGGAGTTCCTGGCCAACGCCGACCGCATGCTGAACCGCGCATCCATCAAGGCCGCCATCGAAGCCCGCACCCGCCAGGAAAATAGCCACTATTGGATCGAACGTCTGAACCAATACGGTGTACCTTGCGGACAGGTATTGAACCTGCAGGAAGTGTTCGACGACCCGCAGGTGGCGAACCAGGAAATGGCCATGGACGTCCCCCATCCCGACGGCCAGCAAGTGCGCATGCTGGGCTTTCCGATCAAATTCGCAGAAGCGCCCTGCCAAGCCCGCAGCCCCGCGCCAGCGCTGGGCGCGGACACCGACGCGGTCCTGGAGGAACTGGGCCTGTCCGGCGCCCGGATCCGGCAACTGCGCGAGAAAGGAGCCGTCTAGCCAGCCAGGTCCTGAATCCACCCGCAGCCCCCGAACCCGCAGTACGCGGCAGCAGCATCCGCAACAACCGACGTCTGGCGATCATGACCGGACGCGCCCACCAAGGAATGGAGACCACAACCATGCTACGTGCCCTTATGCTCTCGGCCTGCGCGCTCGCCGCCTGCGCCCCCGCCGCCGCACAGCAGTATCCGAACCAGCCCATACGCGTGATCGTGCCGTTCACCCCCGGCGGCGGTACCGACTTCCTGTCGCGCACCGTCGCCGCCAAGCTGTCCGACTCGGTCAAATGGAACGTCGTCGCCGAGAACCGGCCCGGCGCCGGCGGCACCATAGGCATCACCACCGCCGCGCGCGCCAAGCCCGACGGCTACGAGATCGTCATGGGCCAGGTGGACAATCTGGCCGTGGCCCCTTCGCTCTACGCCAAGCTGGCCTACGACCCGGTCAAGGACTTCGAGCCCATAGGCATCGTCGGCGAAGCCCCGCTGGTGATCGTCGCCGGCAAGAACGGCCCGTACAAATCCCTCAAGGACCTGATCGCCGCCGCCAAGAAGGCGCCAGGAACGATCAACTACGGTTCTCCGGGAGCGGGCACCATCACCCACCTGGCCGCGGAACTGCTGCAACTTCAGGCAGGCATCAAGCTCGTCCATGTGCCTTACAAGGGATCGGGGCCGGCCATGGCCGACCTGCTCGGCGGCCAGGTGCCCGTCATCTTCACATCCATCCCCTCGGCCGCGCCGCAGATCAAGGCCGGCAGCGCCATTCCGCTGGCGGTGACCTCGCTCAAGCGCAGCCCGGCCATGCCCGACGTGCCCACTATCGCCGAATCCGGCTATCCCGACTTCGACGTGCGCGTCTGGTACGGACTGCTGGCTCCCGCGAACACCCCCAAGCCCATCATCCAGACGCTGAATACGGAGCTCAACAAGATCCTCGCGCTGAAGGATGTGCAGGACGCGCTGGCGGCCCAAGGCGCAACCGCGATGCCGACCACGCCTGCGCAGTTCTCGCAGACGATCGCGGCGGACTACAAGAAGTGGCGGTCGGTGATCCAGTCCGCCAATGTGAAGCTTGAATAAGGTCGGGTCCAGGCTCCGCGGCGCCCGCCAGTACACCAAACCGCCACCGCATTTCAACGCCCGCGCGGCCTTGAAAACAGCCTAGACCGAACGCATGCACCGCCTCATGCGTATGCACGACGCTCCCCAGGGAGCGCCGCGCATACGCATGGATGATGGACCCCAGCAGCATTGACAGCGATACGGCCAATCGAGACGATGACCTCGGCACCACAGGTTTCAACGTGGCGCAAGTGAAGGAGGCTCATCATGTCAATCTCGTGCAGACGACTGGAGGATGTGATTGCGGTCTCGGCAGCTGGAGACCAATACCGGATCGAGCGGCATATCATTCAAGAACCCGCGACGGACGACAGTCCCGATCCGCACATAGTGCTGCAATGCCGCCTGTCCACCGGCGGCGCCGTGATCTGGGAGGGTAAAGACGTGTACCGGCTCAAATCAGGTGAAATTCTCCGGCCGGTGAATCGCAGGAAGAAGAAAAGTCCTTTTGAAGGGTAGGAATGAAAAGCCCGCGGCTTGTGCCTGCGGGCTTTTGCTTGGGGTGGTGAAAGGCGGTCCAGAGCTATGGCCAGCCGGGCCGATCTCGGCAATCCAGATGCGCTTTCGCAAGGCGACGTCATCGGAGGAATAGCCAGGCCGCACTAGGATCTTTCCCATGCCTGCACGACTGCGTGATGTCGTGCCGCGCACTCCCCATACTGAATGGCCAATGCCATATAGCTGCGCGCCAGATCGTCCCAGCTATCGCTGCTCACCTCGGGCACGGGCAGGCACGGCTGGGCCAGATTGGCTGGCAGAATTGGCCAGGCGGCCGGCTTCGTTGATGTGCCGCAGCCGCTCAGCGTCAATGCGGCAGCCAGCAGGCAAGGGACTCTGGATCTCGACACGGGTATACCTCTCGATGGTCTTGGGCGCGGTGTTGCGCAGCGCGGCGAGCGCGCCCTCCAGGGTTTCGGAGATCCCGCCCAGGCGTGTCGTCTGGCGCTTGAACTCGGCGAGTTCGGCCAGTGCGTAGTCGGTGTTTGCCTGGTCGATGCCGGCCTGGTACTGACTTGCGCCATACCAACGTACCCCCAGGACGATGGCGACCACCAAGGCCGCCTCGATCAGGTATGGCATCAAGGCGCGAAGAGATGAATTCACGCGCGCCGCTTCCAATCCCGCGGAATCTGGAAGTGCGGCCCGTCCCTGAGCGTTTTCCAGTCCCCCCCCCATTCCACCGGAACACCGAGCTCCGCCGCGCACGTTTTGACTACAGAGGCCAGATCGGTGAAGGCCTGCCAGTTGTTCCAGGGAATCGCCCCGTCGATCAAGGGCGCCAGGTCGACGGCATGGCTTAGGCCATCCGCCTGCGGCAAGTGGTAGCTGGCCATTGTCTGGCTGGCGCCCTTGGCGACGTGCTCGCGTTGCCGCGCCATGGTCCGCCCCCCCTCCACCACGGTGAAATCTGCCGGTGCGCGCTGAATCGCCAGTTTGACGATCGCGACCAGGTCAGGATGCACGCCTAGTAGGCGGTCCAGGCTGCGTTGGGATAGCTGAAACGTACTCACGGTTGAGGTCTCCGGATGAATGGAACGATGCACGTCACGTCCCTCTGCCGCGCACTCGGTCAATCACGGCCTGCCACAGCGCGCCTATGGGGACAGCCTGCACCACCTCCCACCCCCGAGAGACGATGGCCATGCCGAACATGCCGGTCAGGAAGCCGGCAAGGCCTTCCGGAATTTCCAGCAGCAGCGATAGATACGGGGCGGCGTAGTACGCCACCAACGAACCGCTGGCCGCCATGCTCAGCCTGGCCGGCCATGATCCTTGTAGATAGCGCATGGAAACCGCTGCGCCCAGAACGCCGGCGAGCTTTGCCGCAAGGGCGTCGAAATCCTGGATGTTCAATCTCATCCCTCGCAGACAAAGAAAAGGCCCGCCGAAGCGGGCCGGTGTATTCGTGAGACAGCGTTCGATACGCCTGTTCGTCGCAATGGGCAGTCCGATAGTCAGATGCCAGGCGCAAGAAGCTCATCGCGCCGCTGCGCTGGCAGCAAGCCCTTGCTGACGTACAGGTCGATCCCCGCGGCGACGGCCGGATCTTCCAGGTCGATGAAGTCCGCTCGGTTGAAATCGTCGTAGACAAGACCGACGTTCATATCGGTCAATTGCGCTTGGCGTATTGCCAACTGCTCTTCCATGGAGAAGCGGCGAACGAATTCCCTTACGGTGTAGCGTGTCTTGACCGGTTGCGGCAGTGGCGCCGGTTTGAAGAACACGCTTTCATCAAACATGTCTCCAACCACGACTTCCCCATTTGCGATCACCCAGACGAAGTCGGAATGAAATCGCCCCGCGGGATCGACGTCAGTAAGCTCGACGACGACACCGCCCTGGATATGCGCCCAGACTGTCTTCATATTTCTCACCATTGAATAAAAACGGCGCCATGAGCGCCTGCCGCACCGGCAGTGGCAATACGGCCCCCGCCACCCATACCGGGTGCGGGCACACGGCCCGGATCCGCCCCTGCGAAGGGAGACCATCCGCCGCCACCAGCGCCCCCATAAAGTGGCGCGCTCCCGCTCCCGTACTGCGGACAATTGCCAAACGCGCCTCGCCACCCGAAACCCGACACGCCAGTCGCCGTCCCGCCTGCGGAACTGTTAGCATTCCGCAGGCCGCCGGTACCACCTTCGCACGAACAGTAAGTGCCGAACGACGAGGCGCCGCCCGCCGTACCATTCAGGCCGACGGACGGACCGCCCGCTCCGCCCGTACCAACTGTGACCGCGACGGACGAAACCGCCGAGATATCAAACAGGCCTTCCCAATACCCCCCCTGACCGCCGCCGCCCGGGCCTGGCTCCGCAGCGACATCGCACGCACCTCCCCCGCCCGCGCCATAGACGCGCACAAATACTTTTGACGTTCCGACGGGTTTTGGGTAGGTGTACACGCCCGGAGAGGTGTAGGCCTGGTAGCCGGTGACGGCGGCCAAGGCCTGTCCCAGCTTCAGAGGCGTGATGGAGGTCGCATCATCCGTCAAATCCTTTGCCTGCGCGGTCGAGGCAATGCCTGCCGGCAGCCCTACCCAATCTGCCCCTCCGGAATCGGGATTGGTGCCGTTGTTGTCCGCTAGATTCAGCCAGTATCCATTGGCAGCTGCCTGCCTCAGCACGGCGCCCTTGGGATAGCCTCCGATGGCCGCGCTGAATGCAGCGTCGTAGGGGTAGCCAGCCCCGGCCTGGCCCCAACGCGCGGCAGCGCTGAGAAAATTCAGGATCCCGTTGAAATCAGCGCCATACGGAGGCACCCCACCTGCCGCCAGCGGCGTCATCGTCAAGGGCGGGAATCCGTCAGTGAACGACGCCAGGCCAGGCGTTACCCCGATCTGCGACGCGACAGGAATGGTGTTCTTCGTCCCGCTGTTTGCAAACGGGACGGCCGATTTGCTTGGTGCATTACTTGCTTGCATTGATAAGCCCCGAAGTAGTGAAAAAAACGCCCGAGCCGAACGGCTGCATCAGCGCCTCGTGGAATCCGAACGTGGTGGAAAGATCAACCTGCAGAATGTTCGCCAGAACCGCCGCCGGCTTGGGGATCGCGCCAGATTGAGTCAGGATGGCGATTTCATGGGGCGCCAGCGCAAACTCGAACACGTAGCGGAATTCCATCCTCCCCGTGTCAGACACATAGCAGCGCCCGCGACCCGCAAACAGATTCGACAGCAGCCGGTTCAGACTGGACGAGGAGCAATCCGAGATATTGGCCAGCGCCTTGACCAGGATCAGCGTGCGATACGCATCATCGGCCAATCGATACGTCTGCGTCGCCTGCACGCCGGTGTAGAACGGCGCCTGGTTGAAGGGCTGCCAGTTCAGCGCCTCGTCATACCCCAGGTAGGTGACATCGCCCGGGATAGTCAGCATCCGGCCGACATCGACGATCCTGCCCCAGATGTCCAGCCCGAAGCCCTGCGCAGTCTCGACGTTCCAGACGAAGTCATGGAAGGCGTCGAAATCGGCGTCCGGATTGATGTAGTCGTCCATGTTGTTGATCAACTGGACCAGCGTGGGACTATTGGCGTACTGGCTGATGAGAGTCCGGGCAACCAACCCCGGTTTCGGCACGACGCTCATATCAAGGTCACCGAAATATCCTCGGCCGTCACCGTAGGCCGGCGGTTGATCGGAACGACCAGGCTGGCGGCCGACGGCGTCGCCGATCCCAGAAGCAAGGAGAGTATGGAGACCACGGGGCTCAGCACCGAAATGGGCGCATAGAACCGGCTCGCATAAATGGTCGAACCGATACGCGCTCTCTGCCCGCCATCTCCGCCATTGAAGGCATCCGCGATCGCCTGCTTGGTCAGGGCGACGATATCGGACGGCAGCGCTGGATTGTCAGCCAACTGCACCGCAAAGCGCACGGGCAACGCTGCAGGCGTTTCCCACGTGACGACATACGACGGGTAGGGATAGGCGTAGCCCTCCTTGTCCTCCATGGTGTAGGAGGTGTTGCCGTTGTAGTCGGAACCGTTGCTTTTCTTGCGCCAGATCGCATCCGCGATGTCCGCCGCCTCGCCGCCCGTCACCGCCACCCAGATGGAATGCGGACGCAGGACGACGCCGTCTACCGTCTTCGGCACGGCGAGATCGTTCTCCGTCACATAGGCATCGATGACCCCCTCCACGTTCGCCACGTTGGCGTAGATCGCGGGGATCGAGCCGCGGGCGTTCAGCGCCACGGACTGCCGCCGGCGCTCCTCGAACGCTGCCCTGCTCTCCACATGGCTGCCCACCGTTGCGGCGTCGGCGTTCGCCACCGAG
Source organism: Achromobacter sp. (assembly GCF_049647645.1). GTDB lineage: Bacteria > Pseudomonadota > Gammaproteobacteria > Burkholderiales > Burkholderiaceae_B > Achromobacter. The sequence goes on from NZ_JBARYB010000209.1 coordinate 70,712, forward strand.
TCCCAACCGGGAATGGCCTGATAGATCTGGTTCAGCGCGCCGGGCGCGCAATCCACCGGCCCGTCGACCGAGCAGGCGAAGGGAAGGTCGATGCGGCCGCTGGCAGGTATCGTTCCCGCCTGGGTGCACAGGTACAGATTTCCATCCACCGCCTGGGCGCGTGCGCCCACGGGGATGGTCACTCCCATCAGGCCGGTGCAGGTGGCAATGACGGCGGTCGGCGTGCCGGGCTTGCGGTCCAGGAAGTAGATCCGTCCTATGGCGTCCTGCATCCGTCCCTCGGCGAAGGCCGGGTCGACCTGGTTCACGTATCTCGCGAACTCGTTGTTTTTGGCGCCTATGACGGCAGTGGTGCTGGAGGCGAGCTGGCCCTGGGGCGTTTCCAGCGCAGGATTCAGTCCGCCGCCAAACGCTGCGTCCATGTCCGACTGGACGCCAGCGAGGATGGCGGATTCGTTGGGCAGCACCAGCCCTTCCGGCGTGAACTGCACGCGCGGCACTTTGGAGATATTCGGCATGGTTTCCTCAGAAGCTGACGGTTTGCGTCGTGCCGTCTTGCAGGGTGATTTCGACGTAGCCGGCCAGAGCCCGATCGTTGAAGGACGTCAGCGTGCAGATCGCGCTGGCCACTTCCGGAACGGTCATCGCGGCGCGTTGGACGTGTTCTCGCACCAAAGCCAGCGGCGGCTGATGGCCCAGGAATTCTTGCCAGTACGGAACGCCCGGGACGGTGTTGTAGAACAGTTCACCCTTGAACAGCTTGACGGCGCTGGCGACATCTTGCGCGACGGCGTAAGGGTTGGACGCCAGCGCGATATTCCCTGCGACATCGAGCACCAAGTCCCAGTCCGTCCGGTCCAGCAGCATCGTGTTCAATTGGGCGCTCCTGTATTTGCGGGCCCGCTCTGCACGCCGGAATGCGTGTGAGTGCTGCCCACGTCCTTGCCGTTGTTGCGCAACGTGCCCAGCGTGTTCATGTCGCCCTGCCAGGTCGACGTGCCGCCGAAGGATCCGCCGCCCTGTTGCACCGTGCCGTTCAACACGATCCGGGGAGCGTTCAACGCGCATTGCGCGCTGGCGTTCAATTCAATGTTGGGCGCCGTGACCGTCACCTTGGAGGGAGACACCACATTGATGCCGCCGGCCGTGAACTGCACGTACTGGACTGGAGTCGCATTCAGCAGGCCGCCGAAATACAGGCCGTCGGCCATGTCGTGGGACCGCCAGGATCCGGGATTGTTTTGCGCCTTCGAGGCTTTCACCAGGGAGATATCCCGGTTCGCGAAGGCCGCCATCCCGATATCGCCGACTTTCGGGTCCAGGATGATGGCGTCCGTTCCCCCCTGAAGGCGGAAGTAAGGAAGGCGATGCAGGACGCCATGCGGCACGGCATTGCCAGCCCCATCGAGCTGGTTGACGAGCGGCTGCACATCCACGAAGCCCACGGGAGATAACCCGCCTGAATTCGTCACCGAAACCACCTTGACGAGCGTCGCGGTGCTGATTCGCGTCAGGGCCTGGCTGATCAGAAACTGCAAGGCCCCGAACTCGCTCTCGCCCTGGCCGGCCTGCGCCAGTCCTGCGTATCCGTATTGTTCAGCCATTGAGGTTCCTTTTGCATACCACCACGGACTGCCAAACTCCGCCGGGAACCTCTGCCTCCAGCTTATGGGACAGACTCACAATGATCCACTCGCCATGCGCGGGTTCGACGGTGCTGATGACTTGCACTCTTTTTCCCAATCCGAGATTCGGGTTGTAGAGCGTTTTCAATTGGAGGCCACTGCTCGTAAAAGCCGGATATCCGATAAGCCCCGTTTCCGGCGCCACAGTGATCGGATCGCCCTTCCTGAACCCACCCACCGGCCAAACGGATAAGACACCCCGATCTATCGTGAAATTGACGCGAGCGGCCTTCGCGCAACTGCGCAATTGATCCATATCGGTTCCGGAAAAATAGGGATCGGCCAAAACGTAGTCCTGTCCACTTTTTTCGCCCTTGTACCCCATCGACGCGGCGATTTCGCACAAGATCTCTTGCGCTCGCGCGGCGCCGCGATATGACCTGGCAGACGCAGTTTTCACCTGTTTGGCCCCTGCCACCTCGGCCTTGACTGTGAACACGCCTCCCAGAACCGCTCCACCCTCCGAGCTTGTCCCATAACCTGCCCACGCTTCGACAATATCCCCCTCATAGACCACGCATGGAGCACTGAAATCACTCGCGGCGTTGATTCGGACAAGGTTCTTCAGGCGGCGCTCCTCCATGATGGGACCTATCGTCGTCAGCCTATTCATCAGGTCCTGATTCAGCCCGTGGATCAGCAGGGTAAGTTGACTGTTTTCGAACGAGGCATGGGCAGGAATGTCCACCGTCATCCGGTAACCGCTGAGCCTCACGTCAGGCCCCTGCTCGTCACCGAACTTCCCTTTGCCCAGGCTGATGGTCACGTCCAGCCGGCGCTTGATAAAACTCATAGTTCCAGCGGCTCCAAGTAGGCCAGGACGAAACGCGAGCCGAGAGCCTGATACTGCGGGTCGACATGCCCCTGGGTATCCACAAAGGCCAGATCGCCAACGAATCCCATATAGGCGGATCGCAGCAGCCGCACCCGGTCGTGGCAAAGCACCGTCGTCACGATCGGCGCATTGTCGACTTCCAAATCCAGATAGAGCCCGGTCGATTTCTGGTAGACGGCAATCTGGCAGTTCTGTCCGGACAGCACGACGCTGAGCGTCTGCGCCGGCACGGGCTTCAAGGGAATTCTCTTCATTGGATAGGCTCCAGATCTGCCACCTTGTTCTGGTCGCGGCGGGGATAGGCATCGATCTCGAACGCCTGTACCTGGCCATTGCTCTCTTGAGCCGCGCCACTGGGTTCCTGCGTGGCCGATGATTGCAGGACGGCCGTCTGCCGGACTTCATTCATGGTCAGAACGACGGTCAGAAGGCTGGAGCCATTCTTGTCGGCGCGGCTGTATGAGTACTTCACCAGGTTGGCCGACGGGTAGACGATCTCAGGCGTCGCCACTGTGTACAGTTCCGTGCTGCCGACTATGCGCTCCAGCACGGACAGGATGACGTTGCGCGACGCCTGGTCGCCGGCATGCGCCAACGTGATGGTCGCGTCGAAGGGGGCCTCGACCTTGTTGAAGGACGAGAATCCGCCCTGCTCCATGGGATAGCTGGATATCTGGCCGCCCTGGTTGAAGGCGATTCCAACGAACGTCTCGAAGACCACCATCTGCTGCCCATCGGCGCCGTACAGCCCCCAGCGAGGAGGACCGAAGATCCTATCGGTCAGCGCCGCGGGTTCGAAGCTTGCCCGTTCGGAGATGGAAGGAAAGGTCGCCTTGCGGAAGACCGCAGGCACGCCCGGACTGCTCGGAACATCGGGAAAAGGAATAAGCGGCATCAGAACATCCCCGTGTTGCCTTGTTGGACGAGATTCTGGCTACGCCCCGCACGCCCCAGATCGCGGGCGATACCCGCGCCGTCCGTCGCCTGCGTCACAACCGTGATGGGGCCGTGGATATGGGTTTCGGACGTATTGTTGGTGGTTGCCATGCTGCTCGGGATGCCGGCGGCGCTGGCTTGCGCGGCCGCGGCCGTCGTAGCCGCAGCCGCGGCGCCACGTTCCTGATCTTCGAGGAATAGCGTCCCATGGATTGCCCCGGCAGCGGCGACGAGTTTGCGCTCTTCGCTTGAACCGCCCCCCTCGGACTTGCTTAATCCAAAGTGGCGGTACACGGCCAGGCTGGCCTGGGCTGGGGTGGCAGCGGCGGCCAGATGTACTCCAGCCCTATGCCTGGTGCTCTCCAACTCCCTCGCGACGAAATCCAGCTGCCGTTCAACCGTGGACTCGCGCATGTCCATGCCATATACGCGCTTGAACTCGGCCTGGCGTCGCGGATTCCATAGTCCGATGCCGGCGGAAACACCATCCGCGCCCACGGCCCTGGGGTCCAAGTTGCTTTGGGCCTGCAGGTTGGCCACCAGCCCCACGGCCGCCTCCCGGGTATAGCCCTTGGACTCGAAGTACCTGACCGCATCGATAACCTCCCGGCTCTTCAGCGCGGGATTTCTCATCGCCGCCAAGGTTTCATCCTCGCCTGAGTTCAAGCCCTTGCTACGGAACAACAACGCGGCGCCTGCCGCGATAGGTCCAGCCGCTCTCAACGCCACCGGACCCAGGCCTCTCAACGCAGCCAGTCCACGCGCCGCGCCGGCGCCACCGAGGCCTCCGAGAGCCGTAGCCACGGTCCTCAATGCCAAAGCCAGGTCTAGCAGGGAACTCACCCAGGACAGAATCTTGAGCGCCCCCAGTGCGAGCAGGACGTTTTGCCATCCCCCCACCACTTGCGCTGCCGAATCGACTGCATCAATGAACTTCACGATGGCCTGCACCGCTCCGTCGACCCACCCGACAATCTCGTCGCGGTTCTCAAGCAGATAATCGCCCCAGCCCTGAGCGAGCGAGATAAGCCGCTCGAACGCCGGCATAAGCGCCACCAACACCTTGACGCTCACCGACTCAAACGTGTCGCGCAGGTCCAGGTAACGGTCGCGCAGCTGCGAGGCTGCCTCCGCATCGTTACTGGAGATGGCAGCGCGTTTTTCCTGGGCCTGAAGCAACCGTTCGAGCTCGTCAGGCCCGCGCTTGAACAAATTGAACAGTCCCTCGTTGATGCCCATGTCCTGGGCGGCCAACGCGGCCTGAGCCCTGTCCTTCTGGTAAAGATCGGCAATGATCCGCGACCTGGCCAGAAGGTAGGTGTTCGCGTCCTTGAGATCGCCGACATTGCCGCCGTTCTTGAAGAACCCAGGTAGCGAGTCCGCGGCGGATCCGCGGTTGAATCTGGCTACCTCGCCCGAGGATTCCCTCAATTGAGCGGATATGGCTTCGGCAGTTCCGCCCGCCCGCTCGGCCGCCTTCTGCCACGCGGACAGCCGCTCGGTGCTCATATCCAGATTCTGGGCCATTTGGGCCAGACTGACCGCACCGGAGAAGCTGTCCGCCGCGAAACGCTTCGGATCGAAACCCGCAGTGACGAGCAAGGCATCGATGATGGTTGCCATGCAATTACCTCGGTTCAGCTAGGACGCGCCTGTTGTGTGCGTCCACCGCAATCACCTCAAGCAGGTTGTACAGGTCTTCGGCGCCATAGACCGTCTGCAGATCATGCAGCAAGGCCGGATGCCGGGAAATCACCACGCCGATGATGCGAGGCACATTGGCGTAGCGGATCAGGCGCGGGCCGCCACTGTGGACTTGGAGCCCGAAGTCGATGGGGTGGCGGCCGCGAAAAAATCCAGGTGCAAGCCCAGGACTTTCTTGCGCAAGCTGAGCATGGTCGCCACCTCCTCGATATCGCCGGACATGAGCTCGCGCGTCACATTCGGGCTCGGCTGGAGCTGCACGCAATCCATCATCTTTTCCAGCAGCGGTTTGGCGCTGTCGAAAGGCAGCTTGGCGATGGCCTTCATGCCCATGGCAGCCACGCCGGCCAGCCCTGCCTCGGCGATGTTTTCCGGGATTTCCACCCCGGCGTTCATCAACGAAAACAGCGCACGTCCGGCCCATTCCTCGGCCTCGTAGGCAGAAAGCTCCGTCAGGATGAACACCTTGCCCTTGTCGCGCCCTTCGGCGCCGATCGTCAGGGTTATCTGCTTTCTAGCCATGTCACACCAGCGCCGGCGAGACGTTCTGCCAGGTGATCTGGAACGCCATGGGTTGAAGAAGCGCCTTGGCGTCCGGCGCCGGCGGAACCTGCGTCAGCACGCCGCGGGTCAGCGTGTACTTCCGGTCGATCGACGGGATGTTGAGGGTGCCATTTGCATAGAACACTTCCCGGGCCGCTTCGCTGGCCGCGATCCAGATCTCGAAAATGCGCATGGACGGGGAGTCGGGCTGGATCGTGATGATCTGGACGCGGGGAACCGGCACGTAACTGGCCGACATGCGGCCATCCACGCCCATGGTCACCTGCGCGGGCTTGGCAGCCTCGAAGGTGAAAGCGCTTTCGGAAGCGTAGCCCTCGATCTTCTGCGGCACCGGGAAAACGCCGCCCACCGCAAGCATCAGAACGGAATTGGCACTGGTCAAAGTCGCCATGTTGAATCCTTAGAGAATGGCCAGCGAGGCCAGGGTGATCTGCTGGACGGAACCGCCGTCCAGGTACCAGAACGTCATGGGCGGCGTGCCGCGGGCTTCGCGCACCTGCGGCGTCGCGTCCTTGATCTGCAGATACCAGCCACGGGTCTGGAGCGTGTCGGAGATGTCCACCCCGGCCTGGCTGTTGACCTGGGCCTTCTGTTGGCTCGACAGCGTCACGCCGGCGCGGATGGCGCCGAAGTTGACGGCGGCATTGATCGGGTCCAGGCAGGCAGCGTCGATCAGCGTGTAGCCGTCGATGTTGTAGGGAATGGCGTTCACCTGGGTCAGCAGCGTCATCAGCGCCTGTTGGAACGCCGCGTTCAGCCAGATCTGGTTGACGTAGGTGTCGACCCACTTCCAGTTGCCGCTGATCTGGCCCGGGTAGAGAAACCGGAAGCGATCGTTGCTGGTGGCGTAGTCGCCATAGAAGTTGTAGCCGTTGTCGATCAAGGTCTGGGCGGTGGTGGCGTCGGTCACGGAGAACGCCAGACCGGATTGGCCCTTGAACGCCAGGGTGGCGCGGCCGTTGGTGCGCTCGAAGTCTAGCGACGCGACGGCGCCCAGGACAAAGGCGGCGTGCTGAGCGTCCTGGTAGACCGGCACGGAGCCCGAGTACTCGTTGGCGCTCACAATGGCGGCCCAGTTGGACGTGTTGCCCTGCTGCGTGGCGGTGACGTCGGTGTCCCAGCCGACGTAGGCGTAACGATCGCCCTGGGCATTGGTCCAGGCCGAAAACGCCACCTTGCCGGCCGTATCAGGTTCGAACGTCGTCATGAACGCCGCCCAGTTCTGGGTCAGGTCGGTGATCCGACCCATGTTCGCTGCCGGAACTCCAACCGCCGCGCCCTGCGACAGAACCGCAGCCGTGGCCTGAGTCAGCTTCAAGCCCGACGCGATGGTGCCGCTGCCGTAGGACACCGTGCTGGCGGCGCCGTCGGTAGCCGAGGCGATCACAAAGGCAGCGCGCTGCGCGTCATAAGTGCAACTTGCGCCCAGAGTGGTGAACGCCGCTTCGATGGTTGCAGCAGCATTCGAAAAACTCGTCGCCGTCGACAGGTCGATGCTGGCGGAGGTCTTGGCCACGCCATCAATGGTCACCGTCAGGATGCCGGACAGCGCCTGCAGCTGGGTCAGCGTCACCGAGGCCATGGAGCCGCCACGCAGATAGGCCGAAGCCGCTGCCGTCGGATATTGAGCGAACAGCAGATTGCCCGGCTTGCGGGTCGAGTTGTCGAACCCGTTGAAGTAGACGTCGGCCAGGGCGGCCTCGGTCGAGGTCGGACCGAAGAAGCGCTGCACATCGCGCGCGGTTGCGAAACTCTGGACGGCGCCGATGGGGACGGCAGTATCGTTGGTCAGGATCAGGCCGTTCAAGTCGAGCGCCGATCCGCCGGCTGCGATTACGCCAGGAACTACCTGGACGATTTCACTGGCGGGAATGGACATAGCGTTAAGCTCCCGTAGGGTAGGTGGTGTCGACCTCGATGAGGCCCACATGGAGTTGGTCCGCAAACTGCTGCGGCACGGTGATGGATGGGTTGAACTGCAGGACGGCGTCAAATGACCACCGCTCGAAGGTCGGGCTTGCTCCGCTCTCAAAAGGCAATTGCTTGAGCTCGCCCGCGTATAGCGGCTGGGCTCGTCCCAGGCTCCCCAGGAACTCGCACCCGTACTGGCTGCGCCAGGCGATCGATAAGGTGAGCGCCAGATCCTGGGCCCGTGTCCCGTAGCCCTCCACTCGGGCAGACCATTGCGTGGCCTGGGTCATGCTGCGCGTCCCGGCTGCTGCCGACGGATCGGCGTAGGCCATGACCGGCACGGAAAGCCCGTGCGCCGCCAGCGGCGTAATGACGACGCACTCGCGCGGCGGGGCAGGAACCCAATTGGGCAGGCCGCGGACAACGTCGCAGTCGACCAGTGTCTTGAAGAATGCGACGAGGTCCTCTACCAGCTGGTTTTCAGTGATGCTGATCTGAACGCTCATGGAGTTGGAGTCCTGCCGAAGAGGTAAGCGCCGAAACAACGCGCCAAAAATGCAAAAGCCCCGGCACGTGGCCGGGGCTGCATTTGCTAGGGGCGCAATGCCCCGGGCCCATTGTGACCGATTGCGTGACCTGAGAAACCGGGTCTTGTGACGGAACCGTCACACGCCATGCACAATGCCGTCGGAGCCCTGCTGAAGAGGCCAAGGCAACACGCCGAAAAGCAAAAAAGCCCCGGCACATGGCCGAGGCTTCATTTCCTGGGGACGCAATGCCCCGGACCCATTGTGACCGATTGCGTGACCTAAGGGGCGGGGGCTTGTGACGGAACCGTCACACGCCATGCATAGGTCCGCCCGTGGCCGCCCTCTGCAGGTTCTTGAATCAGTACGCTTCCCGTATCTTGCAGCGCATCCATGGCCCGCTGAATCCCTCTTTGCATGCGCGTCTTTTCCGGCAGGGACAAAGGCCGGCCATGCGACACGTGCCGGACCAGCTCCATCAAACGAAATGAGCGCCCAGGATAGCAGGCCATCAGATCCATCACTTCATGCGCGTACTTCACGCCAACCTCCTTTCGACCAGGCTGCGAAACAGGCCCAGGTACAGCTTGTATTCGGTTTCGGTCAGGGCTACGCCTGTCGTCTCGGCGATCCAGTCCAGGGCTTTCGCGCGGCGCGCCCTGCCATCCAACTGGCCGAACATCACGTTCTTCTGCGGGTACTCGGCGATGATGATCATCCGCTCGTGCCAGGGCAGCGCGGCATGCATCGCCTCGACCTCCATGGCGTGGTGGTGGTTGATGGGCCGGTAGTCCTCCTCTTCGGAGAGGTACGCCTCCATGTTTCCCACCGTAGCGCCTGACCAGGTCCAGCGGACCCAGTTCCAGATCAGATCGTCACCCGTCAATTTACTCATCAGCCACCTCGCATTGTTTACCTGTCTTGCCGCTAGCACCGTTCTTCAGACGGTCCGCTGTTTCCTGGCTTTCGCCCTTGGCACGCCTGAGCATGTCGGCGATGCCCTTGCTCGGATGATCGCCACGCGCGATGCGTGCTTCCCACTTTTCGATCCAACTCCGATGCGGGCGCCCACGCTCCCTCAATATCTTCTGCGCGCCCATTTTCTTGAGCGCCGCCTCGGCCTCGGCGCGCGTCGCCATGGTCTGGCCGGGCGCCGGTAGCGCCGGGCGCGGTAGCGGAACATCCGCCCACATTCCCTTCGCCAGTTCCTCGTTCAGGGTCTTCTCCCACCGCGCCTTGATCGCCCCATAGGTGCAGCCCAGCAGATCCACCGTGCTGACGCCCACCGCGGCCCAGTACACCGCCGGATGCGACCAGGCCCCGAGCTCGCCCCGCCTGCGGGCGGACATGCCGCGCACCGCCTCGTGGTACGCCACTTCCGGGACCATCCACGGGCAACATGATTTGATGAACTGCGGCAGCGTCGGTGGCCATTCCTGGGTGAGGCAGGCGACCAGGCCGCGGCGCACCTGGACTTCATCCAGGCCTGCCAGCTTCTGATTCCATGAGTCCTTCAACTCACGCGCCGTCAGGCCCTGCCATTGCTGCGCAAACTTGGCGCCGTACATCAGCAGCATTTCATTCACCACCAGCGCCCCCAGGGCGGTGGGGGCGATGTCAGCGGGTGGCATCGATCGTCCCCATGAATCGTTCGCGCGGCCGAGCTTCGTCCGCCAGTGCCTCGCGCAGTTCGTCGGTCCAGTCGGCCAGGCGTTGCGCCCTGCCTGTCGCGGGGCTGCCCCGGGTCTGGGTACGCGGCGGAAAGAGGCCCTGGTACCCGCCGGCGATGCTGTTTGCGATTACGGCGCCCGGCTGATGTCCTTCGGCCAGATAGGCGGCAAGCTGTTGCAGCTGACGCCTGGCGCCCTGCTCCGTCACCGGCTTCTTGCGGGCCTTGCGGTCGGCGATCCAGCCGACCCAGTCCTCGCGGTCGAGCCAATCCGGAAGGTCGATCACGGCGGCGTCGAATCCGCTGCCTCGCTTGCGCGAGGCGCAGAGGTGATCTTCTGGTTCCTGGTTCTTGGTTCCTGGTTCTTGGTTAGCTTCCGATCCGGCTTTTTCCGGGTCATGGCCAGGTTCCTTGTTGGAACCCAGGGGAAACCCGCCGGGTTGTTCCGGATTGCGGTCGCCCTGCCTCGGCCGGCCTCCCCGCCTGCCGTTGGCTTTGGCGGTCTCGGCCTTGACGTGATACGCGGCAATCTCCACGTCCGCGCGCTTGTTGTGCCAATGGCCGTCCCGCAAGACGAAGAACTCGGACAGGACCTGCGCAGCGGCTTCCTTTTCTTCCTCGGTCCGCGCCCCCACCCACCGGTACACCTGTTGCAGGTTTTCCACGATGGGCTGCTCTTCAGCGTAGTACCGGCGCAGCAGACGGCTGTAAATGGCATCCTCAACCAGGCTCAAGTGCGCCGTGGCCTGGGCGTAGTCGCCGATGTTGTGGCTGTAGTAGTTCATGCGTGCTCCTGCATCCTCCGCCTGTTCTTACCCCGCTATCATTGTTGAATCTTAGAATGCTAAGATTCTAAATGCAAGCCAACTAAGATTGTTTTTGTTTAGCATCCTAAGATGACCTTTCAGAAGCGAATCACACAGGCGTTCAACGAGGAAGCGGCCCGCCGGGCGGACGCGGCCGAACCACGCCTGACCAAGACAGACCTATGGAAGGCAGCGGGCGCCTCTTCCGGCGCCGCGACGCATTGGTTCAATGGCTCCAACGGCATGGACATGGCGACCTGCATCAAGGTTGCCCCACTCCTGCGCGTGAACGCGCAATGGCTGTATGACGGGACCGCCCCGAAGCTGCCTGCACGCGATGGATCCCTTGCAGCCGCTGCGCTGGCAAGTCCCCCGGCGCCCTGGCCCTTTCCTGGCATCCCGGAAGAACAAGTGCGCGCATTGCCTCCGGACCAGCTGAACAAGCTGCAGGGCGCGCTTGCATTGGCGATCGCTCAACTGAAGTTGGGAATCGATGTCTCGCCTACCCCTGCCGCGCCGCAGGTGCCGACGGTCTTGCGCAGCGACTCGCTGATAGACACCTATCTGTCGCGCGACGAATTCCCCCTGCGCATGGACGGCCTGCCCGCGGCGCCTTGGGAGGGCGGCAAGACCACGCACCAGACCGAGCGCGAAGGCCGGGTGCGGATCAGCACGCAGACTGGCGTGGTGGCCAATGTGGGCGTGGGCGAACCGCCTGCGGCCAACGACAGATTCGAGAAAGTCCCCGAGTTGGCGGACGTGCGCCTCGCGGCGGGCGAGCCTATCGAGAACCACGCCGAAGAACAGACCGGAATGATCCAGTTCCGCAAGTCATTCCTGCGGTCGGTAGGCGCGGACAGCGGCAAGGGCCGCGTCGTGTATGCGAAGGGCGACAGCATGGAACCCGTCATCCGGAACGGAGCCGCCCTGCTCGTGGTCCCCAACGAAAACCTGACGCTGCGGGACATTGCGTCCGGCGGCGTCTATGCCATCAACTATGACGGCAAGATGATCGTGAAGACGGTAGCCAGGGAACGGCTCAGCGGGCAATGGGTGGCGCGGTCGTTCAATCCCTTGCACGATGACATCCCGCTTGAGAACGGGGCATCGGTGCGGGTGCTGGGGCGGGTCGTGTGGGCGGGTGCGCGGCTGCGGGATGATGAGGCTGGGCAGTGGGCAAAGCCTTAGCCGGGCCTGAATACCAAACCTTAAACAAACAAGCCCCGACCGATTCATTCGTGTCGGGGCTTTCTCTTCTTGGCTCGCCAGGCGAGGCTTGAAGCCCCAGCACGCGCGAAAAAGCCGTCGATTACTTCAAACTTTGTGCGACCTGCTTCAACCAGTCGAACTCGACCTCGGATGCATCGTTAATGAAGATCGTGACAGCGCGATTTGCGTCACGCCAGGTGATAGCTGATACGCCATTTCCCGTAATGTTGCTTACGGAGCGGGAAACGATAACTCCTCGTTCAACGCCTTGAATAAGCATCCGCGAATTCACGCGCTCAAGAGAGGTCACATCCCTCACCGGTCCATGGGCCAGCGCGCTATCAACAATGCTGATGAGTGGATGTTCGCCGCAGCGATACACGCTTCTCGTCGCACTGAATTTTCCTTCGAACGCCAGCCCCTCGTCCGCCTGGGCAATCTCACGGCAACCCTCCAACAAGCTGCCGGCAATTGGGGTGGATTCGACGACGGATCCCTTGACATTGGGCGGCGCCTTTGTTTTGAGTATCTCATGCAAGGCCATCATTTCGATGTCCGTCTCGAGCCTCACATCCACGTAGTTGATATCACCAGCTTGTTTCTTTGAATCACCAGCGCTGCGAGCGGCCGCGTTTCTCGCGGTGTTACGGTCCTGCATGCGCTTATACATCTCGGACCCGCTCTCATAAATTTCAGACTGGGACGGGAACTCGGTAATTTGGGCTGCAAGAGCCATGGAATGGAAGAAAGCGGTGCCCCACGCTGCCGCCAGAACCCATGCCGCTGTATGCCTCTTCAACATGTCACCACTCCGCCAGACTGCAATCACTTGCCCAGGTTTCTTTGCAAAGCCACACTGACCCGACCGCCGAACCCGCCCACCAACCGCCACAATTTTCACGAATCAAGTCAACCGCGTACTCTTGATCCAGCGGATCCATATCGCGATTTGGCCCCAAGTCGTGGATCCCCTCGACAATCCAATCCCCGCCAAAAGCTCGGAACCAGTTCACGTTGCCCACGCGCCAATCCACTCTTGGACCGTCCTCGTAGAAATGCTCCCTACCGAGGGATGCGCTCGACATCCTCGAACCCACCGCCATCTCCCAGTATGAAGCATCGGCGCTACGATCCCACGAGATGCTCTCGTTGTTGCCGCAATTCGCCCGAGAGAACATTCCGATGTTCCAACTCTTGGAACGCTGCGCAAAGGCTCCATCAGCCGCCATGAGCAGCCCCAGGGCCAACATCCCGGTTAGCATGAGTTTGCGGACAGGGTATTTTTCCTGTGCCTGTGGATTTTGATATTGCATGTACGTTGCCGCTCCTGGAAATGGGCCCCAACTGGTGGTCCGCGTCGGGACTGGTCGTTTACTTGAATGATCGGAATCCGTGCAAAGGCCGGCCTATCGGCTACAGCCTCGTCACCCGGTTGCGCAGACAGCGCTAGCAAATCGCGCCACCCTGATCAATAAGTTGGCAGCTGTTTAATGCTCCTGCCTGCGCACTTTAATCTTAGAAAGCTAAGATATAAAAAGCAAGCATACTAAGAGGATTAAGGCCCAGCCCCTGTGACGACTTTGGCCGTGGGATATGACTTGGGGTCGGCGGCCGCTGACTGCCGTAGTCAACGATGAGGATTAATGCCCCTCGACAAGCCGCTTGACCTCGGCAAACACGTCGTCCGCGAGCGCCGTCGGCACGCCCCAATAGTCGAAGATCCCGCCATCTGACTGATTTTGGCCACACGTGACAAATACGCCTGTGCCAAACCGGCACTTCAAATGCGTTGCCAGCCACCCGACAAAGCCACTATTGTCCGCACCCGCTGGGAAATGAAAGCGAAACAACCCAAACGATTCCTCGTGCGTCCCGTCGCTGGGCACAAGCTGGCTCCACACGTTGTCATCGCGCACCAGAGCAAGCGCGTCTGCTCGGACCGCGCTGGGAAACCCATCCAACGGGAATTCGACGAACGCATAGGTGCCTGGGTATATGCGTAGTCGTGCCTCGGTGATTACCTGGCGTAGACGTTGCTCGGTTTGCTCGGCGGTTTCACGGGAGATATTGACCATGGCTGTTCATGCCTTTGGCTTGGCAACGGGTTGAGACCTCGTGGGTATAGCACGAGCACTACCCGATTCCACGGATATACCCTAAGGTCGTATCCCCGCCAAATTTGTCGATGTAGCCGCGACACCAAACGGTGATCGTGTCACCTGATCATGTCACCATTCGCCAATGAAAAAAGGCACTCCGCTTACGCGTAAGTGCCTTGTCTTCATTGAATTCTTGGGGTGGCTGATGGGGCTCGAACCCACGACAACTGGAATCACAATCCCATGCCAGTGGGCATCTTTCCTTTTATTATTCAATACTTTACGGCCATTCAGTTTTCAACAAGAACTCCCCGTAGCTGACCAATTAATGAGCCTCTCCTTAGGCCCGTTGAAAAAAATCGACGACATCCAGGCCCTCCGACAACAGTCAACCGATCGGCTTGATTGTCGTTTCAAGCCCAGGCCCAGCATCTAGTCCGCTAGCGTCTCCACATCAGTTATCTGGGCACAAGGTTGCCCGTAAGCTGCTGTAACTAAACTGGCTCTGCCCCTGCGGTAGAGCGGTTCTTCTCCCTGCTCCGCCGGGCCCCGGGCCTCCAGCGAGCCGTTAATACCTGTCGAATTCCAACCGACAGGACATCCCAGGAAAGCTCTCATATGAGGTCGATACCCCATGCGGACGCAATCGCGTTCCGCGGTCAACACGCGTCCTTTGAATTTCCGTCCACGGCGCGCGACGCCCGCCACGCTGCTCGTACTTGGTTCGAAGCAGCCCCCGAGATGAGTCCGGCCCAGTACCGCGACCAGCAATTTATGGAGCATTGCAAGGGCAAAGCCGACTCGCCCCTCGAACGCAGAATCCGGCGGGACGCGTTCAAGCAGGCATTCGCTGAGGCCATGGGTCACATCGTGGTGGAGGAGGCGCGGCTCCATGCGCTCCCTGCTTGAACGCCCGATTACGTTCCGCCTGTCTGATGCCGCCCGCCGGCGATACGAGCAGGCAGCTGCGGATCGTGGCATGACGCTTTCCGCGTACCTGCGGGATCGGCTCGAAGTCGACGACCAGGTCGCCGAACATGTCTCGCAGCTGCGCCTCACCCTGCTGGACAACGCTCCGAGCGGGCAATCCGACGCTTCGCTGCTGCCCATCCTCCTCGAACTGTTGCTACTCACGAGGCGACAGAGCCAACCCGGCGAGTTGCGCGCCGTCCATCATGAACTTGAACGACAGGGCGTGATGCCCCGGACTTTCAAGTAACTCTTAGGATCCCCCATGCAAGCACCCCTTCTGGCGGCCGTCGTATCGGCGGCCTGCCTTCTTTCGGCCTGCGGATTCGTGCCGCCCGCCCCTCCGACACCCCCGGACTCCGGACGCATCCTGATCAACCATGCGGATCCGCGCACCGTTCTACCGGGTAAATCGCCGACAGCCCTGGCTTCGGCAGACATCCCCCCGATCCCGGTGCCCGAAGCGCCGCCCAAGCTTGAAAGTCCAGCGTCCCCCGCCAGCGCCACGTCGCCGATGGCTAGCAATGCAGCGGCTGCTGCCCCTGGCGCCAGCACCACCGCGACGCCGGCACCGGCTGCCGAGACGACGGCACAGACCACTGAGGCGAGCACAAGTCCGCAGCAGGTCGCGGCCGCGCCTGGCCCCGTCATCACCGTGGAGGTCGCTTCGGCGGAGCCGGTCGCCGAACCGGAAATCGTGGAACCTCCCAAGCAAATTTGGCGCATCAGCCCACAGGACGGGACGGTCCGCCAAGCGCTCGTGCGCTGGGCGTCCGACGCCAACTGGACGTTTGGACCTGATCAGTGGGAACTGAATTTCGACATACCGATACAGGCTCCGGCCGAGTTCGAGGAGGCCTCCTTCCGGGAGGCCACCCAGGCGCTGTCCCAGGCGGTCGCGATGAGCGAATCGCCTATCCGCCCCTGCTTCTACGGCAACCGCGTCCTGCGCATGTTGCCCTTCACCCGCAGCTGCAATCGCTCCCCCGCCCCGCAATCCTAGCCGTGGCATTGACCAGGAATATCCATGACTGCATACCGCACTGTAGCGGCCGCACTGACGCTTGCAGCCCTGTCCGGCTGCTCCGCGCTCCAATCCACAGACCGAGTCACCGCCCGTGCTGACCACGAAGGCTCCAAGGGCGCGTTCGCTATGGACGCCTTCAAGGGCATGGCAGGTGACACCGACCGCGCCAAAGGCCAAGTCGTTGAACTGCCGTGGATCGCAGGCCGGCCCCAGCCGCTTGCCCGTGATGTCACGCTGCCGCCAGCGCTGCGTGCGAACGTCAACACGACGCTGTTGTTCGAGAACAGCGCGGCAGACCTCAAGACGCTTGCCGACCGCGTCCAGCTCGCCACCGGCATCCTGACCCACGTGTCGGCAGACGCGTTGCTGCCGGCCGAATATTTCCTTCCGCGCCTGGCAATCGAACAGGGCATTGCCACCGCAAGTGCCAGCTTGACGGCGGCCACGGCCGACACGCTGGTTCCGGCCCTTATCCCCGGTATTGCCGTTGACCGCACGGCAGGCCCCGTCCTGCCCCAGGGGGTTGCGCGCACGAAGATGGCTCCTTTGCCCCCGGGCCAAGCGCCCCTCGCCACCGTACTGGACTCGATTGCACTGCGGTTGGGCGTCTACTGGCGCTACGACGAAAAGATCGGTGCGCTTCTCTTCTATCGGACGGAAACCAAAAGCTACGTCGTGCGGACGCCGACCCAAGCCGCTGAAGAGAACCTTCAACGCGATATCAAGTCTGCGAATTCAACGCTCGCGGACAAGTCGACCAACAGTTCGAAGGAAGAAGCCCGCGAACTGGCCGCTGTCGTCACCAAGCTCGGCCAGTTCCTTAGTCGCGCAGGCGTAATCAAGTCTGCGGACGGTGCGGCCAACACCATCGTGGTCACCGATACAAAGGATGCGCAGGATCGAATCGGTGAATTTCTGGACGCTGAGAATCGCCAGATGACGCGTCGGGTGCGCCTCGTCTTTGAAGAGATCACCGTCCAGCGCGATCGCCTGAACCAGGGCAGCATCGACTGGAAAATTCTGTTCAACAGCCTCGGGCGCGGGAACACAGCATCGGCAACCGGTGTAGGCCCCTTGCTAGACGCAGCCCAGGCGGCGGGCTCAGTGGGCGCTTCGGTGGGCAGCGGCCCCTTCGCTGGCACCAACATCGCACTGAGCGCGCTTTCGCAACTCGGGTCGATCGTCAATCACAAGAGCATTCCGCTTCTTTCGCAGAACCGCCGCCCCGCGAAGTACGACACGCGCAACACCTTCCAGTACATCAAGGATCTGCAACAGACCCAGAGCACGTCCGACAGCTCGGCGCCGACGGTCACGGTCACGCAAGACGAAAAGACGGTCGGGACGTTCCTCACGGTCGTGCCTGACGCGCAAGATGACGGCCAGGTTCTGCTGACCATCGCTTACGACGACACCCGGCTCATCGAAATGAAGAAGCAGCCGCTCGGGTCACGTGACGATCAGTCCTTTGTGCAGCAGACCAACATCGGCGGCCAGGGACGAGTCCAACAGGTGATGGTTCGCCCCGGAGAACAAGTGGTCATTGGCGGATATCAACAATCTGCCGACAGTTCAACTCGGCGCCGTCTTGACGACAAAGCGCCGATGCTCATGGGAGGGTCCGACGCCTCGCAAGAACAGCAACTACTGACGGTAGTGTTGGTAACCGCAATCCCAGAAGAAGGATTCTGACCGTGGCAACGCGACAGAAAGTCGCTCGGCGCACGAGCTACAAGCTCGTCGCGATACCGGGCTCGCCAAATCAACTTGTCCTCGGGATGAAGTGGCGCACCGTCCTAGGGGAAGACCTGGAAAAACTTGCCCTCAAGACCGCCCGCAAGGCACGGGCAACGCACTTTGTGCAAAGCGACGCGCGCAGTTCATCGGTCGGCTTGTTGGCTGCCAAAGGAAGCGAAACACGCGCAAAGAGCAGAACAACGCTTTTCTCTGGCGCCGCTGCTTTTGCACAGATGCATCGACATGGCACGCATATCGTTGCATGCACGCTTCCCGACCAATCCGTATGGTTGGCGGTGGTCATCGACGGGGTGGTGCAGACGGGCGGCGACACGATATTTCCCGACCAGGCCAAGGCAAAGAACGCCGTCGAAGAACTGACTGCGCGCTACCGGGAACACCAGGTCCACAGCAACTACATCACACAAGCGCGCTTGTTCTCCTTGCAACAGCTCACTGCACATGTGAATGGACAGTCTGCGTTGCGCAGGGCGTCCTTTAGGCTGTCCATGGTGTCGCCCATCTGGTGGGTGCTCATAGCGGCGGTCGTCGCCTATGAGGCATGGGATTACGGATCCGCTTGGTGGGACGAACGGCAGGCAAAACTTCAAGAAGCGTCCCAGGCGGCACAACCCCATTTCGACGCCAATGCGCTATGGGAAAGCGCTATCAGCGCTTGGGCTAGGTCGGTCAAGACTCAGGGCGGCGCGGGCATGACTGAACTACTCAATGTCATCCTGACGGTGCCAGTAGAACCAGGGCGGTGGCGGTTGACGGAAGTCGACTGCCGACCAAGCACGGGGTCGTGCACCGCCACTTACCGCCGTACACGTCTGGCCGACAACCATACGCTGCGGGCGGCGCTGGCCGAATCGTTTCGCATCGTCCATCCGGATTTGGATACTGCTACCGCAACATGGCCACTTCCGAAGGGGCGCTCGGCGCCAACTGTGGCATTGCGGGACCTCCCGACGCCAGCCGCGATCCAGACAACCTGGGAACCGAGCTGGCAAGCGCTTCGGCCCGCATTGCAAGACTTCACGCTCTCAAAACCTGCGAGCGTGCAGATCCTCGTGCCCAACATCAAGTTGCCCAACGGCCTGGAAGAGCCTGTGCCGATGCCGTCGGGCACGAAGCTACCCGCCAGCCGCGCGCTGGTGATCAATGCGCCCCTGCGCTCGCTCTATGGCCTGGCCTTGCCGACGACAACCCAGATAACGCAGCTGCATGTGCGTTACCAGCCGGACTCCGCACCCGGACTCGCCGCAAGCGCGTTCTCGGCCACCTTGAAAGGAGATATCTATGTACTCGCGCCGTGAAACTTCGCTGCGCAATCGGCGTGCCCTTTGTCTGGCGGGCCTCGCCCTGGCGGTTGCCCTACCTGCCGGCGTGTTGGCGCAATCCGACACTCTCTCCGTGGCGCCGGAAGCTCCGGCGGCACCGCCAAGCCACTTGGTGCGCGAGCTGCTGGAGCATGACGCCAAACAGGCGCTCGCCATTGAACGCTCGAAGAACAAGACAGCGCTCGCGAGCTCGTCGCCCGCAGCACCGCCCGCCATAGGAATCACGCCGGCAGATCCCGAACAGGCGACCGCTGCCTCGGCATCACCTTCGAAGCAACGCCTGGCGCGGCTAATCGCCATCGTCGGCGTGGGCGGCCACCTGGCCGCGCATCTGCAACTGGACAACAGACAGGCCGTCTACGTGACCGGGAAAGCCGCGCCGGCCACGGGCGCTGGCCAGGGTATGCGTCTGCTGGAGATTTCTCCACCCTGCGCCACGTTCCTATCGCAAGAGGAAGAGACGTTCACCTATTGCCTAGACGAGAGGGCACCATGAAATTCAGCATTTTCCAATGGACTCGGCGAATGATGCGCGTGTTGCGCGTCGGCTTTCGCGAAGAAGAGCCGGCGCCTGTCCTGAGCATGTCGCTGACGCCTGTCCAAACTGACGACTCCCCGGAAGGTCATCTTGACTCTTTTGAGGATGTTGAAAACATGCGTCCGGCCTTCGAACTTCTGCGCGTGGATTGGTGCGGCTCTGAAGCCGCTGCGAAAGCATGCGTGGCAGAACTCGAAGGCAAGCGGTATGTGGTCTTCGTCAAACAGGGGGAACAGGACTCCGACCTGTACCGTGCCGTTCTGTTACGTGCTCGGGAGGCCGCCGGGCGCGACAACGTGGACGTGTACACAGTCAATCCCGTCGTGCTGCTTGCCTTGGTCCGTGAGCGCATGCAAGCCAAGGACGTCAAGCAGCGCACATCCAGGACGCGCGCGCTTGGCGCACGCTCTGCGGTGCGCGTGGGGTTTCATGATTTGGCCGCGTGGGCTGTTCGTAACGGCGCCAGCGACATGCACTTGAACATCGACACCACGGCTGCCATCTCACATGTGAGCGCAACGATTGACGGGCAGTACACCACGCCCAAGCAACTGGCGATGCCGACCGAACGGCTCATTGAGATGGGAAACGTTGCATGGCTGGATGTCCACGGCGGCAACGGGCTTTTTCTCGACATGACCAACGAGCAACAGGGCCGGCTATACGAAGTTGTGGACGACCGCTCTTACATGCTGCGCTGGGGATCATTTGTGGCAGACAAGGGACCCTCCATCACCCTTCGGATTCTGGACATGGATGCCAAAGTTGAGCCCGTGGACATGGAAACGCTGGGCTTTATGCCTTCGCACGTCGCGAAATTTGAACGATGCCTGCAAAGCCAGGGCGGCGCCATCGTGACGGGCGGCATTCCCGGATCGGGAAAAACCGTCACCAACGCCCAACTAATCGTGCGGTTGCCCGCAACACGCAAGGTCATGACGATCGAGGATCCCGTCGAACTGACCATCCCGCGCGCGTTGGCCGCCAGTGTCTCTCGCTCACTTGATGGCTCGGACCGAGACACGATGCGGTCCAAGCTCATGGCACTCAAGCGGGCTGCTGCGAGCGACGTGTTTCTTGGCGAAATCCGCGATTCACTCACCGGATCAGCATTTCAGGACATCGTCTTGTCGGGAAGCAGTCTCTATACAACGACACACGTTGGCCACGCGCTCTCAATTCCGCAGCGATTTGCTTCCAGCGAGATCGGCGTTCCGCGAACGACCTTGGGCACGCCCGGCGTCCTGAAGCTGCTCTCACACCAAGCACTGATGCCTGTCACCTGCGATTGCGCACTGCCGGCAGCTTCACTGCTTGAAGGCGCCGCCGATCGGTTGGGAGTGCGCCGGACGCGGGATGACTGGGCCCGCTACCTCGACGACATCGAAACCCTTTACGACTTCGGCAGCAATCGCATCAAAGTTCGCAACCCGGACGGTTGTGAGAAATGTCGGATCAAGGGGATTCCGGAGCTGTTCGGGTACGCCGGTCGGACAGTTGTCGCCGAAATGTTCGAACCGTCGTCAGATCCAGAAGCGCTTCGTGCCATCAGCAGCGGCGACGAGCTACGGCTACGTGAGATTTACGCCGGTCACAGGACCGCCGCATACGACCACCCCGACATGGAAGGAAAGACCACCATGGACTGCGCTGTCTACAAGATGAGTCAAGGCTTGATCGATCCGCGGGACATTGAGCCGCATTTCCAAGCATTTGCCACGCTGCTTCGACAAAGCGAGCGGAAATGAAGCTGCCCTTCGCTCTGACACGGGCCGGCCAGGCCGCGCGCAAGTTTGCCCGCCAGCGGGCGGATTGGTACGAGTATCTGGCCGACATGACCGAGGACACGCAAGGCCAACGGACGATCCTCAATATCCTCGACAGTGACGCCCAGCGGTATGGGCGCAGTGCGCGGGGCATCCTCTCTGCCCACTGGGCGCACAAGATTGTCGAAACTGGCGAAATCGGCAAAACCCTACACGGAACACTGCCTGCCAAGGAGGTTGCTGAATTTGTTTCTTTGCAACGCCAGGGCCAGGCCGTGCTGGCCAGCGGGCTGCGGGATATGGCCAGCCTTGTGCGCTTGAACTCCAGACTGAAGACAATCCTCGTCACCACGCTCATGACTTCGGCCATGGCCATGGCGTTGTTATGGCTTGTGATCATGGTTGGGATCCCCTACTTCACCGCCCCGATGATTCTCGGATCGTTACCGGCGGCTCCGCGTGCGTACCTGAGTCCACACAGCCTGGCATTCTTCGACCTCGCCGAATGGATACGCCAGAGCGGCGCTCGGGTTTGGGTGGGCACGCTCGTTGCGGGGATTGCGGTCCAACTGTCGTTCCCGTACCTCGACGGACCGATACGGAGATTTCTGGATCGCTGGGGTCCATACAGCCTCTACCGGGATGTCCAGGGCATTGGCGTTATCAGCACAGCGGCAACTGCGGTCAAGCCAAGGACCGGAAAGACGATGCAATTGCGCGAGGCAATCGAACTTCAATTCGACGGTGCCTCTCGTTGGCTGACCGGGCGTTTGCAGGCCATCCAAAATCGTCTTGAAGATTCAAGATCGGGCGCGCAAGTTTTCGATGTCGGGCTGATGGATCAAGAGACTTATTGGTATCTCGAAGATCTCACCAGCACCCTCGGCCTGGACATCGCTCTACAGAAGACCCGCCACAGGATGGAAACGGTCGTCCTCAAACGCGTCGAAGCACGCGCGCAAGTACTGCGCTGGGTCATCTTGGGCTGCGCCTTGTTCGCAATGGCAGGCCTCTATGCCTGGCATCTGAGCGTTCTGAACGACATGCAGAACGCCGCAGTTCTCGACGCCATGAGCTAGTGCAAATCCAAACCATCACGCGTGCCCAAGCGGCAAAGATGTTCCATCACTTCAGCCTTTAAAAACCTGGAATTCATCATGAAGCACTTTTCCAAGCAACCTCGACCTTTCAAGAGCCACGCGGCCAGGCAACGCCTTCGCCAAGGCGGCTACACCATCGTAGAAGTCATCGCCGTGATCGCGATCATTGGCTTCCTGGTGATTATCAGCATGCCCGCCATCAAAGGCATTTTTGTTCAAGCCCGAGTTGGTCCGGCATCTGCCGAACTTCAACGCTTTATGACGGCGACCCGTTTGCTGGGCGAAGGCGATTCTGTAACGCCCTACGCAGCCATCAGCAACACGTCGAACCTTGCGCCGGCCATGAGCGAGTCTTCGGTATTCAAAGTGAACGGTGCCACGGTGGCCCACCGGCTGGGTGGCTCAGGCGCGGGGTCGAACGGCACGATCACCATCGGCCCTGTGGCTCTCGGGGGTGGTGCTGCCGGCAGCGGCTTTGGGTTGACCTTGACCAATGTGAACCACCGAGCGTGCCCAGGTCTTGCCACCACGTTGAACTCCGTGTCCGAGACGATCAGCGTGAACGGAACCGCAGCAAAAACGCTAGGCGCGAACAACGAGCCGGGATCCTTCAATGCGGTCACTGCTCAGGACCTTTGCGTGAAGGGTGACAACAACACGTTCGTCTTCGCCACGCGATAAATCCGTAAACCAGCAATCCGGACGAGGCCTTGCCTCGCCTGACACTGCATAGACGGCGAACCTGCCATGTGCCCTTCTGAAGTTACTGTGCCTCGATCAGTTCACCGCCAAGCCGGCTTTACGCTCATCGAGTTGATGGTCGTGCTCGCGCTTCTCACACTCGCCGTTGTCCTGAGCGGACCGTCATTAAAACGACAGGTTGACGCTACCGCTGCGGAATCCACCGGCCGTTACCTTGCGCAACTTCGCGGTGCAGTTGTGGACCTTCAGGTTAAGCACGAAGCGTGGCTGCGCGGTGAGAATATCGCCAGCGCCCCGGCAGGCGCCTACCCCCCGCCGCCAGCACTTAGCTGGGTCGCTGCCCCGGGAGCGCAGGTCGCGCGAGGTGGCGTAGCGGATCTCGCAGCACTCGGCCTGCTACCACCTAGCACGCCCCGCTTCCCATCCCTGGGCGAAACCGCCCGTTTCATCCTTGTCCGCGAAGGAGCATGCCCCGGTGACAGTTGCCGCACGGGCGCCTATGTATATACCTGCCAACCGATCAGCGATGTGCGTAGTCGTCGACTCAATGACACCTGCACCGCACCGGCCGGCAAGGCGGCTCGGTTCAATCAAGTGCTGCTCAGCAAGGTGATGGCAGCGTCCGAAGGATATGGTGGCCATGACGCCAACGGCGGGACCAATGTGCGCGGCCCGCTTATGAACATTCCGCGCGGGTGGTTCGATTTCGGTGCGGAGCCGGGCCATGCAGTCCTGGCGGCGGGTTTGGGTGCCACGCCGTTCGGCCAGTTTGTTCGCCACGGAGAAACCAGACCAGTCACGTTCAACAACACCCTGACGGTGGCCGGTGCGATTCAGACCAATACCGGTTTACTGCTCAACACGGCCGTCGCACCTGGCGCTGCGTGCACGCCTGAAGGCCTATACGCTTCGACCGCCAACAAGCTGCTCGCCGTTTGCACGGGCGGTGCGTGGTTCGCCCAGAACGGTCACGTAATCACGGGCACTTACAGCGACCTTCCCAACGACGCTGCAATCCCGGCTGTAACGTGCCCTGCGGGGCTGTCGCCCTGGCGTCAGATCGCCCTGCAGGGCGTTGACGCCACCGCACGCGGTGGCGATATCAATATCGGTGGCGCGATCGGTGGAACCATCCAGGGCTCTGGCTATGTCAATGCCGCTGGCGCCGTGTCGGTTGGCGGCTCCTTCAGTGGCACCTTCCAAAACTCGGGAAATAGCTATGTCCGTATGGCGCAGCGCGCCAGCATTGCCGGCGACCGCGTCGTGATTACACCCGCAGACATGGGCGCGCGCGCCTCGGTGATTCAGGGCTGCAAAAACTAGCCCTGCGCCACAGGTCTTCCCCTAGCCGCCCACCAAGCGGCTCTTCTATCGGAGATATTCATGTTCCTTCCCTCCACGCGAGGCAAGGGCAGGGCCCTGCTCGCCCTGCTCTTCGCGCTGCTCCTGCCCACTGTCAGCCAGGCATCAACCACCAATCAAGCTGACGTACAACTGGGAACCGAGCTCAATACGATGGTCATCCGGGTCGACCAGGGCGCGCCGCTTCCGCCCGGCGGTTGCGTCGGTGGCTACTCGTGGCACACGACCTACGGCGGGTGCCGGATCGCCCGGACGCAGGCCGAATATTCACAGTGCCCCGCCGGGTACACCGGCAATCAGGTCCGCTACCGGACCTACTACGTTCTGCAAGCCAACGCGAACGATGTCGCCTACGAGGGCTGGGGACCGTGGCAAGACGGTTGCACGGCATCCCGCGCCGGCGGTGTCCTCGATGTCGTGATCGCAAAGGCCCGTGGCCGCGAGACCGGCGAAACACTCGACAACAGTTTGCGCGGCACGATCGCCGCGCAGATGCAAGTCAACTACGGGACGATGTTCGGCGCCACCATCTATCGCCCGATCGCAGAACTGAACTGCATACACGCATCAGGCACCACATTAGGGGACACCACTCGAGTATGGACGGGACAGCTGATGCCGCCCGGCACGTCCGTGACCAAAGGTGTGTCCGGCTACTGCCAGCTCTCCAACGGAAACCGAACCGCCACCTTATACGGCAACTGCGATAGCAGTAGTGGCGGCGATGCAGACAACTGCCAGAGCGCGACACGCGTCGTCAACATCACGTCTGTTAGCGGGTGCTCGGTCACAACTGAGACGCGCTTGCATGGCCAGCTCATCGATGTCGGCAACTACGGCATCTGCAACTAACTAGGGAGATCCAATATGCGGTCCTTTCGCCGCCTGCTGACAATATTCCTCGTAGCGCTCTACCCTGCGCTTCCTTCGTTTGCGACCGCGCAGGGGATTGGTGACTTCGATCTGCTTGAAGGTGACAAGAGGCTTGCCTGCGAGGCCCTGATTTGCCTCTCCAGCGGGCATCGGCCATCGGCATGCGATCCTGCACTGTCGCACTTCTACGGCATCAAGAAGAAGAAGCTCTCGGACACCCTGGATGCACGGCATGACTTTTTGTCGCTATGTCCGTCATCCGACCAAACCAAAGAAATGGCATCTCTTGCCGATGCGATTGCACGCGGCGCGGGCCGCTGCGATGCGGCCGCTTTGAACGCGGGACTCGGTGCGTGGCGGGGCACGAGCGACGATGGTTACCCGATCATCAGCAACAAGCGACCGGGGTACTGCAGCGTCTACGCCTCGCACGAATACACCGCCTTTGACGACGACCTACCCCGCTATGTGGGCACGCCTGAAGAGCGCGGTTACTGGGTCGAAGCGAAGGACTATGACCGTGAACTGGCCAAGTACGAGAAGGAACTGGCCGAACGCAAGGAGCGCGAGCAGAACGCTCACAGTCCTGGCTTCGGCATGGTGGGGAATTGACCGATGGACTTCCCTACCCTCGCCAGGCAGTGTGCGCCCGACGTGCACATCAGTACGCTCAGCGCTGTGGTCCGTCACGAGTCCGCCTTCAATCCTCTCGCCATTGGCGTCAACGCCAAGCCCCATGTAAGCATCCGCCCGAAATCCAAAGAGGAGGCAATCCAGGCGGTGCGCGATCTGATGGCTAAAGGTGTGGACTTCGACGTCGGCTACGGCCAGATCAACGTGCGGAACTGGAAGTGGCTCGGTGTCACACCCGAGAGCATCTTCGACCCGTGCGTCAACCTCGCATCTGCCCAGCGCGTCCTCGTCGATTGCTACAAGCGAGCGGCCAAGCTGCACGGCCCAGGACAGAACGCGCTGTATGCGGCATTCAGTTGCTACAACACGGGCAACCTGACCTCGGGCTTCAGGAATGGGTATGTCGGCAAGGTCATCGCCGGCGCTGGCCTGGCGGTACCGGCCATCGTGAAGGAGGGCGGCGCGCCCGCCAATGCTGACACCAAGACGCGTAGCCCCCCGCTTCCGAAGCCGTCCAAACCCGATGCCTTTCAGAAGCCCCGCGACGACGCTTTTGTGGCGCCCCGCAAAGACGCATTCGAACCGCGCCCAGATGCCATATTCGGCAGGCCGATCCCAACGCCGTCCTCGCGCCTGCCGGCGCAGTAGAAGCGCACCCCTCGCCAGTGTTTAGCCGCTAAAAACCGGCCCTCTCATCTTCCTCAACGAATGCCGCCCCGCTTATCGGCCGGGTGGCGTCACCCATTGGAGTTTCAAATGACCGCAGCATCCAATATCTCCCCTGTCGACTCGCAGGCCAAGAGCCGCCGCACGCTTGTCGCCCTGGCATACGCGACCCTTGCGGTGCTCCTCCTGCTGCAACCGGAACTGGCGATGGCGCAGTTCGAGAAGGCCACCACTGCAGTGCAGAAAGTCAAAGACTGGCTGTGGCTCATCATCCCCGTCATCGGTCTTGTCTCGGCCGGCATTATCGGCATCCTTTACTCGTTCGACGTGATTCGCAAGGAAACCGCCTATCAGTGGGCGGTCGGCATCTGCTTCGCTGGCGCCATCGCCGGGGGCATCATCAAGCTGCTGTTCTGACATGGCGGCCGCATCAAAGCAAAAGGCCAAAGCTCCCGCCGTCGCGGTGCCAGCGGCGGTCGGGTCGCACGTCCCCCCCAATCGCTTTCCGCTTTTCAAAGGGGCGACCCGGGCTGCAACTGTTCCCGGAGGGGTTCCCACTCGCGCGTTTGCGGGTCTGGTCTTTCTGACCGTCACCGCCGCCTCGTTCACGCTGTGGGGCTGGCTGCTCTTTCCCATCCTTTACCCGGTGATGGCCATTCTGAGTCGCAATGATGACCGAGCCTTCTGGATCTGGGAGCTTTGGGTCAAGACCAAGTTCTTGGCTAAGAACAAGCGCTTTTGGGGAGCGATATCCCTCACTCCAACACCCTACAGCCGGCGGCGCCCATGGGCCCTCTGGCTCGGAGTTCACGACAGATGAAACAACAATCCATCGTCGCGCTGCCGGCGTACGAGCCGGCGGTCAGCACGTACGTTCCCTACTCCCATCACGTCACGCCCACCATCATCGCGACCCGCAACTGGGAGTACCTTTCGGTCTGGCGAATCGACGGACGCACCTTTCAAGGCTACAGCGACGAGGAGCACTGCCGCTGGGTCGAGGAACTCAACAACGTGTTCCGGAGCTTTCCGACGGGTTTCGGGATCTGGTCACACCTTGTCCGTCGCAGGGTCTTCGAGTATCCCGAAAGCGACTATCCGGACGCCTTCTCACGCGATCACGATGCAGCCTATCGAAAAGTCTTCGCCGGCAAGCCGCCGATGATCAATGAGATGTACCTGACCGTGATCATGCGTGCGCAGATCGATCCCGCCCTGCGCTTGCTGTCAAATTTCGAAAAGCGCACCGCGCGCTCGGCGCTAGCCTGGCAGAACCAGGCGATTGAGCAGCTCGATGACGTCAACCGCAAGCTTCGCGGGTCGCTCAAGCGCTATTCGCCGGAACTGCTATCCATTGTCGAGCGGGAATCTCCGGACGACCTGGGCGGCGAGCAGGGTCCGCGCCGGAAATCGCGGTTCTCGGAACCGGCCGAATTCCTCGGCTTTCTGCTCAACGGCAAGATGCAGTCGGTGCCGCTGGTGAACGCGCGCTTATACAACTATCTGCCCACCAGCCGTCAGTTCTTCTCCACGCATGGCGAACTCGCCGAGATGCGGGGGCCTGACTGGACGCGCCGCTACGTGATGCTAGAGCTTCGGGAATACTCCAACAACACCAAAGCCGGCCACCTGAACTGCCTGCTCAACCAGCCGCACGAGTTTGTGCTGTCGCAGTCCTTTGGCGCGATGTCAAAACCCGATGGGCTGAAAGCGCTGTCACGCCAGATCAAGTGGCTGGAAGACTCTGGCGACTACTCGGCGTCCCAGATCGAAGATCTGAAGAAAGCCCGCGACGAACTGGCCGCGGGTCGCTTCGTCATGGGTGACCACCACGCCACAATCCAGGTGTTCGGCGAAGACAGCGAGGGCGCCCTACGGGCTGCTGCGAGTATCAGCGGTGCGCTGGCTGACGAAGAGATCATCGGTCGCCTGTGTGATCGCTCATCCTTGGCCGCGTGGGCCGCCCAGTTCCCGGGCAACTGGAAATGGCGCCCTCGCCCAGCGCCGATTACCTCGCTGAACTTCCTGAGCTTCTCCTCGATGCACAACTACCTGTTCGGAAAGCCGTCGGGCAATCCCTGGGGGCCTGCGGTCACGATGCTCAAGACGACGGGCGGCACGCCTTACTACTTGAACTTCCACGCCTCGCTCGAGGACGTCGACGAGACAGGTAAGCGCCGGCTCGGCAACACGTCCATCATCGGACAGTCCGGCGCGGGCAAGACGGTCCTCTTGGGTCATCTGATCACGCAGGCTCGCAAATTCGACTACACGGGCATCGTCTTCGACAAAGACCGCGGCATGCAGGTGACTGTCATGGCGATGGGCGGCAAGTACTTCCCGCTGCGCCTGGGCGTAAGAACCGGCTGGAACTACCTGCAACTGCCAGACACCGCTTCAAACGTCGCGTTCATGGCCAGCATGACCAAGCTCTTGGGGGCAAATGGCGAGGACCCCCCCACTGCTTCCGAGCAGAAGCAGATCGCCAAGGCCGTCGACCACCTCGTGAAGCACATCGACCTGGAGGATCGATCCCTGTCCAACTTGGTTAATTTTCTCCCCGCCGCGCCGGCACCTGAAGGTCAACTGAGCCTG
Source organism: Achromobacter sp. (assembly GCF_049647645.1). GTDB lineage: Bacteria > Pseudomonadota > Gammaproteobacteria > Burkholderiales > Burkholderiaceae_B > Achromobacter. The sequence goes on from NZ_JBARYB010000209.1 coordinate 99,968, forward strand.
AAAGACCGCCTCAAACGCTGGTGCACGGGTGGCGAGTACGGTTGGATGTTCGACAACCCCAAAGACGAACTAGACCTGGCGGAAAATAACCTCTTTGGCTTTGATCTAACGGAGTTCCTCGAACAAGGCACGATCCGCGACGCGGCAATAACGTACTTGCTTTATCGAACGGACCAGATGATGGATGGGCGGCGAATCGCCCTTTTCTTTGACGAAGTTCAGCACCCTCTGAAAGTGCCCTACTTTCAGGCGTCGATGCAGGACGCCAGCCGCACGGTCCGTAAGAAAAACGGCGTCCTGGTCTTCGCGACGCAGGAGCCCGCCGCGATCCTGGAGAACCCTGTGGGTCGCTCGCTTATTCAGCAGTCCGCGACCGCCATGTTTCTCGAGAATCCCAAGGCCACTGCTGAGGACTACATCGACGGATTCAAGCTATCTCCCGCTGTCTTCAAGATGGTCAAGGATCTGCCGCCGTTCAGCCGCCAGTTCGTCGTCAAACAAAACGAGTCTGCCGTCACGGCCGAACTGGACCTCGCCTCATGTCCCGAAGCGCTGCTAGTGTTCTCCGGATCCGAAGACCTGGCCGAAATCGCCGAAGCGGCAGTTGCCAAGCATGGTGACGATCCCGCCCTCTGGCTGCCCTACTACCTCAAGCTCGCCCAAGAGGCGACAAGGAGCTGATCATGTCTCAGACGCACACCCCCAACCACCGCCAAAATCACGCCCAGCGCGCGCGGTTTACCGCACTCCTGGCTGCTGTCCTTCTCTCCAACTCCCTGACACCTGTCCACGCGAGTGGCATCCCGGTCGTGGACGCAGCGAGCATCATGGACCGCGCTCTTAAGCACGCCGAGACGCTGGCGAAATACGCCGAGCAAATCGAGGTCCTCAGGAACCAGCTCGAGAGCCAAAAGCGCCAGCTCGAAGCGCTCACTGGCACCCGGAACTTGGGCGACATCCTGAACAACCCCGCGATCCGCGATGCGCTGCCAGCCGATGCCCGGGAAATCCTGCGCGCCTCCAACGGGGGGCTGGGGGGGATCTCGGACGTGGTGGAGCGCATTGAGCGTGAAGAACGGTTGACGGGCAACTACGAACAGGACAAAACGAATCTGGACGCCCGCGCCGAAAAGCTCGCCGTTCGCAGCCAGGCGATGATGGAGCAGACCCAGAAGGCGATGACTGCGCGCGTCAAACAGGTGGACCAGCTCCAGGCCAAGATCAATCAGGCCCAGGATCCGAAGGCCATCGCTGACCTGCAGGCCCGGCTGCTCGTCGAGCAGGCGAACATCCACGCCGACCAAACCCGGGCGGACATGCTCACCCGCCAGATTGAGGCCGAGCAAGCCCTGATGGAGCAGCAGGCCGAAAAGCTGGCAGACAGTTCCTTCAGTCTCAGCGCAATTCGTGCGCCGCTTCCTGGAGCGAGATAATGGCCACCACCGCGGTCAGTCTGGCCAGTCTCGGTGGGATCGCAAACTGGATCGACCAGTCGGTGACGAAGATGCTAACGAGCGTCATCACGCCAATGGTCGCGTCCGTCACCGCGAAGCTATTGCCGTTCGTGTCCGTTTCTCTGTCGGTCGCGCTGGTCTGGTACGGGTGGCTCATCAGCTCGGGCGCCATTCAAACGCCGGTCCTCCACGCATGTCGGCGAGTTGTCAACATAGCGATCATCGTGAGCATCGCCAGCGCAAATGGGCTGTACCAACAGCAGATCGTCGGTGTCATGCTCGACTTACCCACCTCCGTGGCTCAACTGTTCACGGGCACCGTCAAAACTCCATCGGAAATGATGGACGACGCGGCGAACAATGGCGCAGAAATCGGCACACGGTTGCAGGACCGCGCACCAAGCGGCCTCAAGAAGATCGCGCAGGCCTTTGTCTTTGTGGTTGTCTCGGTCATCATCACCATTATCTCAGCGGTCATGAGCGCGATCGGCATGCTCGTGCTGATCACGGTGAAGGTGGGAATGGGTTTAGTCGTTGTACTAGGACCGCTTTGCATATTGGCGCTGCTGTTCGACCAAACGAAGGACTTCTTCAAAGCGTGGGTAGGTCAGGCTGTCTACTATGCCATCTATGCTGGTCTTTTCATGGTGGTCTTCATGTTCATCATGGGAATGTTCGGTATGTTGCAACAAGGGTTGATTGATCTAACGAAGGCAGACCAGATCAATATTTTCTCCATGCTTACTGCGATTGTTTTCTTCATGATGTGTTCAAAGTTCATGCTAGAACAGGTTTCCGTAGTTGCCACTAAGATAAGCGGAGGCGGCAGTGGAGGCGGGATTTCAGTTCCCTTCGTTGGGAAGATTGGCTAACATTAAATCTCGAATAGCCGTCCTCCCTGCCAAGCACTAAGAATCGCGAGGATTAAGATGGATCCGTTGAAGCCGCTGGGAAAGGCCCTTTCTCAGAACCCCTTGCTGGGCAATAACGTGCCGTTATCTGCACCGCTCGGCGTTGCCCCCGAGCAGCCGATTTCTGCATTCCAATGGATGAGCCTAGCTAAGGCGACGTGGACTTGGATTCTGCGTCCCATCTGGTACCTGTGCTTCCAATGGCCCGTGCAGCTGTTGGGCATGGGTATGGCCACACAAAAAGGTGGACGCGACGACAGACGTTCGAATTGGCAAAGAGACCATGAACGCCAATTGCACGAAAACAGGATTGCCGAATGGAGGCGCAACACTAGGCAAGATTGACTCGGCATATCTGTCGTTGGCCTCCGGCCCGCCGACACCTTAGTATTTAAAGCACAGGGCACAGCAATCGCTGTGCCTTTCTTATTGCGCTGCGTATTAGCCAGCGCCGTCTGATTTAAATCCCCTAGTCTCTTCGGAGAACCGATGAAGCACGCCATTCAGGCCGCGCTTGCCGCGGCACGCACTTTCACGCCCGTACGAAACGTGCGGCCCCTTAATCTCGTTCGGCAATCGGAGGACCAACATGTCCTTTGAAGATCCGAAGCTTTCGCTTCAGCAAGAGCTGGACAGAAACCGGAGCCTGGACCAGGACTTCCTGACGGAGATCCTTACCTCCAGATCAAAAGCATGGCGCGTGGCAGTTGGCGCATTCGTGCTGGCGTTCCTGGCGGTCGGCGCCCTGGCCTCACTGTTGCTGAGCTACACGCCCCAGCCACCTTATGTCGTGCGGGTCAACGATGCGACAGGTGAGGTCGAAAACGTATCCCGGCTCGGCGACGCACAGGAGGACTATGGCCCTCGGATCGCGCGCTACTTCGTCACTCAGTACGTGTTGTCCTGCGAAGGCTACGACTGGCGCACCCTGCAAAACATGTACGACCGCTGTGGGCTGTTCAGCTCGCCGGACGTGCAACAGCAGTACCACGCCAAGTTTGAAGACGACCCCAGGACTGGCCGTGAAGCCCTCGACAAAAAGTACGGGGAACACACCCGCCTAATCATTAATGTCCGATCGATCACTCCGGGCCCCAACCAGACCGCCACGGTCCGGTTCACGCGAAGCGAGATGGGCCCGCAGCGCTCCCCCAACACCGAGCAGTTCATCGCCACCATCGCCTACAGGTTTGTCAACGCACCGATGCCGGAAAGCGTGATTCGTGACAACCCGTTGGGCTTTCAAGTCATTTCCTACTCGACCGCTGTCGAAACGCTGAGGTAATCGTCATGCAAAAAGCACAAATCAACGAACTCGCCCGCCGCCTCGAAGATGCAGGACGCATGAGCAACGCAGAGCGCACGGCACTGCTGCGCGACATCGAACGGTACGCGAAGAGCGATCTCTACGGCGCCGCGCGGCTCTGCAAGGACCATCTCCGCAAGGACGCGAACCTTCGTCTTCCCACACCCGTCTTGGCGGCAGATCGTATCGGCAAGCACTTTGAAGAGCGCATCCGTGAGGCGCGCCGGCCGGTGGAGCTGTACGGTGAGCAAGACCGGCAAATCCGTCAGCCGGAAGATGGGCGCGAGTACAAAGGCCCGATCGTTGGTACGACGCCAAACTGCTTGATCCAGCGTGACAACGAAACGGGGGACCTCATCGTCCATGCCCGCAACACGCTGAACCGATCCTTTGAGATGAGCGGCAAGGAAGAGGCGCTCGCCATCAGCTACCCCTTCAAAGCGGTAGGCGGCGTGGGCCTAGTGCGCGACGCTGACCACGACAAGCAAGCAGAGATGGGGATGGACCATCAACATACGCACCAGTCGGCGCGCCAACGTGAGAGCAACCTCGAGATGGGACACGCCCGATGAACATCCGCTTCAGGCCTTTGGCCGTGGCGGTGCTGTCGGTCGCGCTTTGCGCGGCCGCAGCGCCGGCCTGGTCGCTTGACCGACCTGCAGCTTCGCCCAAGGATCAGCGTATCCGCTGGACGGACTATGACGCCGCCGACGTCATTCAGGTCGACACCACCCTAGGCGTCGCGACGCAAATTCAGCTCAATGATGACGAGGACTATGTGACCCATGCCTTTGGCGACTCGGCCGCGTACGACTTCCAGCAGGTGGGCAAGCACCTCTTGCTAAAGCCCATCGTCGAGCAAGCGGACACCAACCTCCTCTACATCACCACCAAGCGGAACTACTCGTTCCTGCTGAAATATGAGAAGGCGCGTAAGAGCGGCGGCGTCTTTCGTGTGGTGCTGCGGTATCCCGAGCTCGAGCAGGCGAAGTCTGCAGCCCAGGAAGCGCGCGACCGCGTGCAGCGCGATCTGGCCACCGCCGACGTCGCGATCAACTGGCAGGCCTACTCGATGAGCGGCGATACCAGCTTGGCGCCGACCGCCGCATGGGATGACGGCGCACAAACTTGGCTTCGATTCGCGCCTGGTCAGGACCTGCCCGCGATCTATTTCGTGGACGCGGACGGCCAGGAGGTGATTGTGAACCGGCATATGGAGGACGAGCAGACCGTTGTGCTCCACCGGGTCGCCAAGCGCTGGCACTTGCGTATGGGCAACCAGGTCTTGGCCGTTCACAACGACGGACCGCCTGTTGCACGCAGCCTGGCCACCGGAACCGTCTCACCGCAGGTCGAGCGTGTCGTTCGTGAGGAAACTGCGCCATGAGACTTTTCAAAAGGCGAAAAAAACCCGGTCAAACCATTGACGCTGTGGCTGAGATCGAGGAATACCGGGCGCATATCGAAGGCCGCGGTCGCCCGGACCTTTCGGGCACTGCCAAGCCCATGCAACAGGGGGCCAAAGCCTTCATGTGGCTCATCACGTTGATGGCGTTGATGGTGATCGCCACGATGGGTTGGCGAGCATTCAATACGCCTGCCGCCGAAGAGGCCGCACCGGCGATGCAAGCCAAGATCGAGAACGTGCTTCCCGGTCTGAAGCTCCGCCCCGATCCACCACCACCCCCGCCAGCCCCGCCAGAGCCGCCTGAATCGGCGCCCAAGGTGCCCGGGCCGGAAGGCAAGGCGGAGCAGAAAGGCACGCTTTCAAACCTGGCAGAGACCGTTGCTGTCGATGCTGTCACACAACGACGCCTTAGCAGCGGGCTGCGAAACAGCAAGGGAGAGGGGGGCCAGTCCTCTGCTCAGCAAAGCTCATCCCAGCCGGAGCCTCGCGAAGCGGACAGCGGCCCGATGGCCGGCAAGCTCACCCCTATGAAGCTCTCCGCTTCTCGGGCTGGCCTGGTTGGCAATCGAGACATGTTGATCACGCAAGGATCAATGATCGATTGTGTGCAGGAAACCAAGCTCGTGACTGCGCAGGCGGGCATGCTCAGCTGCTTTGCGCCGCACGATATCCGCTCGACGAGCGGCCGCGTGGTCCTGATCGACAAGGGGACGCGATTCATCGGCTATCAGCAAGGTGTATTGGCACAAGGCCAGCCGCGTGTCGGCGTAGTGTGGTCACGTCTCGAAACTCCCAAGGGCGTCGTCATCCAGCTAGATTCTCCGGGCACGGGCCCCCTGGGTGAGGCAGGCTTGGATGGCTTCATCGACACGCACTTCGCTGAGCGATTCGGCGGGGCCATCATGATCAGCTTGATCAGCGATTTGGGTACTTGGGCAACCTCGCGTGGCAGCAGCGACAACAGCCAGGTCCAGTTCAATACCACGGGCGAGGCGGCCACAAACGCAGTAACCACCGTGCTCGACAACACCATCAACATCCCGCCGACGCTTTACCGCAACCAGGGCGGCCGGCTGGGAATTTATGTCGCTCGAGATCTGGACTTCAGCTCGGTCTACACGCTCAGATCCGTCGCTCGGTAGCAGCGCGGTCGCGCGCCGCTAATGACGCCTCGCGCACAGACACCTCTTACTCGACCAAGCGCCTGGCCCCCTGACCATTCGGTCGCGGGGCCAGCGTTCATTGACTAGGCATCCCATGAAAGATTCTCACAACGCATCGCCCATCGACTCGGGCGGTCGTGACACCGCGTTACGCCAGATGATGCGACCCATCTCCGGCTACATGGCAGATGACGCCGTACGCGAGATCACCATTACGCGGCCTGGCGTGATTTTTACGCGCTCTCACGGGCAATGGCACGAACGCCATGATCCGAAGCTGACGTTCAGCTTCCTGGAAGCGCTGGTGTCGGCCATGGCCAGCTATAACAACGTCAACTTCAGCCCCATCATGTCGCTGCTGTTACCCGACGGTGAGCGCGCTCAGGTGGCCCAGCCGCCGGCCGTGATCGACGGCACGCTTTCGATCAACATTCGCAAGCACAGCAGCGTCGTGAAGACCTTGGACGAGCTGGCCGCCGAAGGAGCCTTTGCTAACTGGGTCGATGTGAGCGGCCCCATGGGTGGCGCCGGCAATCTGACCGAGCACGACAAGGAATTGCTCGACCTCATGAAGGCAGGGGACATCCTTCAGTTTCTTCGACGCGCAGTCATTCAATGCCGCAACATCATTGTCGCGGGCAAGACCGGCTCAGGAAAGACGACGTTTGCACGCAGTCTCATTGACTGCGTGCCGTTCTTCGAACGGCTCTTGACCATCGAGGATGTGCACGAACTCTTCCTGCCAAACCATCCCAACCGCGTGCACATGATCTACGGCAAAGGTGCTGGCCGGATGTCGGCCACAGAGTGCATCGAGGCCACCATGCGCAGCTCGCCCGATCGGATCTTCCTGTCCGAACTGCGCGGCCCCGAAGCGTGGGACTACCTGAACGCTTTGAACACAGGCCACCCTGGATCAGTGACGACCACCCACGCTAACAGTGCGCGCGATACGTTTGAGCGCGTTGCGCTTCTCGTGAAACAGTCCGCGGCCGGCAACCAGATGGATATCGACACGATTCGGCGCTACCTTTTTTCCACGCTGGACATTTCGCTGTACTTCGCCAACTACAAGCTCACTCAGGTCTATTTCAACCCTGGGCGCGTGCAATGAGCACGCTTGTAGAAGTCGAACTTCCGTTTATATCGCCGGTAGGACTGCCAGGTGTTCTGCGGCTCCGCCACGAATGCAGCAAGGGAAACACGGCACTCCTTTCCATGGAGTGCCGTGAGATGCTTGGCGGGCCGCTTGGATCCGCACCTCTTACCACTGCCGACATGCACCGGCTTGTAGACGGGTTGATGGACGCGATCCACGCCATCGAACGACAAGAGCGGCTGTAAATCAAATTTGGCCGCCGGCGGCCGACCGCAGCGTCCCGCCGTCAATTCCTCCCGGAGACTTCCATGACCCGAGCGAACCGCCAACGCGGCGCGCAGGAAGCACGCACCCGCATGGCTTACAAGATCATGCAAAGCGTCTTCGAACGCTGCCGCGCCGAAGGCCTCAGCGCCGAACAAACCCACCAAGCAATCAAGGACGCCTACCCCTGGGGTGAGCGCCGCGCGTGGCCATACAAGGCCTGGCTGATGGCCCGCCGCGAATTCTATGAAGCACACGGCCTGCCCCTGCGGGCACGCCGCACCATCGCTGAATCACTGGAGACGGACTCGTGACCGGCACGCTGTACCAGCAAGACCCATTACCCGGTAATAACTCGCAGCAACGCAAGGGGCGAACATGAGCGTCGAAGCATCCAAATGGGCCAGAATGGCCGACGTCCAGAAATCCTCATCCAAGCTCGTGTTGCTGAACCTGGCACAGCTCGTTCGTTACGATGCCGACCACTGGACGGTTTTCGCATCGATCGACTACCTGGCCAAGGTCACACATCTAAATCGCAAGACGGTCATCGAAGCCCTTGGCCGCCTTCGCGACTTGGGCGCGATCCAGGACACAGGGCGACGTGCAGGCGACAACCGTAGCAGCATCATTTATCGCTTGTGCCCGAATGCGGTCCCTCTGATCGACCTTGCGGCTACGGGCGCCGTCGCTGGCGGCGAATCGCAGGCAGCGCAGCAAGCCCTGGCGCTGCAGGACGGCTTTGAGGTTGACGATGGAAACGCGCCGCCGGCATCTCCGGCCGACGACCGCGAGACGAATGCCAACCCAAGCGGGCCGTCAGAGCGGGGGGGGGCCACAGTTGATGAGTTGCTGTCTCTTCCCAAGGGGGACGCACCTTCGCCGCACTGCGGCGGGACGGGCAGGAGTTTTCATTCAGTGGGCGAATCAACCGAAGCAACGGGGGCTGGCTTCGCAGCTGCATGCTTTCCCACTTCCCCTGCCGCAGGGCACAGGCCTGCCAGCAAGGCGCCCAGGGGAGCCAAGCGAAAGGGCCGAAAGCGCCCGCCCGAAGCGCGCGGTGCCGGCGCTGGCCCGACCAGACTTCCAGCGAGCTGGAGCCTGCCGGAACAGTGGCGAAGTTGGACGCAGGAGCAGCGGCCGCTTTGGACGCAGGAGAAGATCGACGCCATGGCCGCCACCTTCAGCGCCTACATGCGGTCCAGGCCCGGAGAACTGGGCATGTCACCCGACTGGTTCGAGTCATGGCGGCTCTGGGTTTTCCGGGAACGCGACGCCGGCGAGACGGCGGGCATTGCCTGGCAGAACAGTTGGACCGGCATCGTAGCCACCGGCAAGAAGCTCGGCGTTGAGCAGGCTCCGAACGAGCCGCCGCCCCATTTCAAGGCGCGCGTATTCCTCGCCGCCGGACTCGTGCCGTCCCATTAAAAGTTGTCCACAGCCTGGACCCATATCGGGACCAGTCCCAGTTTTGGGCCTAGCCCGAAAAGTGTTTTTGCCCGTCCCAATTTGTTCGTTCGCCAGTACCGAAAACGGCTTTTTGCCAGTACCGAAAACGGTACCCAATAGGTATATATAGGTTTTATAGGTTTTAGAGAGAGTCGCGCGCGAGGCGCTGGCTCGTCGCGAACGCCGATCCGCCTACCCTCCGGTCGCTACGCTCCCTCCGCCCCGCCGCCTGCGGCGCCGGCCTGAACCCCTTAGCTTGAGTCCCCCTCCCCGCCGGCGCAATGCGCCGCCAGGCGGGGGAAAGGCATCCCCCCGGGCGTCGCGGGCCGTTGGCCTCGCCCCGCCCCGAGCGCCACGACCTGCCTGCTGAACACCGTCAACGCCACACCACCGCTGCAGCCCTCCGAGGCTGCGCCGGTGTCTGCCGTCCGGGAGAAAAGGTCCGTCCCCTTCCCGGCGAATCCGCCGGGTGGGGATCGGCAGGCCCCAAAAGCGCGGGGGCTGCTGCCCCCCTGGCCGGCCGCCTGGCGGCGTCCGCGCTTCCGACCCCCCGGGGAACCGCAACGGTTCCCCCGCGCCCGCCCACGGGCGCGGCTCCCCCTCCTTCAACCCCACGGTTCTCCAGCAGGAGGGACGCCACCGCCAGCGTCAACTTAACCCCACGACAGTGCGCGGCCTGGACCGTTTCGCACCATCACACATCCGAGGAAATCCCATGAAAATCTCCGACTGGAAAACCAAAGTCCTGTCGCTATTTCGCCCTGCCCAGCACGATCACGCGCCCGTTCTAAACGGCCCGCGCACCCTCGCCGCCATCGCCGACCGCAAGCCGGTCGGAATCACGGTCATCAGCACCGGCGAGCGATTCGTCCATGCCCCCTCGCTCGAGGACGCCGTCGTCGATCCGCGCTACTGGTCGCCCGACTCGTATCACGACGACCTCGAACGCGCCGCGGCCGATGGGCTCAAGCGCTGGAACGGCAATTCCGTGCGCGACATTGACACGGAACGCTTCTACGACCATCCGCATCTCGAGACGCACACGGCACTGCAGGGCAGCGTGCCCAAGCAGGCACGCGCCGAGCGCTGGAACCCTGCGCCGCAAGACCCTGGCTACCGGTCCAGCATCACGGTGCTTGCCGTCGACCAGCTGGGCGAGGCTCTCGTCAAGGAATACGTGGTGGACGATGCTCGCAATGCTGAAGGCTGGTCCTATTCCGTCATGTCCGCCGACCGAGCCGCCCAGCTCCTGCTGGAATACGGCGCGGCCGCAGACCTGACGCTCGGTGCGGCCGAGCGCCTCCAGAACGGAAACGAGTTCGTGCAGGCACCCAACATCGGTGCGACTTATCGCGGTGAGATCCTCTCCATCGAGGGCGACACGGCCTATCAAAGAGCAGGGCAAGGAATGCCAGTCGCCCACTGGCTCGGAGCATTAGCCGTCACGAACCCGCAGCAGTACGTGGGCAAGGAAGTCGAGATTAGCTACCCGTGCGGCAAGGTCGGCCTTTTGCGCCAGGTCGACGCCTTGGCGCTCGACCCGACCGCATTGCAGAAGCCGGGTGCTGAAAAGTCCGCAGGCGCCTTCGAGCGCTAGGCAAGCCTCCTGAACACCAGCAACGGTGTAGCGATTCATCATGGAAAAAAAACACACATCGCAGCCCGACGTGCAGCCCGCCGCAGTTCAGCGGCTAAACAACCTGGGGGCAATGAGCCGCAGGCCAAAGCTGCGCGCGTTGCTTCCCACACTGGACGTCCTGCAAAGACAGGGCGTTCCGTACAGCGAGATAGCTGAGGCGCTTGCCATCGAAGGGCACGTACTGAAGGCAGAGTCTGTTCGGAAGGCCCTGATCCGCTGGAGAAAACGTCAGATCGGCCCGGACTCCGCCACCCCGGCGCCGATGAACTCTGAAGCAAACCATGCCTCCGGCGCCCAATCGTCCTCCAGCCCCCAACCGAAGCAGCCCGTGACGCCGGCGATCACAAGCAAGGCAGATCTTGTACGGCTTCGCAAAACCTCCGATCACATTGATCTCGATGAACTGGCCGAACTCGGCCGAAGAAAATAGGAACTCTCGCATGAAGATCGCAACCGTCAACTATTCCGGCTCCGTCGGAAAGACCGTCACGACCAGCCACCTCTTGGCTCCCCGCATCCCGGACGCCGAAATCATCGCCGTTGAATCCACCAACGAAAGCGCTGCGGACCTCGGCCTCAATGTCGAACAGATGCGCGGCGGGCAGTTCGGCCGGCTCTTCCGCAAGCTGCTCATGACCGATACCGCAATCGTCGACGTCGGCGCATCGAACATCGAGGACTTCCTCGCCGAGCTGGTGAAGTACGACCAGGCACACCTGGAAATTGATTACTACGTCCTGCCCGTGGTCGCTTCGGGCAAGGCGCAGCGCGAGACCATCAAAACAATCGAGATGCTCGCGCAGATGGGAGTGCCGGCAGAACGCATACGGGTACTTTTCAACCGCGTCGATTCCGACGTTCGTGAGGAGTTCGCCGCCATCTTTGGATACGCCCAGCAGTCCGGAGACTTCCGGGCCAATCCGGAAGCAGCGATCTTTGAAAACGAGGTATTCGATCTCCTGGCCAACAAGCGCACCACGATCAGAGAGATCCTTGCCGATCCGCGTAACTACCGTCAGGAACTGCGCGAAGCTGATCGCCACGACGCCAAGCTCATCAGCCACCTCAGTGACATGCACTCCCTGCAGTCGCTCGCGCGTCCTGTTGACCTGCAACTGGACAAGGCATTCGACGCTCTCTTCATGTAGGAAGCACTGTGACCGCAAATCCGCCCGAAAGCTCGGCCTCCTCCTCTGCTATCCCCCGCAGCAGGATGGAGCTTTTATACCGCGACATGCTGCAGGAGAGCGCTCAACTTGTCGGACTAATGGAGCAGCTGACAGCACGGCAGGAGGGAATCGCCCAGGCGATGCTGGCCCTGCCAGCCACCGTGCGCCAAGCAGGCATGGAAGCGGCGGTCAATGCCGGTGGCCAAGCTGCCCGATCACTTCTTGAGGCAAGCCGCACACTGGCAAAGTCCACCTCAGATGCACGTATCGCGACGCGCGTTGCAACCCGAGCATTGCCCGCAGCGGCGTGGCGAGCTGGCGTGCTTTGCGGGGTATGCGCGCTCATCGGAAGCGGGTTCGGCGGCGCGTTGGTGGCCCTCGCGCTTCACCAGTAGCCCTCGCTGACCAGAACTCAAAGGCGCCCCGGGGCGCCTTATTTATTTTCCCAAAGGACTTTCATGGCACCCGACATACGCCGGCGAATCATCAAATTCGTCCTCTTGTTCCTGCCCCTTTCTGCCTGGCTTCTGACGGCCAAGATCATGTCAGGCATTCCCTTTTCGCAAGTTACCTGGCTGGTGCTTTCTCACTGGGTCATCTCTACGCCAGACTACACCGCCTTGGTCGCAGCGCCGATCATCGGCTTCGTGATCGCCCTTGCATTGGCGCTCACGCTAAAACGGCACGCGACCAAGGCCGGGTTCGACGGCGCGGGCTACAAGATCCACATCCGCGGCACAGAAGCGGTACCGATCAAGACGCTTCGCAAACTATGCTCCGAGCGGGGTAAGCAGCAGATCAATGTCGCAGGTGTGCCTATGCCTACCTTGATCGAGAACCTTCACCTCCTGATAGGCGGGGCCACAGGTAGCGGGAAAACGGTGCTGTTGCGCGGCACGTTGCTCTCCACGCTTATGCGCGGGGATCGCGGAATTATCGTAGACCCCAATGGGACCTTTTACAGCACGTTTGGGCAGCCGGGAGACGTAATTCTGAACCCCTATGACGAACGAACTGAGGGATGGTCGTTCTTCAATGAAGTTCGTGCGGACTATGACTGGAAGCGCCTTGCATTCTCCATTGTCCCATTGGGCACGGATGCCAACGCGGAGGAGTGGAACGGATATGGACGCCTGCTGTTGCGCGAAACCGCACGGAAACTCTACGAACTAGGAACACCGTCCGTTGAGGAGCTATTCCGATGGACCACGATTGCGTCAGACAAAGACCTACGGACTTTCCTCGCCGGGACGCTGGCTGAATCGTTGTTCGCCGGTTCTACCGAAGCCAGCAAAGCACTGACCAGTGCTCGGTTTGTGCTTTCGAAGTATCTGGCTGAGCACATGAGCATGCCGGATGGAAAATTCAGCATTCGTGACTGGATGGAAAACGGTTCAGGATCGCTGTTCATCACCTGGCGCGAGGATATGAAGGAAGCCATGAAGCCACTCGTTTCTGCCTGGGTGGACGTATTCGGCTCGTCTGCCCTGTCACTGCCGGAGAGCGAGGCCGTCGCATGGTGGATGGCTTTGGACGAGCTCGCTTCTTTGGAGAAGCTGGCCTCGTTGCAGGATGTCCTCACCAAAGGTCGAAAGCATGGGGTTCGGGTAATCGCTGGCCTCCAGTCAGTCTCGCAGCTTACTGACATCTATGGCAAGGAACAGGCGACGACGTTGCGCGCGAGCTTCCGCTCCTTAGTCGTCCTGGGCGGATCGAAGACAGATTCTGAAACCGCTGAAGCAATGTCACTGGCGCTGGGAGAACATGAGGTCGCGCGGCCGGAATACACGGACAGCCGCAACCCCGGTAGTGCACGGAACACCAGCGAGCGCTTGGTGCGATCCACGGAGCGGGTTGTAACTCCGGCGCAAGTCCAGACCCTTCCTGATCTAACCGGCTGGATTGCGTTCTCCGGAGATCGGCCGATCGCCAAGTTCGTGCTCGAGCCTCGCAACTACGCCATCCGCAATGCACCCTTTGTTGAGGCCAAGCGCAAGACTGCACACCAGGTCGCGCACGGGAATGTTTCCCAGCCGCAGCCTTGGACCCAAGTCGGCCTGCCTGAAGACCCGACCATGGCCGCATAACCATCTCACGCCGGGCCGTCATCTTGCATGGCGGTTCCGCGCGCCTTGGAAATCTAATGATCTCTTTGAAATCGATCCATCGAAGCGCCGCCACAAAGGCGTCGCATTACTACGCGGACCAGAAAGACGATTACTACAGTCGCGATGGCACGGCCGCGCAATGGCAAGGCAAAGCGGCCGACGCACTCGGGCTTACCGGCGCGGTTCAACAGGAAGAATTTCTGCGTGCGCTGCGCGGTGACTTTGGTCCAGACCTCAAACTATCGCGTTCTATCAGGTTGGATGCTGAGGCACGTGCGGCACTCGATATGACGTTCTCTCCGCCTAAGAGCGTCAGCATCCAGGCGCTTGCCGGCAAGGATCCGTCAGTCATCGAGGCCCACGACTACGCGGTAAGCAAGGCGCTGGAATTTCTGGAACACGAGCTACTGCGGGCGCGCCAGACGGAGCAGGGAATAACGACTACGGAGCGAACGGGCAATGCTGTTATCGCGAAGTTTCGGCACGAGACGGCCAGGCCCACAGATGGTGCTTATTCGGATCCCCAGCTGCACACCCACGCACTGTTGATGAACCTCACCCAACGCGCCGATGGGCGCTGGGTCGCCATATCGAACGACGAAATTTATCGATTGAAGTCCATGATGGAATCGGTGTATCACGCCGAGCTGGGCAGCAGCCTGGAGAAGTCCGGCCATCAGATCCGCTACGAGGGCAAGAGCTTCGAACTCGCGCATATCTCTCGGGACCACATCGAAGGGTTCTCCAAGCGTTCGCAGGACATCAATGCTGAACTGGCGGCATTAGGTGAAACCCGCGAATCTGCGAGCAGAGCGCTCAAGCAAACTATCGCCCTCAAAACTCGCCTGGACAAGGCCCCCGAAATTTCTCGGGAAGAACTTCAGCGTGACTGGGAACGACAGGCGACTGAACTCGGCATTGATTTCAATGGAGCAAAGCAACCACTGGAAAAGGAAGCCGAATCGGAAAGCGGCAAGCCGCCCCGTCAGGAATTGACGCCGGAAGCGGCTGCTCTGATTGCCGACGAGTGTCTTCGGTGGGCGATCAAGCACCACACCGAACGCGAATCCGTGATGGACGGAAAAGAGATGCTCAAGACCGCGCTGCACCGTTCGCACGGCATGGGCATAAAGCTGGGCGACCTCAAATCGGCCGTCAAGCGCTCACTTGATAAAGGCCATCTGATCCTTGGGACGATTCAGTACCGGCACGCGAAGGACAAAGACGGTGCCGGCGAATCACGGTCGGACTTAGTCGCCGCCCTGGCCGTCGGTGGCATGAGCAAAAAACATGCGGAAGAAAAAATCCGCATTTCGATTGCTCGAGGCGAGCTTGTTCCGACCGGCGCAAGGTACACCACACAGATGGCACGGGAGCGCGAAAAGCGAATCCTCCAGATCGAGCGCGAGGGGCGTGACCAGGTCGCGCCAATCTTGGATATTCAAGCGGCCCAAAGCGCTATGGCTGGCCGCTCGCTGAAGCCAGGCCAGCTGGCGGCCGCCAATCTGATCCTCAGTACGCCACACCGGTTCATCGGCGTCCAAGGCCTGGCGGGGACGGGTAAGTCGCACATGCTGGCCCAGGTCAAGGAGGCCGCTGAAGCAGCTGGCTTCAAGGTCCAGGCCGTGGCGTCCTACGGCAAGCAGATCGAGGCCTTGCGGGAACTTGGAATGGAAACCAGGACCGTAGCGTCCGTTCTGGAGGCACGTCAGAAGGACCGCTTCAAACTCGACCCGAAAACCGTCCTGGTCATCGATGAGGCGGGCGTGGTCCCTGCCCGCCTCATGGAACGCCTGATGAAGATGGCCGAGGCTGACGACGCACGCATCGTCATGCTGGGCGACACGGGCCAAACCAAGGCCATCGAGGCTGGCCGCCCGTTTCACCAGTTGCAGGCCGCTGGCATGGCTACGGCCCTAATGGGCGACATCATTCGGCAGAAGTCCCCCGAATTGAAGGCTGCGGTGGAACTAGCGGCAAAGGGTCAGGCGTCGGCCTCCCTTGGCGTGTTAGATCAGAAGCTGAAAGCCGTGCACACCATCAAGGACGACGGCGAACGATATGACGCCATAGCGACCCGATACGCAACGCTGAACGACGATGAGCGGCGGGAGACGCTTATCGTGACCGGCACGAACGATTCGCGCAATGCCCTAAACGAGGCCACCCACCAAGCACTTGGCCTGGGCGGCCGCGGCTTTGAGTTCAAGATGCTTACCCGACGTGACACTACGCAAGCAGAACGGCGAGTGGCCAAGTACTTCATCGCTGGGGATATTGTGCAGCCGGAACGGGACTACAAAGCCGGGAATTTGCGGCAAGGCGAGATGTACCGCGTCATTGGCGCGCTTGCCGGGAAGCCCAATGACCTAGTTGTAGAGCATATGGAAAGTAAGGTCCGGACCACCTTCAATCCAGCGCGCGCCGCCAAGTTATCAGTCTACGAACCGGTCAAGGCAGAATTATCCGCTGGCGATTGGGTTCGGGCGACGAGGCACAACGCGGCTCTCGATTTGGCCAACGGTGATCGGTTTGAAGTGCTCGCCGTCACGCCCACAACGGTCACCATCGGCGGCAACGGCCGACGAATCACGATGAACGCGGCAACAGCGCCGCTGCATCTAGATCGGGCCTACGCGTCCACGAGCCACAGCGCGCAGGGACTGACCTGCGATCGCGCGCTGATCAACTCCGAGAGTTTTAGCCGCACCACGCAGCGCGACGTCTACTACGTGGCAATCTCCCGGGCGCGCTTTCACACGGAAATCTATACCGAGAATGCAGCAAAGCTGTCCGGCGCCGTGAACCGGCTGGAGGAGAAAACGGCGGCGTTGGACATCGGCTTGGAATCTACCCGTCCATGGCGTCCGCACAAGGCGCCCGCAGCCATGGACCACCACTCTAAATAGGGAACGCGATGCAGTCCATTCAAGCGCCGCTTTTCAATTTGACATTCGAGGTGTCTTTCCTTCACATCGAAAAGACGCGGGTGGCTGGGACCCAGGGGGAAGACAGCTCGGCCACAAGCGGCCGGTCACCGACGACCGCTTCTGGACAGACTCGCCGCATTACCTGTATGTCGGCGGCTCTTTCACTCAGCTGGAGTAATTGGCAGCTCACGCTGTGAGAGCCAAGTACTCACTGAGGTGCTCCGACTTGGTGTCGACAAAATCGTCACTGTTGGGCCAGCCTCAAATCATGCTACTCAACAGGGCGAATGCTCGGGTGCACATTGGTCGCAGCGGATCGGAGAGCTACCGACGCGTGCTTCAGTGGTCACGACGGATCAACGCGTTATGTGGCAATGCCTCCTATATGGATTTACTTCGATTATCCGCGGCATACCGGGTCAAGTCACAGTTCGACGGGTTGACTCCTCGTCATTACTTCGCAGACCCGCCACTTTCTGGTCATTGCCCCCCTCCTTATATGCGTTGTCGTGCGTTGGGACTAACGGCAGCGTCAACTGGCACGCTAACCCTCCGCCTGGGGCGGGATATAGGTTCAGCGCCCCGCCGTGATGCCTGACTATGGCGGCCACAATTGATAACCCAAGACCGCTGCCCGGGATATGCCAGACGCCGCGCCAGAATGGCTCAGTCGCATGCTTGCACTGTTCTAGGCTTAGTCCAGGTCCGTGATCGCGTACGGAAATCACCGCTCTGCCAGCCCGAAGCGCCACTGAGACATCCACAGTCTGGTCGGCTGGCGAATAAGCCAGTGCATTGACAAGAAGATTCCCGACTGCGCTAGTCAGCAGTGTGTCCGAAAGCGAAATGTATATTGCCTCGGCAGGCATTTCCCATCTCACACGCGCGGCCGACATACCCTCAATCACTTGGGCCACGACATCCACTGCATCACAAACCGCGCTGGAGTCGGACGGGTTGTCTTCGTCCTTCTCGACCCGCGCGAGCAGTAATAGTTGTTCGAGCAAGCGCTCCAGCCGCGCCACGCCCTGCAGCGCATGATTCAGCGACTGACGCCACAACCCTGATGCCGTAGGCACGGGCAAACGTGCCAGCACCTGCAAGTGAGTTTTGACCGCAGTCACGGGTGTTCGCATCTCGTGCGCTGCATTGTCGGAGAAGCGCCGCTCGCGATCCAAGGTCTGCTCCATGCTACGTAACAATTGCGCAATCGTCCTCGTGAACGGCCGCAACTCCTTAGGAATATTCCGGTATTGCATGTCCAGTTCGGACAACGGTTGAGCGCGAGCTAGCGCCCGTCGCAGACGCTCCATCGGTGCCAAGCCGCGTCCAATTCCTAACCACAGCAGGATCAATCCCACTAGCAGTCCTACCGCCAATGGCAGCAATGCAGTCAATGCGATTTCCCTGCGCAAGGAGGTCCGCATGTCCATTCGGTCAGCCGTGGCGATACGTAAGTCATCTGCCTCCATTACGTAGGTGCGCCACGTCACGCCATGCTGCGTCAACGAACCAAAACCAGCCGGCGCATCACGCAGGGCAGGCCCGCCCGCCACGCGTGCAACGGTGCGTGACAGTACCTCGCCACGCCACTGGCTAACCTCACAGGCAACACCATCACGAGCCAGCACATCCACAGAAATACCTGGCACACCCGGCTGTTCAACGGTGCTTAATGGCAGTTGCGACACCAAACGGGCGACCATCGATGCGGAGGATGCGAGCCGCGCATCAAGCGCGTTGTCGACCTGCGTCGTGGCTCGCTCCACCATCCATAACGTCATTGCACCGCCCAAAGCAATCCAGGCCATCCCCAGCAACAGTAATAAGCGAGTGCGTAAGCTCACAGCAGCGTTGACCCCAAGCGGTAGCCCATTCCACGCACTGTCTCGATCACGCTCGATCCAAGCTTGCGTCGCAATTTGTGAATATGAACGTTGACGGCATTACTCTCCGCCCGGTCCGCAGATCCGTACAGGTTGTCACGCAATTGATCGGCCGTCAGAACGTGTCCTGGATGCTGCAACATGACTTTCAGTAAGCCAAACTCGCGTCGCGAAAGAATCACAGGTTTCCCGGACAGAGTGACCTCGCCCGAGGACAAACTAACTTTGAGCGAGCCATGGCTAATGTCATCCGCGCTATGGCCGGCGGCACGTCGGATCAAAGCGTGTAAACGAGCCTCCAGTTCGTCAAGATCGAACGGCTTGAGCACGTAATCGTCGGCGCCAGTCCGCAATGCCTGCACACGATGTGCGACTGCATCCCGCGCTGTCAGCACAAGTATTGGCAGGCGTTCGCGCCGTGTCCGCCACCGCGCTAGCAGCGCCATGCCATCTCCATCGGGCAGACTTAGATCAAGCACACAAGCACTCGGCCGTGAGGTACGCAATGCTAGTTCGGCATGGCTAAGCGTACTGACGCTATCCACGATGAAACCGTGCAAGCTCAACCCTGCCTCTATTCCTGCCGCCACGGAAGAATCGTCTTCAACCAGCAAGATTCGCATGATTGATCCTCCACGACAAAACATGCATAATTATTTTTAATAATAAGCTTATATCAAAAGGTAATTTAGCATGGTAAGCGCGATCTTGCTCGGCTTGTGCATTGGGGTATCACTCGGACTGACAGGGGCCGGAGGGGGAATTCTCGCCGTCCCCGCGCTCATGTTCGGGCTGAACATGTCGTTGGCAGAGGCCGCACCCGTCGCACTGATCGCGGTCGGCGCGGCCTCTGCAGTAGGAGCGGTGCAGGGTTTGAGACGGGGCCTCGTGCGCTACAAGGCCGCACTCCTAATGGCGGTCACCGGTGGGATAACAGCACCTTTGGGTCTGGCGCTGGCCCGGCAAATTCCTGCCGCTTGGCTTAGCGTGGGATTCGCCGCGATCATGTTGCTCGTGGCAGTGCGCATGGTGCGCCAATCACGGCCGAGCAGTGGCCGGCAAACGCCTGTGCCCGAACGCGCTAAGGCGTGCCACCTGTCCGCCGAAACTGGCCGCTTTATCTGGACGCGCCGCACCGCAGCTACGCTCGGTTCCATCGGTGCGGCATCGGGCATCTGTACCGGCATGTTAGGGGTCGGGGGGGGCTTCATCATTGTGCCTGCGCTGACCTATTTCAGCGATGCGCGCATGCATAGCATCGTATCTACCTCCCTTATGGTCATCGCACTGGTCTCGGCAGCCACGGTAGGTTCAGCACTGGCGCACGGTCTTTCTCTGACCGAAGCGCAATGGCTGTTCGTTGCTGCCGCGATCTCCGGCATGGTTATCGGCCGTATGGCATCTCCACACGTGCCGCAAACCGTATTGCAACGCGTCTTCGCAACCGTATGCGTCATCGTTGCAGGCGTGTTGATCTGGCGCGCCTGACCGCTTTCACCACACCTACTCTCTTGCCTAACTATGGATATCTCTTCATGAACGTATTGATCCATGCCCCCAGTTCGGCCGCCCTGGCGCGCGCCCGCAACAATGTTGCCAATCTCCTGAAGGTGCGACCCGATGCGCACGTCCGGCTAGTGCTCAACGGTCCAGCCGTAGCAGCCGCGCTGGATGGAGATTCTCATGATACCGACGCCCTCACCTGGTTGTGTCCGAACACGATGGCGACCGTCGGCCGCGAGGTGCGCGAACCGATGTCGGTACTGCCGGCTGCGGCGATTCTGCTGCTCGTGCAATGGCAAAGCGAGGGATGGCTGTACGTGCGAGCCTAATCCGAGCGAGTGTTAATGCTCCGATAATCTGCGGTCGGCACCATGGCGTGCATGATAAGACTGTGCACTTTCAAAGCGTTCGCGCACCGATGGCTCCCTGGGCTGGCCGCCCTGTCGCTGGCAATGTGGAGCTCGTTGGCCCTTTCTCAGGACGCGTTCCTAGATCCAGAACAAGCTTTTCGCCTTGAAGCATCACGGAGCGCCGACAATGACGTTCGCCTAACGTGGAGAATCGCGGATGGCTATTACCTGTATCGAGACCGCATCACCGCGCAACGCTTGCCGCAGGCTACCCCAATAGCGCTACAAACCCCGCCTGGCGAAAGCAAGAATGACCCCAACTTCGGCGTCATGGAGATTTACCACACCCAGGCACAGGCACTGACAAAGCTTGCTCCTGCTGGTGAAGGAACGCTGCGCATCACATGGCAAGGGTGCGCAGATGCCGGCCTTTGCTACCCGCCACAAACTCGGGATATCGCGGTAAACCGTCTGCCAGTAACGGACACCCCAACAACCGTGCCCGAAGAGTCTGCTGCCGATCTGGATGTCAATAGCGACTTGAATATTTTGCGCGCGCTGGGCGACAACAGCCTGTGGTGGAACCTTGCGGTGTTCCTCGCTCTAGGCGTGGGCCTTGCATTTACACCTTGCGTGCTGCCTATGTTGCCCATCGTCTCGTCCCTGGTGGTCGGTGCGAATGCGTCGCCACGACGTGGGTTCGTCCTGAGCCTGGTGTTCGTCTTTCCCATGGCGGGCACCTACGCGGCCATGGGCGTCGCAGCAGCGATGGCGGGCGCCAGCCTGCAGGCCACACTGCAGACCCCTTACATGTTGGGCGGTTTGGGAGTGGTGTTCGTCGCGCTGGCGTTTGCGATGTTCGGCTATTACAGTCTTCAGTTGCCGGCAGCGCTCCGCGATAGGCTGGATCGTGCGGGCCGGCAGCAGCGAGGCGGCACCTTGATTGGTGCGGCAGCAATGGGTACAGTTTCGGCGCTGCTCGTCGGGCCGTGCATGACCGCTCCCCTAGCCGGTACTCTTTTGTACATTGCCGACAGCGGAGACACCGTGCGTGGCGCCGCAATTCTGTTCGCGCTCGGCATTGGCATGGGGCTACCAATGCTCGCTGTCGGGGCGTTGGGGCCGCGCCTGTTGCCGCGTCCTGGCCCTTGGATGGAACGCGTCAAGGCCGTATTCGGCTTCCTGCTTCTGGGCACTGCTGTGCTCATGGTGGAACGTATCGTGCCCCCGCCGACGACCTTGCTTCTGTGGAGCGGCCTGGCCATTGCAATAGCCAGTGCGCTTGCGGTCTGGTCCTGGCAGGTCCGAAGCCGCGCAGCCTACCAAGCGTTGCTGGCCAGCATATCAATTCCCACGATGGCATGGGGGCTAGTTATGCTCGTAGGCGCCGCTGCCGGCCAAGCGGATCCCACACGGCCGCTGGCGTTCCTGGCCGAGCGCGGCCAAGCAACATCCAGTCCGACTGTAGAATCCGACCGTTTCGTCACCCTCGACTCGCCTCAGGCATTGCACGATGCGCTCACCCGCGCCCGCGCCGCTGGGAGGCCTGCTGTCTTGGATTTTTCCGCACAATGGTGCGTATCTTGCAAAAAGATGGAGCGCGAGGTCTACCCTCTGCCCGAGGTCCAGGCAGCGCTATCGTCGGCCGACCTGATCCGTTTTGATCTCAGTCAAAGTACACCGGACCAACTGGCATTGCTGCGCAGGCTGCGGGTGCCTGGACCGCCCAGCGTGTTGTTCTTTGCGGCCGATGGCCTTGAACGCCGTCAACACCGCGTAACTGGCGAGTTCGACGCTTCGACGCTTCTGACACGATATCACCTCGCCCTGGAAACGCCATGAATGGCATGCTGCAGATAGGCCCTGTGATGCTGCCCGTAACGCTACTGGCGATTATCACCAGCGTGCTGGCGGGACAATGGATTTCAGCATGGTTGTTTAGGCGATGCGGTCGGGATGGCCAATTGCCCTTGAGCCGGCTTCTCCTGGCCGGCCTGCTGGCGTCACGCGCGACGTTCGTCGCCGAGCAGTTCGATGCCTACGCCACGGATCCTACATCGATAATCGACATTCGAGACGGAGGATGGAATGCAACCGTCGGCTTTGTGACCGCGTGGGCCTATGGCGGGTGGCTTGCATGGCGCAGGCATGACTGGAAGGTTCCGTTACTGGTAGGTTTGGCCGCGTCCACCCTCGTGTGGTCCGGCGCCCACCTACTGGCCGCCGCGAGCGGCTCTACCATGGCCAGGAGTGGGCTGCCAGCCGTCGAATTCCGGACGCTCGCCAGCGAGCCTCAGTCATTGCAAGACTTTCGTGGCAGGCCAGTGGTGATTAACCTCTGGGCGGGCTGGTGCCCGCCATGTCGACGCGAGATGCCGATATTCGCCCAGGCTCAAGAAGAGTATCCGGATATTGCCTTCGTATTTTTGAATCAGGGTGAATCACTTGCGACCGTCAAACAGTTTCTGGCACAGCAGGACCTTGCGTTGAACAACGTTCTGCTCGACGCGGACACGCAGGCTGCCACCATATTTGGCCATCGCGCCCTTCCAGCAACTTTGTTTTTCGACTCTGACGGACGACACGTAGACACCCGGCTCGGTGAACTCTCCCGGGCCACACTCACGCAGCGCCTCACGCTCCTGAACCGCCCTTCCATTCACGACGCCTCCAAGGAGAAGCGCCCATGATCCACACCGTTAATCACGTCACCCCCGACGGGGCAGATACATTATGCGGAGAGCTTTTTTCGCGCCTATTCAGCTTGGCGGCGCCAGCGGCACTGGCATTGATGATTGCGGCTCCCGCCATCGCACAAGATCTGCCTCCGGCATTGCGAGCGCTACAGGCCGACGGCCTGGAAATCCTCGGTCCTTTGAAAGCCCCGGCGGGCATACAGGCTTGGGCGGCTCGTGCGGGCAGTCATCCCGTGGCGCTCTATGCAGCTCCAGATGGCCAGCATGTGATCGCAGGCACACTGCTCGACAAAGATGGCAATGACATGACCCGCGAACCCCTGCAAGCAGCGACAGCCCCCAGTATCTCCAGCGATCTCTGGAAACAGTTGGAGACTACCACTTGGCTAGCCGACGGCAAGCCCGATGCTGCACGTATTGTCTATGTCTTTACGGACCCTAACTGCCCGTATTGCGCCAAATTCTGGACCGATGCGCGCCCATGGGTTGACGCTGGACGGGTGCAACTGCGGCACGTCGTCGTAGGCATGCTCACCCCCACCAGCCCGGGCAAGGCGGCCGCCCTGCTGTCCGCTCCAGATCCTGCCAAGGCGCTATACGACTATGAAGCACGCCAGGGCGCCGGCGTGGCCGCGCAAATGGCAGCCGGACGCGTACGTCCTGTAAACGACGAGGCACTTAAGGCGCTGGACCCTATCCCTGCCGATATCCAGGGCAAGCTATTGGCCAACATGGCCGTGATGCAGGCTTGGTCATTGCGGGCAACGCCGGCTTTTGTGTGGCGCGACGACAAGGGCCAGATACGGCAGCGCACCGGTATGCCACCCAGCGAAATCGAGAGCGTGCTCGGAGCACGCCCCTGATAGCCCTCGGCCGGCTGAACAGACCAACACGTCGAAAATGATGAGGAGATTTCAATGAAAACGCTGAACGTCGACGCCGTAGTCATCGGCGCTGGTACGGCCGGAGCAAACGCCTTTCACATCTTGAAGGCCGCCGGCGCCAAGGTACTACTGGTCGACCGGGGCCCCTTGGGCACAACGTGTGCCCGGGTCGGGTGTATGCCCTCTAAAGCCGCACTGCACGCGGCGGCCCGCTGGTCCATAGGTCGCGACTTAGCGATTGACGCCGCTCATTTGGCCCATACCCCCGACGACATGTGGCGCGAAGCGCGCGACATGCGCGACACGCTGGCCAAAGGTGCCGCACAGCGCACCATCAAGGCCGCCGCAGAAAACCTGCTGATGGGCGAGGCGCGATTCCTTTCGCCCAACACCCTGCTGGTCGATGGTGCTCAAATCCAGGCTCGCGCGTTTGTAGTTTGCACAGGGTCACGCCCTGTTATCCCAGCGGCTTTACTCTCGCTGGGCGACCGTTTAATCACCACTGACAGCTTGTTTGAACTCGAGGCGCTACCCTCTAGGATCGGCGTACTCG
Source organism: Achromobacter sp. (assembly GCF_049647645.1). GTDB lineage: Bacteria > Pseudomonadota > Gammaproteobacteria > Burkholderiales > Burkholderiaceae_B > Achromobacter. The sequence goes on from NZ_JBARYB010000209.1 coordinate 124,740, forward strand.
GAATGGGCGCTATCGGCTTGGAGATGGGCGTGGCGCTGGCTCGTCTGGGTATAACCGTTGTCGGAGCAGACCAACGCGAAGCCGTTGGCGGCGCCGAGGATCCCTGCGTACAGGCACGCGCGCAGGCGCATTTCGGCGCGCTGTTCCCCTTATGGTTGGGTGGCGTCGTGCAGGCCGACGCTGACTGCGATAAGGTGCGACTGGTTCAAGGCGGGCGGCAGACGACTGTCGACCGACTACTCGTGGCGGCGGGACGCCAGCCCAATTTCGAAGCGCTCGACCTGCCAGCAGCAGGGATTGACCTGGACGAACACAACCGACCTCGCATCGACCCCCGGACGCTCGAAGCCGGCCCTGAGAATATTCTCTTCGCGGGCGACGTCTATGCCGAGCGTCCGCTGATGCACGAGGCCGCCGACGAAGGCGCCGCTGCCGGCAAGGCTGCCCTAGCGCTCTTGGGCAAAGGCCCTGCCGCCACGCTGAAACGGCGCACCGCGATGTCCATCGTGTTTACGGATCCCGACTTGTGTGCAGTCGGCTTGTCATACCGACAGGCCGTTGAACGGCGAGCCATCGTGGGTGAAGCCGAGGGATCATCGAATGGCCGCTCGCGCATTCTGGCCGCACAAAACAATCTCGTGCGCATCTACGCCGACCCCAGCTCGGGCAGACTACTCGGCGCTAGCCTATTTGCCACACATGGCGAACACTTGGCGCACCAATTGGCATGGGCTGCGCACGCCGGCCAGACGATTAACGATCTATTGGCGGCGCCCTTCTATCACCCCAGCGTCGAGGAAATGCTGCAATCCGCGCTGAAGGATGCCCACCGCCAACTTCCTGAAGAAACGTGTTAAGTCAGTTTCATCGCCTTCAATCGCCTATAAAGTGTGCGCTCGCTCAATCCCAGTTCCCTGGCGAGCTCCTTGCGGGTACTCCGCTTGCTGGAAAGCCATTGTCGGAGTTCGGAGTTTCCGATGCCGGCACCGCCGTCTCCCAGTGGTTCAATCGGCAGTCCCGCGACAGCATTTCCGGTCGAAAGACCCGATGCCGGCAGAACCCCCAAGGCAGGTGGCAGATGCTCGCCACGCACGACACCATCATCGGCGAACAACCGCGCCCGCTCCAACACATTACGCAGTTCGCGGATGTTGCCCGGCCAAGAGTGCGCGCGCAGCCGCGCCATTGCGGTGGGGTCGACCACAATACGCGATACGCCGTCTGCTCCATGCTGCAGGAACGAGTCGACAAGCAGCGGGACATCGTCCAGCCGATCGCGCAAGGGCGGCAGTTGGATCGGAAACGCACTGATGCGGTAGTAGAGGTCCTGCCGGAATTGACCGTTGGCCACCATCTCTTCCAGAGGTTTGTGTGTTGCTGCGACAAGGCGGAAATCAGATTGATTGGTCTCGACACCGCCCACGCGCCGAAAGGTACCGGACTCGATCAGGCGCAGCAGTTTGACCTGCATCGCCAGCGGCACGTCACCCATCTCATCGAGAAACAAGGTGCCGCCCTTGGCCGTTTCGACGAGTCCCGGCTTGCGCGCGGTGGCCCCCGTGAAAGCACCTTTTTCATAACCAAAGAGTTCGCTCTCGAATAGGGTTTCGGTCAGCCCCGAGCACTCGACCACAACGAAAGGGCCAGTGGCACGCGGACTGGCCTCATGGACAGCGCGGGCGAAGAGTTCCTTGCCCGTACCGGACTCCCCCAGCAGCAGTACCGGCAGCATCGAAGGGGCCACCCGCTGTACCGCCGACAGCGCCATGTTGAACGCCGGCGCTTGGCCAACCAACCCCTCGCCGGAGGGCCGTGCCGAGGCGCTGCGCACAGTCGTCAAGCGCTCTACGTACGCCACGACTTCGCGCCGCGCATTCAGAATGGGCCTTAACTCCACGTCGACGTGTTCGGGGCCTCGCGGCGTGTGGTGAATGTGCAAGACCCGATCCGGGCCCTTGACCTCAAGCGCCTTTCTCATCGGGCAGTGTTCGCCCGCCTGGTCGCAGGGCACATCGTAGTGATGAGAGACCCGATAACACTTGTCGCCAAGGTAACGCTTGCCTGCAGCTCCGAACTGGCGCTGGTAGGCCGAATTGGCGGCAAGAATGTTGTAGTCCGGATCAAGCACGATCATCGGCTGCACTTCATGCTCAAGGTAGGACAACAGCGCCTGCATGGGTAGGTCGGCGTAAGTTTCGCCGCCGCCCTCGGGCGCAACGGGGAGGTCGTGATGGGCAGGCATTTCAGCATGTTAGCTAAACACCGCCATCTCCGCCACAGGCTGCCACATATATGCCACTCAACTGCCAATTTCCTGCCAAAAGCTAAGAACCTTGCACGCACTGCGATCAACAGTTTGGCAATGCCCGCACCGGGAGGCCATTTATACGTTGTGATTCATCGACTTAGAAATTTATCGCCAAACATCTTCAACTTGGCACGAATCTTGATAGATCCAACACATCACCCCTCTGCGCATTTCGTCTTTCCTGGAGACAACACATGAGAACCAACGAAGGCATGCTGGACCGCGGCTTACGCATCATTGTGGGACTCGCTCTTATCGGCATGGCCGCAACGGAAACCGTCGGGCCATGGGGCTATATCGGCGTCGTGCCACTCCTGACCGGCCTAATTGGCAATTGCCCGCTTTACACCATGCTCGGCATCAAGACCTGCCGCGTCCGCCGCTGATCCTAGATTCTGGAGTACTAGCTATGCGCTCATCTCAAACACTACAGGTCGAGGGATTTTTCGATTCCGCGACTTCCACGGTGAGCTACATCGTGCTGGACCAAGCCACGAACCGATGCGCGGTCGTCGACAGTGTCCTGGACTACGATCCCAAGTCGGGACGCACCTCGCACGATAGCGCCGACCGTTTGATCCAACGAGTGCGCGCGCTTGGCGCCACCGTGCAATGGATCCTCGAAACCCATGTGCATGCGGACCATCTCTCCGCCGCACCTTACATAATGCGTTCCCTGGGCGGTAGCGTGGGCATCGGCGAGCACATCACCACTGTGCAGAAAGTCTTCGGCGCACTGTTCAATGCGGGCAGCGATTTTGAGCGCGACGGTCGCCAATTTGGCCATTTGTTTACCGATGGTGAAACTTTCACTATAGGTAATCTGCAAGTGCGTGCGCTGCACACGCCTGGTCACACCCCGGCATGCATGACTTATGTGGTCAGTGACGGCGTCCAAAGCGCCGCGTTCGTGGGTGACACGCTTTTCATGCCGGACTACGGAACAGCCCGCTGCGACTTTCCGGGCGGCGATGCGCGCACCCTATACCGCTCCATCCACAAAGTCCTCAGCCTGCCGGCGGAAACCAGACTCTACATGTGCCACGACTACCAACCGGGCGGCCGGGACGTGCAATTCGTCAGCACCGTGGCCGAGCAACGCGAGGCCAATGTGCAGGTTCGCACTGGCGTCACCGAAGATGAATTCGTGGCCATGCGCCATGCGCGCGACGCCAAACTTGACATGCCGACGCTTATTCTGCCCTCGGTGCAGGTGAACATGCGGGCAGGCGACCTTCCCGAGCCCGAGAGCAATGGCCGGCGCTACCTGAAGATTCCGCTTAATGCTCTTTGATCGCGGCTATGCGATGCAGCGCGCATAAAGCGGCCTCCCCCTCCCCTAAAAACACACCATCTGGAGACAAACCATGGACATCCGTCCTCTTACTGACGTGCTTTCAGTTTCGGCGCAGATATCCGCCCTCGATTTGCAGAGTTTGCGAGAAGCTGGATTCAAGTCCGTCATCTGCAACCGACCCGATGGCGAGGGCGCCGACCAACCCAATTTCGGCGAGATTCAACGGGCGGCAATGGCGGCAGGAATCGAGGCGCGCTATCTCCCGGCCGAATCGGGCAAAGTATCCGACGAGCAAGGTTCTACCTTCGGCGCACTGATGCAAGAGTTGCCCAAGCCAGTCCTGGCATTCTGCCGAACCGGTATGCGCTCGACCACCATGTGGGCATTGTCGCAGGCGGGGCAGATGGACTTGCCACAGATTATTGAACGCGCCTCGCGGGCGGGCTTCGATGTCAAGGGCGTGGCGCGACGGATCCTGAACGGCGGCAAGACGCCGGTGGAAGTGGCCGACGCATCATATTCCGTAATAATCGTCGGTGGAGGAGCGGCCGGCGTAGCGGTGGCCGCCAGCCTGCTCGCACGCAGCCCCCAGTTGGACATTGCAATCATTGATCCGGCCACCGTTCATTACTACCAGCCTGGCTGGACGATGGTAGGGGCAGGTGTGTTCGAAGCAAGCACCACCGCCCGCACGATGGCCAGCGTGCTACCTCGTGGCGTCCATTGGCTGCAATCAGCCGTGGCGGCTTTTGAGCCGGAACGAAACGCAGTGATTCTGGACGGTTGCCGCGTGGTGAGATATGAGCAGCTCGTCGTGTGTCCGGGGCTCAAGCTCGACTGGCACGGCGTGGAGGGTTTGGTTGACACGCTAGGGCGCAACGGCGTTACCAGCAACTACCGCTATGACCTGGCTCCCTATACATGGGAATTGGTGCGTGCGCTACGCAGCGGACGCGCTATCTTCAGTCAACCCGCCATGCCAATCAAATGCGCTGGAGCCCCACAGAAAGCAATGTACCTGTCGGCTGACCACTGGCGCCGGACAGGGGTACTTTCAACGGTCGACATCCAGTTCTGCAACGCTGGCGCCGTCCTGTTCGGGGTTGCCGACTACGTCCCCGCGCTCATGGAATACGTGCAAGCCTACAACATCGCATTGAATTTCGGCGAAAACCTGGTCGCCGTGGATGGCCCCGCGCGCAAGGCCATTTTCAGCCGATCCTTGGCTGACGGTAGCAAGGAGAGGATTGAACGGGAGTTCGACCTGTTGCATGCCGTACCACCGCAGAAGGCGCCGGATTTCGTTCGAGTTAGCCCGCTCGCCGACGCAGCCGGCTGGGTCGATGTGGATCCGGGCACGCTACGCCATAAGCAGTTCTTCAATGTCTTCGCGTTGGGCGATGTGGCCAACACCACAAATGCAAAAACTGCCGCCGCAGCGCGCAAACAAGCTCCAGTGGTCGCGCACAATCTACTTGCCCTGCGCGGCAGCGTGAAAGGGGATGCCCAGTACGATGGTTACGGCTCCTGCCCGCTAACTGTGGAACGCGGCAAAATTGTTTTGGCGGAATTTACCTACGGCGGAAAGCTGGCGCCTTCTTTCCCGAAATGGCTGATTGACGGAACCCGGCCGTCAACGCTGGCTTGGCTGCTAAAAGAGCGGATTTTGCCTCCGTTGTACTGGGAAGGGATGCTCAAGGGCCGTGAGTGGCTGGCTCAGCCCGAATTGGTCGGATAGTAGAACGTCGAGGCGTTGAATCACAGGTGTCACAGCGGATAATTTATTCGTTCCTTTGCGGATTCCGGAATGTCGATTCGATAAGATGCCCCAATACTAAGCATTGAAAGTCGCCATTCGACCCTCGGGCTTCGCAATGACCTCACGAGGCATCCAAGGGACTGCTTAACGCGAGCTCATGGCGGGCCGGGCTCGCTTGCCACTCCCTGTTATCCACGTAGAAAGAAGTCTCTGGGCCACCCGCCTCTTGGCACATCCGGAGGGCGTGGTCGGCGATGGCGAATAACTCGGCGCTCCACGGCGAGCGCTTTTAGGGCCATAACCGATCTGCTCTGACCAGAGTGGACCCTGATTGACCCTGCAGGCGAGGTCCCCACTGGGGCTGGGACGTATCGACACTGGCGATTTTCTTTCGCTCAGCAGCACCAAGAGCGGCAACGGCAGGTAAAACCGATCGAAAGATGTACGAGCGGCCTAACTAGCTGTTTCCTCCCGCCCTCTTAAAGACTTCGTCGATCCAACTCTGAAATGCGCAACAACATGGCAGCCTATTGGTTCGAATACCGGCCGCGCCAACCGCATGAAGGTGCTGGCGCACGGCGGGATCAGCATGTGGCTGAAATTCGCTGCTCAAATGACCGCAGCGGGTCCTTCTGCGATTTCCAACCGCCCCGCAGATCGGTGAAGAACCTAAAAATGGGGGATTACCGAATCTTCGCCGGCGCGGCGCTGACCACGCTGCTGGGCGGAGGCGCCGAGTTGGCAGCGCCAGAGAACCTGCGCGGCGGTGAATCAGTTCAGCCTTGCACAAGCCGCTGATGGACTCGGCCAAGGCGTTGTCGTAATTGTCACCACGTCTTCTGCCCACGGACGGCTCGATGCCCGCTTCGGCCAGGCATTCGCTATAGCGGATGCTGACGTACTGCGATGCCCTATCGGAGTGATGAGTCAGAGAACCATCGTTGCCAGGCTGGCGGGCGTATAGGGCCTGCTCCAGCGCATCAAGCACGAAGGCCGTCGTCATGGATTTGCTCACGCGCCAGCCGACAATGCGCCGGGCGTAGACGTCGACGACGGAGGCCACGTACAGCCAGCCCTGCCAGATCGAGACGGAAGTGAAGTCCGAGACCCATAACTGGTTCGGCCGCTCGGCCCGGAACTGCCAGTTGCCACGATCCACTGGACGGCTGGATGCCCTATATGTCACGTTTCCTGGTGCGACTGATGCCCTGGCTGGACGGGCGGCTGATGCGACGCCGATCTGCTCACGGTTTGGTCCCGCTTTAGTCCCGCTTTGGTCCCGCTTTAGTCCCGCTTTAGTCCCGCTTTAGTCCCGCTTTAGTCCCGGCTTGGTCCCGGCTTGGTCCCGGTCGGGTCACATCGATTCAGCCTTTTTCGAATTCAGTTCGGTTTGTATACGGTCTATACACCTCCCCGGCCCATATGCCGCGCGGCATTTGCCTGGAGCCGAAATTTCGTTGTCAGACAAAAGAAAACAACCTGCCGCAAGGAAAACCCAAAAAAATCAAAGAGATGAACCCACCCGGAGGGTGCGTCCTGTGTGGTGGCTTTAAGGGACCCGCCGCCGCCCTGGCGGCGGGGGCCTTAAGGGCACCTGTGAGCGTCCGGGGGACGCTCACGAAGTCCGCAGGACGGCCCCGCCGGCGCAGCCGGTGGGAAAGGCCGCCCCATACCAAACCCGTTCGTACATCCAAGCAAAAGGCCGCCCTAGGGCGGCCTTTTGCTTTGGCGGATGGTTTATTAGGTCAGTGCGCTGCTGCCGTTGAGGCCAAGGGCCGAACAGGCGGCTGCTCATGCTGTAGCGCTTGCCACAAATCATAGTTGGCCTGCATTGCGACCCAAGCCTGGGCAGTACTGGCCCCAGCATGCTCCAGCCGGACAGCCAGATCCGGGCTGATACCCGCCTTGCCATTGAGCACCCGGGAAAGTGCCACCCGCGACATGGCCAGCCGGTCAGCAGCCTCGGTCACAGATAGCCCCAAGGGGGCAATTACATCCTCCCGGAGAATTTCACCCGGATGCGGAGGGTTGTGCATCATGATTGGCTCCTAGTGGTAGTCCTGATAATCGACCAGTTCAGCACCGGCCTCGGTAAAGCGAAATGTCACGCGCCAGTTGCCGTTGACCCAGACTGACCAATGCTCGGCCAGACCGCCCTTGAGCGAATGCAACTTATAGCCCGGGATATTCATATCCTGCGGTCCCTTCGCCACATCGAGCAGGGCCAGGATGCGGCCCAGCTTGTTGGCGTGTGCCGCCTGAATTCCTCGGGTTGAACCGGTGCGGTAGAAGGTCTCAAGACCTTTGTGGCGAAATCCGATGATCATGCGGTATTGTATCCCGTAACGATACACGATGCAATGGGGCGGCGCGCAAAATTGGCGTGCAGCCCCTTCCCTTCCCTAACGGTGGCTTACTCTCCCGCTGCCGCCTCCTGCGAAATCGGCTCCGGGTTCGACAGCAAAGGCTTCCCGCGCATCAGTTCCGGCACCCATCCCTTCCCATCGAGCAACTGCTCGGCAGCGGTCGCCGCCTGGGCCTTCTTCATCGCCAACAGCGGCTTGGCCTGCTCCGCACCGACCGCGTCGGTAACGACAGCCGCGATTCGGTCCTTGGACACGTGGGCAAGGTACGACTGCGCGGTCGGCTTCCACCACATGCTCATGTCCAGCCCAACCACTTCTCCCAGGCGGTCCAGGTGCCGGGGTTCCGCGCCATAGGAATGGCTTTGGCGGCGGTAAATTGAAATGCTGGTGAGCACGGCAAGCAACTCGATGAGGTCCGCCTGCGGCTGCGCCAGCAGCCAGGGAAGCGCCGCCGCGTCGTCTTCCGGCACGTTCTTGGTGACGGCTTCAATCTGCTCCTGAACCCGCGCCCAGGCTGGGCAGCCCTTGATGTCCGCGTCCGTGTTCGCAAGCTCATGATGCGCTGGCCGCAATGCGAGGTCGAATGAGTCACCGGCGCTGCTGGACCGGCTGCCGTCGAAGTCGCCCAGCATCTGCTCAATGAGCAGGCAAAGCGCCAAGTTCGGGCGGGCCATAATTTCGGCCTGGAGCGCAATGACGCGTTGCGCCTGGAGCCGGTTGGTCAGCGCCTCTGAGTGCACGGGCCGGGTCTTGACCGGAGGCAGGTCCACACCCGCCGTCGTATCGCCCTCCCCTGCTTTGCCCCGCATGATGTGCGCCACGGCCTCGCGTTCGTCCTGGCGGATCAGGCCACGGGTGACGGTAAGCTCGCCGTCATAGGTCAGGTGCACGATGGCACCGCCCACTGCCTTCAACTCAGCCGGGTAGTCGTAAAGCTCGTCGCGAATGGCGCGGATCTCGCCTTGGTAGCCGCGAATCAATGCCCGAACCTTATCGAGGTCGGATTCGTCGTAGCCTTCAACGGCGCGCAAGCCATCCAGCTTTTCCTGTGCGGTGGACACCTTTTTCTCCAGCGCTTCAATCTGCTTGGCCTTGGCCTTGCTCGGTTCCTGATGGGCACGCTGAATTGCACCGAATTGCTTTTTGTTTTCGTACTCAAGCGAGACCCTGCATTCAACCCACAGCCAGCCCTCGGCCTGCACCGCTTTGTAGAGCTTAGACCGCTGCATCTTGGCTTCGGCCATGGCTCGGGCCTTCTCCGGGTCGGCCAGATAGGCGTCGTTTTCAAAGAGATCGCGCCGCACTTCCCCGCCCGCCTTCTCGTAAGCGGCAACGGTCACGTAGCGCGCCACGGGCGAATCGCCGCGCAGTTCCGTTTCGGCCAGCAAGCTGCGGATATGGTCGTCGCGGTTCCAGTATTGGCCTGCCGTCGCCTTCCATGCCGCTTCCTGGCGGGCGTGGTCCGAAACGGACGCCAACGCCTGCATATCGGCAACTTCAATCTTGCCATCGCGGAATAGCTGCATGAGCTTGGGCGAAACAGCGCCGAGAGCCAGCAGCTTTTTAACGGCGGATTCCGTTGCGCCGTGCGCGGCCGCGATGGCTTCGATGGTCCAGTTTTTCTCTGCACGCAGTTGGGCATATGATTCATACACGTCGGCCGGGTGCATGGCCTTGCGGGCGATGTTTTCGATCAGGCTGGCGTGGTGGGCATACTCGGCGGGAATCACGAGGCACGAGACGCTGTAGTCTGCCGGGAATACGGCGTCTTCGATCAACAGCCCCAGCGCTGCCCAGCGCCGACCGCCCGCGCAGACTTCGTAGAAGCCATCGGCGCACGCAACCACCACGAGGTTTTGCAACAGCCCGCCCATGGCCTTGATCGTGGCCTTCAGTTCCGAAAGTTCAGGATCTTTCTTCGGATCCAGCGGACGACGAGCCTGATAGCTTTCGCTCAGGCGCAGTTGGGAATGGGGGATCTCCGTGCGGATGCTTGCGGCGTGGATGGCGGCGAGTTCTTTGGAGTCGATCTTCATGGTGTGTGCTCTTGCTTCGATTTATCGGAATTAGTGCAGCTGTGCAGTGACCGGTGCGTCCTGCATCGCGGCGATGAGGGTGGCAAGGTCGCGCACCGTCATCGCCGGAAGGCGATAGGAAAGGCCCAGCACGTGGGCGCGGCGCATGTCGTTCGCCAATCTGATAAAGTCGTGGTTCATCACGGTTCTCCTTCGAAGGGTGGGTCGAGGTGCAAGCCCCTGTCGGTTGCCGCCGATCAGGGGCTTTTTCGTTTAATAGCCAAGCCATTCCAGCAGCACGTGGCCGCGATACAGCGGGTGATTGCCGCAGTCGGCAAAGAACTCTTGAGCGTCCAATTGATGTCTACCGATTTCTTCCATGACCTGGATGCGCGTCACCACGGCTTCGTCCGCCGATTCCCTATCGCGCAGGCCCCGGGCCGAAACCGGCCCGAGATCGAATAGGTCCGCGAGTAGTTCGATCATGTCGGGCCTGTGGCCTTGCCATGCGACCAACTCGTTTTCGATGGCGGCGGCCAAGACCGGCGCGGTGTCATAGCCTTTTGCCGCGAGCGCTTGAGCAAAGTCGGCAGCGCTGCGTTCGGTGAAGTCGATTCCGCGCGCGGCAAGATCATCTTTGGAAAGCTCGCACTGGACGCAAGCCAGGTGGGTGTACAGAACGACGTCGCAAGACATGTCGGATTTCCTCGTTTGACTAGACTTCGGTTGAACCGACCCAGGACGTGCCCAGGAACGCATCGCAGCCGATCACGGCCGATTCAGGTTGCACAGCGCAAAGCCCCTCATGTGTCCAGCCGTGTGCCGGTGCCTGCTGGACATGCAGGGCCGATCCATCCAGGCCGCGCAGGAGCAAAGGCTGGTGGCGCAGTGCGGCCAGAATGTCCGGCTCGCCTTCCATCTGGTCCGTTACGTACTTGATTAGCATCTGGGTTCCCCTCTCAGCCGTGATGCGGGCAAGGATTGCCGGAGCCGTCGTTGCAACCCGAACATGCGGCCATGGCTACGGACTCTTCTGCTTCGTTCCAGCCGTCCACCCATGCGCTTGCCAGTTCGGCAACATCGGCCAGCAACGGCGGTACGTCGTCGGCATCACGGCCACGGGTGAAATCTTCCCGGCCTTGAACGTGAGCGAGGATTTGCGCGTGATCAAGCTCCAAGAAACGGCTGTCTTCATCGAACATCCCTGCTGCTTTGGTGCGAGCGACGCGGGCGTCCAGGCCGCGAAGGAACACCACTGCGGGCTTCGGCGTTGCGATTGTCTGAACAGTGTTTGCCATGGTCATGTCCTTTACATTCAAGAGCGTTTTTGAAGCGGTGACCGATCCTGAAGAAGTCGTCCGAGCGTAGGTTTGTTGGATTTGGTTGTTCATGGTCTTTCCCTCCGCGTTATTCGCATCCGTTCCTGTGAGGCCTGTCCGTGCCGTCCGTGGCCACGTAGTGACGACTGGAAAGGGCCGGAGCAGAGGCCGCATGCGGAGCGCAGCCGAAGGCGAGCACCGAACGGGTGAGCACCGGACCCTTGGAGGGAGGAACGCAGTGGTACGGTCGGCGTTTTAGGACAGGGCTCGCGGGAATGGATGCATTGCGAGAGACAGGATGGCGACACCAAAGCCAGGCGCGCGCCGAGCGCCCCTACCCGCGCGCAGCGCGGGTCAACCTGGCCGCAAGGCGGCTGGCAAGCGGCAGCGCGCAGCGCCGGCAGGCGCGAAGGCGTGAGCCGACCGTAGGGAGGGTAGGACTGAAGCCCCGCAAGGGGGTGAGACTGGCCCTTTGGCCAGGCTCAACGCGAAGCGCGATGGCCCGACCCGTAGGCGCAGCCGGAGGGGCACGCCCAATAGGGAGCCGTGATCAAAAAATCAGTGCTGAGATTGGGACCCGGGCGGCATCGAGATATTCAGCAAATCCAGGGCCTTATTTGCCCTATCTCGTGCGTCGTCGATGATTTGATTTTGCCGAACGATGTACTTGTACAGTGCTTTGGGACTGTTTTCGGCCTCGACCAAACCTTGCTCGTTGATGATCTCGTTGCACAATTCAACACACTCGTCGCAGATCGTGAGCGCGCTGGCGCCAGGGCCGTTTTCCCGCGCGATCAGCTTGTGGACTTCGTCCTGAGACTTATCGCAAAATGCGCAATGCAGCACGGTCGGCTGCTTTTTTCGCCGAGGGCTCTTTTTATTGTTTTCGTCCATTGGGCGCAGGGTCCGCGTCAACGCGTCGCTAGGTCAGAGTAGGTGCGAAATCTAGCACAAGGCCCAACAGCCCGGATGGGTGTTTTTCCTAGTTGTATCCCAATTTCGTACCGACATTTTTGGCGCGTATTGCGTCCGGTAGTTCTTTGAACAGGGAGAGTCACGTTGGATGGGACCATGATCATCAACGGTGTCCGTGCAGCCTACAGGACGATTCAAACGCCGAATGGAAAAGGGGTGATAGCGGAAGTGCAGTACGCCGACAGCGGACCGTGGGAGTGCGTTGGTGGACCCCACACGATGTTTGCTGACGACGCCTCTGCCCGCCGTGCGATACAAAACCATGTCGCCGCTGACTGGCCTAAGAGGACGAACCAGGAGCGGCGAAGGTAGGGGGGCTGCACCAGCCTCTTCCCGCCGTCCTGTCGCTGGTGCGAGATTGCCAGGCCGCTAGGCCTGGCTATGCCGTTCAGCCGTTTCGGTGATGGTCCACCATGCCGGCCAAGTACGCCGCCTGCAATGCCCTCCAAAGATCCCACACCGGTATTTCGCGATAGTCTTTCGAGCGGACCCGCCGAAGTTCCAGACACTCAATGTCCAAAATCTCCATGGCGATGTTCTCAATGGCCAGTTCCGCGGCCTCGGATAGTTGCGGCATTCCCATGCTTCACTCCGTGTCCAGCTCGGCCAGCACTTGGCTGGCCAGCTCGTTCAGGTTGATTTTCGACTGGGCGATGGCGCGCACCTCTTCCAGCGGCAAGGATTCGAGGAATCGCGCCATGCGTTGTTCAATTTCCTGAGCTGCCAGCACCGGCCAGGCACCGTATGCGGCGATCGCGGATAAACCGGCCCGGTTGTTGCGGCCGTACCCTTGCAGGTATGCGATAAGCCCACTCTGCATTTCGCTAGCTGCCCGGCTCATGCTGCGATCCTTTCCTGGTTGGCCAGCGCAAGGCGCTGCACTGCGGCCTCGTGATACTTCGGGTCCATTTCGATCCCGTAGAAGCGCCGTCCGGTTTGGCGGGCGGCCACGCACGTGGAACCGGAGCCGGCGAACGGGTCTAGAACAATGTCGCGCGGGCGGCTAAAGGTTTCGATCAGTGGCGTCAGGCATTCGACCGGCTTCTGGGTCGGATGGTGGCGGTTCCCCGTGTACTTCCAGGGCAGCACATCGGGCAATGGTGTCGCCGGCAGCGCCGGCTGGCCCTTGGCCAGCAAGTAGGCGGACTCGTGCTGGTACGCCAAGAATCGCGCATTCGACTGGTATTGCTTGGCGAACACGATGTGACCGACCACACGAAAGCCCGCCGCGCGCCAGGCCGCGAAGAACCGATCTACGCGGTTCCAGCCATAGAACGAAATGCAGAACGCATCATCGCGAAGCACGCGGAACATCTGCGAAAACGCCGGCGTCATCCATTCATCGGTGCGGTCGTTGGCAATACTCCGGCCAGAGCGGTCCACGTAATTGACGAGGTACGGCGGATCGGTCAACACCAGGTCAACACAGCGATCCGGCAAGGTGGGAAGAACGGACAGGCAATCGCCCAGGACAACACGACTCATGGTTGGCTCCTTGCGTGCAGCAATGTCAGCCGATCTGCATTGCACTGCACGGGGCAGGCGGGCGCAGCCCACGAAAGCGCGGTCAAGGGACGTGGAATAAATAGCGAACGCAGAGAGCGGTTTATGCCGCGAAAGCCCTTGAAGATGGGGCCGCGGCTACAAAGCCGCGCGTAGCGGCCCTAGCGTCCGTGCGGGAGTGGGATGCGACTGTATGCTCCGTGCAGTGCTTGTGGCTCTACATGGTCCGCAGTTGGCGCGTGGCTAGCGCGCCAGGCCCTGGAAGGGGCCATCGCACCTTGCTAGAAGAGCGACATCTGGCCACCGACGGCTGCTTGGCGAATGGCTTTCGGAATGGCCTGCAGCGGCTGCTCAACCTCAGATGAAATATCCCCGGCGATGGTCTCGTCGACTTGGCCCTGGTCTGCGGCCGCCGGCGCCTGCAGGAGCGCTCGAGCGCCCTCTTCCGCTTCGCGATGGCGAAGCCGCGCGCCCCAGCCGCCCAGGATATGTGCGGGCGTAAACCACTGCTCCCGGCACTCGCCCGTGAGGCCGTTGCCATGAATCACCACGGCCGGCACATGCAAGAGCGCCAGCTGAATGAATGTCATATGCACGCACCGCTGATCGATGTCGATTGCAGTCGCGTGCATGCACTGCTGATAGTTCAGCTGCGCATCGTGCATCGCGTGCGCCGCCGCGATCAACATACCGCCGGCGCCGCACGCCGGCTCCAGTACGCGGACGAACTCCTGCGCGCTCGTCTTGTCGACCAGATCCTGGCCATTGCCCATCATCATGTTGCCCATCAGGCGCGACACCTCATAAGGCGTAAAGAACTGGCCGGTGCCGGCGTTGCCCATGTCCAGCATCATGAACGTGCTCCCTAGCACGTCGCCAAAGTCTGCTGCCTGAACCCGGACCTCGTAGGCCATGACCAGGTGCGAGAACGCTTGGACGAGCTGGTCGAGTTCAGCTCGCTCGTACTGGGCGATCACCTGCAGGTAGCGCTGTTCGCGCGCCTCGCGCTGGGCCAGATCTGCACGGGCCAATGCGATCGCGCAGATCTCCACCCAATCGCTCCAGACGCGGTCGATGCCGCGCGTACGCGCGACCTGCCGAATGAGGCTGACGATTTCCTTCTGATGGGCGTCGGCGCTGTTCAGGAAACGGCGTTGTTGTGCATTTGAGGTTTTGGCCATGTGGTCTCTCCGGTTGCCAGGGCGGGAATGCCCGGAACTTGAGAGGCACGGCGCAGCGCAGCGCTTGTATGTTGATGCCAGGCCAGCATGGTAGATTTTCTACACCGTGGAAGCGGTTAGACCGGTCCGTGCAGTTAGCTTAGCGCTGGGGCGTCATAGCCCGTACTTGAGTAAAAAACGCACGAGCGCCGTGCTGGTCTTCCTGAAGCCCGAACGGTTACGCGCGCCATTCTGAGCGCGCATGCACAAGCAAGGGAGCTGAAGATCATGTCTATCTCGTCCGTAACGGTGGGAATTGACGTCGCGAAAGCGCACTTAGACATTTGTGTACTGGGAGCTGAGTTCACCGCACTCAGAGTCACTAATGACGTAGGAGGATTTGCGGAAATCACAACTTTTCTACGACCGCATGCGGTTGGCTTGGTGGTAATGGAGGCAACAGGAGGTTATGAGGCAAAACTCGCGCGTGCGCTTCAAGCCGCAGGTCTGCCCGTAGCGGTGATTAATCCAAGGCAGGCACGCGACTTCGCGAAATCCATGGGTCGCTTTGCGAAAACCGACACTGTGGATGCTCGAATGCTGGCGGAACTGGCCGCCGTGTTGGTACGCCGAGATGATGCGGCTCGCTTTGCCCTTCCCCCTTTTGATGACCACCGCGCCTGGCTGGCCGCCCTGGTGACGCGCAGGCGTCAGTTACTGAGCCTTATCAACTCCGAGCGCCAGCGTCTGCACACCACGCCCGTCCGATTGCATTCGAGTATCAAGGCTGTAGTGGAGGCGATAGAAACCCAGCTTGCTGAACTCGAATCCGAGATGGTCGCTCATGTAAGGCAGCAGTTCTCCCAATTGAACCGCCTTCTTCAGACAGTCAGTGGGATCGGGCCCGTGGCTAGTGCCACGTTCATTGCCGAGCTTCCGGAACTCGGGCGATTGAACAGGCGCGCGGTAGCAGCATTGGTCGGAGTTGCTCCTATGGCTAATGACTCGGGAGGAACCAAAGGCAGGCGAAGAGTTCAAGGCGGGAGATTTGAGATACGGCGGGTGCTCTACATGGCTGCGCTAACTGCCGCGCGTCACAACTCGGTCATCAGGGACTTCTACAAAAGATTGAAGGCAGCTGGAAAACTTCCCAAGGTGGCGCTGGTCGCTTGCATGCGCAAGCTATTGACCCTCATTAACGCGATGGTTCGAGATAGCAGGGAGTGGGATAGCTCACTTCACGACGCTTCGTCTTGCGTTCGTTTGAAGACATAGCTTCACAGCGAGGGCTCGCGCGGTGGGGCAAGTGCGATCTGGGGCGCTTCAATCGCCTCCCCGGCTGCACTGCTGCGAGCTGCGCCAGCTGCGCGGAGCTAAGCTGAAATTAGTTTCATCGCCTTGCTCTGCAGTGCATGGCAACGGGCACCGCCTACAGCTTCGGCAACCTGTTCGAGTCCCCCAAAATCTCATGCACTGCTGCACACATCAGATGTGCCGGTGGTCGAAAGACTCTCCCATTAACGACTGTTACAGCCCCCGCCGGTTGACTCTCCCAGATCTTTCGCTTCATTGAGGCGCTCATCGGCGCCTTCGACCTCGGCACCAGCATCAATAAGTAGCTGTGATCGGTCACTAGCCCCAAGGCCACATCCTGCCAGGATGTGTCGACGATAACCCCGACCATCCGAACCGCTGGAAAACGGGTTTAGGCAGGCTGCGAGCCAGCGTTTGCCGAAGCCAATCAGTGCACAAGCGTCCACTCAAGGAGACCACGGCACAAAGCGCAGATTTCGATGTCCGCCGTCGGCTGTGCATTCACCCGATCCTATGCAGGTGACGCACGCCGGTCACCTCAGGGCATTCCATAAGTTCACAGCGCTATCGCGCAAGCAGGATCGGCACCTCAACAGCTCGTATCATTGCCGTCGTGGTACTGCCGACGATCAAATTCCTGAGCGGCGAGTGACCATAAGCACCCATGACCAGCACGGACATCGGACCACCGGCTACGCAGTCAGCAATAACCTTCTCAGGAGCCCCCGGGGTAATCGAAAAAGTTGCCGTTCGCCCGCTTTGCGCGAATAGCTGAACGACCTGCTCCATCTGGGCTTGATGCTCCTGCGACTCCGCGCCCGCCCTCACGAGGTGTATTGGCAGACCGTCCAGCATCGGCGTGCTTGTCAGCAATGCGATCGCTCTAGCAATAGACTTTCCGCCATCGTAGGCGATCACAGCGCGCATTGGCGGCACATGCCGCTCGGGAGCAACCAATAGCGGCTTGTTGCTGGCTCGAAGCACGCGCTCGATTTTCGATCCGAGATGGCCGGCGGCGAATTCGCTCGACGCTCCCCGCTTGCCCATCACCACCAAGCTAGCCTCGGCTTCACGCTCGATAATGGTTTCCACAATGCCACCATGGAGGTGCACCGTACTGACATCGCCGATGCCGGCAGCCCGTAATCGCTCTTCAGCTGTCGCCAAGAGGGCGCGGCCACCTTCGATCGCCAGTTTTCCTTGCGCCTCCTCGATACGAGTCAGCTCTTCTAGCAGCTCGCTTTTCACACCCAGCCCGATAGCGCCACTAAGGTCGTGCCGCGCCGTCACCGCGCTTTTTCGCTGCACAACATGCAGCAGTTCAACTCTCCAGGAAAGACGGTGCGCCGCCCAGGCTGACAAGTCGCAAACCGCGGCGGCGTAGTGGGAGGCATCGATGCATGCAAGTACTTTCGACATATATTCTCCTTAGTGTCCCAACGACTTGGTGTCGGCGCCGGGTTTGTCGTGAATTGCAAATCGACCAATCATGGTGGCGCTGGCGGCATTCAAACCGACGACATCTACGGTCGTGCCTTCGCGGCGCAGCTTGATCACGACCTTGTCCAGGGCCCCCACGGCCGAGATGTCCCAGAAGTGCGCGGCGGAAACGTCCAGCACCACGTGGTCGACGACCTCTTTAAAATCAATGGCTTCTGAAAACCGTTCGGTGGAAGCAAAAAACACCTGACCCGCGTAGTAATAGGTGCGGGTGCGTCCGTCCTCAGACAAGGCCGAAGTCACCGCGAAGAGCCGCTTGACCTTGCCCGCGAAGAACACGCCGCTCAACAGCACGCCCGCCAGCACGCCCTGTGCAAGGTCATGCGTCCAGACGACCACCACAACGGTCGCCAGCATGACGACGGAAGACTGCCAGGGATGCGAACGCAGGTTGCGGATCGAACCCCAACTGAACGTGCCGATGGAAACCATGATCATGACCGCCACCAGTGCCGGCATGGGAATCCTGGCCACCAAGGGTCCCAGCACCACGATCAGGAACAGCAGGAAGGAACCCGCCACGAAAGTGGATAACCGCGTCGAACCGCCCGACTTCACGTTGATGACGGACTGGCCGATCATGGCGCAACCGCCCATGCCGCCAAAGAAGCCCGTAACAAAGTTCGCGATGCCCTGGCCCTTGCATTCACGCCGCTTATTGCTGGGCGTGTCGGTCAAGTCGTCCACGATCTGCGCGGTCATCATCGATTCCAGCAAACCCACCGCCGCCATGGTCAGCGAATACGGAAGAATGATCTGCAAAGTTTCAAACGTGAAGGGCACGTTCGGGATCAGGAACGAAGGCAGGGACGACGGCAGCTTGCCCATGTCGCCCACCGTGTTGACGGGCAGGCCCCAGTAAATGGAGATGGCCGTCAACACGATGATCGCGATCAAGGGCGACGGCACGGCCCGGGTCAGGCGAGGAAACAGATAGATGATCGCCAACCCGCCCGCCACCATCACGTAGGTGACCCACGTGACGTTGGTCAGCTGCGGCAACTGGGCAACAAAGATCAGGATTGCCAGCGCGTTCACGAACCCGGTGACGACAGACCGCGACACATACTGCATTAGCAGATCAAGCCGAAGAAAGCCGGCGATGACCTGGAAGATGCCCATCAGGATTGTCGCGGCGAACAGGTATTCAACGCCATGATCCTTGACCAAAGGCACCACCAGCACGGCAATGGCGGCCGTGGCCGCAGAAATCATGCCTGGCCGGCCGCCCACTAAAGCGATGATTACCGCGATCGAGAACGATGCGTAGAGGCCTACGCGCGGATCAATGCCCGCGATGATGGAAAAGCCGATGGCTTCGGGGATAAGAGCAAGGGCAACGACGATGCCCGCAAGAATATCGTTACGAGGACTGGTCATCCATTCGCGACGAAAAGAGGAGAAAAAAGACATTGTTAGGCTAACCTGACGTTAGCAAGCGATGCCTCACACCGAGGGTGGTTTGTAGTTGGTCTCGGAGCGAGCCGTAATTCGCTTGGAGTTGTCCGAGGGATAGGCGCCCGGCCGAGCCACCCGGCAAACGCCGGGTCCACTAGTATCGCTATCGAAGCGAAGCCGCATCCGTTGCAGATGCTGCGGGAGCATTGTACACGGGTTGTGCAGCGTGACTCGGACCAGGGCCTAATCGTCACAAACACGATATCGGGCGGCGAGAACTAACCTTTGGCCGGCCGCATTGGGTCGAAATCGGTCGGACAACTCGGACGTTTGCCGGCCAAGAGCCGCCGTTGGCGATTTCAAGAAGCAGACACTCAACTCTTCGTTCACAGTTCGCCGAAGGCGACGCGTCGGAATCACTGGTTGGGCATCAGATGCTGCTGAGCCGCAGTAGAGATGGCAGAGGGCATTTGGTCACGTATCTCCGTAGCGAGCCCGCTGGCGGCCCACAGGCACGCCATGGTCGATGAGCGCGCCTGGGCTCACTCGGCCAGCGATGGCAGATACATGGTTGTACTCCTTGTTCATGCCTAGATCTCGAACATGGTGTGCACGGGCTACCCTACACTCGCGAAGCAAACCCTTGACTGATCTGGTTGTTGCCGATTGCGGGCTTTGTCGTCGGTTGGTGCTATCTGCGGATGGGCCGTCCCGTAACAACATGCTTAAGACTTGACATCGAACACAGTTACTCAAGTGTCGAAGACGGCCAACGGCCGCGAGTGGCGCCAGCGCAGCCGGCGCCGCGCCGCACTTGAACGCGAGAACGCCGTGGCACACTGACCGGGAATGCAGACCCGCCACCCCGTATGGCTTTCAACGGTCCAACTTCAAAGCGCAGCCGTTCCCCTGCAGCGTCACTTAGCAGGGGCTGAGCCACGATGGCCTGATGGTGCTCAGAAGAAGAAAGGCCCGCCGAAGCGGGCCGGAATGGCGTCAATCGATCGCCGCGAAGATGGCATTTGCCTCGGCGTGTTCGCCGGCGAAGTCGCGCAGGGCGTGGTACTTCTCGGCCAGGTCGTCGCTGCGGTACTGGCTGCACAGTTCGCACAGGGCGTACAGCGTTGCCACGATGCCGGCGGCGTCCGCCGACATGGTCCGGTCGCACCATTTCATGGGCCATACGATGTGAAGCGTCTCGTAGTCGGCCGGCGCCATGTAGAGGCCGTTCGGGATTTCGTAGTAGTGCCAGAAGCCGCCGCTGTACTCCTGCGACAGGCGATCCAGCCAGTTGTAGACGGAGATTTCTCCGCGCAGCATCAGGCGGATGCCGAAGTGTTTGGGCAAGAAGGCCAGACGATCGTGATCGGGGACCAGGCGGGCTTCAGCGAGGGTGGAGTGCGTCATGTAGTGCTCCTTGGAAGAGGGCCCCAGCCGGGGTGGCGGGACGGGAGCACTGGCGCCCTGCGGAACAAGCGCCGGGGGCAAGGGGACGTGGAATATAAAGCGCGCGTAGTGAGCGGCTATATGCCGCTACAGGGACTTCCTGGTCGTTGCAAGAGCCATAGAAAAGTTGCCATCAAAGCGTTAATTAAGAACCGTACGGGAACGAACACACGCATACGTGAACGCAGCGCCGATTCGAAGATGACGAACGAACATGGTGCAGACTGCGCTTCTACAGTCGGTCTTGTGCGCTTAACATCACGCGGACCCAGATACAAACCGCTCAGCAAGGCTCCATTCGAAAGTCGGCGCTAACTTCACGCCGGCGGCATATACGAGCTTGCTTGCTGACGGTCTGACCAGTTCTAGTATCTTCGCTTGCGAGCTGCCGATGCGT
The DNA here is from genome assembly GCF_049647645.1 of Achromobacter sp. Lineage (GTDB taxonomy): Bacteria > Pseudomonadota > Gammaproteobacteria > Burkholderiales > Burkholderiaceae_B > Achromobacter. Next base: position 145,497 of record NZ_JBARYB010000209.1, read on the forward strand.
TACACAGACTCAGGATGATGACGTACTGAACGGGCTAGGACTCACGTACGCTCGATCAAATTTCCGATCAAGCGCCAGGACCGCCCACAGAATCCTGGCGTTCTTGTTGGCCAAAGCAACGGTCGCTTTCTGCCATCCGATACGGTCACATAGTTTTTTCGCCCAGACTGAGGATGGATCATTTCTCTTCGCGCACGAGAAAATTGCCGCCTTGGCGGCGGTGACGATCAGGCACCGCAAGTAGGAATTCCCGCGCTTTGTAATTTTCCCGAGATTGGCCTTTCCTCCACTTGAGGACTGCTTGGGCGTCAACCCAAGCCAAGCGCCGAACTGGGCTCCGCTCTTGAATTGTCGAAAGTCGCCGACGTAGGCGACCAGAGCCGAAGCGGTAATCGGGCCAATGCCCACCAATTCTGTCGCGCGTCGCGCCTGGGGATCTCGCCTCACATGCTCGTTAATGCGGTCATCACACCAGGCAAGATGCTCTTCAAGCTCGATCCAATGTGAGTACGCCTGCCGGATTACGAGGCGTGCAAATGCTGGCATTTCGTTGGTAGCGTCATCGATTATGTCCGCTAACCTACGTCGCAGCACTTCCGGAGAACGAGAGACGCCGATGCCGAATTCCGCCAAAAGTCCACGAATCCTGTTGATGCACGCAGTTCGTTCTTCCTTAACGCCCTCGCGGACCTTATGCACGCTCATGATTGCCTGCTGCTCTGCCGATTTAATCGGGATCGCATGAATGTGCGGTCGCGAAGCGGCTTCGCAGATCGCAGCTGCGTCGTTTGCATCGTTCTTCCCGGTTTTTCCCTGGATTCGGTACGGCGCAACAAACTGCGCGGCAATGATCTTCACATCCAGGCCAAACGCAGTTAGCTTGCGCCCAATATGATGGGCGCCCGAACTGGCTTCCATTGCCACCACGCATCCTTCTGGAAGTTGAATACACCACTCGAAGAATCTCTCTCGAGATACGGCTCGATTGACTATGGTCGCGCCCGCGTCATCAACAGCATGGATCTGCAGGACGGTTTTCGACAGGTCTACCCCAACCCTAACAATCTGCGCCATGATTCGTCTCCAAAGGAATAAAGATGACGATTGATAGTACGGCTGCGGAGTTCGCCATCAGAAGGAAGTCCCTTTGTATTCGAAAGCCCCTTGAGCCTGGCGCGCGCAGGGCCAAGATGCGCCCAGGCCTAACACCCAGGCTGGTCCCGTTCCCAGCACCATGCCGTCCGCCTTCTCCGAATCGGATAGCGTCCGAATGACAGCAAGTTCGGCGGTTGAGAGGCGGGCGTGATCGGCGTTGTGGCGGGCGATCCCTTCTTCCGAGGAGGTTGTGAGCGAGCCGCACCAACAAATCTAGCCCGAGACGGAAGCTACTCTGCTTGCCACGTGCGCGCCAGACGTGGAATCGTTTGGGTGCGCTGTCTATGCCGCATATCGCCCCTGCACGCCGATTTTCTTCGATCTGAACAATAACTTGCCGGAATTTGCTGGGCGGAATACAAGTACTGTCAGCCGCCAGAACCAGGCCACTCTCGGTCATGTCACACCAAACCTGCAAGGAAGGCCTTTGAACGACGTTGACCTTGCTGCATTGCAGATCGCCTGCCGGAATTTGGCGAGAGGCGCCCTATGGTCAGAACAGGGAACACCCGAGATTGCCGTGGCGAAGCTTGCGGGCGAATTCACGCGAATCGCAGCAACGCAAGTCGCTGACGTGATCGAATGTGGTCGAGATCCCAACATAGTCACACGTGCGGTCAGCTACCTAACCTATACCCATGTCGCTCCGGTTGGAGTCGATGTGAAATGGTGGTTCACTGAGTTGCTTACTTGCCTAGTTGAACTGGCCGTGCCATCAATGATCCAGACGCCCGAATCCAGCGCTTTCCTGCTCGATGCGCAAGAAGGGATAGCGGAATCTTTGGGGCCGGGAGAGGACTAGAGGCACGGGCCTAAAAGAGCCCGGCCTATACTGAACTGCCAGCTCCTTCCGACGAGGTCAGCGATGTGCGGTCGAATTGTCCAGAAGTCGGGTCCGCTGGATTACGTCGAGCGGATCTTTACCAATTTGGGCCAGATCTTCGCGGACCCAACGGGGCCGCGATTCAACATACCCCCGGGCACACGCCCGCTCACTTTGCATCGTCTGGCCGAGGGCACGGAAGCGATGACACGCCTGCCCTGGGGCTATAAGCGCCCCGACTCCAAGCACTTCATGAGCAACGCGAAGCTGGAGACCATCTTGAAGAACGGGTGGCCCTGGCGCTTCCTGATCGGCGTCGGTCGGATTTTGGTGCCTGCCGATGGGTGGTATGAATGGCCCGTGCAGCCGGACGGCAACAAACAACCATATTACATACATGGCGAAGGCCCGCTCTACTTTGCGGCGCTCACCGCGTGGGAACCGGGCGCTGCACTCGATGCCGCACATGGGTTCGCTATTGTGACGAACGACACTCAAGGGGGGATGGTGGACATCCACGCCAGGCGGCCTGTGGCGCTGCCCCCGGATGTTGCTCGGCGATGGATCGATCCGTCCTACCCGACGACCGACGCCCGGGCGCTGTTGAACGAAGGCGTGCCTGAAGACGCCTTCACCTGGCATCCGGTGCGACAAGAGGTGGGAAATTCGAAATATCAGCTTCCGGACGCTATTGAACCAATATAACGGCGGCAGCGGTTCGTTGCGTCCCCGACTTGTAGTCCGCCCCGAGTTTAGCGGCTGAACAACTCCCAGCATCTAGGCTGGAACGCGCTTTGCAGAGATACGTCATTGGCTAAACAGCGTCAGCGCGCGGAAGAGATGACGATGAACTCAGATGAATATCTTGCAAAGATGATCCATCGCTCCACACCTCCACGCCATTTCGGGGATTGGGCGGACATCCTAAATGAATACGCCTTCTGCCTAGAGAAATGCAGTGGGAAGCTGGACGCCGAAGAACTCGACCGCCTCTTAGACGTCGGCGCGATGTTCTATCGAACGCTGGCGCGTGCGGAAGCCTATCGGAAGGACATCACCAAGGACACGTGACGCCTGCTGTGGACCGCAAACATCATCCTGAACGGATAGCCATCCCGCTTCCCAGGCGTCCACAGCCGCCTGCCACTCATGAATTGGCTGCCCGCTATGCCCCGCCATATTGTGGGCCTTCAAGAAGGGGCAAGACAATATCGACTCGCCGCAGCGCGCGGCCATCGCGCCCAGTTCCACAACGCTATGCTTGATGGTTCTCCGAGAGACGGTTCACTCAGATTCCCGAATTCAGCGCGCTTGGGTCAACGGATGCAACATTTTGAGGTGTGACTGAAAAATCGGTTGGCGTGGCCCTTCCGTCACCGAAGCTCTGGACCAACGTTGCCAAGTCACGGACTGACCGTCCAGCATGGCCGGACAAGGCGGTCGCCCCAACAATCACAAGGACCAGCCGCATTCAGTTTATACTGTACATCCATACAGTACTCCTCCCCCCGCGCATCATGCTTTGCACTGTTACTCGTACCCACCACCTCGGTGTAAAACGTCCCGACCGAGACCCTGCTCCGGCGATCACCGGCACGGTCCGTATGTACTCGATCATGCGCGATGACATGAAGCGGTACATCCGCGTCATGACCATGGACGGCCTTCAAAAGTTCGGGGCGACCGCCAAGGGCGCAATCCCCGACCTTCTACAGCCGGAATTGCTAACGTTCTCGTCGGACCGAGGCATGATGGTCTGCGGCTTTGAAGAGATCGACGGTCGACGTTACTACCAGGGCTGGTGGATGCAATGGATCCAAGCATGACCTTGTAGGAACTAATGAATGTTCTCCTTACGACGGCGTGTGCGCTCAATACGCAGTCGTTAGATTCGGCCTATCTTGCTTCCCCTGATCTGGCGGCGCTGCGCACGAGACTGGACGAAATCGCCGATGAACTGCACCGGCTTCAGGCCGACGCGGCAGGCTGCCCGTGATCGGCGCGAAATACATAGCACTCAATACCTCGCCGGAGCCGGTTTCGATTTTTAGCTCCAATTGATGGTCGATGGGGGCCGGTGGGTATGTGGAAGAAGCGCGGGTAGCCGGTGGGCATACCCTGTGGTCAAGCGCGTGGTCAGGCGGAGCCTGTCCACCGTTTGTCCATCAGCGGTTGTCCACGGGCCGAGCACAGCGAGCCGGGCGGTCGCGAAGCGATCATCCACATATCCACGGGTCCGGATAAACGTGTTTTGAATGGGGTGTTTAGCGGCTAAACAAACCGAAAGGTCTGCAATCGGCCACAATCGGACATTCGCCTCAGCACTAGAGTCCAGGCTTCCTACCGGGGTTTCGGGCCCCATGCGCGTTGTTTCCGGGACTAGGCTCGACCAACTCCCGGCATTCGAGATCTTGCGGTCAGTCCGCCGGATGCTTCTTTTCAGTCGTCATAGCCAGTCCAGCCTTTCGCCATGCTTCTATCCCTCCCACGAGATACCGCGCAGGGATACCCCTTGCGTTGAGCGCCAACGCGATGCTTCGGCTGACTTCGTGGCCATGTACGCAATAGACCACGACAGGCCCGGACTTGTCGAAATTGCGCATCCATTCCGTAGGCTGCGCAGGGTCTTGCCACTCAGAGCCCGCAACCCTCTCGCAAGAAAGGGAAAATACCGCGCGCCGTCGCACGTCCAGAATTGCGATTGCGCCGACCGCCGCTGCTTCGGGTGCTTGGATTTCCATCCCTAAGCTCGCTTCGTCTATCGCCCGGGCATACCGTGAAGCGACGACACGCCATTGGATTTCGGCCATAAACGAGTCGACGTAGGCAGCTGCCTTCGCACCAAAGTCGATGTGATAGGCGTGCTCGTACATGTCTAGTGCGAGCAATGTCGAAGCACCAGCCAATAGCTGGGTGTGATCTCCGGCCCAGTGATTGACCAACTTGGCGTCACGCGAGGACCACGCGAGGATCGCCCAACCGGATCCCCCACTCATCGCTCTTGCTAGAGAGGTGAATTCAGCGCTCCACTGATCGACAGACCCAAAATCGCGCTCCAATGCGACGGAAAGCCCTCCTGCGGGGAGTACCCCATCACCTCCTAGAACTTCAAAGTAGGCCTCGTGCAGAAACACGGAGTTAGCTGCGAGCAACTCCTCTCGCTTGGCGCCCACGAGCGAAAAGGCCGGCGTTGATTCCCAACGCGACTCCTCCATTTTTTTCCTAATAGCGTTCAATCGTGCCAGCGCGCCCAGGTAGTTGTTGTCATAGTGGCTGCGCACAAGCTTTCCACTCAGCCCAGAGATCCGTTCTGAATCCACGAGGAGCGGCTTTGCCATCAGTTCCATGATGACTCTCCTTTTGCTATTGCGCCTAACACGTTAGGCCGCTCTACCACTCTCGGACGCATAGTTCCAAGTGTGTGTTTCGCCGCGCGCGTGGCGGCACCAAGCGTACAATGCGTCGTAGACCACCATGCCGTGTTCGAGCATCTGATGGTCGTCAGGGAAATTCCGAGACAGCCCGAGCGATACGGCCAGAAGACCGGCGCATTGGGGCGCAAGATCCAATCTGTCGGTATCCGCCCCGCGTACGATCACCGCCAAGTCCTTAAGACTTGCGTCGTGCAGTTCGTATTTATCCAGGAATGTGTCAAAGCTGCATCGCTCCCCGACGTGCGTCAGGGTCACTCCTGGGATGTCGTACGGCACAGCTCCCGTTGCTTCGGCCTCGCTCAGCACGCGGTCGGCCGAGACATACAGGAACTCGGGTTCTTTATCGATGTACCGGCTAATCAGCCAAGGACAGGCTATACGGTCAATCTTCGGATGCTCCCGCGTAATCCATTTCATGGCACCACCTCATAGGGTGAGTTTCAGGATAAGGCCAATGACGGCGCAAGCCGCAATGACCTCGATCACACCGCGTTTGAACTTAAACAGCGCGATGGCGGCGCCCAGCGCGATCAACGCCGAGCCCAGTTCAAAGCGTCCTGCCAAGCCCTCCGGCCACAGGACGTGATAGCCAAAAAACACCGCCAGATTGAGAATGACGCCGACAACCGCCGCGGTGATCGCAGTAAGTGGCGCGGTGAACTTCAGGTCTTCTTTTGTCGCCTCAACCAGAGGGCCGCCGGTCAGAATGAATAGGAACGACGGTAAGAAGGTGAACCAGGTGACGATCGTCGCAGCCAGCGCGCCAGCCAGGAATAGCGTCTCCGGGCCCAATAGCGCTTTGGCGTACCCGCCGACGAATCCAACAAAAGCAACCACCATGATGAGCGGGCCAGGTGTGGTCTCTCCCAGCGCCAGGCCGTCGATCATCTGGATCGGCGTGAGCCACGCATAGGTGTCCACAGCACCTTGATAGATGTACGGCAGCACTGCGTAAGCGCCGCCGAAAGTAAGGAAAGCAGCTTTCGTGAAGAACCAGCCCATCTGCGTATATGCACCATGCCAACCGTAGACAGCGGTCAGTACACCCATGGGCGCGCCCCACATCAATGCACCTATTCCTACGATGGCCGCCAACCGCGGCCAACGAAACTTGGCATGGCTGGGCGTGGGGGTGTCATCATCAATCAACGCGGGGCCGAAACCTGAGGCGCCTGAGCCATGCCGCGCGCCGGTACGAAAGTACTCGGGCCATTTCTTGCCGCCTACGAAGCCGACCAATGCCGCCACTGCGACGATCAGCGGGAATGGCACGTTCGCAGCGAAGATGGCCACGAAAGCCGCCGCAGCGATGCTCCAAAGAACGGGATTTTTCAGTGCGCGCGAGCCGATCCGGTGCGCCGCGTGCAGGACGATGGCCGTGACGGCTGGCTTGATTCCATAGAACAGTCCAGCGATGACGGGAACGTCGCCCCAAGCCACATATACCCATGACAATCCGATCAGAATGAATAGCGAGGGAAGCACGAAAAGGCCCCCTGCAACTACTCCACCCCAGGTCCGGTGCAGCAGCCATCCGATATAGGTGGCCAACTGCTGGGCTTCTGGACCGGGCAACAACATGCAGTAGTTCAGCGCGTGCAGAAACCGGCGCTCGCTGATCCAACGACGCCGCTCCACCAGTTCGGTGTGCATGATGGCGATTTGCCCAGCGGGCCCGCCAAAGCTGATGAAGCCTAATTTCAACCAGAACCAAAGGGCCTGACGAAAGCTCACGGGCTGTGGCGCTTCCAGGGGAACCGAGCTTTCCAAAGGTGGCGTCCCTGCCTCTTGCAATCGGCTACTCATTTCCTGCCCCCTTTGCAAAGCTGGCCGCCAAGCCGTCAAAAATGCCACTGGCTAAGGCAAACAACTGGTCGTCATCAGTGATCGTCTCGCGCAAGCCAGCCAAGACCTGCTCCACGCCTGCAGCTTCCGCGGGTTGCACGCCACCAACGTCCAGGTAATGAATGATCGATCCCAACCGGTCCAGCGCCGGACTTTGCAAGCCAAACGCAGCCAAGAGCGTCTCGAACGTCACCTTGACGCCGACATGGGAAAAGGTCGCGCCATCAAAGTCGAAGCTCAGTGCGTCGTCCGGACAATCCGCCGGCGATTGAAGCCATAGAAAACGGGCGTCCGGGTCGATGAACCTCCGAATCAGCCAGGCGCTAGCCAACCGATCCACCCACGGGCGCGCCCGCGTGGCCCAGTGGCGGCCCCGGTATTCAGCGGCCGACAAGCGAGGAATTGCCCCGTCCGCCGGATGGGGCTCGTCGGGCGACAGCGCACGATTCGCGCCCTCTTCCAACTCTTTCAGCGCGGCATCCGCCTGCCGCTGGGCTTCCGCAGGGAAAAAGTCGATGGCCGCAATCTGAACGAACCGTTTGCGCAGCTTGCGGGTTTGCTTGAGCGTGTCCATAGCGCTGTCGGGCGTCAACAAGCCATGCACTTGCGCGGCCTCCTTCATCAGCTCGGCATAGTCCGCCGAGCGGTCGAAAAGCGCCTGATACTCGCTTTCCTCATCAACATCCATCGTTGTTTGAAGCAGATGGGCCGTGCCCCCGTTGTCTCGCACTTCGCGCCCTATGGTGGCCAAGGTGTCGTCGCCGTCCTGCCCAGGCAGAAGGTAGACACCGTCGCGCAAAACAGCGGCGCCACATGCCTTCAAGGCGCGCCAGGCGCGCATGCGCGCCGTAGCGTTTTCGGTAGGCAAGGAGAGGACGAGAGTTAGCCAGTTCATGAGCAAAGCGTACAACTAAGAAGTTATAAACGCTACATAAATGTAGAAACATCAACACAAAAAATATTCGTGCGCCGATGCAACAGTTCCCTCGTATTAGTCATGGTTTTTGCCTTCATATCCTCCCTAGGGGGATACTATCGGTGCATGACGACATCGACTCCTCACCACCACCATGACGCCATCGCGAAGCGACTCAAGCGCGCCGATGGCCACTTGCGGAGCATCTTGCAGATGATGGAAGAGCATCGTCCCTGCCTGGACCTTGCCCAGCAGTTGCACGCGGTCGAAAAGGCGATATCCCAGGCCAAGAAAATTCTCATTCAAGACCACATTGACCATTGCCTGGAAGATGCGGTGGGCGAACTCAACGACGAACGTCGGCGCACCATCGACGAGTTCAAAAAAATCACGAAATACCTCTAGCGGAAGCAACCATGCTGTCATTCTCCGACCTCCTCGCGCAGGGCGCCTCTCACGCGTGGCTGTTCATTCCGAGCGCCATACTGCTTGGTGCGTTGCACGGCCTTGAGCCCGGGCATTCCAAAACGATGATGGCGGCGTTCATCGTCGCAATACGAGGAACGGTTGACCAAGCCGTGTTGCTTGGGGTCACAGCAACCATCTCGCACACCTTGATCGTGTGGGGAATCGGGCTTGGCGGGATGTACTTGTGGCAGGGTGTAGACGCCGAAGGCCTGGAACCCTACTTCCAGCTGGCATCGGGGTTGATCATCGTGCTGATTGCCGCCTGGATGTTCTGGCGCACTTGGCGCGAACAACACGCGAACGATCCGCACGACCACGATCATCGTCATTCGCACGAGGCGCATGCTCACGGCGAAGCGCATCGGGAAATCGACACGGGCCATGGCCGGGTAGTTTTAGAGGTCTTCGAAAACCGAGTCCCACCGCGTTGGCGTTTGCGGACACTCAATGGGCAAGCGTGGCGCGCCGCCGACGTCAACGTCTCCATAGAACGTCCGGATGGCTCGGTACAGAGTTTTGCTTTTGTCGATCGTGGCGGATACCTGGAGTCCGTCGACGAGATTCCGGAACCCCATCAGTTCATGGCGCGGTTGACCTTGAGCCACGGACATCATGCGCACAGCTATGACGTTGCCTTTGTCGAAAACGATGCCCATCAGCACGACCACATTCACGAGGAGCTCCGTGGGTTGGACGTGTCAGGAGAAGGCTTTCAAGACGCTCACCAATTGGCGCATGCGAACGACATCCGGCGTCGCTTTGCGGACAAGAACGTCACCAACTGGCAGATCGCGCTGTTCGGACTGACGGGCGGGCTCATTCCCTGTCCTGCCGCAATCACCGTGCTGTTGCTGTGCCTGCAACTCAAGGAATTCACGTTGGGCGCAGTTCTCGTGCTGTGTTTTTCCATCGGTTTGGCGATCACGCTGGTCACGGTCGGCGCCGTTGCGGCCTTGAGCGTACGGCATGCGACAAAACGGTACAGCTGGTTCTCCACAGTGGCGCGTCGTGCCCCGTATCTCTCCAGCCTATTGATCATCGCCGTCGGCATCTATGTGGGGTTGAACGGTTGGATCGGCATGCGCGCCTTGCATGCGTAGGATTAACTGAATCAAGGAACAAGAATGCTAAGTATCCTTGCCAACAGAACGTATCGCCACTTGTTCACCGCGCAAGTGGTTGCATTGGTAGGCACCGGCCTCGCCACGGTCGCTCTCGGTCTACTGGCCTACGATCTTGCGGGCGCCAGCGCTGGCGAGGTGCTGGGCACCGCACTGGCAATCAAGATGCTGGCCTACATCGGCGTCGCGCCTATCGCGGCTGCCTTCGCTGAGCGCCTGCCCAGACGAGCCATGTTGGTCGCCTTGGATCTTGTACGCGCACTCGTCGCGCTGACGCTTCCCTTTGTCACGCAAACGTGGCAGATCTATATCCTCATATTTCTGCTCCAATCCGCGTCTGCGGCATTCACGCCGACTTTCCAAGCCACCATCCCGGACGTGTTGCCAAAAGAGGCAGACTACACACGGGCGCTTTCGCTTTCCCGGCTAGCGTATGACCTGGAGAGTGTCGCCAGCCCAATGTTGGCGGCACTCCTGCTGACTGTCGTGAGCTTTCACAGCCTGTTTTGGGGCACCATGGTGGGTTTCCTGGCCTCGGCCGCACTTGTGGTTTCGGTCGTGCTGCCAAAAGCGAAAACCCCTCCTCCCCGCGGCATATACGAACGGACAACGCGCGGCTTGCGCATTTATCTGGCCACCCCGCGTCTTCGCGGCCTTCTGGCACTGAACGTGGCCGTCGCTGCCGCCAGCTCAATGGTGATCGTCAACACTGTGGTGCTCGTGCAAGGGCGCTATGGACTCACGCAACACGCAACTGCGTGGGCGCTCGCGGCGTTTGGCGCCGGCTCCATGGTGGCGGCTTTAACGCTTCCAGGCATTCTGGAGCGCGTCCCCGACAGGCGTGCCATGTTGGCGGGTGCCGCCGTCCTGGCAGTTGGCTTATTGGGCGGCATGGCCGTGACGTCATATGGGGGGCTGTTGCCCTTGTGGGTAGCGTTGGGGCTAGGCTACTCCCTGGCTCAGACGCCGTCCGGCCGGTTGCTACGGCGTTCAGCCCATCAAGAGGATCGCCCTGCGCTTTTTGCAGCACAGTTCGCGTTGTCGCACGCCTGCTGGCTTGTCACATATCCGCTTGCGGGTTGGCTAAGTGCCAACGCCAGCGCTCGCACAACATTCCTCATCATGGGCGGTGTTGCGTGCGCAGCCGTTGCCGTGGCGGCGGCAATCTGGCCATCGCACGATCCGGACCGGGTCAAACACCAGCATCCAGACCTCGATCCAGGTCATCCGCACCTTACGGTCGACGAACATGGAGCGACCGAAGATCATTCGCATGAATACATCGTGGACGATGATCACCGCCGGTGGCCTGACCGACCCAAGTAGCGATAGCGACTTTGCCGCCGATTTCGGTTTTCGTATCTTTTCTATACAAACATGATTAAATGTTAATCGCCGTCCATAAGGGACTGGTCTAGAGAGGAGATCGATTATGAAGAAGCTCGCTTTGGCTGTTATCGCTATGCTGGTCTCGGTATCCGCGTTGGCACATAGCGGCGGCACCGATAAGAATGGTTGCCACCGAGACAACAAAAATGGCGGCTCGCACTGCCATTGAAACCTTGAAAGGCCCGGGGACGGCGACCATGCTGCCCCCGGGGAGGGGCGGGATAGGCCCCCGTTTCGGGACCCAATCCTTACGAAATTGTAAGTTGACCCCATCCCCCCCGCTAGGATACGATCTGTACCAGATCTAACCCGATTTTCGGCCTACAGCGTTAGACGAATCTCGGAGTACCGCTTCCCGTTCTATGCCCCTTCCCATCAAAAAGGCCGTTTCATTACTGCTGTTTGCCGCAATGCTGGCGAGCACGGTACTGCTCGGCTGGGGAACAGGTTGGGTCGCTCATAGCGACAGTCATGGAGAGACTCTTGTGGTCTCGGACGCCGAGCGTCATGCCGGCGACGAGGCGGCGCCGGGTCAGCTTACCGACACGCAGCATCAGCTTCTACATGAAGCGTCTCACCATCCCTTTGGCCTTGTGCCAGCAGTTGCACAAACGCTTCTTCTACCCCACCTAACGGCGCACCCTTCTCTGGCACGACCCCAGGTGCCAAGCTTGGCCATTGCGCCGCCGCTGCGTCCTCCTCGCAGCGCACTCCCCCTCTGATTTTCATGCCCGCAAAGGGCTGATTGTTCAATTCGCTCGCGGCGACAAGAAGCCGCGCGAGCGTTGCTGCGCCTGTCTGGCGCCTTAGAGAGTCTCATGAAAAACCTATCGGCCACGGCGCGCTGCCGCGCTCGCTTGTGCCTTGTCGGCTGCCTGTTCGTGTATTCGGCCGCATTCGCGGCAGATCGACCGGCCGCTTTTGTTGTCGCGGACGACCAGATTGCCGCACTCGGGATCACGTTATTGCCGTTGTCCTCGGCTTCACCGCAGGTTAAGACGGCTTATCCCGCTAAAGTCGTGATGCCGCCGAATGCCGACCGGGTCATCAGTTCGCCAGTTTCAGGTCTGCTTACACAGATCCTCGCCCTGCCCGGCCAAGCGGTAGACGAAGGAACGCCGCTCCTCACCGTCGCGAGCAGCGAATACGGCCAACTGCAGCTCGACATGATCCAGAACCAGGCCAAGACGTCGCTCGCGCGCCAGAATTTCCAGCGCGAACGTAGCCTGTATGCCGAGGGCATCATTCCGCAACGACGGGTGCAGGAAGCTAACGCCGCCCTTCGTGAGGCAGAGGCGGCTCTGCTTCAAGCTCAGGCTGCATTGCGCTTGACTGGCATGACAGTGTCCGAGATACAAAGCCTTGAGAAATCGGCCGCGCCCCAATCCACGTTGACGGTCCGCGCCGGCCACAAGGGCGTAGTCAACGCGATCACCGCGCGTCCGGGCCAACGGATCGACACGACATCGCCCCTTGCAGAAATCTCCAGCACCGAAACCCTTTGGCTGCAGATTCAAGTACCAGCGACGGAGCTCGTGTCGTGGACGGAAGGTTCACAAGTGACCGTCCAAGGGCGTGAAGTAACGGCCCGCCTTATCAGCAGCGCAGCAATCGTAGACGCCGGGTCGCAGACCGTTACCGTGCGCGCTGAAGTGGAAAAATCGGCCACGCCCCTACGCCCTGGCGAGATCCTGAGCGCGGAGCTTGCATCGAGCGAAGGACCGAAAGGATGGAGTATTCCACTTGCTGGCATCGCGCATGACGGAAAGAACGCCTATGTCTTTGTTCGAAGCAAGGACGGCTTTGAAGCTCGCCCAGTCCAATTGCTGGCCAGCGCGGGGAACGTTACGCGAGTGTCCGGTGCCCTGAAGGATGGCGATCAGATAGCGACAGCAGGCGTCGTCGCCTTGAAGGGCGCTTGGTTGAAGAACGGGGAGAAGGAGTGATGCTCCAACGCCTAGTTCAGTTTTCGCTCTCGCAGCGGCTCTTTATCCTGATCTTGGTCGCGATCCTCTCCGGAGCCGGTTGGTATGCGTACCGAGGGCTGCCTATCGACGCCTTTCCTGACGTATCGAGTACTCAGGTAAAGGTGATCATGAAAGCCGCGGGCATGACACCAGAGGAGGTCGAAAACCGCATCGCAGTACCCATTGAAGTGGAGATGCTTGGCATACCAAACACGCGCATCCTGCGGTCGGTGACCAAGTACGGGTTGGTTGACGTGACGATCGATTTCGAGGACGGCACCGATATTTATTGGGCGCGGCAGCAGGTCAGTGAGCGGCTTGGAGGGATTCTAGAGAATCTTCCGCCGGGCATCGAAGGTGGCATGGCCCCAATCACAACCCCCTTAGGTGAAATGTTCATGTTCACCGTCGAGGGCGACTCCCTAACGCTCGCAGAGCGACGGAGCTTATTGGATTGGGTGATCCGTCCTGCACTTCGCTCAGTGCCTGGTGTAGCGGACATCAACGCACTCGGTGGCGTAGTACGCGCTTTCGAAATCGTGCCGGACGCCCTGCGCATGGCCGCGGCTGGTGTCACAACTGAGCAGTTACGCGACGCCGTCTCCGCCAACAACCGCAACGACGGCGCCGGACGCCTGGGCGAAGGCGGCGAGGTACTGCTAGTTCGAAGCGAAGGAAATGTTCGAGATTTAGACGACCTCCGTGCAATTGTCGTGCCTTCGGAAAACGGCAAATCCTTGCGTCTGGGAGATCTCGCCGAAGTCAAAGTGGGAACCGTCACACGATACGGCGTGGTCACGCAAGACGGAAAGGGTGAGGCCGTGCAGGGTCTGGTTTTAGGACTTGCCGGCGCCAATGCGCAACGTGTAGTCGAAGGCGTCCAGGCAAAACTGGCAGAGCTTCAGCCGACCCTCCCTGCTGGAGTGACGATCAAGCCATTCTATGACCGCGCACTGCTAGTCGATCGAGCGGTGGGAGCCGTCTCGAAAGCGTTGCTCGAAGCCACCGCGCTGGTGATCGTGCTGCTTGGCGCGTTTCTTGGGAACCTGCGCGCCGCGCTTACCGTCGCCTTGGTATTGCCGCTGGCAGCATTAAGCACCTTCATCCTCATGCGTTTTTTCGGCATGTCCGCCAACTTAATGAGCTTGGGGGGCCTGGCGATCGCCATCGGCATGTTGGTAGATGCCGCAGTCGTGGTAGTTGAGAACATCGTCCAACGCATCGCCAGTGACCCCACTGCAGGAAAGGTCCCGCGACTCCATACGATCTATCGAGCGGTGAGAGAGGTTTCCGTTCCGGTGACCGCCGGCATTCTCATCATCATCACGGTGTTTCTCCCGTTACTGACGCTACAAGGCCTCGAAGGAAAGTTCTTCGTACCTGTCGCGATCTCCATCGTATTTGCACTCGCAGGATCGCTGGTTCTGTCGCTCACCGTAATTCCCGTTCTGTCCTCCTACCTGTTGAAAGAGGTCAGCCATCACGAGCCTTGGCTACCCCGCAAACTGCTTAGCTTGTATGAGCCCACTCTTGAGTGGGTAATGAAGCGACAGAAACTCGTTGCCGGTTGCGCAATCGCAATGTTGCTCGGCGCCGCAGTCATCTACACCCAGGTCGGCAAGACGTTTATGCCGACGATGGATGAAGGTGACCTGATTGTCGGTATCGAGAAGCTTCCCTCCATCAGCCTTGAAGAAAGCGCCCAGCTGGATATGCGCATTCATCAAGCCCTGATGGGCTCGATACCTGAAATCAGGGGCATCGTGGCTCGTGCGGGGTCCGACGAGATTGGGCTTGATCCCATGGGTTTGAACCAGACCGACACGTACCTTCTTCTCAAGCCGCGGGAGGAGTGGCGTATGGGCAGCAAGGAAGCGCTCATGGATGAAATTCGCAAGGTCTTGGACCCCATGCCCGGCATCGAATACAGCTTCACGCAGCCGATCGAAATGCGCGTATCCGAAATGATCATCGGCGTTCGCGGAGACCTCGCCGTCAAGATCTATGGGCCCGACCTGGATGAGCTCAACCGCTACGCTCAAGAAGTCGAGTCGGTACTGAAAACGGTTCCCGGGAACCAAGACGTTTACACGGTTCAAAACGACGGCGTGCAGTATCTGCAGGTGAAGGTAGATCGGGTGCAAGCCGGTCAGTTTGGACTATCGGTCGAGGCGATTCAGGACGCGCTTCGCGCTCAGATAGAAGGCCAACGTGCGGGCGAAGCGATCGAAGGCAACCGTCGAACTCCAATCGTCGTCCGCGGTCCAGAAAGCACCCGAATGTCCCCCGCCGAGTTTGCGGCCATGCGCCTAACCACGCCAGATGGCAGAACGGTGCCTTTGTCGACGCTCGCCAAATTGGAACGCGAAGCCGGGCCAGTCAAGATTGATCGCGAAATGGGTAGCCGATATAGCGTCGTGATCGCCAACGTCGGCGGCCGCGACCTGGTCGGATTCGTTGAAGAGGCCAAGGCGCTGGTGGCCAGCAAAGTTGCGTTGCCGACCGGCTATCGGATTTCCTGGGGCGGGCAGTTTGAAAATCAGCAGCGCGCGGCGGCTCGACTCACGGTTGTTGTTCCCGTAGCCCTGGGCATGATCTTCATTCTGCTGTTCTCAACGTTCAGGTCCGTGCGGCAGTCATTGCTCATCTTGAGCAACATACCGTTCGCTCTCGTAGGCGGCATCGTAGCGCTCTGGCTTACCGGCGAATACCTGTCGGTGCCCGCGTCTGTGGGTTTCATTGCGCTTCTTGGGATCACCGTACTCAACGGCGTCGTTCTCGTCAGCTACTTCAACCAGTTGAGGCTGGAAGGTCTTTCTTTGCGGGAAGTGGTAGTACAGGGAGCCAAACGACGTCTGCGGCCAGTTCTGATGACGGCCTCGATCACCGCCTTCGGGCTCATTCCCCTGTTGTTTGCGACTGGCCCTGGATCTGAGATTCAGCGCCCTCTGGCCATCGTCGTCATCGGCGGCTTGATTACCGCCACAGCGCTCACCCTCTTACTCCTTCCGATTCTCTACCTGCGCTTCGCATTCAGCAAGCGAGGAGACGCCAATGTTTGAAACTTGCCTCACCATTCTCTGCACGCCTTCAGTCGAAGAAGGCATACAGGATCTTCTTCTCGTGATGGAGCCGTCGCCCGTATTCATCCGCCAAACAGCGGCCGCGCATGGAGTCGCTTTTGGCGCGCTGAGCCAGGCGGAACAGGTCTTGGGACGCGCGGCGGCCGTAGAGATCCGGGTGTTGTGCGACCACCAGCAGGCGGACGAGATTGAAGAACGGCTTAGCGCCACATTCGGAAAATCGGGATTGCTCATGTGGCGCACCGCGGTTGCTCAGTCCGGAGGGCAGAAATGATAAAGCCTTATATTTTTGCCGCTGTACTCGTCGCAACGATGCCTGCGCAAGCGAAATCGCCAGCGCAACCAGACGTCAAAATGCCGGACACTATGCAGGTCCGCGAGCTGCTTAACAAGGATCCGGCAGTAGCCGCGGCGATCGCGAATTTACGTGTTGCCCGCAGCGCGGCCGGAATTCTTGAGGATTCTCCCTATGAGTGGACACCATCCGTTAGCGCGCAGCGCCGCAATGTGAACACCGGAGAACACTACAACGAATGGAACATCGGTGTGGACAGAGGGATTCGTCTTCCCGGGAAAGCGAACGCGGATCGGGAGCTCGCCGGCGGCGTGCTCAGCGAGGCTCGAGCCAAGTACCGAGCACAAATACACAACTCCGCCACTGAGCTGATGAGGCTCTGGGTCGACTGGCTGCACGCTGAAGCGGCAAATCGCCTTGCCCAGACCAACTATGAGACCGTGCAAAAAAGTGTGCAGGCTGTCGAAAGGCGTGTGAAGGCCGGCGACGCCTCTCGACTGGACTTGGGATTGGCGCAAGCCGAGCTGGCAGATCAAAACCGACAACGTAGCCAGGCCGCCATGCTTGGCGATATTGCGTGGTCCCGCCTGTCCATGCGCTTTCCAGGCATTGAGCGCAAACCGACCGAACTGCCCCTACCTGAAAAATTGCCGCAAGATGATGTCGAGCTTCGGACTCGAATCATCGACGCAAGCGAGGATCTTCAGATTGTCCAGACTCAATTGGCCCAATCCCAAGCGGCTGCGGCCCGAGCGCGAGCCGAACGCGTTCCCGATCCAACCGTAGGTCTATATACCGCCTCCGAACGCGGCGGCGCCGAACGTTATTGGGGTGTGCGCGTCAGCATACCTATCCCCGGAGGCGCGCGGATAAAGCGTGCCGATCAAGCGGCGGCCAGCGCGGATGTTTCGTATCAAGGACTTGAACTCAAGCGTCGCCAACTCGACGTCGAAGCATCAAGCGACATCGCTGCGGCCCGCGGGACTTTGTTGACCGCCGAAGTCGCTCGCCAGAACGCGGAAATGCTATTGAAGAATGCCGCGTTGATGCAGCGCGCATACAGCCTCGGCGAGGTCGACCTGCAGAGCCTGCTGATCGCGAAACGTCAGGACACCGGAGCGACTGCCAGCGCATTGGCGGCCCAAGCCGAGGCGTTGAAAGCGGCCTACAAGCTGAAGATAGATGCGCATCTGATCTGGGATCTCGACAAAGACTGAGCCTCCAAGCGCCGTCGCTTCCTAGAGGAGCGCGGCGAAGGACTCATTCCAGGAAAATCATGATGAAGATTCTCTATACAAACTTTCATGTCGGGCCCCACGTCAGCGGTCACGCCATTTACATCTCTCGCCTGGCGCAAAACCTGGTCGGGCACCACTCTATCAGTGTGGCCGCGCCACCAGGGTGCGCACTTTTACGACTTGCGGCGGATATTCCGGATGTCAGAACTTACCCCATAGATTTTTCATCTCGTCTATACCGGATGCCCGCTCCGGCAAGAAAATTGCGTGCCTTGCTCGAACGCGAGAATTTCGATGTGGTGCACGTTAACGGATCCGCTGATCACAAGCTTGTTATCTTGGCGTCTCTCTTTTTGAAGCAACGACCAAAGATAGTTTTTACGAAGCACAACGATCAGCCCATATCTGCGCTGAGCGCGCGCATCCGCACATGGTTAGGCACCGATCACGTGATTGCAGTATGCGATCACGTCCGCAGGAAGCTCGCAAAGACGGCATACGCGAACGCCGGCATATCCACGGTATTCAACGGCGTCGATACGACAACCTTTCGCCCCTCTAGCGCGGAGGAGAAAAGCGGCATGAGAGCGCGCTACTTCGGCAAAGAGCTAGCCGGCCGCATCGTGCTGGGAAGTAATGCAGGGACGGGCGAGTACAAGAGCTGGATGGACATGGTCCGCGCTGTTGCCCGCCTGCCTCTGGCAGTGCGAGAGGGCTTCCATGTAGCGGTCGCAGGGGGCCCTATATCCAGCGCTGACCTCGCGGAAATACGAGGGCTGGGCATGGAAGGTCGTTTCAGCTATGTGGGGATACTGGACGACGTCAGGCCGTTCATTTCGGCGATCGATGTGGGCTTTGTTCTATCGCACCGGGTGGAGACTATCTCTTTCGCATGTCGTGAAATGATGGCCTGCGGAAAGCCCGTCATCGTCACTGAGTACGCCGGCCTACCAGAGAACATTACCCGCGGCATCGACGGCTGGGTGGTCCCACCACGGTCCCCGGATTCAATCGCAACCTTGCTTGCCCAGATCGCAGACCGGGCATTCAACCTCTTTGACATGGGCGTCGCAGCGCGAAGAAAGGCTGAAGCCAAATTCGATCAGGTGGACTTTATCCACGGCACCCAACGTGTCTATGTGGAACTGGTTTTTCCCGCCCCAAGAAGGCACGAACTGAGCGGCGCGGGTGGATAGTGAAATTCGACTATGGACAGCGATGCTTGCGCAAATGTAATGTCGCCGCCAGCAAATTGCCGGGGTCAACTTCTTAAAGTAGTCATAGCCCGAAAGCACCCGAGGGCGACCATACGCAACCCTGACCTAGAAGGACACCCCATGAAAATCCGCCACGTCGCAGCGCTATTGATCCTTGGTGCCACCACCACATTTGTTCAGGCGGCTCCCTGGCACATAGAGAATACGGAAATTGGCTATGTCACTCACACTGGCGAGTCGGCGCCAGGAAAGTCGGCAGATGAGGTACATCAAGAACTGCTGGCGGCGAAATCCGACAAGCGAGAGTGGTACTTTAAGAATCTGAACATCGCGAAACCCGCATGGACGCAAAAGTCAACGAAGACCCGCGCACAAGTTATTCAGGAAATGGAAGACATGTCACCGGAAGAAAAGGCCTGGCTCAAAGAGGTCTACACCCCCGGATCGTGATGTAGCTGGGCATTGTGGGCCCGCCGAGATCCCGGTCTAAGCGCCACATGCCTTAGTGTGCGGGCAACTGCGAGCCTACCCGCATAGGAGCGCTGAATATGAAGATACTAGTCGTCGAGAACGAGACAAAACTGGCTGACTACTTGCGCCGTGCATTGCAGGAAAACGGCCACGTAGTCGAATGTTCGTACGATGGCATCAATGGGCTCCACCTGGCCTTGGAATTGGAGTTCGATGTCATCCTTCTCGACTGGATGCTTCCAGGCATCGACGGCATTGAGCTACTGCGCTGCCTGAGGCAGCGCAAGCAAACGCCGGTATTGATTCTAACGGCGCGCGCTGACGTCGAAGACAGGGTGGCGGGACTGCACGAAGGCGCGGATGACTATCTTTCCAAGCCGTTTTCGCTATCCGAGCTTTTAGCCCGAGTGTTTGCGCTTGGTCGCCGGGCTTCCGGACAAGCTTCCCCCGCCCCACTTTCCAGCCGACTGGAGGTTGCAGATTTGAATCTCGACCTTCTTTCAAGAAAAGCCATGCGGGCCGGACGCCGTCTTGATCTCACCTCAAAAGAGTTCGCCTTACTGGCGCTATTGATGCGACGCCAGGGGGAGGTACTTTCAAGAATGACGTTAGCCGAGCAAGTTTGGGACATCAATTTCAAAAGCAACACGAATGTAGTAGAGGTCGCTATGCGACGCTTGCGCGCCAAGGTTGACGACCCTTTTCCAGAAAAGTTGCTGCACACAATGCGGGGTATGGGCTACATCTGCGAACACAGGAAAGGATGGTGAGCGCCGCGCCCAGCGCACCGCGCTCTTTAAGCGGACAGTTGTCTACGTGGCTGGCCTTGCAAACGTTCGTGGTCCTCAGCGTTGTCGGCATCGCGGTTTACACCATAGCAAACTGGAATTTGGCTTCGCGACAAGACGCGTTGCTGGAGCAAAAAGGTCAAGTTGTTCATCATCTTGTTAGCGAGCACGAAGCGAGCGGGAAAGACTATCAGGATTTGCAGCACAGCTTGACGGACCTTTTTTCTAAAAGCTCCGACTTCTTCCTCACGTTGAAGGTGGGAGATACCAAACTAAATTTCGGCAATCCCGTAGTAGCCCGTGAAAGCAATGCTCGCCAAGAAAGGACGTTGGACTTTCAGCTCCCAACTCTTCAGGGTTCCGGCGACGGCATTTCAGCGAGCCTTTCCATGGACGTGTCGTCTGACGCCAAGCTACGGACCGCCTTGGCATGGGCATTGTTGGTCTGTGCCCTCGGCGGAGCAGCAGTTGTTTCGGCTTGCACCGCGTTTGCCATCAACCGCAGCTTGGTTCCGCTAGAGGCGCTTGGGAGACAAGCGGAGGACATGGATGCCGATTCGTTGGGACAGCGCTTGAGCGGTGAAGGCCAGGCATTGGAGCTGCAGCCACTGATCGAACAATTCAATTCGCTGCTGCAACGGCTTGAAATTGCATACCTACAGCTAGAGTCGTTCAATATGGACGTCGCGCACGAACTGCGCACTCCCCTGGCAACGCTGGTGGGCAATCTGGAACTTTCGCTGACCCAGCAGTTGGACGTACTCGCCTTCCGGGAGGTGGTCGCATCCAGTTTAGAAGATGCGCAGCATATGGCGGAGGTCGTGAACGACATGCTCTTTCTCTCACGCGCAGACCGGGGCGTCCAAGCCCGGCGTTCGCAGGTGGAGAGCGTCGCACGCGCTCTGGAAGAAGTGGTGGCATATCACGAGGCGGAGGCCGCCGAAAGCGAAGTAATAGTACAGGTGACAGGCGAAGCACAAGCAGCGGTCGACAGGAAGCTTCTGCAGAGAGCGGTCTCTAATTTGCTCTCGAATGCACTGCGTTATGCGAATCGCGGCTCGACAGTCGAAGTGAATATCTGCGATAGCCCCTGCCTCACCGTGCGGGTCGTGAACGAAGGAGAGTCGATTCCGGCCGCAGATCTCCCTATGCTATTTCACCGTTTCTACCGCGCCGATAGTTCTCGCAGAGATCAACAACAACACCACGGTCTGGGGCTTGCAATCGTCGCTGCGATTGCCCGAATGCACGGCGGGCGTAGTTTCGCCAGCTGCCAAGGAAACTTGGTCTCCATCGGATTCGCGCTTCCGGGCGATTCAACCATAAGCATCCGAAATGCCATATAGGGCCCTCCTTCCTCGAGAACCAAAATTGCCAATGGACTTGAAAATATGACGCGAACTCTCTTCTTGTGCGCGTGCGCAGCGGTCTTGTCCGCGTGCACGAGCGCCCAAACTGGAACGTCGGGCCTAAGCCGAATAGAGGTGCGGGCTGATGTAGCGATGTGGCAGCGCTCAGGCATGGACCGCTTCTACCGCGGCCGGGGGCCAATCGATGTCTTCAGCCCGGCGTATCGCCGTAGCTATGCGGAGTACCAGCGCCTGAAAAGTGGCCCGGAGTATCAGGCTGAAGTAGAAAGACTACGGGCGGAAGCCGCCTCGAAAGTCACAGACTAAGTCACGGAAGCGGCGACATGGGGCTGTAGGCCTACAGGTACTTCGTGATTTCCTTGAATTCGTCGATCGTACGCTGACTCTCCGCACTGACCGTCCCAATCGCACTCTCAAGACAGTGATCGATGTGATCCTGTATCAGCACCTTTTTTGCCTGAGAAATCGCCTTCTCCACAGCATGCAGCTGCTGGGCCAGTTCTAAACAGGACCTACCATCTTCCATCATCTGCAAAATGCTGCGCAGATGGCCGTCGGCTCGCTTTAACCGCTTGGAGACCGCATCTTGATGATGGTGTGGCTGTAGGGGGCTTGCTTTGCTCATGATGGAAGCATCATACACAGAAACATGCTGGAGCATTTGGTGCCAGCGCTCCCTCCCCAGATAAGCGCGACACGCCTGGACTCTCACTCTTTTACAGACGAGCGCCTTCGGGACAGCCGGCAGCGAGGCCGCCTCGTGTCACATAGGTTCGCTTGGCTATTCGGTAAACGGACGCTGGGGGGAGATTACGAGCCACAAAGCTGACCAGACTGAAAGATAGTTCGAATTTGTCGAGAACCGATTGCGAGACGGGGCAACGAAATCCATAGGTGAACAAATACAAAGCACCCTGAGGCACCATGACATCAAAGACCGTCCGAAGAACTCGCTCGTGCTCTAGACCGCTCATGTTCAGCAATGGCAAGCCGCAGACCGTGGTCGAAACTTCTTTGAGCTCGGGATACTGGACCGGACATAAATCCTGAGCAAGCACTTGAAGTACGGTAGCGGCAGGGAACTGGACCTTCAGCCCTTGGCTCAAGGTAGCGTCCCGCTCTACCAAGATGAGCCTTGCCGGCGAGACACCTTTCCGCAGGATCTCTCGGGTGAACACGCCTGTGCCGCATCCAAGCTCCAGGACTCTCCCGGGCCCCGGCTGCACCGACGCTGTTATCGCAGCGGCAAGCGCAGCGCTTGAAGGCAGTACGGCGCCCATTGATAGAGGATTAGAGACCAATGCGGAGAGGAATTCCTTCGTTTCTGTCAACCAGGTAGCTAATGGGTTCCTAGACTGCGCGGAGATTGGGCGCGCCTGAGAGCGGCGAGAGTTCATGAATGGGATTTCCGATTGATTGTGGCCCCTGCCACAACCGGAGAACAAAATGGTGCGGCGCTTTCGGGCAGATATACGGCCACGGCCGGCCTAGGCGGGCAGAGGCGAATGGCGGCGAAGTGGCGGACGGGAAACGGCAAATTTCCCGCCCGCCGGTAGACTGCCAGTTAAAGAACGCGTCGAATTTCCGCGTAGTCCCCATTGGTCTTTAGAGTGACGGTCAATGTGGCGCCGTTCCGATTGCGCCAGAACCAGCCATGGTTTCCGTCGAAAGCAGCTTCCAGTACACCGTCATCAGCGTCCACGCCCCGCCCCTTTTCGTAGCTGATGGACTTTCCTTTGGTGTCTCCGTGCGTATCGAAGTTGACCGATCCGCCTTTCGATGCCCAGCTGAATTTGGCCTGTGCGCCTTCCTTCATGACGAGCTTGATTTCCGCGCCCTGTCCGGGCGCGAGCTGGAAGGACACTTCGTCAGATCGTCCCGCCATTTTTTTGGAGGCAGCGGCTCCCGATGATGCGGTTACAGCTGGCGGCGTAGTCGATACGGGCTGCGTGTTCGCCGGCACAGTTGGGGCAGGCTTCACAGGCGTTGCTGGCGCGTCTGAAGCCCCCGGAGCAGCAAGACCTGCTGCCGTTGCATTCGGGATGGCACCACGAACGAGCAGAGTCTCTATGCGCTCGAGCCGATTCAAAACAGCCTTTTGATCGGCTCCGCCGGAAGCGCTTGCGCCATCGCTGGCCGCGTCAGCGGCGGCTTCCGCAGCCAACTGAGTCTTGATCTGGCCCATTTCTGTCAGACCCAACAGGCGCCCGATGCGAGTGGGATCTATACCGTATTCAGACGGAAGCACGATGGTGACCAACAGGAATGCGGCGCTGACGGCAGCAATAAACGTGGACCGTTTTAGTTGCGCGGACGTTGGCAGTTCTTCGCGCGTGGGCTTATCGGTGTTGTACATGTCAGGGAATCCTTGAATTTCAGGCCACAAACAGGCCGGTAAGTTGGTAGCCAATCAGGACGAATCCAGCACACATCATCACGACGTTGGCAGAGTACGCGTGGCGGAAGAAGCTGTCGGTCCGACGCCAGTAGCCCATGACGATGAGAATCGCGGACAGGGCGAGCAATTGGCCGATTTCGACACCGACGTTAAACGCAAGCAGGTTTGGCACCAGCCCGTCTGGCGAGATGTTGTATTCGATGATCTTTGACGACAGCCCGAAGCCATGGAAGAAGCCAAATATCAATGTGGCTGCCTTCGTATTGGGCTGGAAGCCCAACCATCGTTGAAAGGCTCCCATGTTGTCGAGCGCCTTGTACACGACGGATAGCCCAATGATCGCGTCAATGACGTAGCTGTTGATGCCCACGTTGAAGTACACGCCCAACAACATCGTCGTGGAGTGTCCAAGGGCAAACAGACTGACGTAAAGGCCAATGTGCTTGAGCCGATACAGGAAGAAGATGACGCCAAGCAGGAAGAGGATATGGTCATAGCCCGTGACCATGTGCTTGGCACCCAGGTAGATGAACGACATCAGGTGAACGCCTGAAATCTCCTGGATGTACCCCTTATCTCCTTCTGCCACGGCGTGGCCAAACGCGGCTCCGCTTAGAAGGGAAAGGGCGAAAAAAAGCAGTAGGGATGAGACGAGCAGGTGGCCGCGTGTTGCGCGCGCAAGCGTCTGCCCGTATCGATGAGCGATAGCGGTCATGCGAGTATCCATTAGTCGATGAGTTTGGCCGCTGATGCGGCACGATTACAGGGCGACTACGGGTCTCGGTGGACGGTCTAGCAAAAATGGGGTGTGCGAAAGCGGCAAGCCAACCCGGCGGGTCTGCCATGATCGCTGGCGATAGGTGAGCGGCGCTGATGAAGAAGCAACCAAACCCGTTGCGTCGTGCGAATGATCGGCCTGGTTGTGGCCGTGCGAGTGCTTTGCATCCGGGTTTCCCGCTTGTGAAGCGGTCAATGTCGGGTCGTCATGTTCGTGCACGTGACCATGCAGTCCGCCTTCGACGCCCCAGCCCGACTGGCCAGCAACCGCAGCGAATAGTTGATCCGGTGCGCTGGTGGTCGGGAGTACGAACACAATCATCGCGATGAACGCGATGACGTGTCGGATAAGGCGTAGATGAAACGGCAAAAGTGTCAATGACGCGATGGTCGAGCTGTAGTGGTCCAGACTAGGCGCGCCCGCGCGGGGCGTTGCACCAACCGCCGAATTATATCCTCCCCCACAGGATTTGACGAACTGCAAGGGATGTCTGCTCCGCGGCGCGAAAGGGATCACATATGCGAACATAAAACATGTTATATCATTGCAAATATTTGGTGCCTGTCACCTAGCTATGACCACAGAACCGGCGAACATTTGATGGCCCGCATCTGCCTTGATTTCCTTGACCTGACACTAGGTTATAGCGGCAAGCCTGTCGTCGATCACGTCAATGGAACCTTACAAACCGGGTCTCTGACTGCGATGGTTGGCCCAAACGGGGCAGGAAAGTCGACCCTCCTGAAAGGTATCGCAGGCATTCTCCGCCCCATCTACGGCAAATGCACAACCCGCGAAGCCACCCGGATCACATACTTACCGCAAGAAGCCGAGCTTGATCGCTCATTCCCAGCACGTGTAATCGTTCCGGTGTCGCTCGGCCTATGGCCGCGCTGCGGTTTTGTAGGTGGTACGTTGTACTCAGGCACCCTCACCGACGCCTCAGGCCCCGCAGCCAGCTACATCGACATGATGCGACACAACGTTGCCACTATCCAGGCAGCGGCCCTCGGGACGAACGCGCGCCCATGACTAGCGCACGCGGTAGCCGCGCAAGCGGGCAGCCCCTCCAGGACATTAATGAGGTCTAGACCCTGCGGTTCGGTGCGACCGGCATCTTTGGGATACCGGTCGGTACATGTGGCCTGCCTATCTGGATAGGACAGGGTGGGAGCTGCGCTCCTTACGGAACTAAACGTTCTTCGGCTGATCTATTCAGCCTTCAGTAAGAACTGATCGACCAACATTAGGATGCATCGCCATGTTAGGAATCGGAATTGCTTTGGCAATATTGGTCGGCGTATGCTTTTACGCTGCGCTTAGCTCGCGCAGAGCCGGATGTGACCGTCGCGACTCGTTGGTAATGGCGGGAATTGGGGGGCCTCTCCGCTGGAGGGAGCCTCCATTTCCTCATATGAGGTCGTTCTCCGGTAGCCGTTAAAAGCCCACACTTAGGTTCGGAAGAACTTTACGTTTTCTGAACCTCACTAATTCACAGCGCACAAAAGCGGATCCCGCGAATGGTGCCTACCACCGCAGCGTCGATCTCATGCCCGATGATCGCAGAGCGCGGATGTGGCTGCGGACCAGCTCCCCGTCTGAGGTGCTAACTCCTTCGCATGCTAGGGGCCCGCCCGCCCTGCGAATACGACATGTCCGGCTAGTGGCCGCTTCGGGTCGAAAGCAGTCGGTCAACAAGGACGGCTGCCGGCCAGGAGCCGTCGGTCGGCATTTGCCCGAGCCCGGCCGCTTCAGCCGGCGAACATCAGGCTTCCGCCTACTCGCCGCATCGTCGCGCCAGGCCGGACGTCCAGAATAACCATTTCCTTGTCCAGCGCGGTCTCTTCCAATGCGTGCTGTTCGCCCATCGGCCCGATTCTGTTCGGGTTCAGGCGAAGAAATGTCAGCACCGCCAATGTAGACAGGCATTCCATGGCAACAATCCACACAAACCTGGCTATGAAACTCGTCGCCGTAAGCGCTAGCGGGATCACCCATCTCATCGAGCAGCATTACAGGTTTCATCCTTGTAAGCATGAAACGCCTGATGGGACCAGTAGTACTGGCGATTGAATGCCGTCTGGGCGAACCGGGACGCTTTGGCGAAGGCCCGCTTCGCATAGGATCCGCGGGGTCCTCAACCCACACTACTCGGGCTACCTGGCCCGGCGCAGGGTGACTATTCCTTATCGGTGTACAGAGTGCTAACGTGAGCATTCGCGGGGGCCACTCCGGAGACACTCATGAAGAAAAATCCGGACACCAACATAGGCCGCGCCGTCGGTTTCGACATCGGAGTATTGGACGGAACACTTAACGCAATCATCATGCGCCTCCAGCACACCCCCTTGACAGTCGACGCACCGGCGGCGGCGCCGAACATCTTCGTTTTCGTTCTCGACAGGGACCAAGCGGCGGATCTGAGCCGACAACTGCTAGACGCGCTGGGATGGTTCAAGACGCACTCAAGCGAGCCGGCCCACTGAGACGGCCACGAAGCGCCAAACTCTCCGGTTCGAGCGTGGCGAGGGGTTCCCCCAAGGCGCAACTCACGGATGTCGCGCTTCCGTTTTGGATGGCAGTCGGCCAACCAGATCAATGAACCAATTTTGTCCCTCCGGATCTTAATGGGGCCACCTCGTGAGTTGGCCATAGCTGAACTGGTCTGCGGCGTAGCAATCGCACGCCGCCTGCTCCAAGCCTCGCCTGTTCAAGATCTCGATATTTCCGCGGCGATACGCGATCAGCTTGCGATGCTGCAGGGCCGAGGCAGCCACCGTCACGCCGACCCTCCGCACACCTAGCATATAGGCCAGATATTCATGAGTGAGGTGAAAGCTGCCTGAGTGCGCGCGGTCTTGCGTCATCAGCAACCAGCGCGCAAGCCTGCCCTCGAGCACATGAGCATGCATGCAGGCCGCGGCCTGGGCGAGTTGCTGCAGGATGACTACGGTATATCGGCTGATCAGGCCGCGCAGCGCGGCGCTGGCGTCCAGTTCCCGTCGGAACAAATCCGCTTTCATGCGCAACGCGGACCCTGCTCCCTGCACGACTGCGCGGAGTTGCGAGGTATCGGCGCCCAATGGAACGTCGACGCTCCACATCCCTTCATTGCCGACCAGCCCCACTTCCAGCGAAGCGCCGCGCGTCTGCGGCAGGATCAGGGAGATATAGCCCCCACAGGGGAAGTAGACGTCGTTGATGCGGTCGCCCGGCTGAAGCAGACATTGCCCGAAGACCAGGTCGACGGACTCGAAGCGATCCAGCAAACGAGGCCGTTCTCGGTTGGGCAAGGCGTCGAGCAGGCGGTTGGGAACATCGGCCATCGGGAGGTGCGGCAAGTTGTGCTCCAGGGTCCATCTCAGGCGCGGATCGCGCTACCAGTCACATTCAGCAGCCGTTGATATTCCTGCCGGACCACCATATAGCATTCGCAGACGCGAGCCTCCAGCCCCTTGCGGTCCAACACGGTGATGTGGCCGCGCCGATACCGGATCAGGCCATCCTCCTGCAGGTGGCCGGCGGCCTCGGTGACCCCTTCCCGGCGCACGCCCAGCATGTTGGCGATGAGTTCCTGCGTCATGACCAGTTCGTCTGATTGCAGACGGTCCAGGCTGAGCAGGAGCCAGCGGCAAAGCTGCTGGTCCAGCGAATGATGACGATTGCACACCGCGGTCTGGGCCATTTGCGTCAATAGCGCCTGCGTATATCGAAGCAGCAGATGCTGCATGGCTCCGCCCCGGTCGAACTCGTCTTTCAGCGCCTGCCCCTTCAACTGATAGCCCACCCCCGCGCTTTGCACGATTGCGCGGCTGGGGGTGGTTTCGCCGCCCATAAACAAGGAAATGCCGACGATGCCTTCGTTGCCGACCACAGCGATTTCGGTCGAGGCGCCATCTTCCATAACGCACAGCAGGGAAACGATGCAGTCGACCGGAAAGCAGACATGCCGCATTCGACCGCCCGGTTCGTACAGCGCCTTTCCCAACGGCAGGGAGACCCGCTCCAGCAGAGGAAACACTCGCTTCATCTCCTGCGGAGGCAGCGCCGCCAATAGATGATTTTGGGTGGGATCGTGAGAATCAGGCATGATGAGTCCCTCCAACAAGCCCGGTTGCAACGGCCCGATCCAGGGCCGTTATCCGAAAATCCTCCGGCACACTTTGCCCACTCGGCAGGGGCAATCCCCACGCGTTATGTACGGTGGCGAACGGAGTCCTGCCCAGAGTACCGCACTATTGGTCATGGGCCCCGCTAAGCGGATGCTATTTGATCTGCATGCACCGCAGTGAGTGAAAGCGCGACGAACACTGCGCATACTTTTTGAGTTGTCGCATGGATGATGGGTCTTTCCCCATTGCGCAAACTTGACCCGAACGCGTCAGGACTCTTCTCTGTGCCACGCCAGCACCGGCCACAGAACCTGCGATCCGGCGCCACCAAACACGAACGGGCGCAGCACGCCGACATAGCCAACGATGCTTCCGCCCTCGCCTTCCCACTTGCTTACCTCTCGTGAGACTTGGCCCGAGTCCCCGATGGGTGCGCCGGGATGTGGCTGTGCGCTGCCCGCCAAGGCGCCGACCGCTCTGGAGCCGTAGGTCGCGAATGGAACGAAGCCCAGCGAGTCGATTGCCGAAATGCCGGAGCGCGGGACCTGGGCAGGCGTGTAGCGGGTATAGCCTTTCTTGATGAGCGATGACATATCGATGATCCTGTCGCGAAGAGCTGTGTTGACCTGGCGCGGGAGCGCCAGTGTGACCGTGCAACGGTAGGGGAAGGCCAGGATCACGTCCGTTCGGTGGCGCACATAGCCGCGGCGGTCTTGTCGTCCAGGTATTTCTGCATCATTGTTCGCGTGGAACTGTCGGGACCGGGCGCGCTTGCCTGCCCGGCCGCAAGCGCTTGCGCAATATGCACGGCGAGCGTCTTGCCCAGTTCCACGCCCCATTGGTCAAAGGAATCGATGTCCCAGATCACACCCTGGGTGTAGGCGCTGTGCTCATAGAGCGCAACAAGCGCTCCAAGCGTGCGAGGCGTCAGCCTTGCGGCCAGCAACGTGTTGCTGGGACGGTTACCCTGGACCCGCCGGTGCCCTTCCTGAACCTGCGCATCCGCGGGCCCATCGCTTTCGCCCAGTGGACGGCCGAAGGCCAGTGCCTGGGCTTGGGCGAACATGTTTGCCAACAGTTCCTCGTGGCCATGCGCCGATGGCGGCAGCGGCGAAAGAAACCCGATAAAGTCGCAAGGCACGATCTGCGAGCCCTGGTGCAGCAACTGATGGAACGAATGCTGGCCGTTCGTTCCGCAAGCGCCCCAGTAAATCGGGCTGGTGTGGCAGGCCATCGGAGCCCCGTCCTGTGTGACGGACTTGCCATTGCTTTCCATCATCAATTGTTGGACATACGAGGGAAAGCACCTCAAATAATGCTCATAAGGCAGAACGGCGACGGATCGCGAACCCAGGAGATTGTTGTTCCACACCGCCATCAATGCGTGCAGGACGGGAAGATTACATTCCAGCGGTGCGGAAAGAAAATGCGCATCCATGTCATGGAAGCCGGCCAGCATCTCGCGAAAGGCGGCAGGTCCGATGGCAGCCATCAAGGCCAGTCCCATTGCGGAACACAATGAATAGCGGCCGTTGACCCAGTCCCAGACGTCGAAGACATGCTCCGGCGCGAAGCCGGCCTGGATAGCGGCCTCGCGATTTCCCGTCACGGCCACGAAATGCGCCTGTACCGCGCTTTCGTCCTGGATGTCGTCCTGGCACCAGGCGCGCGCGGCGGCCGCGTTGCGGCGGGTTTCGAGCGTCTGGAAGGTTTTAGAGCAGACAATGAACAGCGTTTCGCGCGGGTCCAGGTCGCGCGTAGCATGAAAGAAGTCCGCGCCGTCCAAGTTGGACACGAAGCGGAACTGCATGTCTGGTCGTCCGTAGTGCTGCAGCGCAGCACAGGCCATGCTCACGCCGACCGCAGAGCCGCCTATGCCCAGGTTGACGACATTTTTGATCCTTTTGCCGGTTCCGCCCCGCCAGGCTCCGCTGCGCACCCTGCCGGCGAAGCGTTCCATGCGGCGTAGCACCCGCTGGACATCAGGCACCACGTCCCTGCCATCCACTTGCACGCGGCCATCGGCGGGCATGCGCAATGCGACATGCAACGCAGCGCGGCCTTCACTGACATTGACCGGATCGCCATTGAACATGGCGTCTATCCTCGCCGGCAGACGAGTCGCGCGGGCCAGGCGCAGCAACAGATCGAGAGTTCTGGTGGTGATCCTGTTCTTGGAATAGTCGAGATACCAGCCCGCGGCCTCCACGCTCAAGCGCGGCCCGCGCTCCGGATCAAGCTGGAACAGGTTCAGCACGTGCTGCGGCCGCACTTCGCCCGCGTGCGCTAGCAGCGTCTGCCAGGCGTGGGTGCGCGACACATCGCCCGGGCCGCCCATTCCTTGTCTGTCCATTGCCCTCTGCCTCCAAGCCGCTTGGCGGAACCGCGGAGAATCCGGGACTCGCATCTGTTATGCCATAGGCAATGAAGGGCGTCCGTGCGCTAACGCACAGAGCCCGCGGCCGAGCTTGGTCACTCTATGGCTATGAAACCTATTGATTGGCCCTCGCTCGAAGCTGCACCCGAGTGGATAGACCTGTTTGCCCGAGGTACGGCCACGCTGCGCTCGGCCGAAAGCGAGCCGCCACTGCGGGCGGAGCTGTTCAGCTCGCTGCAAATGGAGCAGCACGGCCAGGCGCTGGCGCACGCGCATCACGTGGGCAGATCGCGTCCGCCGGACACCTTGCTGCCACGGCTTACCGAAAACCAGACGCTGCTGGCTCAGGCCTGCGCGCTTTTGATGGAGTCCGTGCGGCAGAATCGCCAGATCACGCCGGCCGACGAATGGCTGCTGGACAATTTCTACCTGATCGAAGAGCAGATCCGGCTGGCCAAACGGCATCTGCCCAAGGGCTACAGCCGCAGCCTGCCGAAGCTGGACACGGGCCCCTCGCAGGGACTGCCGCGGGTGTACGACATTGCACTGGAGATGATCTCCCATAGCGACGCGCGGATCGATGCCGCGGGCATCCAGGCATTCGTGGCGGCCTATCAAGTGGTTACGCCGCTGCAGCTGGGAGAATTGTGGGCGATTCCCATCATGATGCGCCTGGGCCTGATCGAAAACCTGCGCCGCGTCGCCATCCGGCTGGCCTACGCGAACATGAACCGCGGCCTGGCGGACACCTGGGCCGACACGATGCGGAAATCGGCCGAGGAGGATCCCACCAGCCTGATACTGGTCATCGCCAACATGGCGCGTTCGAATCCACCCATAGACGGTTCGTTCGTGGCCGAACTGGCCAGGCGACTCCAGGGGCATGGTCCGGCGCTGGCCCTGCCGTTGACGTGGTTCGAGCAGCGCCTTGCCCAGTCCAACCTGACCATTGAACAGATGGTCATCACCGAAAACCAGCAACAGGCGGCCGACCAGGTATCCATCAGCAACAGCATCGGCAGCCTGCGCACCTTGTCGACGACGAACTGGAACGACTTCGTGGAAGCCGTCAGCATCGTGGACCGGACCTTGCGCCGGGATCCCGCCGGCGTCTACGCCGGCATGGATTTTCCCACCCGAGACCACTACCGCCATCGCGTCGAGCGGATGGCGCGGAAATCCGAGCACGCGGAGACTGAAATCGCCGCCATGGCAGTCGACCTGGCAACGGCAGGCGCGGCCGACCCGAGCCCGGGCGCCGATTTCCGGCGCGCGCATGTGGGCTACTACCTGATCGACGAGGGCCAGGACGAGCTGGCGAAACGGGCCAAGGCTCAGTTCAGCGTGCGGGAGAGGGTGGCCCGCATCTCGCCCCGCGCCGCGCTGCGCCTGTATGCGGGCGCCATCATCCTGCTTACGGTAGGCGTCGGCGCCCTGCTGCTGGCGATGGCCCATGGGTCAGAAGTCGGCCCCTGGGACATGGCGTGCTTCGCCGTGCTGTCCTTGATCGCCGCCAGCCATCTCGCCGTGGCCACTGTCAACTGGTCCTTGACGTGGCTGGTGCGGCCCCAGCGCCTTCCGCGCATGGATTACGCCAAGCGCATCCCCGACAGCGGCCGCTGCCTGGTCGCCGTCCCCACGATGCTGATTGGCCTCGATGACGCGGAGACGCTGGCCGAGGCCCTGGAGATCCGCTTTCTGGCCAATCCCGGCGAGAACCTGAGCTTCTGCCTGCTGACGGACTTCGTGGACGCCGCGTCGGAGCATCAGCCCTCGGACGCCTTGCTGCTGGAACGCGCCCAGGCGCAGATCCAGGCGCTGAACCGTAAGTACCGGCGCCTAGGGCGCAGTCCGTTCTTTCTCTTTCACCGCCCTCGCCGCTGGAACGAACAAGAGCGGGTCTGGATGGCCTACGAGAGAAAGCGAGGAAAGCTGGCCGACCTGAACGGCCTGCTCCGCGGCCAGGGCGCCGGCGCGTTTTCCTGCGTCGTGGGCGACCTGGCTGCGCTCGCCGGCATCAGATACGTCATAACGCTGGACACCGACACCGAGCTGCCCCGGGAAACCGCGTGGAAGCTGGTCGGCGCCATGGCCCATCCGCTCAATCAGGCGCGGTTCGACCCGGACACGCGCCGGGTGACTCGAGGCTATGGCATTCTGCAGCCCCGGGTGGCGGTGAGCTTGACCGACCTGACAGCGTCCGCCTATGCGCGCCTAAACGGCGGCGATCCGGGCATCGATCCCTACACCAACACGGTGTCCGACGTTTATCAGGACATCTTCAAAGAGGGGTCCTTCATCGGCAAGGGGATCTACGACGTAGACGCTTTCGAGGCGGCCTTGAAGGACTGCTTCCCCGAGAACCGGGTCCTGAGCCACGATCTACTGGAAGGCTGCTATGCCCGCTCCGGCCTGCTGAGCGACGTCCAGCTCTTCGAAGGCCAGCCAGCCCGCTACGCCGCGGACGTCAGACGCAGGCATCGCTGGATACGCGGAGACTGGCAACTACTGGGCTGGCTGATTGGCCGGTCGCCCACGGCACCAGGCGCGCGGCACGGATCGCCCCTGCCGGCGCTCGCGCGCGCCAAGATCCTGGACAACCTGCGCCGCAGCCTGGTCCCGGCCAGTCTTGTGCTTTTGCTTGCGCTGGGCTGGACACGACTGCCTGCCCCGTACCTGTGGACAGTCGCCTGCGTGCTGATCCTGTTCCTGCCGGCCTTGTTTGCCTCGGCGTTGAGCGGAGTAAGAAAAGAAGAAGACGTCGTGCTTGCGCAGCATCTGGTCGGCTGGGTTGCGCCGACACTGCGCCAGTTCACGCGGGCGGCGTTTGCCTTGGCCAGCCTGGCGCATGAAGCCTTGTACAGCCTGGACGCGGTCATCCGGACACTGTACCGCCTGACGGTCTCGCGCCGGAGGCTGCTGGAATGGAAGCCGTCCAGCGTCACCAACCGCGACGGCGGAACGCGGTCCGGTCCTATCCTGCTTTCCGTCTGGAGCTCCGCCCTGCTCGCCGCCGCCATCGGAGTCGGCGTGATGCTGCTGAACCCATCGGCCTGGGGCGCCGCCCTGCCGGTTCTGGCGCTTTGGGCGGCGATGCCAGTCATCGCCTGGCGCTTAAGCCGCCCGCCGGTACTTGCCAAGATCGACTTGTCCCCCGACCAGACCGAGTTCCTGAGGATGCTGGCGCGCAAGACCTGGTCGTTTTTCGACGGCCATGGCGGCGCGCAAGACAACTGGCTGATACCCGACAACATCCAGGACCGGCCGTCCCCGAGCATCGCGCACCGCACCTCGCCCACGAACCTCGGCCTGGCGTTGCTGGCCAACCTGGCCGCCTATGACTTCGGCTACCTCCAGGCG
Organism: Achromobacter sp.; assembly: GCF_049647645.1. GTDB lineage: Bacteria > Pseudomonadota > Gammaproteobacteria > Burkholderiales > Burkholderiaceae_B > Achromobacter. The sequence goes on from NZ_JBARYB010000209.1 coordinate 180,102, forward strand.
AGCCGCCTGTTGGAAAAGACGCACGCGTCGCTGGGCACCATGGCCACGCTGGAGCGCTATCTGGGGCACTTCTACAACTGGTACGACACCATCACCCTGAAGCCGCTGGCCCCGCTCTACATTTCGACCGTGGACAGCGGCAATCTTGCCGGCCATCTGCTCACCCTGCGGCCCGGGCTGCTGGAACTGGCGCAGGCGCCCCTCCTGCATCCCCGCACATTTCAGGGATGCTCCGATGCATTGGCGGTCCTGCGGGAAAGCGTCTCCGAAGGGAGTTCCGCCGAGCTGGAGCCCTTCGCCGACGCGCTGGACTCCGTCATCCAGGCCGGCGCCTTGACCTTGCCCCAGGCGAAGCAGCACCTGGATCGGCTATGCGCGCTGGCCTCAGCCCAGATAGGACACTATGCGGCGCCCGAACTTGGGCAGGCGCTCTGGCATTGCCAGGCGCTGCTGCAGCAATGCGAAGCCGCACGCAACGAGCTGGCGCTACTTGCGCCGTGGCCAGGCCTGGCCAACGCCGCCGGATGGCGGGACATTCCCGAACTGCATGCCATGCCGACTTTGCAGCAGGTCGCGGACATGGCGAGGCGCGTGCTGCCCACCTTGCGAGAACGGCTGTCATCACCGGATATCACTTCCGACGAGCAGACCTGGCTGCTGGAAACCGAGCTTGCAGTGATCGCGGCGGGTGAACGCGCCCGCGATCGGCTTGCCTCGATCGCCGTGCTGGCCGACACGCTGGCCGAAATGGCCGTGGCGGATTATCGATTCCTGTACGACCCGGGCAGCCGGCTGCTGGCCATCGGCTACAACCTCACCGAACGCCGGCGCGACGAGGGGCTGTACGATTTGCTGGCCTCCGAGGCCCGTCTTAGCAGCTTCGTAGCGGTTGCGCAGGGCCAACTGCCGCAGGAAACGTGGTTTGCCCTCGGCAGGCAGCTCAGCGGCGCCGCAAGCGGCACGGTGCTGCTGTCGTGGAGCGGCTCGATGTTCGAATACCTGATGCCACGCCTCGTCATGCCGTCCTACCCACATACCCTGCTGGAACAGACTTGCGTGTCGGCCGTGCGCGCCCAGATCGAGTACGGCGACAAGCTCGGCATCCCCTGGGGCATGTCCGAAAGCGCCTACAACCTTTTCGACATCGGCATGAATTACCAGTATCGGGCGTTCGGCGTGCCGGGGCTAGGCTTGAAGCGGGGGCTGGCCGACGACGTGGTGGTGGCGCCGTATGCGTCCATGCTGGCGCTGATGGTGTTGCCCGACAAGGCCTGCCACAATCTGCAGCGCCTGGCCAAGGAAAACCTGCTGGGGCGCTACGGATTCTACGAGGCCATCGACTATACGCCGCGCCGCGTGCCGCCGGGCAAGACCGGTGCGATCGTCTATGCCTATATGGCGCACCACCAGGGCATGGGATTCCTGTCTATCGCGAACGTACTGCTGGGACGAACGATGCAGGTACGCTTTGAAGCGGATCCTTCGTTCCAGGCCACCATGCTCCTGCTGCAGGAGCGGGTCCCGCGCGCTGCGACCGCCTTCACAAAGGCAGCCGAATTGTCGGTCATTCGCAGCACCGCGACGGGACAGCCCGAAACGCCGGTGCGCGTGCTGGATACCGCCGACAGCGCGATCCCGGAAGTGCAGCTTCTGTCCAACGGACGCTACCACGTCATGGTCACCAACAGCGGCGCGGGCTCGAGCCGTTGGAAAGACCTGGCCGTGACCCGTTGGCGCGAAGACGGCACCTGCGACAACTGGGGAACGTTCTGCTATCTGAAGGATAAGGACAGCGGCGCGATCTGGTCCACCTCGCACCAGCCTACCTTGACGCGGCCAGATCACTACGAGGTCATTTTCTCCGAAGGCCGCGCCGAATTCCGCCGCACGGACCACCAGATCGACACGCACACCGAGATCGTCGTGTCGCCGGAAGACGATATCGAGCTGCGCCGCTGCCACCTGACGAATCGCAGCCGCGAGCGGCGAACGATAGAAATCACCTGCTATGCCGAGGTCGTTATCGCGCCGCCCATGGCGGATGAACTGCATCCGGCATTCAGCAATCTTTTTGTGCAGACCGAGATCGTCCCGTCCGAACGCGCCATCCTTTGTTCCCGCCGAGGCCGAAGCCCGGCGGACAACCCGCCGTGGATGTTCCAGCTCTTGGCGATCCATGGCGGTCATCCCGGCACTGCCTCCTACGAAACGGACCGGTCCATCTTCCTGGGCCGGGGCCGCTCGGTGGCCGACCCTCAGGCGCTGGAGGGCGATGGGCCATTGACGGGCAGCCAGGGTTCGGTACTGGACCCGGTATCCGCGATCCGTTGCGAGATCACGCTGGAAGCGGAAGAATCCGTGGTCATCGATCTGGTGCAAGGCGTGGGCGACAGCCGCAGCGCCTGCATGAACCTGATCAGCAAATACCGGGATCGCCACCTGGCTGACCGGGCGCTGGAACTTGCGTGGACACACGCGCAGGTGACCCTGCGCCAGTTGAACGTCGCTGAGGCGGACGCCCAGCTCTACGCCCGGCTCGCCAACGCCATCGTCTATCAGAACCCCGCCATGCGCGCCGAGGCGGCGACGCTGCTGAAGAATCGCCGCGGACAGTCGGGCCTGTGGGGATACGCCATCTCGGGCGACCTGCCCATTGTGCTGCTCCGCATCAAGGATCCCGCCAACTTTCAGCTCGTGCGCCAGCTGGTTCAGGCGCATGCCTACTGGCGGCAAAAGGGCGTGGCGGTGGACCTGGTGATCTGGAACGAGGATATGGGCAGCTACCGCCAGGCGCTCCAGGACCGGATGATGGGCCTGATATCCGCGGGCGTGGAAGCGCACATCATCGACCGCCCCGGCGGCATTTTCGTTCGCCCCGGCGACCAGATATCGGAAGAGGATCGGACGCTGCTGCAGGCGGTGTCGCGCATATCGCTCAGTGACACGCTGGGCACCTTGTCCAACCAGGTGAACCGCCTGGGCCTGCCCGAGACGCGCATTGCACCCTTGGTGGTCTCGACGCCGGTGCTGCCCCCCGCCGTGCAGTCGGCCGGGGCGCAGGCGGATCCCGGCTCGGGCGCCTCTATCCTCCTGCACGACAACGGACTGGGCGGATTCACGCCAGACGGAGAGGAATACGTGATCACCACGACTCGGGACCGGCGCACACCGGCGCCCTGGGTGAACGTCATCGCGAACGCCGGCTTCGGCACGGTCGTGTCCGAAAGCGGGCAGGCCTACACCTGGAACGACAACGCCCATGAATACCGGCTCACGCCCTGGTACAACGACGCGGTCAGCGATGCCTGCGGAGAAGCCTTCTACCTGCGCGACGAGAGCAGCGGCCAATACTGGTCTCCGGCCCCCTACCCGGCTGGCGGCGATTCCGCCTACGTCACGCGCCATGGCTTTGGCTACACGGTGTTCGAGCACGTGGAGGACGGCATCGAATCCGAACTGTCCATCCACGTTGCCCAGGATGCGCCCGTGAAGTTCTATGCGCTCACGCTGCGCAACCGGTCGGGGCGCCGGCGGCGCCTGTCGGCGACCGGCTACGTGGAGTGGGTGCTGGGCGACCTGCGCGCCAAGTCCTCCATGCACGTCGTCACGGAAACCGATCCCGAGACCGGGGCGTTGCTGGCCCGCAACAGCTTCAATACCGATTTCTCCGGGCACGTCGCATGGTTCGACACCAGCGCCCCGACGCGGACCATGACCGGCGACCGCAAGGAGTTCATCGGCAGAAACGGCACCCTGCGCCACCCGCAGGCGCTGCGGCGCAGCCGGCTATCGGGCAGGACAGGCGCGGGACTCGATCCTTGCGCCGCCATCCAGGTCCCCGCCACGCTGGAGGACGGGCAGGACGTCAGAATCCTGTTCCACCTCGGTGCCTCTTCGCAAGGCGTCGAGCACGTCAGGCACCTGGTGCGCCGGTACGGCGAACTGGGTGCGGCGGGCAGCGAACTCCAGGCCGTCAGACGGTACTGGCGCGATACGCTGGGAGTCGTGCGCATCGACACGCCCGACCCTGCCGTGAACACGCTGGCCAATGGCTGGCTGCTCTACCAGACGCTTGCATGCCGGCTGTGGGCGCGCAGCGGCCACTACCAGTCGGGCGGCGCCTTCGGTTTTCGAGACCAGTTGCAGGACGTCATGGCGCTGGTGATCGCCCGCCCCGCCCTGGCGCGCGAGCACCTGTTGCGCTGCGCGGCCCAGCAGTTCGTGCAGGGCGATGTGCTGCATTGGTGGCACCCGCCTTCGAATCGCGGGGTGCGCACGCGCTGCTCGGACGACTACCTGTGGCTACCGTTCGCCGCCTGCCACTATGTGGAAGTGACTGGGGACTCGGAGGCGCTGGACGAAATGGCGGGGTTCATTGAAGGCCGCCAGCTCAACCCAGGGGAATCGTCCAACTACGACAATCCCACACCGTCCAAGGAGACCGCCAGCCTGTATGCGCACTGCACGCGTGCTCTGTCGCATGCCTTGAGCGCCTTTGGGTCCCATGGCCTGCCGCTGATGGGATCATGCGACTGGAACGACGGCATGGACAAGGTCGGTGAGGACGGTCGCGGGGAAAGCGTCTGGCTGGGCTTCTTCCTCTACAACACACTGACGCGGTTCGCGGGCCTAGCCCGCGCGCGAGAAGACCTGCCGTTCGCTGCGCATTGCGAATCGGAAGCCGCGCGGCTGCGCTCGCGGCTCGAGGAGTCCGGCTGGGACGGCGGGTGGTACAGGCGGGCCTATTTCGATGACGGCAGCCCCTTGGGGTCCGCCGAGAACCCGGAATGCCAGATCGACGCTATCTCGCAAAGCTGGGCCGTGCTGTCGGACGCCGCCCGGGAAGACCGCGCCCGTCTTGCCATGCAGGCCGTGGATGAGCGGCTGATCGACAACGCACGCGGACTGATACGGCTGCTTGACCCGCCTTTCGATTCCTCCGCCCTGAATCCCGGCTACATCCGAGGCTATGTGCCCGGCGTGCGCGAAAACGGCGGCCAGTACACCCACGCCGCCATCTGGACAGCCATGGCGTTCTGCGGCCTGGGAGAAAACGCGCGCATCGGCGACCTGCTCACGATGCTCAACCCCATTAGCCATTCCGACTCCCCGGCAAAAGCCGCCGTCTACAAGGTGGAGCCCTATGTCATGGCGGCGGATATCTACACCACGCCCGGGCAGCAAGGCCGTGGCGGCTGGACCTGGTACACCGGCTCGTCAGGCCTGATGTACCGCCTGATCCTGGAATCGGTACTAGGCATGCGTCGGCGCGGCGCCTCCTTGAGCTTCCACCCCTGTCTGCCTGCTGACTGGAACACCTTCAAGCTGCACTATCGGCACGGGGCTACGCTGTACTCCGTGACCGCCCTGCGCGGACAGTCCGAAAATGGGGCGGGCTACGTGACGCTTGATGGAGTGCTGCAGAAATCTGGGGAAATTCCCTTGCTGGACGATGGGAGAGATCGTGAGGTCATGATCGTGCTACAGGCATGATCTCGTCGCGTCGACATTCCACTGTAGATGTGTCAGCTAGAAATCTCTGAAAGGTGGCAGCTACTGCTTCCAAGTGCCGAGTCCAGTGCGATCCAGCGTTTGCGCCATATCGAAATGCCATCACGGTCCTCTGTGACGACGATCCATAGCGCGGCGGCGAAAACGTACTTATCCAAACCCGATGCAGCCCAGCTGCCTCAGTAGACCCCCGCGAGCTTCCTGGCGTGGTGCTCATCACTTCGATTCGGTTAAAGGCGTCCGAACTCCGCGCAAATTCCTTGAAGAAGCCATGGGCTTATCGTAGAGTAGGTCTCCTTGGGAAGTTCCTAATTCGATAGAAAGCGGGCATCGTCAAAGCCGCGCTATATGGCCGGACGTTACGGGTGGCGCTGAACCCAACGCGTACGATCGTCAAACAGCAAAGGTGATCAATCATGAACACCGGTTCCACAATGGCTCAGCGTCGCCGGTGCTCCGCCGCTAGTGGCCGCAATGGGTCGACAGCGGCCGGCTACAAATACTGCCTATCGCCCGCGCCTCTCGGGACCCGATCTGGCCGCGGGTTGTTGTCGGCGGACAGTAGCCGCAGCTTTGACGACTCACCCGTTTGGCTTTGCTTCTGCGGAACGACGCGCGGCATCACCTACGGGGTCTGATTTGAAGTTATTTATCTTATGGCGGCTTGATGGGGGCCGGTGGGTATGTGGGAGAAAATCGGGAAGCCGGTGGGCACACCCTGTGGTCAAGCGCGTGGTCAGGCGGAGCCTGTCCACCGTTTGTCCATCAGTGGTTGTCCATGGGCCGAGCGAAGCGAGCCGGGTGGTCGCGAAGCGATCATCCACATATCCACGGGTTCGGATAAACGTGTTTTGAATTTGATGTTAAGCGGCTAAACAGTCGCTTCACCGCTCTATGTCGCGGTCGCGTTGCAACTGTTTTGAATTCTCTCGCTCGGACTGTGACAGAGATGCTTCCACCAGGCCGACGCCACCATGCGGATAGCGGATTCCGATCATCTGCCCCGGAACGACGAGATCCACGTTGAGGAGCGCGCGACGGCTGTGCAGGACCATCTCCCCAGCCAGCCCTTTTTGTTCTTGAACCAGGTACCGCTCCGTCAATCCGATAACCACGCCCTCATAGCTCTGCCCAGGAATAGCCTGAACGACGTGTGCGCGATCGCCCGCCACCGCCCTCGCCAGATCCAGCGCGTATTCCCGGTCAATTTCTCGGAGACTGGCGCGAATCAAGTGCGCCATGCGCTGCGAGTCTCCTTGATAGGCCTCAATCGACGCCTTCGTCATCTCGCCCCGATCAACGCCTTGCCAGTCAATGCCGTAGCCGGCATCCATTGCAAGCTGACCGATGAACTCCCGGATGCTTCTGCCATTGCCTTCCCGGAAGGGATGAAGCACATTCAACTCGCCCAAGTAATGGCCAGCACGCTCATTGAACGAATCGGGCCCAAGGCCCTTTAGGAGACCTTCGCGCGAGAAAGTGGTCTCGTGATCTGTGGCGCATAGCTCGAGATCTGCTCGTGGCTGGCGAAGCGTGTTGTGCCCTTCGAAATGTCGACCGTGCGGATCTTACCCGCCCAGTCATAGACGTCGCCGAACAACCGCTGATGGATGTGCTGAAGGTGCGCCAGGTCAAACTGCCCCCGGACGGGGTTCGTAGCAAGCTCGTAGGAGCGCACGGCGGCGAAGGTTGCCTCCACCTTGTCCAGCTCGCCCTGGTCAGTAATTCCAAGACGAGTACGCAGAACCCCGGAAACAGGGTCTACGTATGGATCTTGCGCGTTGATGGGGTATTTGGCCATGGACTGGCCTATGCGGTCATTGAAGTTATCGTGCGGACGACGAACGAAATTCGCCAGCGGCGATGCGGGCATGCAGCGTACGGAGGACGTCCGACACGCTCAATTCACCAGCCGCTGCACGTTCAAGATCGGCAACTGTGCGTGAGTCGGGTTCCAAGCCTTCCAGCCGCTGGTTCGCCACCGCATTTGCTACAGCGCGGCGCCGTTCTATCACGTCTTTAGAAGTCAGCATTGGGGTATCTCCGAAGGTCTTTCATTTTACTGCAACAAGTCCTGCGTCAGGGGCTAACTTACCGGGTGGACGCAACTGCACGACGTAAAGCCGGCCGAGTCACTCTGGCCAACGCCGCGACATAAAGCATGCACTGACGACGATGAGGAAAGCGATAAAGAAGAACGAGAGAATGTCGACGAACATCCTTGTGTCTGGGGCCAGGCTGTCCATAAAAATGGATGCGAGGTAGAAGAGCCCGATCGCAGCCGCGAGGGCCATAAGCAGCATGCAGATCACAGTCGCCCTGTACACCCACAAGTTGCCCAGGCATTGACGGGGTCTGGGACGCAAATGGCTATCGCTCATGACATGTCTCCAAAGTCGCAATGTTGTTTCCAGGATGGCTGTCTGAGCCATCCTGCTTCAGATTCTGAATTGTTCGCGCGACGCTCCTGCGAGCTCCGCAGCAGTCAGCCAGCGCGGCGCTCGCCCACGTCCGGTCCAGGTATAACCAGATTCAGGATGACGGTACTTCGGCGCGACGGGGCGACGAGATTCAGTTCGCTCAACGACCTTTTTGCGCTTGGGGCGAGCGGACTTCGTTGCGCCGTATGCGGCCTGGATATCCGACGGAGAAATCTGGAACTCGTGCATTTGCGCGACGATCTTTTGTACGGCCGACGCCCGGCCGTTGGCGCGTAGGTTTTCGGCACGTCGCTGTAGAATTTGAATTTGAGCAGTGAGTTTCGCGAGCGTTTTGTTCGAGTACATTGAAGTTCCTTGCGCTTATTTCGTTGGAAGGATAAGTAGGTGGGTTGTGGGGCTTAGCTGTTCGATACGACTAGGCGCAAGTGTGAGCCTTTCGCTACTCTGGGGCACAGCTTGCCCACTGCCTCGCCATTGGTTCTTGTAAGGATGTAGCCAGTCAAGGCGAAGACATCGAGCGCCTTGAGCAGTTCGGGGTCTTCCTCGTCAACAGTCGCCAGATAGAATTGGGGCGTCATACCGTAGCGCTTGAGGATATCTGCCGCATAGCTTCGCCTCCGCCCGTCTTCACTTCTACGCCAGAACCTGAGGAGCCAGCCGCCGATCGCTGCCAATGCGGCGCCATAAAGTAGCCATAAGAACGCGTCCATTTAACAGACTCCGTAACGTGGATTTCGTTGTGGGCTCTGTAGCTTGCCTCAGAAGCTGCATGTTTAGCCGCTAAACATCGGCACGCTTTTTCAGGCGTTAGCAAGCTGGGGCCTCCAGAGCTTGACCAGTTCCCGGAATGCTTCGTGAGCAGGTGTCCCCAACGTGTCAGGATAGGCACGACTTTCGCGGATTAGGCCGATCACAACGAGCATGTCGTCCGCGATTTCGGCATCCACGCTCCAAAAGTCAGTCAGATCGAATCCTCCGCAACTGGTCGCGTTCCACCAAGCCAGCAGAAAATCCGCCACGCGTTGGCTTTGTCCGGTATCGCGTCGAGCGATGTCGATGAGGCGTTCCAGCGCGGCAATCCCCGCCTTGCGAAGCGCGGGATTGGGTCGGCCTCGTTGCTCTTTCTCGAGTGCGTCCCCACGGCGTTGATATTCGGCCTTCACCTCGTCGGGAGCTTCACGCTGAAGGCGGGTGTCGGTCGTGTCTGCAACAGACGTCATCATTGCGCCCTGCTCTACCGTCTGGCCGTCACGCCGATCATCGACGGGATCTTCGGATTGCGTAGGGCCCTTGGGCTCGGCCGGTTGGTCCTTCGGCTTGGTGCCTTGCCGAATGGCTTTTACGGCGGCCCGCGTGGGCTTTTGCTCTGGCGCCTTCAACAGGTCGGCAACGGCTTGCGGATTCTCCCGATGCGCGACCGCGAGTTCATTTGCCAACGTTACGTCCGTGACTTTGCCGGTGGCAACGGCTTCTGCGACAGGGCCAGGCAGATCCAACAATCTTGCATGCTGGGTCACCCAGGCCTTGGACTTGCCAAGGCTCTCAGCGATTGCGGTCTGGCTATGCCCATCTGCCAATTCGTCGCGGATATAGAGAGCAATCTCATGGGCAGTCAAGTTTTCCCGTTGAATGTTCTCCGCGGCTTGAGCACGGCGGCTGATTTTCGGCCTCAAAAAGCTGGGCACTTGGAGCCAACCTTCAGCCTTGGCGGCGCGAAAGCGCCGGTGACCGAAATTAATAATGAAGCGACCAGGTCGATCAGGGTTGGGGTAAAGGGAAATTGGGCTTTCCATCCCATCGCTGCGAAGAGAGGCTCGCAGTTCGCCGATACTCTCCTCGCTGAACCCCGGATTGTCTTCTGAACGAACGTTGCAATCTTCGTCGATGAGATTGATGTCAACCATCATCGGCTCCCCAGTTGGGGCGGACGGCATATCCAAGATGGAAGCGAGATCTCCAAGTCCTTTCAGATCCATCATGCCTTTACTCCCATCTTGGTACGGATGTACTGGCCCAAGGCGCGCATTTCGGCTCCGGCGGCGCGTGCCGAAGTCTTCTTGCTTTTCCACACAGGTTCGCCGCTCGCAAGCGCCTCGGCGACACTGCTGCGCAGACCGATGGCGACGGGAGCAAGCAACTTCTCGTGGGCGGCGCGCACTTCTTCCAGATGTCGCACCTGCCGAGGATTTCGCCGATCTACCATGCTCGGGACCAGCCCAAGAAATTGCAGCTTCGCATTGTGCTGCCGCGCATTGAGGATGACGCGCATCATCTTCTTGATCCCCTCTATGCTGTATTCCTCCATCTCCACAGGAGAGATCACCGCGTCAGCAGCGTGCAACGCTGCTGCCAGGGCGATACTTACGCCTGGCGCTGTGTCGATCACGCAAAGGTCATAGCCCTTTTGAGCGAAGGCCGACAGATTTACCCGGAAATTTCTCAGCGCTGTCTCGAGCGGCATGTAAATCAAGTTCGCCAGCAGCTGATCTGCCGCGATCAAGGAGATGCTCGAGTCGTGTGTCGGCGCCACAGGCGTGCTGTCGAGAAAGAGTGCGCTTGCAGGGATTTCCAGGTTGAACCGGGCCATGGTCTTGGAGAGGTCGCCAGAATCCAAGTCGACAACCAAGACCCTAGCTCCTGCTTCGGCAGCTTCAAATGAGGTGTTGACTGCGGTCGTGGTCTTGCCAACACCGCCCTTTCCTTGTGCGACTGCGAGAATTTTCATGCTGATTTGCGTTCCAGAGTGATTGCTGGGTTTAGCTGCTAAACGCACTTCTCGGCCCCGCGATCCAACATGCTTTTCGCTGGGCTGCGGTGCGCTTCATTTGGCCGACTGATCCTTTCCGCAGATCCGGCTGTGCAAAGCCCTGAGCTTTTCGCCGTTGTGCCACTTCATATCCTTCTGCCCACCGGCTAGGATGCCCGCGACGGTCGATTGTTTAAGCCCCACCTCGGCCGCTATCTGCGACTGGGTCATGCCGCGAGCGACAAGGTCTTGTATTAGTTTTTTCCAGTTCATCGGTGAATATTATCGGTGTTCCGATAATTTTGTCAATCGGCGTGCCGATGGCAACAGGGTTCAGAATTCCGATATGGTCACCTTCGGTCAACGCTTACGGGCAGCTCGCAAAAAAGCTAAGCTCAGCCAAGCGGTTACAGCTAAAAAAGCGGGCATGTCTCAGTCGACATTGTCCGAGCTCGAGAATGACGAGTACCCCACGTCCACGTTCACCACGCGGCTTGCCCATATATATGCGGTCAGCGCTCGATGGCTTGCTGACGGGGACGGACCTATGGCCACGTCCCCAATAGACGAGAACGAGCCAGAGCCCATTAGTGCAGAGAGTGTTTCTTGGCCATTTAGCGACAGGATTCGCCCAGAGGCTTACGCCTTGCTGGACCCTGCTGTTAAAGAAGACATCGAAGACTATATCGAGTTGAAACTCTCGAAGGTCAGGGGTACGCCCCGAAAAAGCACCGCGCGCAAAGCGCGCACAGCCGCCTAAACCCCGGTATCTCGTTTCATCAGATAGAAGGGTGATCTGGCCCCATCGCTGGCACAAAATTTTGCCTGCCAAGTAACTAAATACCACTCAAGAATCTAAACGTATCTGTAAACCGCCGCCGGTTTGCTTTGCATACGCAGGCCATCCGAGGCCAATTCGTCCTTTCCACCAGCGCACACAAAAATATCGGCTTTCCGATTGACAACAATGATCGGAACCCCGATAATTTGATGGAACAGTTTCTTACTGCTTTATAGATACGTTCTTTTACAACTAGAATCTTTAGTACCGCCCCACCGCGCCCAGAGGCGCAGTGGTAGGGGAGATTGCCGCGAGCGAAAGCTTGGCCCCGGGCATTAAAGAAGCGGCAAGAATCAATGCGCCAGACGAGGCCCGTGAAGCTCGTTAGCAACCGTGCTGACGTACAAATCCGGCCAGGTGCAGAGCCTGGCGGGCTCATTGATCTCGTGCAGTGAATGGAGTTGCTTTCCACCCCTGCTGAAGTGAACCGGCGACCGCAACCGCGAGGCCGGACTTTCAAGCGAGCGCCTAAGTAAGACATGCTCCACGTGGCGAATAACGTGTTGGGCGAACACCGGGCAGGGTCTCAACTTGCCTGCGCCGTGCAAGTCGGCAGGAAGCCGCCAACGTTGTGGTATCTCGGCGGCGGCATCCGAATCGGCGTTCATCAGGATTTTTCCCGGTGTTTAGCTGCTAAACACTTCGAAAGTCGAGCGCTCCGATTCGGATGGCACATGGCTCCATCTCACGTAGGTCTACAGCAGCTCAAACGCGCTGTTCATTAACAACGGCATCCTCGGGTAGTTGGCGCTCTCTTCGACCGCTCTCTCGATATCCGTCTGCATATCCATCCTGACAAGAGCTGTTTCCATGCTGACGACAGGCACCCTGTCCTAGGGACAAGGGTACCGCTCACGCTCGACATGATTCTGTGAAGCGAGGCTTCCTTCATACGGAAATTCAATGAAAAAACATATGATTATCTGGGGCGTCGTATCCGTGATCCTCGCAGCGGGCTATGCGTCGTACGAGTTTTACTCCTCCGCCAAAGCAGACTGCTACAAGCAGGCATACGTAGCCACCACGTTTTGTTCGATCGTGCGGAAGTAGGCCATGGATCGCAAGGTCTACCCGGTTGAAATAACGCTTGGGTCCACGACACGGCCGTACTCGCCAGAGTTTCAAACGGCAGATCAGTTCAAGGAGGGCTGGAAGCGCGTACTGTTGATGGCGCATGGCAAGGCAGACGTGAGGTGTACTTGCCCTGGATCGGGCGAACGGCGCTTGTCGATCCACAGTCGTTCCAACTCCGATCGGTTCCACCTGGCCCGTTTTCCTGAAACTGGATCAGAACACAGTGAAGACTGCGTCTATTACGGCGTAGATCCGAACATGTCCGGTCTTGGTTCATACCGACGCGGAGTGGTCCAGGAACTCGACGACGGCGCGGTCAAGATTAAGCTGAAGGTCGGGCTTCAACAGCGTGCGACAGCCGCCCCAGAAGATGGGGACGCCTCGTCGGCCGCCGCTCCGCCGATGCCTGCGACGCGCCCGCGAACCGGTCAAGCCAGCATGACATTGCTTGGCCTCCTGCACTTTCTTTGGACACAAGCAGGCCTCCATACTTGGTCCCCAGGCATGGAAGGAAAGCGCAATCTTGGTGTGGTGCATTACCACTTGATGCGCTCGGCAATGACTACCTACGCGGGGCGTGTGCGACTGGCTCAAAACCTCGTGATCGCCACGCCGACCGCAACCGGGCAACAAGCAGGGCACAACAAGGCCAAGGCGTTGGAAGCGGTCACGCAACGACGGCGCTTGGTTGTGATTGCCCCCCTCGCACAGCACCAAGAGGGAATGGACGGCAGCACCACGCTGCCTATCGCGGGGTTTCATGGAATCCCGTACCTGAACCTCGATGAGAACGTCTGGGAACCGTTGGAGCGCCGCTTTGCCCGAGAAATTGATTCTTGGCGGGCAGGAAATGACGTCATCGCAGTCGTACAAACCGACCCGCCCAAATCCTCTGGCGGCAGCATGCGCGCGCAGGTTGTCGATATCGCTCTCATGCAGACAACGCGCGACTGGATACCGGTCGATTCAGGCTATGAGGCTCTAGTCGCTGACAAGCTCGTGGCGGAAAAGCGTCGGTTCGAAAAGCCGCTGCGGTTTGATGCTGGCGAGGACGCCGTTTTCCCCGACTTCTGGCTACGCGATACTGACACGCCCACGCCTTTGGAGGTTTGGGGTATGAGCACGCCCGAGTACCAGTCTCGAAGGGCAGAAAAAACAGCTCTTTACGATGACAGGTATGGGCAAGATGGTTGGTGGTCCTGGAACGCCGGAGCAGGAGATTCAGTTCCGAGTTTCCCCTCATGAACACATCAACGCTGAACCACGGAGATTCACGTCGTGAGCGAATATCTGACAGCATCAGAGCTCGCCGAACTTGTCGGCTGCAAGGCGAACCAACGAGCCGCTATGGCAAATTGGCTCACCGCTAACCGTTGGAGCTACGTCGTGACTATGAACGGTCTACCGCGCGTGCTTCGCGAATACAGAAACAGAAAGCTAGGTCTTGTTGATGAGCAAAGAACAAAAGCCCGCCTCGAAGCGAGCCCGAACGTCGACGCGTTCCGGCGGCCAGCGAGAGCCCACAGGAGTGGCGCGACTCTATAAACGCGTCGGCACGAACGTCGTGTCGTTCTATTACATTCACCCCGACGGCAGGGGCGAAACTCTGGGCAGGGCATCACTCGGCGATAAAGCGGCTATTGAACAGGCCCGTCGCACAGCTATGCGACGGGCCTTAGAAATCCGCGATGGTGCAGTCATTGCTGGCTCCGTTGCCGAAATGATCGAGAAGTTCCGCGATGAGATCGATTCAACGCACTATGCAGATCAAAGTCCGCACGGGAAGGCACTGAGGCTCGCCGCTTACGAAAATCTGTCTGCCTTTTTTGGAAGAATGGGGCCAAGGACTCTACGCAAACAACACGGCTATCAATATCTGCAAGCGCGGGCCGAAGCAGGTGCGCCCGCTCGCGCAAACAAGGAGCTCTCGCAGCTAGCAACGATTTGCCACTATGGGGTGCGTTGGGACTTGATGGAAGACAACCCGTTCACGGGAATGATGCTCAACAAGACGGACACGAAATTCCGCGTGGTCAGTCGACGGCAAGTTTTGAGGTTCTACCTTTGGTCTCTCAAACAGCGCCAGAACTATCGAACGCTGGGCTGCGCGGCGATGTTCACGTATCTCACCGGGTTTCGTGCCGCCGAAGTGCGTCCGTTCACAAAAGACGGCCTCCAACGTGATGGCGTTATCGTCGTCTCCGCAAAACGGAAAAAAGGTGAAGCAGCCTCAGTAAAGCGGCGATACTGGTCTCGACGATTGCGTTGTGTAGTCGAACGCGCCCTACAGCGAGAGGACAAGATCGCTAGCAAATACCTGTTCGCTGCAACCCGCCGGGGCGCTTGCTATTCAAGGTCAGGATGGGGATCTTCTTGGCAAGACGCCATGAACGCTTGGATCAGAGCTCAGGACCAATCTGTGAACGAAACTGACCTCGTCACGGATCATCCGCTCTACTTCTCACTGCTTGATATTCGCCCGGCAGCAGTTTCCCGAAAGTTGGAGATGCAGGCCAAAGACGCATACGACTTCGCCGGTCACGCGAACCCATCAACGACGCACAAGCACTATGATCGCCGACTGGTGAAAAGTGCCGCAGCAACGGAGTGAATTTAAAACTGCGAATTTCTATTTAAAAATTCACATCGTGAAATGAAAAAAGGCACTTAGCTTTCGCGTAAGTGCCTGATTTCTTTGAATTCTTTGGGGTGGCTGATGGGGCTCGAACCCACGACAACTGGAATCACAATCCAGGACTCTACCAACTGAGCTACAGCCACCTCTGGTACTGCTTTCTTCCTTGCCGCGCCTCTTTGAAAGCTGCTCAACAACGAAGAGGCCGAATTCTAGCACGTTTTTTTGAAGATGTGAAAACAGCCCCCGCTACCCTACTTGCCAGCGCGGGCCACCTTGCTATCCTTCGCCATTGATTATCTACGGAGGCCGCGCCTACGCCATCGCCATGGACCGCATACACGCAATCTTGATCGATTATTGGCCCCATCTGGTATTTGCCATCAGCATCGTGGCCGGGACGGGCGCGGCGGTGCATGCCGCGATGACCAAACAGGACGTGCGGGCCGCCATAGGCTGGGTGGGGGTGGCGCTGTTTTCACCGCTGTTCGGGGCGCTGTTCTATTTCGTGGCCGGCATCAACCGGATCCGCAAGACGCGGCTGTCGCAGCAGCGCGACGAGGCGATGGTGGTGGACGCGGAGCAGGTCGAGACCGCGCCCGTGGACGTGGCGCCGATCTCCGGCCAGCAGTTCTCGTCGCTGAAGGTGCTGGGCGACCGCGTCAGCCGCTTCCGCCTGCTCGGCGGCAACGCGGTGCAGCCGCTGGCCGGCGGCGACGAGACCTATCCGGCGATGCTGCAGGCGATCCGCGAAGCGCGCCACGCGGTGGCGATGCAGAGCTACATCTTCGACAACGATGCCATCGGCCGCGAGTTGGCGCAGGCGCTGATCGAGGCGCGCGAGCGCGGGGTCGAGGTGCGGGTGCTGATCGATGCCATCGGTTCCAAGTATTCCCGCCCGCCCATCGTCCGCATGCTGTCGCGCGGCGGGGTGCCGGTGGCGCGCTTCATGACCAATCCGCTGGGCGTGCTGCGCATGCCCTATGCCAATCTGCGCAGCCACCGCAAGGTGCTGGTGGTCGATGGACGCGTGGGTTTTACCGGCGGCATGAACGTGCGGGCGGCCTTTGTCAGCGCGCTGGCGGGCGACGGCACCAACCGGGATACGCACTTCCGCGTGGAAGGGCCGATCGTGACGCAGCTGATGTCGGTGTTTGCGCACGACTGGAACTTCACCACGCATGAATCGCTGCCCGCCAAGCCCTGGTTCGATCCCGAGGCCCTGCCGCCCACGGGCGACGTGCCGATGCGCTGCGTGCCGTCAGGCCCCGACCGGGCCCTGGGCAGCACCCACAATATGCTGCTGGGCGCGCTGGCGGTGGCGCAGCGCCATGTGCGCATCCAGTCGCCCTACTTCCTGCCCGACCAGACGCTGATCGGCGCCCTGGCCACGGCCGCGCGACGCGGCGTGGTGGTGGACATCGTGATTCCAGGCAAGAACAATCTGCGGCTGGTGGACTACGCCATGACCGCGCAGCTGGACCAGGTGGTGCGCACGGGCTGCCGGGTGTGGCGCTCGCAGGGCGCGTTCGACCATTCCAAGCTGATGACGGTGGACGATGCCTGGGCCTATGTGGGTTCGTCCAATCTTGACCCGCGCAGCCTGCGGCTGAACTTCGAGCTGGACACCGAAATCTACGATCCCAGCGTGGCGCGCTGGATCGGCGCGCGGGTCGACGGGCTGATCGCGCAAGGCCGGCGCGAAACATTGGAAAACCTGCAAAGAGCGCCGTTCGCCAAGCGCCTGCGCAACAAGGTGATCTGGCTCGCCACGCCGTATTTGTAGCCGACTCGCGCCTCAACCGTCGGAAGCCGGCGCCGGTGCGGCGCGCACCGCGAAGACCGCGTTGGCCTTGAGCATGACGCGGCCTTCGACCTGCAGCAGGCAGGAGGCGTAGATCAGCCGGCGGCCCTGCTTGTCGATGCGAACATGGGCTTCGAGCCAATCCCCGGGCTTGACCGGGTTCAGGTATTCCACCGACATCTGCACCGTGACCACCGAGGCCAGCGTCTGCTCCGCGATGGTGTGGCCCAGCGCGCTGTCGGCCAGCGTGGCAAGCAGGCCGCCATGGGCGATGGCGTGCATGTTGGTGTGAGCCTGCCCCACGCGCAGCGCCAGGACGCAATCGGCATCCCGCTTGTAGAGCGCGCCAAGGTCGGCCAGATGTTCCATGAAGGGGCTGCTGGGGCGCCAGGGCGCGAAACCGGAAGGAATGGAGTCTGTCATGCTCAAGCCTGGTTTTTTCACGGGGAGTACCTCAAGTATCGCAAAGAAGACCGCTGCCGACACGGCTTCCCGCGTGCCTGTGGTCGCGGCGCGGACGCCCCGCAAGTCAGAGTAAGATTTACGCCATAACAAACACCCCTATATATGGCAGGAGCATTGGAAGATGGCGAACGTCGGCATGGTTGGTATCGGCCTCATGGGCCATGGCATTGCAAGCAATCTGGTCAAGCACGGTCATGCGCTGACCGTGCTCGAGCATCCGGGCAATCAGCCGCTGGACGCGCTGAAGGCCGCGGGCGCGGCCAGCGTGACCGACGGCGCGGCGCTGGCGGCCCGGTCTGACGTCATCATCCTCTGCGTTACCGGCAGCCCGCAGGTCGAAGCCGTGCTGCTGTCCGAGGGCGGCGTGCTATCCGGCCTGCGGCCTGGCACGGTCATCATCGATTGCTCGACGGCGATTCCCTCGTCCACCGTCAAGGTGGCGCAGGCCGTGACGGAATGCGGCGGCCGCTTCCTGGATGCGCCTATGACGCGCACCCCCAAGGAAGCCGCCGAAGGCCGGCTCAACCTGCTGGTGGGCGGCGATGCCGCGCTGTTCGAGGAATGCAAGCCGCTGCTGGCCTGCTTCGCCGAGAACATCACGCATGCCGGCCCGATCGGCGCCGGCCACCGCATGAAGCTGCTGCACAACTACGTGTCGCTGGGCGTGGTCGCCTTGCTGTCGGAAGCGGCGGCTTGCGCGCTGCGCGCGGACATCGATCCGGCGGTGTTCGCCGACGTGCTGGCCAAGGGCGGCGGCGGCGGTGTGGCGCTGGAGCGGATCAAGCCGTACTTGCTGGAACAGGATCCGTCTTCGCTGCGGTTCTTCATGTCGAACGCGCAAAAGGACCTGTCCTACTACAACACCATGGCCGCGGAAACGGGCGCGGTGCGGGAAATCGGCGCGGCCGTGCAGCACACCTTCGACCAGGCGGTCACGCAGGGCGGCGGCGAGCGCTATGTGCCCGAACTGGTGTCGCTGCTGAAGGACCGCTAAGACGGTCTCAGAGGCCATCGCATCCGGCGTCACGGATGCGATGGCGGATGCTGCGGACGGCAACGCGTCCGCAATCCGCGATGATCAATGCCCGGTCGCCGCCACCGCGCGGGGCAAGTCCCGCGCCGGCAGGCGCAAGGAAATCAGGGCCGCGGCCAGCAGCAGCGCGCCCGCTGACCCGAAGGCCACCCAATGCGTGCCGAAGGTCTCGTAGGCCCAGCCGCCCAGCCATGAACTGATCATGCCGCCCACCTGATGGCCCAGGTAGACCAATCCGTAAAGCACGCCCACCAGCCGCACGCCGTATACGTCCGCAAGAATGGCCGATGACAAGGCGATGCTGCCGGCCCACGCGATGCCGCCCAGGGTGGCCGCGGCATACAGTTCCCAATGCGCGCCCACCATGACCAGCGCGAAAAAGCCCAAGCCGCGCACGAGGTAGATCGCAGCCAGGATGGCGCGCCGTTCGATCTGATCGGACATGCGTCCCAGGACCAGGGTGCTGAAAATGGCGACCAGGCCAATCAGGCCTATGCCCAGCGAACTGGTGGTGGCGTCAAAGCCATGGTCCATCAGCATGGGCACGCCATGCGTGCCCAGCAGGTTCATGCTGAAGCCGCAGGCGAACAGGCCCAGCGCCACCTGCCAGAACGGCAGCGAGCCCAACGCCGCCCGCACATTGGGCGCCGGCCGCCTGGCCGTGGCCTTGGCCGGTCCCGCCTTGTCGATGATCTGGTGCGGCAGCAGGTCGGTATGCTCGGGCGCTTCATCACGCATGACGAAGAGCGCCGCCGGCACCGTCAGCAGCGCGAACAGCACGCCAAAGGCCAGCAGGGTCTCCCGCCAGCCCACGGCCGAAATCGCGAAGGTCAGGGTCGGCGTCATCAGCGCAATGCCGGCCATGGAGCCCGTGGAAAGGAAGAACAGCGCCATGCCGCGCTGGCGCGTGAACCAGCGGCTGATCACCGGCGTCAGCGCCACCGGACTGGTGAAACCCAGGCCGATGGACAGCGCCACGCCGAAGGACAGCAGGAATTCGATCGGTCCGCGCGCGAAGACCGTCCAGATGATCGACAACACGACGATGGCGGTGCCAGTCAGAAGTACGAAGCGGGTACCGCGCGTGCCGACCAGATAACCCGCCAGCGGCATGGCCAGCCCATAACAGAGCATGCCGAGCGCGACGATGGCGGACAGCGTGCTGCGCGTGAAGCCCAGCGTCTCCGCGATGGGCAGGAAGAACGGCCCAACCCCCATGCGCAGGCCGACGGTCAACAGGGTGAGTACCGTCGCGGCGCCTACGATATTCCAGCCGAAATACCAGCCGCCCGACTCTTGCTTCTCCACTTGTGCTTCTCCTCGATATCTTCTTATGGCCGCTTGCGCGCCCAGGTTCGCTGACGCCGCCGGGCGGGCGCGCAAGCGCTGCGCTGGCGGCAGGGGCGGGAAGATCGAGGCGTGAATCGGCTTGCTGGCGCCGGCGGACAGACGCCGCCGGACGCGTCATATTACTCCTGGCTATATGTCTGCTCCGCCCGGAATCCGGAAATCTGTTCGGTGAGCGGTCATCGGATCGGCATCCCCGCGCATACGCGCGCCGTGGAGCGTGTCTTGAGGCGCTGTATATTGCTCACCATTTCGTAGCGCCTGAAGCAGACCGTGAAGTCCAAGACCTCGATGTTCGCCCTGTCCCGCCAGGAAATCGCCCTGGTGCTGGTCACCATGCTGTGGGGAAGCACCTTCCTCATCATCCACATCGCCATGCAGCACAGCGGGCCGCTGTTCTTCGTGGGCGTGCGCTTCACGATCGCCGGACTGATGGCGCTGCTGATGTTCCGCAAGCACATGGCGGCAATCACGCGCCAGGAGGTCGGCGCGGGCATCGCCATCGGCTGCGCCCTGTTCCTGGGCTATTTCCTGCAGACCTACGGTTTGCAGACCATCACCAGCAGCCAGTCCGCCTTCATCACGGCAATGTACGTGCCCATCGTGCCGCTGTTGCAGTGGGCCGTGCTGAAAAAGCCGCCCGGCCTGATGAGCTGGGTGGGCGTGACGCTGGCCTTCGCCGGCCTGATCCTGCTGGCCGGCCCGCAAGCCGGCGCCCTGAACTTCAGCGCGGGCGAAGCCGCGACGCTGGCCGGGGCCGCGGCGATCGCCGCCGAGATCATCCTGATCGGCCACTACGCCAAGAAGGTCGACAGCCGCCGCGTCACCTTCGTGCAGTTGCTGACGGCCGGCCTGGTGTCATTCGCGTTGATGCCCGTGATGGGCGAAGCAGTACCCGAATTCTCGTGGCTATGGGCCGGCGCCGCCATCGGCCTGGGGCTGGCCAGCGCGATCATCCAGCTGACCATGAACTGGGCGCAGAAGTCGGTGTCGCCAACCCGCGCCACCGTCATCTATGCGGGCGAGCCCGTGTGGGGCGGCATCGTGGGACGCCTGGCCGGCGACCGGCTGCCGGCGCTGGCGCTGGTGGGCGCCGGCCTGATCGTGGCGGGGGTGCTGGCCAGCGAGGTCAAGTTCGGACGCAAGAAAGCCGCCAAGGTCAGGTCGAACAAGATCTGACCGACGTCGCGGAGCCATTGCCAGCCTCGCCAGGCGTCAAGAACATCGGTTTCGTATCTATTGGGAGCGATTCCATCCGGACAATCGGACAAGCCTGATCGACGAACCTTTGGATTTTCGAGACATTCGACGTTCTGTCATTAGATGGGGCGAACGAATGACCGAAGACTCAGGCGTCAGCATTGCGCTTACACCCGTGCAGTTGGCTGCGATCCTGCATGGCGAGTCGATTGGCAATGAAGCGACTCTTTCGAATCGAATGTGGGGTGGCCTTACGCTGGTGGCGGGCTTGGCCGAAATGGTCGGCGGCGCTGCACTTTGTGTAGTGCCTGAGCCAACCGGCCTGACCAAGGCCGGTTGCGTACTGCTTGGTGCCCACGGTTCAGATACGGCAACAACCGGTCTGTACCAAATGTGGACGGGCCAGCAAGCGCAATCTCTGACGGCGAGGGGTCTCACCGAGCTTGCCACGAAGCATGGTGCGACACCCGGCTCAGGCCGGACGCTGGGCTTGGCAGTCGAGATAGCGGTGCCCGTGGGGTTTGCGGGTGCGGTAAAAGCTGCACGGGTATCGAGTGTTATCGCCGGGCGGATATCGCTGTCGAGGCATGAAGCCAGCATTCTCGGCGGAGTCGGCGGGCACACGCTTGCAAAACATGTTGAAAAGACAAAGGCATTCCTTGAGGCACGGTTGCGGGCAGAGCCACGCCTTCCTGCCGCCTCGACTTTTCATTCCATTGCGGCGGCAGAGCAGGCCGTAAACGCGCTAATGCGCCGTCAATCTCAGACGGTGGCGACATGGGCCGCGTCAGCCCATAATGGCGACAAACTGGGCTTGAGCGGCCCCGCCTCCGGAAATCTGGGTGTTGTGCTCGTACGAGGGGCGACTACTGTAGTCGAAGGGACAGTAGTCAGGGTCGCGCTTAAGAAGCAAACATACAACGGCATGCCGTACTTCGTTTTAACTGCCTACTTAGCCACCCAATGACGACGACGCAAGAAAAATACCCGGAGCTCGACCAACTCTTTTGGGCCTATTTCAATGAGGATTTCGATCTATCCGGCGATACGATCGAGGAAATCGCTACGTCCTACAGGCGGGCAGTGGATCAGAGGCGAATCCTTCTGGCATGCGCTGAAATGAACAAGTTCATGAGTCACCATGGCACGGACGCTGCAGACGCCTTTGCGAAACGATGGGGAAGCTTCGATCCAAAACTCTGGGGCCATACCATCGCTTCATTTTTTGACGAGCTGAAGCGAGTTCTCAACAGCTAGATGGCCGAGCACGGCGCAGCTCGCCAGACCTACTCGCAGACCGAGTCACGCAACCGGAAGCCTCGACGCCCTAGCCAGCCTGTTCCAGGAACGCCTGCAAGGCCGGCACGGTATTCAGCACATGCTGGCGCATTGCGGCCTCGCAGCGCGCCGGGTCGCGGGTTTGCAGCGCGGCGATCAATTCCTGGTGCGATTCGCGCACCCGCAGGACGCGGCCGGGTTGCGCCACCCACAGGCGCATATAGGGTTCGACCACGGAATGCAGTTCGGAGATCTGGCGCAGCAGGCGCGGCTGCTGGCAGAAGCTGCATAGGTATTCGTGGAATTCGCGGTGCGCCGTTATCCAGTCCAGGTGTTCGCCCGGCCCCTGCTCCAGCTGCTCCAGCAGCAGCGACAAGCGGCGGATGTGCTCGGCGCCCATGTGCAGCACTGCGTTGCGCATGGCCAGGCCTTCCAGCACGGAGCGCATTTCGAACACTTCCAGCATTTCCTGCTGGTTCAGGCCGCGCACTACCGCGCCGCGGTTGGCGCGGATCTCGACCAGCCCTTCGGAGGCCAGCCGGCGCAGCGCGCCCCGCACCGGCATGCGGCTGGTGCCGATCTCGGCCGCGACCACCTCGGGCACCAGGCGCTGGCCGGGTGCGTAGCGGCCCAGGCGGATTTCACGCTGCAGGTGCAGGTACGCCTCGTCCTCGGCGCTGATCGCTGTCTTCTGGAATTGCAGCATTGGGGATCCAGGGTTAGGGCCAGTCAACACTAAAAGGAGCCTCGCACAGGCTCCACGAAGCCGCCATGATAGATAACC
This sequence comes from Achromobacter sp., assembly GCF_049647645.1. Lineage (GTDB taxonomy): Bacteria > Pseudomonadota > Gammaproteobacteria > Burkholderiales > Burkholderiaceae_B > Achromobacter. Next base: position 203,261 of record NZ_JBARYB010000209.1, read on the forward strand.
GCAAAAATAACACAAATTGGATCCAGTGATCCATGGATGCAAATACCAATAGTCCTGGATCGTCCGCTTGCGTCTAATCCCTGCACGCACTCCATAACGCGATCAAGGGGAATTCATGAAGTTTCGTCTCATCCGGGCGCTGGCAGGCGCCGCCGCCATGGCCTTCGCCGCCCAGGCCGGCGCCCAGGCGACCGACTGGCCGCAGCATCCCGTGCGCATCGTCGTGCCCTTCCAGGCGGGTTCCGCCACTGACCTGATTTCGCGCCAGCTGGGCGCCGCGCTGTCGACGGAACTGGGACAACCCTTCGTCGTCGAGGCCCGTCCGGGCGCCGCAGCCGCCATCGGCAGCGCCTCGGTCGCGCGCGCCACGCCCGACGGCTACACGCTGCTGATGGGCGGCCCCGCCGCCATCGTCACCAACCGCTTTTTGCAGAAGCGCCTGGCATACGACCCCGACGCCTTCGCGCTGGTGTCGATGGTGGCCTACACGCCCAACATCCTCTTGGCCAACCCGTCGCAACCGTTCAAGACCCTGCCGGAGATGGTGGCCTACGCCCGCGCCAACCCGGGCAAGCTGACCTATGCCTCGTTCGGCACTGGCACCACCTCCCACATGGCCGGCGAAATGCTCAAGTCCGTGGCCGGCATCGACATCCTGCACGTGCCCTACAAGGGCGCGGGCGAAGCCATCCCGGCGCTGCTCAGCGGCCAGGTCTCGATGTACTTCGATACCATCATGACCGGCCTGCCCCAGGCCAAGAGCGGCGCGCTGCTGGCGCTGGGCATGTCCAACGCCAAGCGTTCGGCGCTGGCGCCGGAGATCCCCACCATCGCCGAACAGGGCTACGCCGGCTACGACATCGCGCCGTGGTATGGCCTGGTCGCCCCCGAGGGCACGCCCGCCCCGGTGCTCGACAAGCTCAACCGCGCCGTCAACAAAGTGCTTGCCGATCCGGCGCTGCGCAGTAAGCTCGCGGAAGCCGGCGCGGAGCCCCGTGGCGGCAGCCGCGAGGAGTTCGCCGCTTTCATCAAGGCCGAAATCCCGCGCACCAAGCAGCTGATCGATCAGGCCGGCATCACGCCCCAGTAATTTTCATCACGAGTTCCCGCATCCATGTCTTTACCCTTCGATTGGTCTTTCCCCTACGCCTCCCGGAAAATGCCGGTCCTGGCCGCCAATGCGGTCGCGACCAGCCAGCCGCTGGCGGCGCAAGCCGGGCTGCGCATGCTGCTGGCCGGCGGCAATGCCGTGGACAGCGCCATCGCCACCGCCATCGCGCTGACGGTGGTCGAACCCGTCATGAACGGCATCGGCGGCGACATGTTCGCGCTGGTCTGGCATGACGGCCAACTGCACGGCCTGAACTCCAGCGGCTGCGCGCCCGCCGCATGGACGCCGGAGTACTTCGCCGGACGCGACGCCATGCCCGGCACCGGCTGGGGCACGGTGACCGTGCCGGGCCAGGTCGCGGGCTGGAAGGCCTTGTCGGAACGCTTCGGCAAGCTGCCTTTCGCGCAGTTGTTCGAGCCCGCCATCGCCTATGCCGAGGACGGGTTCGCGGTATCGCCCACCATCGCCCGCCAGTGGGCGACGCAGGCGCCCAAGCTGGCGCAGGAGCCGGGCTTCGCCGCCGCCTTCCTGCCCGAGGGCCGCGCGCCTCAGGCCGGCGAATGGTGGCGCTTTCCCGCGCAGGGCAAGACGCTGCGCGCCATCGCCGAAAGCGGCGGCGAGAGCTTCTACCGCGGCGAGCTCGCCCAGAAGATTGCCGATTTCGCCAGCCAGACCGGCGGCGCGCTCAGCGCCCAGGACCTGGACGAGCACCGCCCCGAATGGGTCACGCCGATCTCGCAATCGTTCCGCGGCTATGAGCTGCACGAGATCCCGCCCAGCGGCCAGGGCATCTCGGCGCTGATGGCGCTGGGCATGCTGGAACAGTTCGACCTGGAAAGCATGGGCCGCGACAGCGCGGACTACTACCACGTCAGCATCGAAGCGATGAAGCTGGCTTTCGCCGACCTGCACCACCACGTCGCCGATCCGCGCCACATGCGCACCAGCGCCGCCGCCCTGCTGGACCGCGCCTACCTGGCCGAACGCGCGCGCCAGATCTCCATGGACCGCGCCAGCGTGCCGGTCGCAGGCACGCCCGCCACCGGCGGCACCGTGTACCTGACCGCGGCCGACGCCAGCGGCACCATGGTGTCCTTCATCCAGTCCAACTACCACGGCTTCGGTTCCGGCGTGGTGGTGCCCGACACCGGCATCAGCCTGCACAACCGCGGCCTGAACTTCGTGCTCACGCCCGGCCACGCCAACCAGGTCGCGCCGCGCAAGAAGCCGATGCACACCATCATCCCCGCGTTCGTGACGCGCGGCGGCCAGCCGCTGATGTCGTTCGGCGTCATGGGCGGATCGATGCAGGCCCAGGGCCATCTGCAGATGATCACGCGCCTGGCGGCGTTCGGCCAGAACCCGCAGGCCATGAGCGACGCGCCGCGCTTCCGCGTCGAAAAAGGCCCGGTGGTCAACGTGGAATCGCATCTGCCCGCGGACGTGGTCGACGCGTTGCGCGCGCGCGGCCATAACGTCGCGGTGGCTCCGGCAGACAGCCTGGAGTTCGGCTCCGCGCAGCTGATCTGCCGCCTGCCGCAAGGCGGCTACGCGGCCGCCTCGGACTCGCGCCGGGACGGGCAGGCCGTGGGCTTCTGAGCCCAGCCCGGCCTGGCCGGGCGCGACGTGCCAAGCATCGCCGCCGCTTCCGGCGGCGATGCGCATTTCAGGCTATCGGATCACGCGGCGCATACGGCCGCCTGCGTGACCGCCCAAACTTGCACGCCCTAGGGCGGCGCTTGCGGCCCGGCGATCAGCAAGAGATAGCGCCGGCTCGAGTAGACGGGCTCCAGCATCGCGCCCAGTTGCTCGCGCACTCGCGGCAAATCCGCTTTTTCCACCGCCAGGAAGACCCTGCCGCTCTCGCGGGGCAACACAGTCGCGACACCGTCCAATGGCACCAGTCCAGCCTGTCCGCGCGAGTAGTAGCGCGCCGAGAACGGCAGGCTGTCGACGAAGTAGAACTTTTCGTTGGACGCCATCAACGCATAGGCCCGGGCGACCAGCTGCTTTTCCGTCTTGAGCCGTTCCGGGTTGACCTGCAGCATGGCGCAGAAGACGGCCACCGCAATCGGGGCCACCGCCATGCAGGCCAGCGCGGCACGGCCCGGCCCAGAAGCGCGGGCGCGGCTCAGGCACACGCCTATCGCCAGGGCCAGCGGCGGCAAGGCTGGCAGCGCATAGGTCCACAGGATGTTGCCCGACAAGGTGAAGAAGACCGGCGTGGCCGCCCCCCAGGCCAGCAGGTAGGTCCAGCGTGGACGGCGCAGCCATCTCCTGGCCTGCGCCGCGGGTCCGCAGCCGCGCCAGCGGCGCGCAAGCAGCCAGACGCCGAACAGCCCCCAGGGCAGCGATGCCACAAGGCCGTCCAGCCAGATGGCGCCGTAAGGCCTTCTGTGCGCGGAACCGTAGAGGTCCCCGCTCCAGCCCGCATCGACGAAACGCAGGAAGTGTTCACCGACGATGAAGTATTGGATGAAGCCCGGCGTCTTGATTTCCGCCGCCACATACCAGGGCAGGACCAGGACGGCCATCATGATGGTCCCCGCCGCCCACGGCAGGCGCCGCAGGTCGGCCCGGACGGTCCCCTGCCAGAGCATCCACGGCACGATGGCGCCCGCCACCAGCACGGCGGCCAGCGGCCCCTTGGACAAGAGGCCGATGGCCAGCCCCAGGAAGAAACCGTAGCGCCATAATCCCGCCGCTGGCCCGCGGGCCAGGGCGAATGACGCCATGCTGAGCGTGACGCCCAGGGCAAGGAATGGATCGGTCAGCACCGCGCCGGCCGCGACCAGGGGCAGGAACATGGAGGCATACGCCAGCACGGCCCATCTGGCGGCCTGCACCGTGTACAGACGGCGGCCCAGCGCATAAAGAATGGCGAGCGTCGCCGCCGTGGCCAGCAGTGACGGCAACCTGATGCTGAATTCGCTCAAGCCCAGCAGCCGGATCGACAGCGCCTCGGCCCAGAATCCCAGCGGCGGCTTGCCCCAGAACGGCACGCCCGGCGCGAACCAGGGCGTGATCCAATCGCCGCTTTCCGCCATCAGCCTGGCGATCTCCGCGTAGCGCGGCTCGGACGTGTCGGCGAACGGCGCCAGGACCATCGCCAGCAGGCGCACGCCCAATATCGCCGCCAGGCCGGCGGCCACCGCCCGGGCGCTCAGCTGCAAGCTGCATCCCTCCCGTAGCCCGATGCCGTCACGCCCGCGGAACCGCTGTGCTGGACGTCGCGCACCAGATAGACAGGCCGCTGCTTGCTTTCCATGTAGGTCTTGCCCACGTATTCGCCCAGCAGGCCGATGGTGATGAGCTGCACGCCGCCCATGAAGGTCATCATCGCCATCAGCGACGGATAGCCCGCAACGTCATCGCCAAACATCAAGGTCTTGAAGATGATGCCGGCGCCGAACACCGCGCCGCCCAGGGCCGCGACCGCACCTAGCCCCGTCGCCCAGCGCAAGGGCGCGGTGGAGAACGAAGTGATGCCTTCCATCGCCAGGCGGAACAGCGCCAGGTAGCTCCATTTGGTGGTGCCGGCGGCGCGCGGCTCGCGGTCGTAGTCGATGATGCGGGTCGGCATGCCCACCCAGGCGTACAGCCCTTTCATGTAGCGGCACCGTTCGGGCAGCTGCATCAGCGCCGTCACGGCGCGCCGGCTCATCAGCCGGAAGTCGCCGGTATCGGGCGGGATCGCGGCCTTGCTCAGCCGACTCAACAGACGGTAGTAGGCATAGGCGGAGAGCCGCTTCAGGACGCTCTCGCCCGCGCGGCTGCGGCGCCGCATGCTGACCACGTCCGCGCCCTCCTTCCAGGCGCGGACCATCTCGGGGATGGCCTCCGGCGGATCCTGCAGATCGGCGTCCAGCATGATGACCGCGGCGCCAGCCGCATGTTCTATCCCCGCCGTCATCGCCGCCTCCTTGCCGAAGTTCCGGCTCAGCCGGACCAGCTTGATGCCGCGCTCGTCGCGCAGCAACGCCTGCAAGTACTCGGCGCTGCCGTCGCTGCTGCCGTCGTCGACAAACACGATCTCGTACGGCATGCCCAGCGCCTTCAGTACCCGCCGCAGGCGCTGGTGGCAGGCCGGCAGCACCTCCCGCTCATTGAGGAAGGGAATGATGACGGACAGCTGTATCGGGCTGGCTACGCTTAGCGCCGCGATGTCGATTTCGGGTCTGGCATTCATCGGATCGCCTCTCTGTCGGGCCTATTCCCGGGCAAGCGCCGGTTTCGACAGTTCAAGTTCGTCGGCGTCGTCATTCCTGTGCGCCAGGCGGTACAGGGCCGGCAACACCAGCAACGTGAGGATGGTGGAAGAAATGATGCCGCCGATCACCACGGTAGCAAGCGGGCGCTGCACCTCGGCGCCCGTGCCGGTGGCGATCGCCATCGGCACGAAGCCCAGCGAGGCCACCAGCGCCGTCATCAGCACCGGACGCAGGCGCGTCAGCGCCCCGATACGCACGGCTTCGGCCACCGACTTGCCCTCTTCGCGCAGGCTGCTGATGAACGACAGCATGACCAGGCCGTTCAGCACCGCCACCCCGCACAGCGCGATGAAGCCCACCGCCGCGGTGATGGAGAGCGGAATGCCGCGCAGCCACAGGGAGATCACGCCGCCGGTCAGCGCAAAGGGAATGCCGGTGAACACCAGCAGCCCGTCCTTGACGTTGCCGAACATCGCGAACAGCAGCACGAATACCAGCAGCAGGGCCGCCGGCACCACGATCTGCAGGCGCTTGGCCGCGGATTGCAGCTGCTCGAAGGTGCCGCCCCAGGACGTCCAGTAGCCGGCAGGCACCTGCACCTTTTGTTCGATGGCCGCGGTAGCCTCGGACACGAACGAGCCCAGGTCGCGGCCCCGCACGTTGGCGCTGACCACGATGCGGCGCTTGCCGTCCTCGCGCGAGATCTGGTTGGGCCCCGGCGCCAGGTCGAAAGTGGCGACCTCGCTCAACGGGATGTAGGCCGCTTGCGCCTGACCTTCTTGCCTGGGCAGGGCCACGGGCAACTTCTTCAGCGCCGCCAGGTTCTCGCGCACGGCCTCGGGCAGGCGCACCACGATGTCGAAGCGCCGATCGCCCTGGAAGAAAGTGCCCGCCTCGCGGCCGCCCACGGCAATAGCCAGGGTGTCCTGCACGTCCGCCATGCTCAAACCGTAGCGCGCGGCGCGTGCCCGGTCGACGTTGACCGTGAGCATGGGCAGGCCGGTGGTCTGCTCCACCTTCACTTCCGAGGCGCCCGGTATGGTCTGCAGGACTTCGGCAATCTCGGTCGCCGTGCGGTTCAGCACGTCGTTGTCGTCGCCGAACACTTTCACCGCCACGTCGCTGCGCACGCCGGAGATCAGCTCGTTGAAGCGCAGCTGGATGGGCTGGGAGAACTCATAGTTGTTGCCGGGAACCTGGTTGGCCTCCTCCTGGATCGCCGCCAGCAATTCGGCGCGAGTCTTCCTGGGACTGGGCCACTGGTCGATCGGCTTGAGCATGATGTAGCCGTCGGAAATGCTGGGCGGCATGGCGTCGGAGGCGATCTCCGCGGTGCCGGTGCGCGCAAACATGCGCTCGATCTCCGGGAACTTCTGCTTCAGCCGGGTCTCCAGCTGCTTCTGCATCTCGACCGACTGCGTCAGGCTGGTGCCCGGGATCCGCAGCGCCTGGATCGCCATGTCGCCTTCGTTCAGGTTGGGGATGAACTCGCTGCCCATGCGCGCCGCCAGCACCCCGCTCAACACCACGAAAACGGTTGCGCCAGCCAGAATCAGCGGCGTGCGGCGCAGCGCCACTTCAAGCAAGGGCTCGTAGCGGCGCTTGGCCCATGCCATCAGACGATTTTCTTTCTCGGAGACATTGTTCCCCATGAACAGCGCCACCGCGGCCGGAACGAAGGTCACCGACAGGATCATCGCCCCCAGCAGCGCCAGCACCACGGTCAGGGCCATGGGATGGAACATGCGCCCTTCCACCCCGCTGAGCGCGAAGATGGGCAGATACACCACCATGATGATCAACTGGCCGAACAGCAGCGGCCGCCGCGCCTCGCGCGCTGCCGCGAAAACCTCATGGAAGCGTTCGCTGCGCGTCAGCGGCCTGCCATGGTGCGCCCGCGCATGGCTCAGGCGCCGCACGCAGTTCTCCACGATGACCACCGCGCCGTCGACGATGATGCCGAAGTCCAGCGCGCCCAGGCTCATCAGGTTGGCGCTGACCTTGTAGGTCACCATGCCGGTGAAGGTGAACAGCATGGACAGCGGGATGATCATGGCCGTGATCAGCGCCGCGCGGATGTTCCCCAGGAACACGAACAGGATGACGATGACCAGCGCCGCGCCTTCCAGCAGGTTCTTCTTGACCGTGGCGATGGCCTTGTCGATCAGGTTGGTGCGGTCGTAGACCGTCACGGCCTGCACGCCGGCCGGCAGCGATTTGTTGATGGCCTCCAGCTTGACCGAGACGGCCTGAGACACCGCGCGGCTGTTCTCGCCTATCAGCATGAACACCGTGCCCAGCACCACTTCCTCGCCGTTGCTGGTCGCCGCGCCCGTGCGCAGTTCACGGCCGATGGAAACCTCGGCCACGTCGCGTATCCGGATCGCCTGGCCCTCCACCGTCGCCAGCACCACGTCGCGGATGTCGTCCATGGACTTGACCTGTCCGGGCGCCCGGATCAGGTACTGCTCGCCCTTGCGCTCGATGTAGCCCGCGCCGATATTGGCGTTGTTCCGTTCCAGCGCGGTCATGATGTCGGTCAGCGCCAGCCCGTAGGAGGCAAGCTTCTCGGTACTGGGCGCCACCTGGTATTCCTTGGCGTAGCCGCCAATGGCGTTGATCTCGGTGACTCCAGGGATGTTGCGCAGCTGCGGCTTGATGATCCAGTCCTGGATCTCGCGCAGGTCCATGGGGGTGTAGGCCGAACCGTCTGGCTTGCGGGCGTCGTCCCGCGCCTCCACCGTCCACAGATAGATCTCGCCCAGGCCCGAGGATATCGGCCCCATCATGGGCGTCACGCCCTCGGGCAGGTTTTCCTTCGCTTCCTGCAGGCGCTGGTTCACCAGCTGGCGGGCGAAATAGATGTCGGTGCCGTCCTTGAAGATGACCGTCACCTGCGACAGGCCATAGCGCGACAACGACCGCGTCTGCTGCAACCCCGGCAGGCCGGCCATCACCGTCTCGATCGGATAGGTGACGCGCTGCTCGGTTTCCAGCGGCGAATAGCCCGGCGCGCCGGCGTTGATCTGGACCTGCACGTTGGTGATGTCCGGCACGGCGTCGATGGCGAGCCGGGAATAGTTGTAGACGCCGATGGCGGCCATGCCCAGTGTGACGAACAGCACCAGCCAGCGTTGTTCGATGGCGAAACGGATCAAGCGTTCAAACATGTTCCGCCCCGGCTCAGTGCGCGTGCTCGGCGCCGGCCTTGCCCAGCTCCGACTTGAGGACAAAGGTGTTCTCGACCGCATAGCGCATGCCGGGCGCAAGTCCCGACAGCACCTCGACCCGGTCGTCCGACGCCTTGCCCAGTTTCACCGGCTGCACCAGAAAGCCGCCCGGCACTTCCACGAACACGGTGGGCTCGTTGTCGACGGTCTGGACCGCGTCGGCCGCCACCGTCACCGCGGCGTCGGACATCCGGGTCACCACGTCGACCGAGACAAACAGCCCGGGACGCCAGGCCATGTCCGGATTCTCCAGCGTGACCCGGGCGGTGGCCGTGCGCGTCTGCTGGCCCAGCAGCGAGCCGATGTATGAGACCGTGCCTTCCGCCTTGCCGGCGAAGGCGGCGGAGCTCACGCTGGCCGCTTCGCCGACGCGCACATCCTGCAGGTCCTTGGGCGCGATCACGAATTCGGCCCACACCGTGCGCAGGTCAGACAAGGTGAAGATGCTGGCGTTGTCGGGCAGGGCTTCGCCCAGCGCAATGTGCTTTTCGACCACCACGCCGTCGAAGGGCGCGCGGATCTCCAGGCTGCCCAGGTCCTTGGAACGCGGCTCGGCGCCTACCGTGCGTAGCTTCTGCTCCGCGTTCTGCACGGCGATATCGGCCTCCTGCAGCGCGGTGCGGGCCGCCTGGTAGTCCTGTTCGGCGGATACCTTTTCCTGCCACAGGCGCAGTTCGCGCCTGTGGGTCTGGGCGGCAAGATCGCGCCGCTTGGCCGCGGCCAGCCATTCGCTGCGCAGCTCGGACAGCGCCGAACTGGACAAAGTCGCCAGCAGCTCGCCCTTTTTGACCTGTTGACCCAGGTCCGCCGACACGCTTTGCACCACGCCGGCCATGCGCGGCACCACGTGCGCAGTGCGGTCCGCATTGAACTTGATCTCGCCCGGGAACTGTACGGACGTCGCCAGCGCGGCCGGCGCAGCGACTTCGGACTTGATGCCGGCCACCGCGATCTGCTCGGGCGTCAGGGCGATTTTTTCCTGTTCCTTCGCAGCCTCCGCGCCTTGCTCCGTCTCGGCATGCCCGTGATCCGCTTCGCCCGCCGCCAGCACGGGGTACGCGGGCGCCAGCAGCAGCGCCGCGCACAGGCTCGCCGCGGTCCACATCATGGGGGGTTGCTTGTTTTTGTGTTTTGCCATTTCTTGTGCTCGTTTCAACGTCCGAGAATGCGGTCGATATCCGCGGAAGCCTGGTACACGGATGCCAACACCGTCAGGTAGGCAATGTTTCCGTCCGACAGGGTGCGCTGCGCGTCCAGCACCTCCAGGAAGCCGAACTTCCCTGCTTCGAAGCCCTTGCGCGCGGCGTCATAGGCCTGGGTAGCGCCCGGCAGCACCGCGGTGCGGTACTCGCGCGCGGAGCCCACCGCCAGATCGAAACGGGTCACGGCCTGCAGCAGTTCACCCATCAGGCCGGACTCCAGCTCGCGGTACTGGTCCTGCGCCTTGTAGGCCTGCATGGTGGCGGCGTAGACATTGCCCTGGTTCCGGTCGAAGATCGGCAAGGGAATGGAAACGCCGAGCTGGGCCTTGTTGCGGCCTGCTTCGTTGTCGCGGGCCACGCCCGCGCTCAAGGTGATGTCCGGATAGCGCTTGCTCTTCTCGACTTCCAGCTGCGCCTGCCCCAGATCGACGGCGAGCTTGCCGCCCCGCATCCTGGGCGTTGCGGCCAGGCCGGCGCGCAACTCGTCTATGGGCGCCCGCTCCGGCAGCGCCTGCAAATCTCCGCCCACGCTGGCGAAACCGGGCTCGGCCTCGCCCCACAGCAGGCCGAGCTTGCGGCGCGCGCCCTGCAACGCCGCCTCGGCTCCGCGCGCCTCGATGCGTGCATTGGCCAGCGCGACCTGGGCCTTGCTGCCTTCCAGCGGCGGCGCCTTGCCCGCAGCCACGCGCCTCTCGGCCAGCCGCAAGGCGCCGCTGGCGATATCCACGGTGCCGCGCGTCACGCGCACGGATTCCTGCGCCACCGCCACGTCGAAGAAGGCCGCAATCACCGCCGCCCGCAAGCCGGCCCGCGTGCCCGCCACGTCCTGGCGCGCCAGGTCCCGGGACAGGCCTGCCGCCTTGACCCGGGCGGCCCGCTTGCCGCCGGTCTCCAAAGGCATGTTCAGCATGGCGGTGGTGGTGCGCGTAGCCGATTTCGTATCGTCCACGCTGACGTCGACAGACGGATTGGGCAGCACGCCCGCCTGCGTCAGCAGGCCTTCGGTCGCCGCGGCCTCATTCTTCGCTGCGGCAAATCCAGGATTGCGTTCCAGCGCCGCGGCCAAGGCACGCTCCAGCGTCAGCACGGCGCCTGCCTGGCTCTGTTCAACGGGTACGGGAGTGCGAGCCGCGCTTGCGTCCTGGGCGGACGCGGACGCGGCGATCATCAGGGCCGCCAGGGTCAGCGGCAAGGCAGATACATGCATGGTTCAACCAAGGAAGGTGCGAGCCGGCAATGTATCCAGGCGGGCGCGTCAATCGACCGACAGAAAAATGACATTTCCGTAAGGTTCACGGGCCTTACGAAAACGTAATCAGGGAGTTCGTGAATTGACGGACATGCGTCCGTAGAGTGTCACCGTCGCTACACAAACAGCGTGTATGCACCGGCCGCGACACCGTCGTCGGCGCCGCGCTCAACCTAGGAGATATCCATGAAGATCCAAACCCTTTCCGCCGCCCTCGCCCTGGGTTCCGTGTTGGCCTTTCCCTTTGCCGCCAGCGCTTCGAACACCTGGCACCAGACCAACACCGAGATCGGCTACGCCATCGCGCCGGATCATGCCGCTGGCGGCAAGACCCGCGAAGAAGTGAAGACCGAGCTGGCCGTGGCCAAGTCCGACCCGAAGCAGTGGTTCCTGACCAATCTGAACGCCGCCAAGCCGGGCTGGGTCAAGCAAGGCACCTCCCGCACCCGCGCGGACGCCATGGCGGAAATCGAAGCCATGACGCCGGCTGAACGCGCCCGCCTGGACGCGATCTACACCCCGGGCTGAACCCGGCCCCGTGGCGGACGCGTCCCGCGCCTGCCGGCGTGCGCAGGGCGGCTGGGCCGCCCTGTTTGCGTTTTCTTCGCCTGCGACGATTCCGCCTAGAATAGGACGCAGGATCCGAGGACTTCCGCGCACTCTTTTTATTCTGCTGATATGAAAGTACTCGTAATCGAAGACGAAAAAAAACTCGCCGAGTACTTGCGGCGAGCGCTAACCGAACACAACTACGTGGTCGACGTGGCCCTGGACGGCGTCACCGGACTCCATCTGGTCCGTGAAAGCCAATACGATCTCGTCCTGCTGGACGTGATGCTGCCCGCCATGGACGGATTCTCCGTGCTGGCCGAGATCCGCAAGACCAGCCGCGTCCCCGTCCTGATGCTGACCGCGCGCGACAAGCTCGAAGACCGGGTCAAGGGCCTGCGCGATGGCGCCGACGACTACCTGGCCAAACCGTTTGCCTTGTCGGAACTGCTGGCCCGGGTGCTGGCGCTGGGCCGGCGCAGCGGCCACGGCCAGACCGAAACCATCGCCCAGAACGTGCTGCGCATCGACGGGCTGGAACTGGACCTGCTGCGCCGGCGCGCCAGCCGCGACGGCGTGCGGCTGGATCTGACCGCCAAGGAATTCACCTTGCTGGCCCTGCTGATGCGCAAGCAGGGGGAAGTCCTGTCGCGGCTGGAGCTGGCCGAACAGGTGTGGGACATCAACTTCAACAGCAACACCAACGTGGTCGAGGTCGCGATCCGCCGCCTGCGCGGCAAGGTCGACGAACCCTTCGAAAAGAAGCTGCTGCATACCGTGCGCGGCATGGGCTACGTGCTGGAACCGCGGAGCGACTGATGGCCGGGCAGCGCCCCAAATCGCTGCACCGCTGGCTGTCGCGCTGGCTGGCGATCCAGACTTTCATCGCGCTCGGCCTGGTATGCGTGGCGGTCTATTACGCGACCAACCTGAACCTGGCCAGCCGCCAGGAAGCCCTGCTGCAGCAGAAGGTCGAGGTCGTGCGGCACCTGGTCGAGGAAAACGCCGCCAGCCAGGATTCCACCCGCCTGCGCCACAAGCTGAGCGACTTCTTCTACGGACGCCCTGACTTCTCGCTGGTGCTGGAAATAGACGGCGAAAAGGTCTACTACGGCAGCCCCATCGCCGGCGACAACGACTTCCGCCATGAACGGCGCATCGCCTTCACGCTGCCCTTCCCCGGCGCGCCCGGCGACGCCATGAACGCGGAACTGGTGCTGGACATCTCCAGCGACATCCTGCTGCGCAAGGCCCTGGCCTGGACCCTGTTCGCCTGCGCCCTGGCCGGCGCCATCGTCGTGGCGGCGGTCGGCACGCTGCTGGTGCGCCGCGGGCTTGCGCCGCTGGACGCGCTGGGCAAGCAGGCGGCGCAGCTGTCCCCGGACCGCATCGGCGAACGCCTGGACGAAAGCGGCCAACCCTGCGAGATCCGGCCGCTGGTGCGCCAGTTCAACGCGGTGCTGCAGCGGCTGGAGCGCGCCTACGTGCAGATGGAAGGGTTCAACGCCGACGTCGCCCACGAGATGCGCACGCCGCTGGCGACGCTGATCGGCGAGACCGAGCTGGCGCTGAGCACGCGCCCGTCGCCGCAGGCCTTGCTGGAAACGCTGGGCTCCAACCTCGAGGAACTGCAGCGCCTCTCCAGCATCGTCAACGACATGTTGTTCCTGTCGCAAGCCGACCGCGGCGCGCAGGCCCGAGGCAGCTGGCAGGACAGCCTGGCCGCCATCGTTCAGGAGGTCACGCAGTACCACGAGGCCGAAGCCCTGGACGCAGGCGTTGAGATAGCCGTGGCCGGCGACGCGCCGGCCCTGGTCGACCGCAGGCTGTTCCAGCGGGCCGTGTCGAACCTGGTTTCCAATGCGGTGCGTTATGCCGCCGCGGACAGCGTGATCGAAGTCGAAATCGCGCGCGACGCCGCCGGCGTCATCCTGGTCTCCGTGCACAACGCGGGCGAGCCGATACCGCAAGAGCATCTGCCGCGGCTTTTCTATCGCTTCTACCGCAGCGACAGCTCGCGCGAGTTCGACGCCAACCACCATGGGCTGGGGCTGGCCATCGTCGCCGCCATCGCCCGCATGCACGGCGGCCGCAGCTACGCCAGATCGGCGAACCGGACCACCACCATAGGCTTCAGCATCGCGGCGGCGGACATTACAGAAAGCTAATCCGCCTGTCCGGATTCTGTCCGCCCCCGCTCCCTAGAATTTCTCCATGCCGCTTGAAAGCCAGCCAAAACAGCGGCTTTCAAGGGCGCCGGCCTCAGGGAGGCCATCTGCCTCCCCTGGATTGTTGAGACTGCCGGACCACGTTCCATGGAGAAATTATGAATCGTCTGACCCTGTTGATCCTTGCCATTTCCGTTGCCGCAGCGGCCCCGGCTGTCCAGGCCGAGCCGAAGACCCGCGAACAGGTCAGGCTTGAACTGGAGCAGGCGAGGAATGCCGGCCAGGTCACATACGGTGAACTGGACTACCCGCCCGCCATCGCGCCCTCTCAAGCGGGCAAGACCAGCGCCCAGGTTGCCGACGAACTGCAACGCGCCAAGGCCGCCGGCCTGGTCACCTACGGCGAGCTGGACTACCCGCCTTCCCGGCCGGCGACCGCATCCAAGACGCGCGCGGAAGTGCGCGCCGACCTGAACCTGTGGAAGCGCTCGGGCATGGCGGACCTCTATCGCGGGGCGCAGGAGCCTGACGTGTTCAGCCTGAAGTACCGCCAGCGATATGCGGAGTATGTAAGGATGCGCACGGGCGCGGAGTATCGGCAGCAGCTGGCGATTGAGAACGGCAGACAGTAGACGTCACCTGCCGCGCGGTCCACGCTAAAGCAGGAGCGGCCCGGCCTCAGTCCTCTTCGACGAACGCCTCCTCGCGCTTCTTGCGGATGTTGGGCAAGGCAACCAGCACGACCAGCACTAGCGCCGCGCCCAGCAGGGACGCGGACAGCGGCCGCTCCACGAAAGTCGTGAAATCGCCGCGCGACAGCAGCAGCGCGCGGCGGAAGTTCTCTTCCATCATGGGACCAAGCACCAGGCCAAGCAGCAGCGGCGCGCCCTCGCAGCGCAGCTTGCTCCAGATGTAGCCGACGACGCCGAAGAAGGCCGTCATGTAGAGGTCGAAGGTGTTGTAGTTGAGCGAATACACCCCGATCGTGCAGAACACCAGGATCGCGGGGAACAGGACGCGGTAGGGAACCTTGAGCAGCTTGACCCAGAGCCCGACCAGCGGCAGGTTGAGAATCACCAGCATCAGGTTGCCGATCCACATCGACGCGATCAGGCCCCAGAACAGCTCGGGATGGCTGGTCATGACCTGGGGGCCGGGCTGGATGTTGTGGATGGTCATCGCGCCCACCATCAGCGCCATTACCGCATTGCCCGGGATGCCCAGCGTCAGCAGCGGGATGAAGGACGCTTGCGCCCCCGCATTGTTGGCCGATTCTGGCCCGGCCAACCCGGCCGGATGGCCTTTGCCGAAACGCTCGGGTTCCTTGGACAGCTTCTTTTCCAGCGTGTAGGAAGCGAAGGCCGACAGCACCGATCCGCCCCCGGGCAGGATGCCCAGCATCGATCCGACCGCGGTGCCGCGCACGATCGCAGGCGCCGCCTCGCGGATCTCCTGCCGGTTGGGATACAACGAACCCACCTTGTCCGTGATTTCGACCCGCTTGTCCTTCAGTTCCAGGTTATTCATGATCTCGGCAAAACCGAATACGCCCATCGCCACGATCGCGAAATTGATGCCGTCCTGCAGCTCGGGAATGCCGAAGTCGTACCGGGCCACGCCGGAATTGACGTCCGTGCCGACCAGGCCGAGCAGCAGCCCCAGCAGGATCATGCAGATCGCCTTGACCAGCGAACCCGATGCCAGCACCACCGCCCCCACCAGGCCCAGCGTCATCAGAGAGAAGTATTCGGCCGGCCCGAACTTGAACGCAACCTCTGCCAGCGGCGGCGCGAATGCCGCGATCAGCATGGTGGCCACGGATCCGGCGAAGAAGGAGCCGATGGCGGCCAGCGACAGCGCGGCGCCGCCGCGGCCGTTACGGGCCATCTGATGGCCGTCGAGCACCGTGACGACCGCGGAAGTCTCGCCTGGCAGGTTGACAAGTATGGCGGTGGTCGAGCCGCCGTACTGTGTGCCGTAATAGATGCCAGCCAGCATGATCAGCCCCGCGACGGGCGGCAGCACATAGGTGATCGGCAGCAGCATCGCAATGGTGGGCACGGGTCCCAGGCCAGGCAACACACCCACCAGCGTGCCCAGCACGCATCCCAACAGCGCATACAGCAGGTTTTCCGGCGTAAACGCCACGGAAAACCCCAGCATGAGGTTATCGACAAGTTCCATCCCCGCTCCTTGGTGTTTTTATCGTGATACGAAAATAGATCGTAGTACGATATAAAACACCAAGAAACCCGGGTTTTTACGGACTGAGGAAGCGCAGCTGAAGGATGGCGGGCGCGCTGCCGATCTCAGCAACCCGCTCGCCGTGGGACGACGCCGAGGCCATGCCGCTGACGCGGCAAGGCCTCACATCGGCTTGAGATCGACCTCTTTGGCGATCTTGCCGAAGGTTTCCAGATCGCTCTTCACGCGGGCGGTGGTTTCGGCCGGCGTGGACACGCGCGGGATCATCGCCAGGTCCAGCAGGCGCTGCTTCATTTCCGGCTTGGCGAACTCGCGCGCCAGAGCCTGCTGGATCTTGTCGACGATCTCGTCCGGCGTGCCCTTGGGCGCGGCCAGACCGAACCAGGCAACTGCGGAGAACCCCGGCAGGCCGGCTTCGGGCGCGGTCGGCACGTCGGGCAAGGCCGCCACGCGTTCCGGGTTGGTGACGAACAAGGGGCGCACCTTGCCGGCCTTGATGAAGGGCGTCTGCACGCCGGTGTTGTCGAGCACCGCGTCGATGTGGCCGCCCAGCAGATCGTTCATGGCCGGACTGCTGCCCTTGTAGGGCACGATGTTGACCTGCATGCCGGCGGCGCGGGCGAACATGAGCTGGGTCAGGTGTTGCTGCGTGCCCAGGCCGGCATTGCCGAAGGTGATCTTGTTGGGATTCTTGCGGCCGTAGTCGATGAATTCCTGCAGGTTCTTGGCAGGGAATTCATTGTTCGTGACCACCACGAAAGGCAGGTCGACCAGCACCGTGATCTGCTTGAAGTCTTCCAGCGGCTTGTAGCGCAGCTTGTAGACGTAAGGATTGACCGCCATGGTGCCGCTGGCGGTCAGCGCCAGCGTGTAGCCGTCCGGCTCGGCGCGCGAGACGAACTCGGTACCCAGCACGCCGCCCGCGCCGGGCTTGGCCTCGACAATGGCCGGCTTGCCCAGTTCGGCCTGCAGGGCCTGCGCCGCGAAACGCGCCAGCATGTCGGCCGATCCGCCGGTCGCGTACGGCAGGACGATCGTGATCGGCTTGCTGGGATAGACGTCCGCGGCCATCGCGGGCGCGGCGATCCCGGCCGCCAGACAGGCAGCGGCCAGAGTTTTCAGATGCTTGACCATCAATGATTTCCCCTCGTGGTGTAACGACTGCGCTTGCACCCGGGGAAGATTAAGCGCTCCCGTGTTATATGGCTAATCAACAATTAAAATAGATCTCTATCACCAACGTTGATAATCACCTGGGACTGCGATGCTGACCTCGATGGACCTGAACCTGCTGCGCATCTTCGACGCGGTCATGACCGAACGCAACGTCACGCGCGCGGCCTCCGCCCTGCACATGACGCAGCCCGCGGTCAGCAATGCCATCAACCGGTTGCGGCTGACCTTGAAGGATCCGCTGTTCGTGAAGATCCAGGGCGGCGTGCTGCCCACGCAGCGCGCCGAACTCCTGTGGCCGCCGATCCGCGACGCGCTGGCCCGCATCGCCGATACGCTGGAACGCAACGACTTCGATCCGGCGCGCTCCGAAGCCGTGTTCCGGATGGCCATGTCCGACTACGTGGCGGATCAGGTCATCCGCCCGCTGTTCGTGGAACAGCAGACCGTGGCGCCCAATGTCCGCATCCACCTGCATCCCTATTCGCTGGACAACGCCGGCGTGCTGCTGGAGAAAGGCGAAGTCGACATGGCGGCGGGCGTGTATTCCAACTTCGGCTCGTCCCTGCGCACCTTGCCGCTGGAAACGCTGACCTACGTCTGCGCCATGCGCAAGGGCCACCCGCTGCTGGCGCAGCCGCGCTTCACCCTGGACAACTTCCTGCGCGCGCGCCACCTGATGGTGAGCCTGCTGGGCACGCCGACCCTGATCGACCATGAACTCGCGCCCCACGGCTACAAGCGCAACGTGGTGCTCACCATCAACCAGTTCGCGCTGGCCCCGCGCCTGCTGGCCGAGACCGACCTGATCTGCGTGGTGCCCCTGAACACCGTGCGCAACAGTCCCTACAGCCATTTGCTGGAAGCGGTGGAAGCGCCCTTCCCGTTCGCCCCGCGCACCGTCAACCTGATCTGGCACGAGCGCTCGGACAATATCCCCGCTCACCGCTGGCTGAGAGAGGAGATCCTGAAGGTCTGCCAGGCGCAAGGGATGGTGTTCGATCAGGCACAACCGGCGGAGTCTCATCCGTACTGACGTACTGACGTCCTGACAAATCATTCACAACAGTGATAATCACTGATACCAATCTTTGATTGGACCGAATGATGGTGCGTCAATAGCATTCTGGTCATCCCACTCCCGGCGCCTTGCGCGCCAGCATCCTGGAGACCAGCGTGACCCAGACCGCATCCGCCCCGGGCGCCCGCCGTTTTCGCGTCGGCTTCGACGTAGGCGGCACGTTCACCGATTTCACCCTGCTTGCCGAGCACACCGGTGAACTGCATTACTACAAGGTGCCTTCGACGCCGCACGATCCGTCCGAGGCCATCCAGACCGGCCTGGCCCACCTGATACGCGAACACGAGATCGCCGGTTCCGAACTGGCGCACGTGGGCCACGGTACCACCGTGGCCACCAATATGGTGATCGAGCGCCGGGGCTCGCGCTGCGCGCTGGTCACTACCCGCGGCTTTCGCGACGTGCTGGAGATCGGCCGGCAAACGCGCCCCCACCTGTACGACTACAACGTCACCAAGCCGCAGCCGCTGGCGCCGCGCGAATGGCGGTTCGAAGTGACCGAGCGCATCGGCGCCGACGGCGCGGTGCTACAGGCGCTGGATGAGGACGAGGTAGCGGCGGTGGCGCGCGAACTGGCCGCGGCCCGCGTCGAGGCCGTGGCCATCTGCTTCATGCACAGCTACCGCAATGATGCGCACGAGCGCCGCACGCGCGACATCCTGGCCGAACACTTGCCGAACGTCTACCTCAGCGTGTCCAGCGAGATCCTGCCGGAGTTCCGCGAGTACGAGCGGATGTCGACCACCGCGCTCAATGCCTACGTCGGCCCGCGCATGGCCGGCTACATGCGCAACCTCGTGAGCTCCGTGCGCGCCATGGGCGTGGCTGCCGAGCCGACCACCGTGCACTCCAACGGCGGCCTGATGTCGGTGGAATCCGTGCTGACCGCGCCCGTGCGCACCTGCGTGTCGGGTCCCGCCGCCGGCGTGATCGGCGCGACCGAATTGGGCCGCGTGGCGGGCCTGCCCAATCTGATCACCTTCGACGTGGGCGGCACCAGCACCGACGTGTCGCTGGTCGCCGAGCTGCGGCCGCTGTTCACTTCCAGCCGCCTGGTGGCCGACTATCCGGTCAAGACCCAGATGGTGGACGTGCACGTCATCGGCGCGGGCGGCGGCAGCATCGCGCGCATCGACGACGCGGGCGCGCTCAAGGTCGGCCCGCAGAGCGCGGGCGCGGTGCCAGGCCCCATCGCCTACAACCGCGGCGGCGAAGTCGTGACCATCACCGACGCCCACGTGGTGCTGGGCCGCCTGAACCCGGTCGCGCTGCTGGAAGGCCGCATGGCAGTCCATGCGCGGCAGGCGCGCGAAGCGCTGGAAGCGCAGATCGCCCGCCCGTTGGGGCTGAGCGTCGAAGAAGCCGCCTACGGCATCCTGCGCATCGCCAACTCCAACATGGCGCGCGCGGTGCGCGCGGTCTCCACCGAACGCGGGCATGACATCCGCAAGTTCGCACTGTGCGCCTTTGGCGGCGCGGGCGGCCTGCATGCCGCCGAACTGGCGCGCGACTGCGGCATCGGCACCCTGCTGATCCCGCAGGAGCCCGGCACCATGTGCGCACGCGGCATCCTGCTGTCCGACATCTCCATGGACTTCGTGCAGACCTTGATGGCCTACGCCACCGCCGACGGCTGGACGGTGGTCCGCCAGGCGCTGGCAGCCCTGGCCGGCAAGGCCCGGGCCTGGCTGTCGAGCGAAGGCGTGCACGACGCGGAGCAGCGCCTGTCTGCCGTCATCGACGCGCGCTACCAGGGCCAGAACTTCGAAATCGCCGTGCCGCTGGACGGCATGCAGCTGATGCCGCTGGACGAGTTCGTCGCGGCATTCAGCGCGGCGCACGTGCGCGAGTACGGCTACGACGCCGCCGGCCGCCCGGTGGAGATCGTCAATTGCCGGGTGCGCGCCACCGGCCTGGTGCCGCGCGCGCCCTTGGCCCGCGTGCCAGGCGGCGCCAGCGTGGACGGCGCCCTGAAGGAACGCCGCAACGTGTATTTCGAGGGAGCGGGCTGGGTCGACACGCCCATCCTGCGCCGCGCCCTGCTGCCGGTGGACGCGCCAGTGGACGGGCCGGCCGTTATCGAGGAAATGAGCTCGACCACCGTCGTGCTGCCGGGCCAGCAGGCGCGCGCCGACGAATACGGCAACCTCGTCGTCAACCTCAATCCCTAAGGCGCTGCCATGACCAAGCAATCGACTTCCGCCGCCGGCACCGACACTTTCGACCCCATAGAAATGGAGGTCTTCAGCAACCGCCTGCTGTCCATCACCGAGGAGATGGGCAACACGCTGATCCGCTCGTCCTTTTCCACCAACATCAAGGAGCGCAAGGATTGCTCCGTGGCGTTGTTCGACGCCGCCGGCCGCCTGGTGGCGCAGGCCGCGCACGTGCCGGTGCACCTGGGATCGCTGTCCGGCGGCATAGACGCCGTGCTGCGGCGCTACGGCGCGGCCGGCGTGCGGCCCGGCGACGCGTTCCTGTGCAACGACGCCTATCTGGCGGGCGGCACGCACGCGCCTGACATCACCGTCATCACGCCCATCTTCCACCAAGGCGCGCTGCGCTTCTTCGCGGCCAACATCGGCCACCATACCGACGTGGGCGGCGCCGTGCCCGGGTCCACCTCGCACCATCTGAAGACGGTGTGGGA
Organism: Achromobacter sp.; assembly: GCF_049647645.1. Classification (GTDB taxonomy): domain Bacteria; phylum Pseudomonadota; class Gammaproteobacteria; order Burkholderiales; family Burkholderiaceae_B; genus Achromobacter. The sequence continues at coordinate 224,090 of NZ_JBARYB010000209.1, forward strand.
GGAAGGCATCCGCCTGCCGGCCATGCGCATCGTGCGCGAGGGCGAGCTGGACATGGACCTGCTGGAGATGATCGCGCACAACACGCGCGAACCGGACAACCGCATGCACGACATCCGCGCCCAGATCGCCACCAACGACAAGGGCGCCAAGCTGATGCTGGAACTGGTGCAGCAATCCGGCTTGCAGACCGTGCTGTCTGCCATCGACAGCATCATGCTGTACACCGAACGGCGTCTGCGCAACCGCATCGCACAACTACCGACGGGCACCTACACCTTCACCGAACGCATGGACGACGACGGCATGGGCGGCGACCCCGTCATCATCCAGGCCCATGTGCAGGCGCGCGACGGCCAGCTCCATGTGGATTTCACGGGCACCAGCAAGCAGGCGCGCGGCGCCTTCAACCTGCCCGCCAGCGCCCTGAACGCCAGCGTCTACTTCGCCGTGAAGGCCATGCTCGATCCCGAGCTCATGCCCAACAACGGCCTGTTCCAGCCCATCACCATCACCGCTCCCGAAGGCACCATCACCAATCCGCGCTTTCCGGCGGCGGTGGGCGCGCGCGTCACCACCGCGCAGCGCGTGGCCGGCACCGTCATCGGCGCGCTGGGCCAGCTGCTGCCGCCCGACCGCGCCATGGCCTCGTGCAACGACGTCATGCCTTCCATGCTGTTCTCCGTGCCCATGCAGGACGGCAAGGGCACCTTCGTCTACCTGGAAACCCTGGGCGGCGGCGCGGGCGGACGGGCGCAGGGCGATGGCATGGACGGCATCCAGGTGCACGTGACCAATACCTCCAACCTGCCCGCGGAAGCGCTGGAAATCGAGTACCCCCTGCTGGTCGAGGAATACGCGCTGGTCAACGACAGCGGCGGCGCGGGCCGTCATCGCGGCGGCATGGGCATCGCCCGCCAGATCCGCTCGCTGCACGAGCAGTTGATCTGCACCATCCGTTGCGACGCCGCGCTGTTCGGCGCCGCCGGCCTGAACGGCGGCCTGACCGGCGGAACTTCCCGCGTCGTGCAGAACCCTGGCCGTGCGGACGAGCAACGCCTGCCCAACAAGATCGCCAGCCATCCCCTGGCCAGCGGTCAGTCCGTGCGCCTGGAAACGCCCGGAGGCGGCGGCTACGGCCTGCCCGCCGAACGCGCCGCCGCCGCCATCCGCAACGACGTGCTGGGCGGCAAGGTCAGCCGGGCCGCGGCCGAACGCGACTACGGCGCGGAACGCGTGGCGCGCGCGCTGCAAGGAGACACGGCATGAGCACGCCCGCCCCTGGGCCGCGCAGCGGCGGTGAATTGCTGGTCGCGCAGTTGCAGGCCTATGGCGTCGAACGCGTGTTCATGGTGCCGGGCGAGAGCTTCCTGCCCTGCATCGACGCCCTCTACGCCAGGCGCGACACGATCGAAGCCGTGGTCTGCCGCCAGGAGGGCGGCGCCGCCTACATGGCCGAGGCGCACGGCAAGCTGACCGGCCAGCCGGGCATCTGCTTCGTCTCGCGCGGTCCGGGCGCGACCAACGCCGCGATCGGCGTGCACACGGCACGGGAAGACTCCACGCCCATGATCCTGTTCATCGGCCAGGTCGGCAGCGATACCGTCGACCGCCAATGCTTCCAGGAAGTGGACTACCGCGCCATGTACGCGCCGCTGGCGAAATGGGTCGCCCAGATCGAACGGGCCGACCGCATTCCCGAGTACCTGGCGCGCGCCTGGGCGATCGCCACGGGCGGACGCCCAGGACCAGTGGTCCTGTCCCTGCCCGAGGACATGCTGTCCGGCCTGGCCGACGTTGCGCTGGCCGCGCCGCCACCGGCGCTGTGCGCCCGTCCGGCCGACACCGACATGCTGCGCCTGCGCGACCTGCTGGAGGCGGCCGAGCGGCCTTTGCT
>NZ_JBARYB010000210.1:0-39889 GCF_049647645.1 Achromobacter sp.
CCGGGGGGGCGCCTTTGGCCGCCGCCGCTGCATTTCCTGCGGCCAATCAGTTGCCCACTTTTTGAGCAGCTGTGTTAGAATCGCAGGCTTTCCCTCGTTTTGGCTATTGCACGGGCGGGTAATAACGCTTAGGCGGGACGCTGATATCGGCTGAAGTCTGCTGGAAACCCAATGGGTTTTTCCGCAATTTCGGCCCAGTTTTGGGGGAAAAGAACTGGCTGGATGGTCCAGCCAGGGAAATTTTTATTCTTAGGAACCATCATGAAGACCTTTGTGGCCAAGCCGCATGAAGTCCAACGTGACTGGTTTGTGATCGACGCCAAGGGCAAAGTCCTCGGTCGTGTGGCCAGCGAAGTCGCACGTCGTCTGCGTGGCAAGCACAAACCTGAATTCACGCCGCACGTTGATACCGGTGACTACATCGTCATCGTCAACGCTGCCGATATCGTTGTTACGGGCGCCAAGGCGAAGGACAAGAAGTACTTCCGCCACACGACGTACCCGGGCGGTATCCGTGAAACGAACTTCGAGAAAATGCAAGAGCGTTTTCCCGGCCGCGCCATTCAGAAGGCTGTCAAGGGCATGCTGCCCAAGGGTCCTCTGGGCTACGCCATGATCAAGAAACTGAAGGTGTACGCTGGTGCCGAGCACCCGCACACCGCCCAGCAGCCCAAGACGCTGGATATCTAAGGAAACGCCATGATCGGTAACTGGAATTACGGAACCGGCCGTCGCAAAACCTCGGTGGCTCGCGTTTTCATCAAGAAGGGCACGGGTAAGATCGTCGTCAACGGCAAGCCCGTCGACGAGTTCTTTGCTCGCGAAACCGGCCGCATGATCGTGCGCCAGCCGCTGGAACTGACCAGCCACCTGGAATCGTTCGACATCAAGGTCAATGTGCACGGCGGCGGCGAAACCGGCCAGGCTGGCGCAATCCGTCACGGCATCACGCGTGCCCTGATCGATTACGACGCGACCCTGAAGCCCGCGCTGTCCCAAGCTGGCTTTGTTACCCGCGATGCTCGCGAAGTCGAACGCAAGAAGGTCGGCTTCCGCAAGGCACGTCGGCGCAAGCAGTTCAGCAAGCGTTAATACGCTGCTCAAAAAGCCCGCTTCGGCGGGCTTTTTTTCGCGCCTTTTGTTCCAGCGCCGGGCGCCGTCCGGACGCTGTACGTCCCGCGCGGAACTCCGCGCATTCCGCCCGGTCGGAAAGAAGGGCTGCGGTGCCATTTCGGGCTCTTAGCCGCAACACCCGCTTTCCCGAGCGATACAATCGATCCTCGTTCTACGAAGAGCACACATCATGGCCCAAGCATCGAACACCCGCATCAAGGTTGGTATCGTCGGCGGCACCGGTTACACCGGCGTCGAGCTGCTGCGCTTGCTGTCGCAGCATCCCAATGTGGAATTGACCGCCATCACGTCCCGCAAGGAAGACGGGTTGCCGGTGGCTGACATGTATCCGAACCTGCGCGGCCGCGTGAACCTCGCCTTCTCGGCGCCGGAAAAGGCCTCGCTGACGGATTGCGACGTCGTGTTCTTCGCGACGCCCCACGGCGTGGCCATGGCCCAGGCCCGGGAACTGATCGCCGCGGGCACCCGCGTCATCGACCTGGCCGCGGACTTCCGCCTGCAGGACATCCCCACCTTCGAACGCTGGTACAAGATTCCCCATACCTGCCCGGACATCCTGGCCGAATCCCAATATGGCCTGGTGGAACTGAACCGCGAGGCCATCTCCAAGGCTCGCGTCATCGGCAACCCCGGCTGCTACCCCACTACCGTGCTGCTGGGCCTGGCCCCGCTGCTGGAAGGCGGCAAGAAGCTGGTCGACGCGCAAACTCTGATCGCCGACTGCAAGTCGGGCGTCTCGGGCGCCGGCCGCAAGGCCGAAGTGGGCTCGCTGTTCTCCGAAGCCTCCGACAACTTCAAGGCTTACGGCGTGGCCGGCCACCGCCACCACCCCGAAATCGTCGCGCAACTGGAAAAGATCGCCGGCGGCAAGGTCGGCCTGACCTTCGTGCCCCACTTGGTGCCGATGATCCGCGGCATGTTCTCCACCATCTACGCGCGCATCCTGCCCGAGGCCCGCGACACCGACTTCCAGGCCTTGTTCGAAAAGCGCTACGCCGACGAACCCTTCGTCGACGTGATGCCTGCCGGCAGCCTGCCCGAAACCCGTTCGGTGCGCGCCTCGAACAACCTGCGCATCGCGCTCAGCCGCCTCGGCAATGGCGACCAACTGATCGTCATGGTGGTCCAGGACAACCTGGTCAAGGGCGCCGCCGGCCAGGCCGTCCAGAACATGAACCTGATGTTCGGCGTCCCTGAATCCACCGGCCTGGATCAGGTCGCGATCCTGCCTTGATGTCCGCAGGCTTGCGGCCATGGGCCGCAAGCCGCCGTTCTTTATGCCCGCTGATTCCTCCATTACACCCAAACCTCGCCCTGCGGCCGGGCTGATGCGCGTATTCGCGGGCTTGCTGATCGGCGTGCTGCTGGGCGGTTCGGCCAGCTTTTTCTACGTCCGCCAGCTCTATCGGCCGCAGGATGCGGTAGTGATCAGCACCCGGCAGGCCGAGGTCCAGGAAGAGGCCATGCGCCAGCAGTCGACGCAGCTACGCTATACGCAAGGGCAGCTCGACACCGCCGATGGCGAGCTGGTCATCGAACGCGCCGCGCGCCAGGAACTGGAAACGCAGTTGCGCACCGTCCAGGCCGAGGTTGGCAGGGTGCGCGATCAGCTGGCGTTCTACGAGCAGTTGCTGCCACCCGGCCCTGAGGGCTCGGTGGACATTCGCGGCGTCGAAATCGACCGCAGCGGCGGCGGTCTGCGTTACAAGGTCCTGTTGATGCGCAGCGGCCGTAACGGCAGTGCACCGTTTTCGGGAGCCCTGCGCTTTCAGGCCACTGGCATCCTGAAGGGCGAGACCGTGAAGGTGGACCTGGCGCCCATGCAGGTCAAGGCCGAGTCCGGCTCGGTCGCCATCCCTGGCGACGGCGCACAGACTTCGCCCCTGGCCCTGCAGTTCGACCAATATCAACGCAGTCAGGGCATCCTGGCGCTGCCCGAGGGATTTGTCCCCGAAAGCGTGACCGTCAGCGTCCTGGAGGGCGATACCGTCCGGGCGTCAAGAAGCGTCAAGCTCGAACTTTGAGTCTGCGCAAGCCCTGCGCTATAGTGACACCATGCGAGCGCCGTTGCCGCTCACCGAAATATGGCCGAACCGGCCAGGAGTGAACCATGAATGCAGTGACCGAAACCGTCGACCTGCAGGCTGCCCCGCCTGCTCCCCTGGTATTTACCGACTCGGCTGCGGCCAAAGTGAAGGATCTGTTGGCCGAAGAAGGCAATCCCGAGCTGAAGCTGCGTGTTTTCGTGCAGGGCGGAGGCTGTTCGGGTTTCCAGTACGGCTTCACCTTCGACGAAGTCGTGAACGATGACGACACCGTGCTGGACAAGGCTGGCGTGCAACTGCTCGTCGACCCGATGAGCTTCCAGTACCTGGTCGGCGCCGAGATCGACTATAAGGAAGACCTGGAAGGCGCGCAGTTCGTCATCCGCAATCCCAACGCCAGCACCACCTGCGGCTGCGGCTCCTCGTTCTCGGTGTAATCACCCGGGCAGGAAATAAAAAGCTCTTCGGCGCGCCGAAGGGCTTTTTGCATTGGGGCGCGGGTTTCAGGCGGGATAAAGCGCGCCCAGGATGCGGGCGCCGCGCGCGCCGGTGACGGCGGGCAGGCCCGCGGGCCTGCGCTGCACGAATGCTTGCGCCAGCCAGGCGAAGGCCAGGGCCTCGACTTCCTGCGCCGGCACGCCCAGGACATCCGTGGCGCGCACGGGCCGTTGCAGGCAGTACGCCAGCTCGCGCATCAGTCCCGGGTTGCGCGCGCCGCCTCCACATACGAAGACTTCCTGTGTGCCTGCCGCGGCGGCATCGACAGCGTTGGCGACCGTGCGCGCCGTCAGGCGCTGCAGCGTGGCCTGCACGTCTTGCGGCGCGGGCTTGGGGCCGTCGAACGCAGCCAGGCGATCGTCCAGCCACTGCATGTTGAACAGGTCGCGTCCGGTGGATTTGGGCGGCGGCAGGACGAACCAGGGTTCGCTGGCGATCAATTGTTCCAGCAGCGCGGCCAGCACCTGGCCGGTGGCGGCCCAGCGGCCATCGGCGTCATAGGGCTGGCCCAGGTGGCGCTGGCACCAGCCGTCCAACAGGACGTTGGCGGGGCCGGTGTCGAAGCCGCGGGGCGCCTGTCCCGGCTCCAGCAGCGTCACGTTGGCGATGCCGCCCAGATTGAGCACGGCGCGGCCTTGCGGCGCGCCGAAGATGGCGGCATGGAAGGGTGGCACCAGCGGCGCGCCCTGGCCGCCGGCAGCCACGTCGCGGGTGCGGAAATCCGCCACCACGTCGATGCCGGCCAGTTCCGCCAGCAGGGCGGGGGCATTGAGCTGCACGGTGTAGCCCAGGTCGGGCCGGTGCCGGACGGTCTGGCCATGCGCGCCGATGGCGGTCACGTCGCCGGCCTGGACGCCGGCTTGCTGAAGCAGGGCGGCCACGGCCTGGGCGTACAGGCGGGCGAGTCCGTTCGCGGCCAGGGCGGCGCGGGCCAGCTCGTCGTCGCCGGACAGATTCAGCGCCAGCAATTCGCGCCGCAGGCCCGCCGGCATGGGCAGGCTGGCGCTGGCGAGTACGGCCGGCGCCTGGCCGTCGTCCAGGCGCACCAGCACGCCGTCCACGCCGTCGACGCTGGTGCCCGACATCAGCCCGATGTAGAGCTGCGAGTCCTGGTGTTGGGGGGTGATGGAGGAATTCACGAGAGCCTCGGCAAAGAAAAAGCGGCCGCGCAGCAGAAAGTGCGGGGCCGCTTTGCGGGAGCGTTCGACCGGCTTTAGCGGCTGGCCACGTTGGTCAGCGCGTCAGGCAGGGTCTGCTGGAATTCGGTCAGCAACTGGATCTGCGCCTTGTACGGAGCCACGGCCTGGTTGAAGGCGCGGACTTCGGCGGGCTCCAGGCTGCGGGCGACCGGCAGGTCCACCGACAGCGGATCGATCGGCTGGTTGTCCACGCGGAATTCGTAGTGCAAGTGCGGGCCGGTGGCCCAGCCGGTTGCGCCGACATAGCCCAGCAGCTGGCCCTGCGAAATCTTCGAACCCTTGGTGATGCCTTCGGCGATGCGGCTTTGGTGAGCGTACAGCGTCGAGTACTTGCCGTGGTGTTTGACGATGACGACGTTGCCGTAGCCGTTCTGCCAGCCGGAGAATTCCACCGTGCCGTCGGCCGTGGAATGGATCGGCGTGCCCGAGGGCGCCGCGTAATCCACGCCCTTGTGTCCCGTCCAGGTCTTGTGGATGGGGTGCATGCGCATGCCGAACGTGGAGCTGATGCGGCTGAACTTCAGGGCGGTACGCAGGAATGCGCCGCGCAGGCTGGTGCCGTCGAAGTCGTAGTACGAACCGTTCTTTTCGTCGGGGCTGAACCAGACGGCGTTGTAGGTCTTGTCGCCGTTGATGAATTCCAGCGCCAGCACGCGGCCGGCGCCGGCGTAGCGGCCGTCGTGCGAACGCACTTCGTAGACCACGCGGAATTTGTCGCCCTGGCGCAGATCGCGCAGGAAGTCGATCTTGGCGCTGAGGATGTCGGCCATCTGCATGGTGACCGAGTCCGGGATGCCGGCGGCGTCGGTGGCGCCGAACAGCGACGAGCGGATCGTGCCCACGGCGACGCGGGTCTGGCGTTCGGTGCTTTCGGTGATTTCCTCGGCCTTGTAGCTGTCGCCCGCGGGCGCGACGTGCAGCATGCGCGTCACGACCTGGCCATCCGTCTCGTTGCCGGGGGTATGGATGTAGCGCAGCCAGATCAGGTTGCCAGCCTCGTCCGTCGCAGCCTGCACCGAGCGGCCCGGGTACAGCTTGTAGATGCTGCGGGCGCTGGCCTCGTGCGTCAGGAAGGTCTGCAGGCTGGGCGCGTCCAGTTCCAGGCGCTGCAGCACCGCGGCCAGCGTGTCGCCGGCGCGGATCCGGGTTTCGCTGATATAGGGCGCGGCGCTGGGAGTGCTGACTTCGACCTGCTCGGCGCTCAGCGGCAGGACGCTGCTGATGATGCGGGAGGGGGGGAGTTCGGTGCGGTCGGGTTGCTGCACCATGCCGAGAGCGGCGGCGCCTGCGAACAGACCAATGGCGGTGACGAGAATAGTGCGGCGGAAAAGTCCCGAGCGCTGGGGCTTGGGCTCAACGGGCGCAAACAGGGCAGCAACTTTGCGCTTGATGCTACTCGCCAGTTCGTGGAGGCCACGATTCATCGTGAAGATACCCTCTCAGGTGGCTTGAGCTCGCAGGGTGCGTGACACGAACGGCCCTCGCGCGCACATATTCGGGGCAAGGGCTGTGGCGCGGGGCGCATCTTGTGAACGACGGGGTGTAAACCGGACCGCAACTGCGTATATGACAATTGCGTATGATTAGGGCGGTATCCTAGCTGATTCGGCTAGAATTTTCGATAGTTTTCGTCACTTTTTACACCTTTTTATCGGCTGAAGCCGAGTTGGTCCCCCTGCCATGTCATCCACAGAAGCCCCGATTACCCCCGAAGTCGAAGCAGACCTGCGTATAGCGAAGCGCGGCTGCGATGAGTTGCTGGTCGAGTCCGAATTCGCCCGCAAGCTAGCCAGGAGCCGCGCCACGGGCGTACCCCTGCGCATCAAGCTGGGACTGGATCCGACCGCGCCGGACATCCACCTGGGCCATACCGTGGTGCTGAACAAGATGCGCCAGCTGCAGGACATGGGGCACAACGTCATCTTCTTGATCGGCGATTTCACTTCCACCATCGGCGATCCCAGCGGCCGCAACAATACCCGCCCGCCGCTCACGCGTGAACAGATCGAGTCCAACGCCAAGACCTATTACGCCCAGGCCAGCCTGGTGCTGGACCCGGCCCGTACCGAGATCCGCTACAACTCCGAATGGTGCGATCCGCTGGGCGCGCGCGGCATGATCCAGCTTGCGTCCCGCTACACGGTCGCGCGCATGATGGAGCGCGAGGACTTCACCAAGCGCTTCAAGGGCGGCATCCCGATCTCGGTGCATGAATTCCTGTATCCGCTGATGCAGGGCTATGACTCGGTGGCGCTGAAGTCCGATCTGGAGCTGGGGGGCACCGATCAGAAGTTCAACCTGCTGGTCGGGCGCGAGCTGCAAAAGGAGTATGGCCAGGAGCCGCAGTGCATCTTGACGATGCCCTTGCTGGTGGGGACGGATGGCGTAGAGAAGATGTCCAAGTCCAAGGGCAACTACATCGGCATTTCGGAGTCGCCCGATTCGATGTTCGGCAAGCTCATGTCGATTTCCGACACGCTGATGTGGCGCTACTTCGAGCTGCTGTCGTTCCGCACGTTGGAAGATATTGCCGCGCTCAAGCAGGAGATCGACGGCGGCCGCAACCCGCGCGACGCCAAGGTCATGCTGGCCCAGGAAATCATCACGCGTTTCCATTCCGCCAAGGCCGCCGACGAGGCGCTGGCCTCGTTCGAGGCCCGTTTCCGTGACGGCGCGATCCCCGAGGACATGCCCGAGGTCAACATCGGCGGCGCGCCGGTGGGCATCCTCAAGCTGCTGCGCGAAGCCGGCCTGGTGGCTTCGGGTTCGGAAGCGCAGCGCAATGTGGAGCAGGGCGGAGTGCGTGTCAACGGCGACCGGGTGGAAGACAAAGCGTTGCAATTGCCGGTGGGGACTTACGTCGTTCAGGTGGGCAAGCGCAAATTTGCGCGTGTTAACTTGAACCCATGATTGCGAAGTTTTGATACGCTGAGGGTACAGACAGGGGCAGTGGGGCCTTTGCGGCACATCTAGGAGCACGACATGAAACTTTCGAGTTTGTCCTTTTCCGATAACGAGTCGATTCCCGAACGCTACGCCTTCGGCAGGATCGATGCGCAATCGCACGTCGCGCTGGCAGACAACTTCAACCCGCAGTTTTCCTGGGACGAAGTTCCGGCGGGCACGCAGTCGTTTGCGCTGATCTGCCACGACCCCGATGTGCCGTCCGAGCCCGACGACGTCAACCAGGAAGGCCGCGAGGTGCCGGCCAGCTTGCCGCGCGTGGATTTCTTCCATTGGGTGCTGGTCGACCTGCCGGCCGACCTGCGCGACATCGAGGAAGGCACCTTCTCCAGCGGCATCACGCCGCGTGGCAAGGGCGGCCCGCTTGCGCCGATGGACGCGCGGCAGGGCATCAACTCGTACTCGTCATGGTTCGCCAACGACCACGACATGAGCGGCGACTACTTCGGCTATGACGGTCCGTGCCCGCCCTGGAACGACGCGATCCCGCACCGCTACGTGTTCACCCTGTACGCGCTGGACGTGCCCACGCTGAACATGCAGGGTTCCTTCACGGGCGAGGACGCGCTGCGCGCCATCCAGAAGCACGTGCTGGCGCAGGCGTCGTTGACGGGCACCTATACGCTCAATCCCAAGCTGGCTCCCAAGCAGATCGGCGCCACCTCGGCCTGATTCGTCATGCCGTCAAAAGGCCGCAGAATCCTGCGGCCTTTTTCGTTTCCGCGGCGGTTCAGCCGGCTGCGCGCTTGAGCCGCAGCAGCGCCCCGCTAGCCGCCCGCCGCGCCGTTGCGGATCGCCAGCATGGTGGCGGGGGCGGGGCCGACGACGCTGACCGCGGCTACCAGCGAGTAGGTTATGAGCGTGGCGCTTTGCATGAAAGTTTCTCAAGTCGGGTTGAGACGGGTTTTCGGCCGGCGGAGGATGGCGTGGTTTTCGCGCTCATCGAGGGAATTTTGCCCGGGTTCCGGGCATTTTGGGAGCAATTGATTCTGTCCGACGCGGTAAACTATCCGTCATTCTCCGGGTTTACCCACCCGGGCGCAGTTTTCTCCTCTCTTACCGCCTCAGGAACTCCCGTCATGTTTGACCGCAACCTCACCTTGTCCAAGGCTGACCCGGACGTTTGGGCCGCCATCCAGAAGGAAGACGTCCGCCAGGAACAGCACATCGAGCTGATCGCCTCGGAGAACTACGCCAGCCCGGCCGTCATGGAAGCCCAGGGTACGCAGCTCACCAACAAGTACGCCGAAGGCTATCCGGGCAAGCGCTACTACGGCGGTTGCGAGTACGTGGACGTGGTCGAACAACTGGCCATCGACCGCCTGAAGCAGATCTTCGGCGCCGAAGCCGCCAACGTGCAGCCCAACTCGGGTTCGCAGGCCAACCAGGGCGTGTACATGGCCGTCCTGAAGCCGGGCGACACCGTCCTCGGCATGAGCCTGGCCGAAGGCGGCCACCTGACGCACGGCGCGTCGGTCAACGCCTCGGGCAAGCTGTACAACTTTATCTCCTACGGCCTGGACCAAAACGAAGTCCTGAACTACGACCAGGTCGAACAACTGGCCAAGGAGCACAAGCCCAAGCTGATCGTGGCCGGCGCCTCCGCCTACGCCCTGCACATCGACTTCGAGCGCATGGCCCGCATCGCCCGTGAAAACGGCGCGCTGTTCATGGTCGACATCGCCCACTACGCCGGCCTGGTCGCTGGCGGCGCCTACCCCAACCCGGTTCCGCATGCCGACTTCGTCACCTCGACCACGCACAAGTCGCTGCGCGGCCCGCGCGGCGGCGTCATCATGATGAAGGCCGAGCACGAGAAGATCATCAACTCGGCAATCTTCCCCGGCATCCAGGGCGGTCCGCTGATGCACGTCATCGCCGGCAAGGCCGTGGCCTTCAAGGAAGCGCTGGAACCCGGCTTCAAGGACTACGCGCAGCAAGTGGTCAAGAATGCCAAGGTGCTGGCCGACACGCTGGTCAAGCGCGGCCTGCGCATCGTTTCCGGCCGCACCGAAAGCCACGTCATGCTGGTGGACCTGCGTTCCAAGGGCATCACGGGCAAGGAAGCGGAAGCCGTGCTGGGCCAGGCCCACATCACGGTGAACAAGAACGCCATCCCGAACGATCCGGAAAAGCCTTTCGTGACCAGCGGCATCCGCCTGGGCACGCCGGCCATGACCACGCGCGGTTTCACCGAAGCGGAAGCCGAGTTGACCGCCAACCTGATCGCCGACGTGCTGGACAATCCGCGCGACGAAGCCAACATCGCCGCCGTGCGCGCCCGTGTCAATGAACTGACCTCGCGCCTGCCGGTCTACGGTAAGAAGTAAGCGAGCTTCCCTGCGGCGGGCTGCGGCCCGGCCGTAGCGCTCCATAAGGGACGGCCCCGCAAGGCGCCGTCCCTTTGCTTTCGGGGCGGCTCCCTGGCAAAAATATGGGGGCGGATTAGCCCGTATTGGCGCTGGCGGCCCGGCGTCTCGTTACAATATGCTTAACTATTGCCCTCAGCGCCTTTAGGGATCACACATGCGGTGTCCATTTTGCGGCAATGCCGAAACACAGGTCGTCGACAGCCGGGTCTCCGAAGAAGGCGACGCCATACGCCGTCGCCGCCGCTGCCTGTCCTGTGACAAGCGCTTCACCACCTATGAACGGGTGGAGCTGGCCATGCCTTCCGTCGTGAAGCGCAACGGCAGCCGCAGCGACTACGACCCCGGCAAGCTGCGCGCCAGCCTGAGCCTGGCGCTGCGCAAGCGCCCCGTCAGCACGGAAGACGTGGACGCGGCGGTTGCCCGGATCGAAGAGCAGTTGCTGGCCAGCGGGCTGCGCGAAGTGCCCAGCGAACATATCGGCGAGCTGGTCATGAACGAACTGCGCAAGCTCGACAAGGTGGCGTACGTACGCTTCGCCTCGGTCTACAAGAGCTTCGAGGACATAGGCGAATTCGTGGAGGCCATCCGCGAGATGCAGGGCCCGCTATTGCCGGGCAAGCTGCGCAAGGACTAGAGAAGGCTCGACGCCAACCGGTCCGGGGCCGCCCAGCGGCACGGACGCAGACAATGACGGCGCCGCGGCGCCGTCATTGCATGGTGGGCGCCGCGCGCGCCAGGCTGGGAGTAAGCGGCTGGAACTTGCGCCACACGCGGCGCATGTGCTGCGCCGAACCGAATCCCGATTTCTCGGCCACGCGCTCCAGATCCAGCCGGGTATCGCGCAGCAGGTCGCGCGCCAGCGCCACGCGTATCTGATAGAGGTAATCCATCGGCGTGCAGCCCGCGTGTTCGCGGAACAGCCGGGTCAGGTGGCGGGCGCTGGTATGCGCCTGGTCCGCCAACGATTGCGCCGACCAGGGCGCCGCCGGATCGCGAACGACCGCGTCCTGTACCCGGTGCACGCCCGGGTGCATGTGGCTGCGGTGGTCCAGCCAGGGCGACAGCGTCGAATCCGTGCCGGCGCGCCGCTGGTAGACGACCATGTCGCGCGCCGCTTCACTGGCCACCCGCGGTCCACAATGGCGCGACACCATGTGCAGCGCCAGGTCGATGCCGGCGGTGATGCCCGCGCTGCTGACCAGCCTGCCGTCCTCGACAAAGATGCGGTTGTCATGCAGCCGCGCGCTCGGGTCGATGCTGGCCAGTTGTGCCAGGCAGGTATGGTGCGTGGTGCAATCCCGTTGCCGCGTCAGGCCCGCGGCGGCGGCGAACAGCGCGCCCGCGCAGACCGTCATCAGCGTGAAGCCGTCCGCGGGATGGCGGACGGCCAGCCAGTCGATGATGGCGCGCGAGTCGGGGTCGTCCAAGCGCGTGGGTTTGCCCACCACGCCGGAAATGATGACCAGCGCCTCGGGCGGCAACGCGGCCGGCAGGGCCTGGATATGGGCCAGATGCAGGCCGGGCAGGCCGCTTTCGACCTCCCGCGACGGGCCACAGAAATGCTGCTCGAAGGTGCCGGGACTCAGCTTGTTGGCCACGCGGAAGGCCTCCGCCGGACCCGCCACGTCCAGCAGCACGATGCCGCGCGTCAGCACGAAGTAGACCGGGACCATGCGGCTCTCCGCCAGCGCTAGGCCGCCAACGCGTCGGCGGCGCGCGCGATGCGGGCGAAGCGCCCTTGCAGCACCAGTTCGGTCCGGTCGCGGATCTCGGCCGGCGTGTAATGCTGGCCGGACGGGCTCTGCATGGCGAAGGTCAGGGTGGCATCGGTGGGGAATACCACCTTGAAGCCGGCGTCGCTGGCGTGGCGCGAGGTGGTTTCGCAGCATTGTTCCGTGCGGATGCCGCTGACGATGATGCCTTCGATGCCATGCTTCACCAGCCAGTCCTGCAGGCTGGCGCCGTCCGCGTCCTTGGCGTAGAGCGAGGAATGCACGGTCTTGTGGAACACGGCGGCGGGTGCGATGCGCAATTCCTTAAGCGTCTTGACGTGCCCGGAAGCCATCGAGAAGGGGTTGGCCGGGTCGTTCGACACGCTGGTGTGAAACACCTGCAGCACCGGAATGTGGCGGGCCTCGGCTGCGTCGATCAGGGATTGGATCTGCTCCAAGAAGGCCGGGTACTCTGTTTCATCCCAAAACGGACGTTGCCGGAAAGAGTCTTGTACGTCAATGACGATCAGTGCTTGCTTCATGGTCCGGGCTCCTGGAGCGGGAATTGTAGAGGTGTGACGCCATTTTTACTGCAATCTGGCGTGGGGGCGAGCGCGGTGAAAGACGGCTGTCGGCCCAAAACGGACATGCGTGGCTGATGCCGAGGAGCCGTGACGCCGAAGCGCCTGCCTGCCTCCTGGCGGACATACAATCCTGCTCATGATGATTCCCAGCGACAACGACGACATTTTCTGGATGCGGCGCGCCCTGGCGCTGGCGCAGACCGTCATGTACAGCACCGCGCCCAACCCCCGGGTCGGCTGCGTGATCGTGCGCGACGGCCGGGTGCTGGGCGAAGGCGCGACGCAGCCGCCGGGCGGCCCGCATGCGGAAGTCTGCGCCTTGCGCGACGCCCAGGCGCGCGGCGAGTCCGTGGCAGGCTCCACGCTCTACGTCACATTGGAGCCTTGCAGCCATTTCGGCCGCACGCCGCCCTGCGTGGACGCCGTGCTTGCTGCCCGGCCGGCGCGGGTGGTGGTGGCTATCGGCGATCCGAACCCGCTGGTCAACGGCCAGGGGCTGGCGCGCTTGCGCGCTGCCGGCATCGCGGTGGCCACGGGCATCTGCCGCGAGGAGGCGCTGGCCATCAACGCCGGTTTCATCTCGCGCATGAGCCGCGGCCTGCCGTGGGTGTGGATGAAGATGGCAGCCTCGCTGGACGGGCGCAGCGCGCTGCATAACGGCGTATCGCAGTGGATCACCGGGCCGGAGGCTCGCGCCGACGGCCATCGCTGGCGCGCTCGTGCCTGCGTAGTCCTGACCGGCATGGGCACCGTGCTGAAAGACGATCCGCAGCTCAACGCGAGGGGCGTGGACACGCCGCGCCAGCCGCGCAAGGCCGTGGTGGACGGCCGTTTCCAGATCCCGGAGGACGCGCGGTTGTTCGACGGGGCCGAGGTCATCGTCTTTACTGCCCGCGAGGATGCCGCCAAGGCCGCGCGCCTGCAGGCCAAAAACGCCCGCGTGGTGTTGCTGCCGGGCGAGGCGCCGGGCCGGGTCGACCTGCCGGCGATGATGCGCTGGCTGGCCCAGGAACAGTTCAACGAGGTCCACGTGGAAGCCGGCGCGGGCCTGAGCGGCGCGCTGGTCGCGGCGGGCTGCGTGGACGAACTGCTGCTGTATCTGGCGCCCGTGCTGCTGGGCGACGCGGCCGGCATGGTCCGCCTGCCGATCCTGGAGCACCTGGACGGCGCCCGGCGCTACGAATTCATCGAGACCGCGCCCGTGGGCGCGGACCTGCGCGTGCGCGCCAGGGTGACCGACACCTGGAACCAGCTGACGCAGCGGGTGGCGCTGCCGGCGCTGTCCTAGGACGGACGCCGGACGGCTGCTGGCGTGTCGCGGCGTCCGCGGGAAGGGGCATCAGGCCCGGCGCCCGGCTCGTCCCGGACGCGCCGCGGTGTAGCGCCAGGCCAGGACTGCGGCGCCGCCGCCGACCAGGGCCAGCAACGCCGCTGCAAGCAGCAGACCCGGATGGTCGCGGCGCAGACGGTCCCAGGACTTCTCGGCTTGCGTGTAGTGGAACCAGGCTGCCGCCCGGAAGTCCGGCGCGGCGCATTCGCGGCCGAAGGTGCCGCTGAACGGCACTTGCGCACCCTGTTCTATATAGCGCCGGTAGATCGCGGAGGCCTGTTCGGGGGCGTCGTCGATGATGTAGCGGGTGCCTTGGCACAGCACGGCGGCGAAGGCTTGCGAGCGGCGCGGCAGCTCGTCGGCCGCGCGCAGCGCGTGATTCGCCGCGATCTGGCGGTAATGGAAGCGGGCATAGGGCTGCGCTTCGCTGGCGGCGTAGCGCCGGCGTTCCTCTTCGGTGACGAACGGTCCCGGCAGCGCGGCGGCGGCGCGCAGGATGGGCGTGTCGGGCGTGCCGGGATCATCCTCATACGCCTTCCAGCCGGGAACCGCGCTGCGCCCGGCGCCAAAACTCGTGCTGCCGCCATAGACCGCGAAATCCGGTTCCTGCTCGTAGCCCATGATCTCCATCCCGTCGCGACGCGCCAGCCGCGAGGCCTCGTACCAGGCTTCAGCCCGCGTCGTGCGGCCCCAGGCGCTGCCGGCCCGGCGCAACGTGGCGCCGTACTCCGCGGCGAGCTGGCGGGTTCGCGGCAGCCGCACTTCCGATTTGCCGTCGACGCTTTCCAGCGCGGCGTAGCGGGCGTCCGAGTCGGCCGGAAAGTAGGGCAGGGCCTGCTCGATCGAGCCTTCGCGCACCAGGCGGCGCGCCAGCAGGAGGCGCAGGCGGTCGGACGCGGTGACCGGATGCCGCCCCAGCCATTCGTAGAAGTGCTGGGGATCTGGCGGCGCGGATCCGGTAGGCGCGGCCGCCGCGGGCGCGTGCCGGTCGACATAGGCCTTGAGTTCGGCGGTCGTCAGCACGCGCTCGGCCACGTAGGCCGCGTCGTTCCAGTAGGGGGTGGACTGCCAGAAGCCTCCGTCCGAGCCGTCCGGCACGGTGGCGTGCCGTAGCTGGTCCAGCGCCTCCACATATTGTCCGCGCGACAGCGTCAGCACGCCTTGTTCGCCCAGCAGGCGCGCCGCGCCGGTAGCCTCCATGCTGTTGTCGGCGCGTGGAAACGCGCGGGCAGCCTGCGCGTAGGCCAGGGCTGCTGCTTGCGTGTCGCCTTGCCGCAGCGCCAGTTTGGCGCGCACCCACCACGCCAGGGCCGTGTCCAGCCGGGCCGCCAGTTTTTGCGCCAGGTCGTAGCGGCCGATGCGGTAGGCCAGCGCGGCCACGCGGTCGGCGTCCGCCACCTGCTTCAGGTCCTGGGTTTCCAGCGCGGCAACCAGCGATTGCAGCGCCGGATTCGGCGTGACGTTATGTCCCTGCGCGGCGTCGGCAAATCCGGCCTGGCCGGTCGTGTCATAGGCAGCGTAGGGATCGGTGGCACTGTCGGGCATGCCGTCCACGACGTCGCCGACCCTGGCCAGCGCGTAGGCCACCAGCAGCCGTTGCGCGACCGGATCGTCGATCAGCCGGCGCGTGCGCGCCGGATCTTCCAGGGCCCATTGCGCCAGCATGCGCAGCGAGGCATTGCCGCTGGCGGAGTCGCGCGCGGCCTGTTCGGCATACAGGCGCACCGCATGCTTCAGCGAGGCGGCGGGGATGGCGTCGATGCAGGGCTCGGCGTTGACCAGCTCCATATGGCTGCATAGTCCCTGCGGCCCCGCCAGGAACAAGCGGGCCTCCTGACCGTAGCTGGCCACCGCCAGGCCTAGCGGGTCTGGCGCGCCGTCGCGCGCCAGCTGGCGCACGCGGGCATAGGCCTGTGCTGTTGCCTGCCGCTGCGCGTCGGCGTCGCTGGCCGTCAGTTCCGCCTCGTCCCCGATTTCCGCCAGCATATAGGCGGCCCAGACGCTGCGCGCCGCGGCCTGTGGCGGCGGCAACTGGAGAATGGCGCGGTAGCGAGCGCGCGCCTGCTCCAGCAGGCGGTCGGTATCGGCCCCGCGGGCGGCGTGCGTGTCGACCGCGGCGGCCGTATAGAGACGCACCGCTTCCGGTAAACCGGTGCCCAGCGCATAGGCCTGGTCGCCGTCGGGCTGTGCGCGCATCGCGCGCGCTACTGCCCGCTGCGCTGGCGTGAGCGCGGGATCGCGGTCCTCCGGCAGCGCATTCTGCAGGTAGCCGCCATCCGGCAAGTCATAACCTTCGCGGGCTTGCAGCGCATCGCTGGCGCTCACCAGGCGGGCGGCTTCATAGCCGAAAGAGTTGGCCGGCGTGGCGCGCAGCGTGGCCGCGCGGTCATCCAGCAACTGGGCGGGAAACTCCGGCCCGCAAGCGATGACGATGCCGGCGCCCGTCAACAGCAGCAGCGTCGCAAGCAATTTACGGTTGTACATGGAAGCGCGAGGGCCCGTTTTCACAGCGTATCCAGCCTATGTTGCGTTGGCCGCCGGCGCGCAGCAGGCCATCTTGGGAGCGGCGCAGGTACGCGCCGCGGGAGTCTTGTTCGAGGACATAGCCATTGATGCCGTCCGCCGCGCGGCAAGCGCCGTCCCAGCGGATCGCGAAAGGCAGGACCGCGTCGGCATTGCCGCCGTTGGCCAGGATCAGGTCCTGCGCGCCGTTGCCGTCCGCCGACCGCGCCGTGACGGACAGCGCGGGCAGCAAGGGTTGGCGCGTTGCCACTGCGCGCCAGGTCGCCAGGCTCCAGGCGCGTTCGTCGCGCGCGGTGGGCAGGCGGAACCAGACGATGCCCGCCAAGCCGCGCGGGCGGGAGCGGTGGATCTCGTCGACGAAGGCCGCCATGGACGCGGGCGTGGCCACCAGTTCGCTGGCGCGTCCGCCCGGCAGTAGCGCCGAACGTTCGCTTTCGACCGCGGCGATGCTGCCATCGGCATTCCAGCTGACGCGGCTGCCGTAGGTCGCCAACGCCACGCGCCACGGCCGCTGGGTGCGGTCCGCGAAAGCGGCCAGCCAGGCGCTTGCGCGCTTGGCGTTGAACAAGCCCTGTTCGGGACTCAGTACGGCATGCACTTGCAACACTGCTTCATCGGGAATCCGGAGCAGCGCATCGAGTCCGGAGCCGTTCAGCCATGTTGGCAGCGCGGTTATCGACAACGGCAGATCCGGGCCCAGCCCATGCTTCAAAGCTGCAAGGAATGCCGCGTAGGCGGGTAGTTTGGAGGTGGGGCAGTCGTAGTCGATTTCGATGCCGGCCAAGGCGATGCCCGCGTCTATCCATGCGCTACGCGCGGTCGCAATCCGCGCAAGCACATCCGCGACCGGCAGCGCATCGGCGCGGCCGTCCAGGCGCAGCACCATGATGACGGGACGCTTGGCCGCGGCCAACGCGGCCAGATCGGGGGCGGCGGTGAACCAGCGGCGATCCGGGTTCATCTCCGCCATCAGCACGCGCCATGCCCGCACCACGTCTGCGCTGCCGGCCAGCGCCTGGCTGACGGCCGGCGTCCATACCCGCTGCCAGACATAGGCGTCGCCGGGCAGGTCGGCCTGCTTGCCGCAAGCGGCCAGAAGCAGCAGCAAGACGCTGCAAATCGCCGCGGAACAGCGTTTGGCAAGGGCATTCATGCGGCTGGCCAGGATCGGAAAGGCATGGCGCGGCGACGACGACGGGCGGATGGAAAGAGGCGCAATGAATGCGCGGCGCAATTTCGAATGCGTGATTCTATCGCTGCCCGAAGGGGTACTAGCACTCTATGCTTGCGGCTGCCAATCGCGCATGCGCCCATAATTCGCGGCCTGCGGGCAATCGCGATGCGCAAGTGCTATCGATATGCCATCAAGTTTGCGCATGTCTGCGCGGATGCCGCGCTTCGTAGTTGTACGAATTTGGAAGCATGCTGCATGACTATTTTTGGCATTGCGCTAAATGAATTGCCACAAAAACGTCAATTGGCTTTAGCATAGGCTCATGACTTGGCGCTACGTACTGTTGGACTACTCCATGCAATGCCACGCGCCCTCGTCACCACGGATTCACGTGCCGCGTCATCGGTGCTTTTTCAAAACCGAGCCGGCACGCTGCTGAACGAAGACGCTACGCGCCGTTCAGACCGTCCGCTGCCATCGCATAGCGGGCGCATCGGGTTTGTACCCGCATATAAGAATCCCCGGGACATCGCTCTTCCCTTCAATTCATTGCTGAGCATTTCACGCGCGACCGCATCTTGCACGCGCGCATACAGCGATATGCTGAAACCGGACGAGTGAACTTATTCACTTAAGTTGCATTCCCTGACGGAACTTGTATCCGAAGAGTGCAGCCTAATTGGAAAGGGCCTGATCATGCCTTTGGTTGATGTGTGGCGAAAGCAACATACCATCCGGCCGACAGTGCTTATCGCGAGATTGTCTAGTAATGCGCGAGCGCTGAGGCACAATGGGGGCAGGTAGGGACGTATTGGATTTTTCGCGTGTTGTAGGAGGTTTCCGTGCAAAACATCGTCGAAGGCTTCAAGTCGCAGTATGCAAAAGAGCAGGAGTCGGAACTCTCTCTCGAGGAGTACCTCAACCTCGCCAAAAGCGATCCCATGGCGTACGCCAGCCCCGCAGAACGCATGCTGGCGGCGATAGGCGACCCCGAAATCGTGGACACGCGCAACGACCCACGTCTTTCCCGTTTGTTTTCCAACCGGACCATCCGACGCTATCCGGCGTTCCAGGAGTTCTACGGCATGGAGGACGTGATCGGACAGATCGTCGCGTTCTTCAAGCACGCCGCGCAGGGACTCGAAGAGCGCAAGCAAATCCTCTATCTGCTGGGTCCGGTGGGCGGTGGCAAGTCGTCCATCGCGGAGCGGCTCAAGTCGCTGATGGAGGCCTATCCCATCTACGCCTTGAAGGGTTCGCCGGTGAACGAGTCGCCGCTCGGGCTGTTCCATCCGGAACGCTTTGGCGACACGCTCGAAAAGGAATACGGCATTCCGCGGCGCTACCTGAGCGGCATCATGTCGCCGTGGGCCGTGAAACGCCTGAAGGAGTTCGACGGCGACATCTCGAAGTTCCGCGTCGTGCGCCTGAATCCATCGGTGCTGCGCCAGATCGCCATCGCCAAGACCGAACCGGGCGACGAGAACAACCAGGACATTTCCTCGCTGGTGGGCAAGGTCGACATCCGCATGCTCGACCGCCACTCGCAGGACGACCCGGACGCCTACAGCTATTCCGGCGGCTTGTGCCTGGCCAACCAGGGGCTGCTGGAATTCGTGGAGATGTTCAAGGCCCCGATCAAGATGCTGCACCCCTTGCTGACGGCCACCCAGGAAGGCAACTTCAAGGGCACCGAGGGCTTTTCCGCGATCCCGTTCAACGGCGCGATCCTGGCCCACTCGAACGAATCGGAATGGCAGACCTTCCGCAACAACAAGCACAACGAGGCATTCCTTGACCGTATCTATATCGTCAAGGTGCCTTACTGCCTGCAGGTGTCGGAAGAAGTCCGCATCTACGAAAAGCTGCTGCACCACAGTTCGCTGTCCACGGCGCCGTGCGCGCCGGGAACGCTGGACATGATGGCGCAGTTCTCGGTCCTGACGCGCCTGAAAGAACCCGAGAACTCCAGCATCTATTCGAAGCTGCGCGTCTACGATGGTGAAAGCCTGAAGGACGTGGATCCCAAGGCCAAGGCCTTGCAGGAATACAAGGACTACGCCGGCACCGACGAAGGCATGACCGGGGTGTCGACGCGCTTCGCGTACAAGATCCTGTCCAGCGTCTTCAACTACGACCAGACCGAGGTGGCCGCCAACCCGGTGCACCTGATGTACGTGCTCGAGCAGCGCATCGGCCGCGAGGACTATCCCGAGGAAATCCGCCGGCGCTACCTTGAATTCATCAAGGGCTTCCTGGCGCCGCGCTATGCCGAATTCATCGGCAAGGAAATCCAGACCGCCTATCTGGAGTCGTACTCGGAATACGGCCAGAACATCTTCGACCGCTATGTGACCTTTGCCGACTGCTGGATCCAGGACGAGGAATTCCGCGACCCGGAAACCGGTGAAAGCTTCGACCGCAGCGCGCTCAACGACGAACTGGAAAAGATCGAGAAGCCGGCCGGCATCGCCAATCCGAAGGATTTCCGCAACGAGATCGTCAATTTCGTGCTGCGGGCGCGCGCCAACAACAACGGCCGCAACCCGACCTGGACCAGCTATGAAAAGCTGCGCGAAGTGATCGAAAAGAAGATGTTCTCGAACACGGAAGATCTGCTGCCGGTGATCTCCTTCAACGCCAAGGCTTCGGCCGAGGACAAGTCCAAGCACCAGAGCTTCGTGGATCGCATGGTTGAAAAGGGCTACACGGAAAAGCAGGTCAGGCTGCTGTGCGAGTGGTATCTCCGTGTGAGGAAGTCTTCCTGAGCGAGGTGAATCATGAATTCACTTATCGATCGCCGTCTTAACGGGCGCAACAAAAGCGCCGTCAACCGGGAGCGTTTTCTCCGGCGTTACAAGGACCAGATCCGCAAGGCGGTACACGGGATGATCCGTGACCGCTCCATCCAGGACATGGATCAGGGCGGCGAGATCAATCTGCCCGCCCGCGACATCTCCGAACCGACCTTCCATCACGGCCAGGGCGGCGACCGCGAGATGGTGCACCCCGGCAACCGCGAGTTTGCCAAGGGCGACACCTTCGACCGGCCGCAGGGCGGGCAGGGGGAAGGCGGGTCCGAGCCGGGCGAAGGCGAATCGGTGGACCAGTTCACCTTCAGCCTGTCGCGGGCCGAATTCCTGAACCTGTTCTTCGAAGACCTGGAGCTGCCGCACATGGCGCGCACGCAGCTGGGCGAGGTCAGCCAGAAGAAATGGCAGCGCGCCGGCTATACGACCACCGGCTCGCCCAGCATGCTGAGCATCAGCCGCACGCTCAAGTCGTCGCTGGCGCGCCGCGTGGCGCTCAGCGTAAAGGCGCGCGCCGATCTCGAGGACGCCGAGGAACGCCTGGCCAAGGCCGTTGCAGCGGGCGCCTGCGCCGACGACATCAAGGCGTTGGAGCAGGATGTGGAGGATTGCCGCGAGCGCCTGGCGCGCGTACCTTTCCTTGATGACCTGGACCTGCGCTACCGCAACCGCGTGTCGGTCGCCATCCCCATGGCGCGCGCCGTCATGTTCTGCCTGATGGACGTGTCGGGCTCCATGGACGAGAACAAGAAGGACCTGGCCAAGCGCTTCTTCTCGCTGCTTTACCTGTTCCTGTCGCGCAAGTACGAGCACGTCGACCTGGTCTTCATCCGCCACACCGACAACGCCGAGGAAGTCGACGAACAAACCTTCTTCTACGATCCCAAGAGCGGCGGCACCATCGTGCTGTCGGCGCTGGAGCTGATGCGCGAGATCCTGGAAAAGCGCTATCCGCCGACCGCGTGGAACGTGTACGCGGCGCAGGCCAGCGACGGCGACTCGTTCGGCGCCGACGCGGGCAAGAGCGCGCGCTTCCTGGCGGAACACTTGCTGCCGGCCGCGCGCTACTTCGCCTACATCGAAGTGCCCGACTCGCAGGAGGCGCGCAAGAGCAGCCTGTGGGCGGAATATGAACAGAAACTGGAGCCGCACTTCGTCATGCGGCGCATCTGCGAACGCGGCGAGATCTTCCCCGTGTTCCATGACCTGTTCAAAAAGGAAACCGCATGAATGCCATCGTGGGAGCGCTCGTGGAACCGGAGGCCGCCGGCAGCGCCCGGCCGATCTCCCAGGGTTCCGAATGGACCTTCGAACTGATCCAGTCCTATGACGACGCGATCTCCAAGATCGCCGCCGAGTACGGACTGGACACCTACCCGAACCAGATCGAGGTAATCACCTCTGAACAGATGCTGGACGCCTACGCGTCGGCCGGGCTGCCCATCGGGTATCCGCACTGGTCGTACGGCAAGGAATTCATCCGCAACGAACAGTTCTACCGCCGCGGCATGCAGGGGCTGGCGTACGAGATCGTCATCAATTCCAACCCTTGCATCTCCTATCTCATGGAAGAGAACTCCATGACGATGCAGGCGCTGGTGATTGCGCACGCCTGCTACGGCCACAACTCGTTCTTCAAGGGCAACTACCTGTTCCGCCAATGGACCGACGCGGACGGCGTGCTGGACTATCTGGTCTTCGCCCGCAAGTACGTGATGTCCTGTGAAGACCGCTACGGCATCGACGCGGTGGAAGCCCTGCTCGACTCCTGCCACGCGCTCTCGCACCATGGCGTGGACCGCTACAAGCGCCCGACGCCGATCTCCTACAAGGAAGAGGCCGCGCGCCAGGCTGAACGCCAGGAGCACGCGCGCCTGCAATACAACGACCTGTGGCGGACCCTGCCGCGCCTTGAAGCCGACAAGGACGCGCACGTCGCGGCTTCGGTTTTCCCGCCGGAGCCCGAAGAAAACCTGCTGTATTTCATTGAGAAATATTCGCCCAAGCTCGCGCCGTGGCAGAAAGAGCTGGTGCGCATCGTCCGCAAGGTCGCGCAGTATTTCTATCCGCAGACCCAGACCAAGGTCATGAACGAGGGCTGGGCCACGTTCTGGCACTACACCATCCTTAATCGGCTGCATGAAAAAGGGCTGGTGAACGACGGCTTCATGATGGAGTTCCTGCAAAGCCACACCAACGTGGTCAGCCAGCGCGGCTTTGACGAGCGCGGCTATGGCGGCATCAACCCGTATGCGCTGGGCTTCGCCATGATGTCCGATATCCGCCGCATCTGCGAGGCGCCCACGCCCGAGGATCGGCGCTGGTTCCCCGACATCGCCGGCGGCGACTGGCTGAAGACGCTGGACTTCGCCATGCGCAACTTCAAGGACGAGTCCTTCATCTCGCAGTACCTGTCGCCCCGCCTGATCCGCGAGTTCCGCTTCTTCGCGATCTCCGACCACCAGGCCAACCCCAAGCTGGAAGTCGCCGCCATCCACGACGACGACGGCTACCGCGACATCCGCCGCCTGCTGGCCGCGCAGCACAACCGCGACAACCAGGTGCCGGATATCCAGGTGGTCCGCTTCAACCGCGATTCCGACCGCTCGCTGGTGCTGCGCCACTTGAAGAGCCGCGGCCGTCCGCTGGCCGGCGACGACGCCGAACAGGTGATGAAGCATCTGGCGAGGCTGTGGGGCTTCAAGGTGCGCCTGGAAGAGACCGAGCCAGACGGCACGGTCAGCTCCTACCGGGAACAGGACCCGCCGGCATCGGCTTAGCGGCAAGGCAGGCAAGAGGGGGGGCGCGGATGTCGTCCCCTTTTCTTTGGCCGCTTGTCGATGGTTCGCGAAATCTGCTAGAATCGCGGATTCGCATTTTCTGCAGCGGCTTGTCCGTAGCGAAAATCGCAAATAGGACAGGTGGCCGAGCGGTTGAAGGCGCACGCCTGGAAAGCGTGTATACGTCAAAAGCGTATCGGGGGTTCGAATCCCCCTCTGTCCGCCAAGATTCACACTGCATGACAGTGCATAAAAAAACCCGCAAGCGCTCAAGCCTTGCGGGTTTTTTGCATTTGCGCGGAAAAAGCCGCCCGGCGGCGTTAGCCGGGCGGTTTCATACGCCGGAACGCTTACGCGCCCACCGGCTTCCCATCCGTACGCCGCACCACCACCGTCGCGGAGCGGGCGTCGCCGCCGGCCGCGCGCAGCGTGTTCCAGGTCTGGTCCGGATGCTGGATGTTGATGAAGAACGTGGTCAGGTCCGGCGTGTAGGCAATGCCGGTGATTTCGCAGCCCAGCGGACCGACCAGGAAGCGCTTGGATTCGCCGGTCTTCTGGTCGATGTAGTACATCGAGTTGTTGCCGAAGAAGTCCGTGGTCGACGCGCTGGTGCCGGCGTCGGTCTGGACCCACAGGCGGCCCTTGGGGTCGACGCGGATGCCGTCGGGGCTGGAGAAGGTATCGCCGTTGACGTTGCCGGTCAGGTTGGCGGCCACGCCGTCGGCCTTGTCGCGGCCGGCCAGCAGCAGCAGGTCCCATTCGAAGGAGGTGGCCAGCGGCGAGTCGCCGCGCTCGTGCCAGCGGATGATGTGGCCGTGCGAGTTGCTGGCGCGCGGGTTGGCGGCGCTGGTGCGCTTGCGGCTGCCGTTGTTGGTCAGCGTGCAGTACACGGTCTTGTCCACGCCCACCGTGATCCACTCGGGGCGGTCCATCAGCGTTGCGCCGGCGACGCGGGCGGCGGCCTGGGTGTTGACCAGCACGTCAGCCTGCGTGTTGAAGTTGACCAGCTTGCCGGTGATCACGGTGCCGCTGGCGATCTGCGTGAAGTTGCCGGGGTCGGTGGCGCCGGCGGTCAGGTTGTTCTTGCCCACCGTCAGTTCCACCCAGTTGCCGCTGCCGTCGTCGTTGAAGCGCGCGGCGTACAGCGTGCCTTCGTCCAGCAGGCCCATGTTGGCGGCGCGGTTGACGGGGTCGTAGGCCTTGGCGGGCACGAACTTGTAGATGCAGCCGGGCGTGGTGTCGTCGCCCATGTAGAAGGCGACGCGGTTGTTTGCGTCCAGCATGAAGGCCGTGTTTTCGTGGCTGAAGCGGCCCATGGCGGTGCGCTTGACGGCGGTCGAGTCCGGGTTCTGCGGATCGATTTCCACCACCCAGCCGTAGCCTTGGTCGGCCGGCTTGCCGGCGTCGCCGGTCTTGTAGTGGTAGTTGTTGAGCGTTTCTTCGCAGGTCAGGTAGGTGCCCCAGGGCGTGTCGCCGCTGGCGCAGTTGTTCAGGGTGCCGACGACGGTGTCGCCGACCACAGCCTTGGCCGGGCCGCTGACGTTGTAGACGGTGTTGCCGGTGTAGCGCTTGTTGTAGCGCGAGTCGGCCTTGACGGCCCAGGCGCCATTGGCGCCGCGGGCGATTTCGACGACGGATACGCCGACGTTGGACAGGCGGGTCTTCACGCCTTCGACGCTCTGGTCCAGGGTCTCGTCGTCCAGCGCTTCGTGGTTCAGCACCAGCAGGCCGCCCTGGTTGGGGTCCACGCCGGGCAAGGCATAGAAGTGCATGCCGTCGTGCTGGCCGCCGGACTGGGTCTCGGTGGCGGGATAGGACTGAGGCACGCCGGCGTAGCCGGCCGAGCCGATCATGCACTTGTCCCCAGCGGAGTAAAGCACTTCGGCGACGTAGCCAGCGGGCACGGTGACGGTGTCGGCGACGATCTTGTCGGCCAGCGGGGTGAACGTGACGGAGTAGTCGGGGCCGGGGGGCGGCTTCGTTTCGCCGCCCTCGCCAGGTTGGGTGCCGGAGGAATCGTCGTCGTCATCGTCGCTGCCGCCACAGGCGGTCAGCAGGGTCGATGCGCCGAACACGGACAACATTGACAGGCCGAAGCTGTTCTTCAGCAAAGTGCGGCGCTGGGGATTCGCGGCGACGATCTCGTCGAACATCTGCCCGGGCACGGTGACTTCGCCTTGGGCTTCGCGATGGGGGGCGCGCAATTTATCAGTCAAGTAAGACATTCCAACCTCATAGTGTCGCGAACGAGTCGCTCAGTTTTCTGTAAGCAAAACGAAAGCGAGGTTAAAGGTCGGTCGTTACAGAGGGGTGACGATAGTGTGAAGTCCTTGCTGTGGTCTGTGTAGTCCGCCGCCTGGCCGAGTCGCGGCTTGACCCGCGGCTGAGGCGGCGGTCTGGCGTGGCTTAGGCGCGCGGCCTGACGATGGGCGTGACGTCCAGTACATACATCTGCCGTTCGCCTTCATGCACGGAGTCGATGCAGACTTGCGTGCCGTCGCGGCTCCAGCGCGGATGCAGGTCGCAGCGGTTCTCCTTGGACAGGCGGGGATCGGCGTAGAAGCTGCCCAGCGCGTGGCGCAGGCCGGTCTGCATGTCGTAGAGGAACAGGATACGTTCGTGCGTGGCCGAGTCCGGATAGGTGTCGCTCAGCAGCCAGCGCGTGTCCACCGGCGAGTAGGTCATGTGGCCGTTCTCCGTCAGCACGCCGTCGCCCACGACCTGGACCGCGCCGTCGGGCGCATCCTGATAGAGGTGGTAGTGGATGCTGCCGTCATGCGGGCCCCACACGATGATCGTCCGGTCGTCGCGCCACAGCGGATGCGAGATCTGGTATTCGGATTTCTCGTAATCGAAGGTGCCCACGGCGCTGGGGTCGAAGTCGTCGGCCAGTTGCGGCAGTGGATGGTCGGAGCATTCCAGCAGGCGCATGTCGCTGCCGTCCGCGTTCATGGTGATCAGGCGGTGCAGGAAGCAGGTCTCGTCCTTCACGCGTTCTGTCCAGCGGTGCAGGAACAGGATGCGCGAGGACGAAGGGTTGATCTCGATATGGCTGACCCAGTGGATGGCGCGTTCCATCGAGTCGCGCGGATGGAAGTTGCGCAGGTCGGCATAGCTGACCAGCAGGCGGTGCGCACCGCTCTCCAGATCCATGCTGTGGATGCCGTCGTCGGCCGGGGCGTCGGCCACGGGGCCGGGCGCGTGTTCGCTGTAGCCGATGGTCTCGTGCGTGATGTAGAGGCGGCGGTAGTCGACGCAGAGCGCGTAGCGGCTGTTGGGCGCGGCCACGTAGATGGGCAGCGGCAGGTATCGCGTCTGGCCGGTGGCGACGTTGTGGACGGCGGAGCGGAAGCCCGGATAGAAGCCGCTGTCGTCGTCGCGCCGGCAGTTGTAGATCATCTGCGGCTCGGCCTCGCCGTCCAACCATTGCAGCTGGCAGCCCATCTGCCAGTTCCAGGCCGTGGTGCTGCCCACGGCGTGGTAGCGGTCGCCATCCTGCAGGTCGAAGTAGCCCACCTCGGCGCTCAACGCGGGCGTGAGCGGCGCGTCTTTGAATGGCGTGCGGTTGGCCAGCAGATAGCGGCCGTCGCGATGCCAGACGGTCTTGTTGTAGTAGCCGAAAAAGTGATGGTGCGGCGTGGCGCCCAGGCGGCGGCAGGCGATGGGCGTGGCGAGCATGCGGTTCATGGATGGCGGAGCAAGGAGTAAGTCGGAAAGAAAAGGGCGGCGCAGGCGCCGCCCCGTGGCAGGCGTTCAGCCCGCGGTGATGTGTTCGGTCTCGATGACCTTGTTCCAGCGGGCCCGTTCGCGTTCGACGAACTCGCGCGCCTCGGCGGGGCTGTTGCCGACCGGCGTCATGCCCAGGCGTTCCAGGCCTTCGCGGAATACCGGGTCGGCGTAGATGCGGCGCAGGTCGGCGCTGATCTTCTCGATCAGCGCGTCCGGCACGTCCTTGCTGGCGGCCAAGGTGGTCCAAGACGTCACGGTCAGGCCGGGCAGCCCGGCTTCGGCCGCGGTGGGCACGTCGGGCAGGGCGGGTGAGCGGGCGGCGCCGGTGATGGCCAGCGCCTTGAGCTTCTTGGCCTGGATGTAGCCGATGGTGGTGGGCACGTTCTCGAACAGCAGCTGGATCTGGCCGCCCAGCAGATCGTTGGTGGCGGCGGAACTGCCGCGGTACGGGATGTGCATGATGGGCGCCTGCGCGGCCATCTTGTAGAGTTCGCCGACCATATGCACGGACGAACCCACGCCGGCCGAGCCGAAATGCAGCGTTTCCGGCTTGGCCTTTGCGAGGGCGGTGAGCTCGGCCAGGGTGTTGGCTTCCAGCGCGGGATTGGCCACCACCACGTGCGGCATCTCGGCCACGATCGTGATCAGCTTCAGATCGCGGGCGGGCTGGTAGTTGAGGTTCTTGTAGACCCCGTAGGTGGCGTGCAGGCCGATGGAGCCAAGCAGCAGGGTATAGCCGTCCGGGCCGGAGTCGGCGACGAACTTGCCGCCGATGTGGCCGCCGGCGCCGGGACGGTTTTCCACCACCACCGACTGGCCGTATAGCTTGCCCAGGTGTTCGGCCAACAGGCGGCCCTGGATGTCGGAGCTGCCGCCCGCGGTGAAGGGCACGATGATGCGTATCGGCCGGTCGGGGTAGTTGGCTTGCGCGTGCGCGGCCAGCGGCAGCGTCGCTGCCGTCACGCTCAGGCACAGCGTTTGCAGGAGGTGGCGCCAGGAGCGGCGGAGGTTCATGTGGTTTCCCCTGGGAGGTTGGATATCGCGGGGGCGCATCTGGCGGCGCCCTTGGGAAAACCAGTGTAGGAGTCGGCGAGTATTTGAAAAAATTCTTTTTTCAACATAGGCTATGCAGAATTGCCATACATTGCCTCAGCCATGAGCCGACCGTTGAATTTCCGCCAGATCGAAGCCTTCCACGCGGTCATGCTGGCCGGCACCACCACCGGCGCGGCGCAGATGCTGCGCACCACTCAGCCTTCGGTCAGCCGCCTGCTGGCGCAGGTGCAGCAGGCCAGTGGCCTGAAACTGTTCGACATGGAGCGCGGGCGCTTGCGGCCCACGCGCGAAGCCAAGGACCTGTTCGATACCGTCCAGCGCCATTTCGTGGGACTGGAGCGCATCGAGGACCGCGTCGCGGCGATGCGGCGCAGCGGCAGCGGGGTGCTGCGCCTGGCCTGCACCCCGGCGCTGGGCCTGGGCGTGCTGCCGGGCGCGATCGAAACCTTCGCGCAGCGCTATCCCGACGTGCACATCAATATGCAGACCGTGGGCAGCCAGTATCTGCGCGAAGGGCTGCTGCACGGCACCTACGATGTGGTGGTGACCACGGCGCCGCTGGACGGCGCCCAGTTGGAAATGCAAAGCCTGCACGAGAGCGCCGCGGTCTGCGTGATGCGGCCCGATCATCCGCTCGCCGCGCAGCCGTCCGTCGGCATCATGGACCTGGACGGGCGCCGCCTGCTGGTGTTGAACGCGGACGACGACGTCTATCTGCAGCTGCGCGGCGCCATGCAGGATCACCAGGTGCAGCCGGCGTCGGAAATCGAGACCACGTATTCGTCCACCATTTGCGCGCTGGCCGCCGCCGGCAGCGGCCTGGGCGTGGTCAATCCCTACATCGCGGCCGTGTTCGCGGACCGGCTGGCGATACGGCCGTTCATGCCGCGCCTGCCGGTCCGCGTCAGCATGGCCTATCCGGCGCAGACCGCGCCGTCGAGCGTGACGGAGGCCTTCGTGGAGATCCTGGCGCGTGGATTCCAGGCGCTGCCGGACGCGGCCTGAGCGCTGCAGGGAGGCGCCCGGGCTCGCGTATCATCTGGCCATCGCGCCGGCTCAGCTCTTGCGGTTCTCGTAAGAAGTATCCAGCACGTCATCTTCCGGGGTGATGATGCCGGGTTCGCCGGGTTCCGCCACGGCGCGTCCGCGCCGAGGCATGCCGGCGACCTCCTTGCTTTTGTCCGCCATTGGCAGTACTTCGGTGCCTTTGCGCGGGTCGACGGCGGCGGGTTGGTCCGTTTCGGCGGCCTTGGCGGCCTGCGGATCGGGGGCGGTTTTCAACATGATGTCTGCTCCGCTTGCGGGCGTCCCGGGATGGCGACGCGCCTGATTGCCACTTCCATCTTAGGACGGCACGCACGCTTGGGAGCAGGAAAGCCTGTCACGTTTGCAAGGGGCTGTTGCAGGAGCCCGACCCTTATAATTTCCAGCGCCTTGCGGCTTGCCGCCAGCCGCGCGGTTTCTCACTTTCCATACGCCTACCTTGACTGAATCCGTCGAACGCTCCGTCCATGCTGAACTCGTCGCCGTGCTGGTCGCCGTCACCAACGGCGAGCCGCGGGTGCTGACGACCGACGACGCGCGCACCTTGCCGGCAGGTCCCTTCGAACTGTCGCACCGTTCGTTGCAGGCCGGCCTGCGCGCCTGGGTGGAGCAGCAGACCCATCACCCGCTGGGCTATGTGGAGCAGCTCTACACCTTCGCCGACGGCGACCGCTCTGATGAATCGGGCGCGCGCGTCATGTCGGTCAGCTATCTGGGCCTGACGCGCGAGGCCGGCGAGACCGGCGTGGCGCAAGTCGGTTGGCAGGACTGGTACCGCTACTTCCCCTGGGAAGACCGGCGCACGGGCACGCCCGCGCTGGTGGAAGAACTTATCGTGCCGCGCCTGACGGCCTGGTGCGTAGACAGCGCCGACGCCGCCGTGCGCGCGCGCCGCCATCAACGCGCCGCCATCACCTTCGGGCTGGACGGCTCGCCGTGGAACGAGGACATGGTGTTGCAGCGCTACGAACTGCTGTTCGAGGCTGGACTGGTGCCCGAAGCGGCGCGGCGCGGGAGCAAAGGCGCCGTGGTGCCGGGCGAACCCATGCGCCATGACCATCGCCGCATCCTGGCCACGGGCATCGCGCGGCTGCGGGCCAAGATCAAGTACCGGCCCGTGGTGTTCGAATTGATGCCGGCGCAGTTCACCTTGCTGCAACTGCAACTGGCCGTGGAAGCGCTGGCCGGCCGCGGCTTGCACAAGCAGAATTTCCGCCGCCTCATCGAGCAGCAGGCGCTGGTGGAAGAAACCGGCGAAATGGCCACGGGCACGGCCGGCAGGCCGGCCAAGCTGTTCCGCTTCCGCCGCGACGTGCTGCTGGAGCGCGCTATCGCGGGGAGCAAGTTGCCGTTGTCGCGGGCGACGTGACAGGCGGATGCGTCATGGGCTTGCGAGTCCAGCTTACCCGACATGGGGAGGTTCAGCGATTCTCGCGGGTGTGCCACAGCCGCAGCACGTAGACGATCGAGTCCTGAATTTCGTACTGGACTTCGTACTCTCCCACCAGAATTCTCCTTACCTCCCGCGGTTCGAACTGAAACAGTTGCTCGCCGATGCGCGGGTTGGTCAACAGGATGGTTGGAGCCTTGGTCAGCGCCTGCACTGCCCGAGCGGCAGCGGGCTTGTTTACTAGGGCAAGAAATTCATACATGCGCGCTAAGTCGGCAAGCGCTTTGCTGGTCCACTTGAGCGCCATCAACGTGGCACCGGCAGGGGCTCGTCAGTACTCAGGCTCTCTGCCCATGCCTGCACGGCCAGATGGTCAATGACGCGGCCCGCGTCTACGTCGGCC
Source organism: Achromobacter sp. (assembly GCF_049647645.1). GTDB lineage: Bacteria > Pseudomonadota > Gammaproteobacteria > Burkholderiales > Burkholderiaceae_B > Achromobacter. The sequence goes on from NZ_JBARYB010000210.1 coordinate 30,748, forward strand.
AACGCTTCCTGGGTCAGCCGGTCGCGCTCTTCTTCTTGGGCGATCCAGGCGGAAAGCGCCTGCTTTACGATCCAGCCGCGCGAGCGTTCAAGCCGGGTGGCCATCTGATCTACCTTGTCGGCAAGAGGAAGCGGTACGTGTGCGGTCAGAACTTTGGTTGCTGCTGTCATGTTGCACCTTTTCTCGGAACTTGATCTTGCCTGCACCAGGCGACAGTGTGATCACGACGAGACGAATGTCAGACGTGATGACAGGTTCTGTGATCTCAAAATAATCATAGTGATTAAAATCTAATCGATCAAATCAACCATCCCAGGCTCGATAGGGGAACTCCACGTTCGGTTGATTTCGTGGCTGAACGCTTGACAAGCCTTATGCTCGTCTCTAGCATAATTACTGCGCAATCCCTGCGCGCCTTTTTTTAATCATTAAATACTCAAAATGAGCATTAAAGCCGCAGCGCCTGTGACCGTCGCCCGACTGGCCGTTCCTCCCTTGCCGGAAGTCATGCTGGAACCGCTGGTGCGCGCGGCCCTGCTCGAGGACCTGGGACGCGCCGGCGATCTGACCACCGATGCCATCGTGCCCGCCGACGCCACGGCGCAGACGCGGCTGGTGGCACGCCAGGCAGGCGTGCTGGCCGGGCTGGACCTGGCGCGCCTGGCGTTTCGCGCCATGGACCCGGGCATCAAGTTCGAGGTCGCGCTGCGTGACGGCAGCGAGCTGCAGCCGGGGGCGGAAATCGCCCGTATCAGCGGCAACGCGCGCGCCATGCTGACGGCCGAGCGCGTGGCGCTGAACTTCCTGTGCCATCTGAGCGGCGTGGCCAGCGCCACCGCTTCCATTGCCCGCGCCATCGAAGGCTACGGCGCCCGCGTCACTTGCACCCGCAAGACCATGCCGGGCCTGCGTGCCGTGCAGAAGTACGCGGTGCGCGTGGGCGGCGGCAGCAATCACCGCCACGGCCTGGACGACGCGGTGCTGATCAAGGACAACCATATCGCGCTGGCGGGCGGGGTCGCCACGGCGGTCGAGCGGGCGCGCGCCGGCATTGGCCATATGGTCAAGATCGAACTGGAAGTGGACACGCTGGAGCAGCTGGAAACGGCGCTGTCTCTGGGCGTGGACGTGGTGCTGCTGGACAACATGAGCCTGGACGACCTGCGCCGCGCAGTCGCCATGGCGCGGGGCCGCGCCATTACCGAGGCCTCGGGCCGCATCACGCCCGAAACCGCCGCCGCCGTGGCGGCCACCGGCGTGGATCAGATTGCGGTGGGCTGGATCACCCATAGTGCCAAGGTGCTCGACATCGGCCTGGACGCCTGAGCCTGTTCGCCGGCTTCGGCCGGTATCGCCCATGTTTCTGTGCGCGTGTGCCGCACAGGAACGCTTGCAAGCCCGCATCATGAATCGCCTGCTTAGCTCTGTTCTTACGCTTCTGGTCCTGCCGCTGGCTGCCTGCGGCAATTCGCCTTCGGGCGAAGCGCCCAAGGATGCCGCGTATCCCTCCCACCCCATCACCATCGTGGTGACGTTTCCGCCGGGCGGCGGCACCGACCTGCTGGCGCGCCGCATCGGCGCCAGCCTGCAGGAGCAGTTCGGCATGGCGGTGGTGGTGGAAAACCGTCCCGGGGCCAGCGGCAATATCGGCGCCCGCGCCGTGGCGGAAGCGCCTGCGGACGGCTACACGCTGCTGATGGTCAACAGTTCCTTCGCGATCAATCCGGGGGTCTATGGCAACCTGGGTTTTGCACCGAAGAAGGATTTCGCGGCGGTCATCAACGTGGCCTTCGTGCCGTCGGTGTACGTGGTGCCTGCGGCGTCGCCCTGGCGCAATCTGGATGACGCGCTGGCCGCCGCCAAGCCGGACCGGCCGCTGCCGTTCGCGTCTTGCGGTAACGGCACGCCGCAGCATCTGGCAGGCGAGATGCTGGCGCGCGCCACCGGCGCGGTCCTGCAGCATGTGCCCTACAAGGGCTGCGGACCGGCGTTGACCGATGTGACGGCGGGGCAGGTGGGCATGGGCGTGGTCACCGCCTCCAGCGCCGCGCCCTTGATCGCGGCCGGCAAGCTGCGGGCGTTGGCGGTGACTTCACCGGCGCGTTCGCCGCTGATGCCGTCGGTGCCGACGGTGGCCGAGCAGGGGGTGTCCGGCTACGCGTTGGACCAGTGGCATGGCCTCTTGGCGCCGGCGGCCACGCCGCCCGCGATAGTGGCCAAGCTGAATGCGGCGGTGGCCAAGATCGTCCAGCGCCCCGAGGTGCAGGTGGCGCTGCGCGAACAGGGCTTCACGCCCGCAAGCAGCACGCCGCGTGAATTCCAGGCCATGATCAATGCGGATATCGACCGCTACACCGCCTTGACGGAAGCGATCGGCCTGCGCGCCGACTGAGGGGGCGCAGGCCGGCTGCCTCAGGCCGCGGCGGCCCGGGCGTGCTGTTCCAGCTGTTCCTTCAGGCCTGGCTGGAGCTTGAGCTGGCGCGCCAATTCGTCCAGATAGGCGCGTTCCATATAGCTTTCCTCGTCCACCACCAGCAGGCTGGCCAAGTACATCTCGGCCGCCATTTCCGGCGTCTGCGCGGCTTGCGCAATGACGGAAGGATCCAGCGGACGCGACAACTCGGCTTCGAGCCAGCGGCGGTCCTGCGCGTCTGAAGACAACTTGGACAGTTCGGTTTCGAGCAGGGTGCGTTCTTCCGGGCCGATATGGCCGTCGGCCTTGGCCGCGCCGATCATGGCGGTCAGCACGGCGGTGCTGTGCTGCTCGGCCTGGGGCGCGGGCAAGCGGTCCAGCGTCTGCGGCGGAGCGGCCGGCGCGCCGGACTGGCTGCGCTGCCAGTCGCCGTAGGCGCGGTAGGCCAGGGCGCCCAGCGCCGCCATGCCGCCGTACATGGCGACCTTGCCGCCGATCTTGCGGGCCTTCTTGCTGCCCAGCAGCAGCCCGAGCGCGCCCGCGCCCAGCGCGCCGCCGCCCAAGCCGGTCAGGAATGACGAACCCTTGCCGCCGGTGGCGTTCTGCACGCGGTTGGTGGTGTCGGACAGTAGGCCTTGCCCGGACTGCAGCAGTTGGTCGAGTAGTTGTCTGGCGCTCATGCGGCCCCCTTAAAGATGTGCTCAGGTATTGCGGATAGAGATATCCGACAGGGGCCAGAGCCAGAAGTTCAGCTTACAGTCAGTTGCTTGGGCCGAGTGGCGTCCTCGGGGGGCGGCCAGGTGCTACAACGTGGTCTGGGGCGGCCACGGCGGCCGCCCGCCAGGACCCGTTACAGGAGATAGCATCCATGAGCATCCGCGTGCGCCAGAATGCGCCCAACACGCTGCAATTCACCGCCACGGCCGAAGGCCACGATCTGCCGCTGGACATGCCCCAGCCACAGGGCGCCGGCCCCGATCCGCATGACTACTTCGATACCGCGCTAGGCGGCTGCAAGGCCATGACCCTGATGGTCTACGCGCAGCGCAAGGGTTTGCCGCTGGAATCGGTGGGGGTGGAAGTGGTGCGCGACGCCAGCGAGGAACGCAAGGGCATCTACCGCTTGACGGCCAAGCTGACGCTCAATGGCGAGCTGTCCGACGCGCAGATCGATGAACTGCTGGCGGTGGCCGAGAAGTGCCCGGTGCACAAGCTGATGACGGCGGTGGACGTACAAGTGTCCACCGTGGTGGTGCAGCCGGCCTGAGCGGGCCGGCTTGCCGCGGCGGGGGCCGATGGCCCCGCCGCGCTGGGACTTAGTCTTCCATGCCCGGGACGACGGTCGAGAAACCGGCGTCCACGTGCGTGATTTCGCCCGTCACGCCAGCGGCCAGGTCCGACAGCATGAAGGCAGCCACGTTGCCCACGTCTTCGATGGTGACGTTGCGGCGCAGGGGAGCCTGGGCTTCCACGAACTTCAGGATCGCCGAGAAGTCCTTGATGCCGCTGGCGGCCAGGGTCTTGATGGGGCCGGCGGAAATGCCGTTGGCGCGGATGCCGCGCGGGCCCAGCGCCGTCGCCAGGTAGCGCACGCTGGCTTCCAGCGAGGCCTTGGCCAGGCCCATGGTGTTGTAGTTCGGAACCACGCGCTCGGCGCCCAGGTAGGTCAGCGTCAGCACGGAGCCGTTGCGGCCTTCCATCAGCGGCAGCGCGGCCTTGGCCATGGCCGCGAAGCTGTAGGCCGAGATGTCATGCGCGATGCGGAAGCCTTCGCGCGACAGGCCGTCGAGGAAGTTGCCGGCGATGGCTTCGCGCGGCGCGAAACCGATGGAGTGCACCAGGCCGTCCAGGCCGTCCCAGTGCTGGCCGAGTTCGGCGAAGGCGCCTTCGATCTGGCTGTCTTCGGCCACATCGCAGGGCAGCACGATCTTGCTGCCGAATTCGGCGGCGAATTCGCCCACGCGGTCCTTGAAGCGGTCGCCCACGTAGGTGAACGCCAGTTCGGCGCCTTGTTGGTGACAGGCGCGCGCAATGCCGTAGGCGATGGATCGGTTGGAAAGCACCCCGGTGACCAGGATGCGCTTGCCGGCGAGAAAGCCCATATATCTATCCTTTGATTTTTTCCCTCTGGAGACCGCCTATTTTAAGGAGTTTGCGCGGTTTCGCGATATGAAAAACCCGCAGGGCGGTTCTGCCCGGAGTGCGCTTCAGGACGGCCGTCCGGCCGGCGGGAACTGGCGCACGAAGCTGGCGAGCAAGGGATCGCGCTGGTCGGCGCGCCAGACCAGTTCAAGATCGAACGTCAGGTCTATGCCGCTGACCTCCCTGAAGACCACGCCGGCCGGGCCATGCTGCCTGAACGAGGCGGGGATGATGGCGCAGCCCAGCCCCGCCGACACCAGGCCGAGGATGGTGGGAAGATCGGTTGCCAGGGCGGCCGGGCGCGTCAGCGGAATGCCGGCCGCCTTCAGGATGCGGACCAGCGCGTCATAGTGCGAGGGCGATCCGGCGCGCGGGAACAGGATGAACTTCTGGCCGGCCAGGTCCTTGAGCGTGCGGATGCTTCCCGCGCCGCGCGCCACGGCCGCGGGCATGGCCAGGATCATGCGGTCTTCATAGATTTTCATCCCCTCCACGTCGCTATCCAGCGGCGAGCGCCAGGCCACGATGCCTGCGTCCAATTCGTGGCGCTTGATCGCATCCAGCTGCCAGGCCGACAGGCCGGGTTCCACCATCACGTCGGTATCGGGCGAGGCGCGCGACAAGGCGGCGATCGCCTGTCCCAGGCCGGGCAGCCAGCTGTAGCCCGGCATGACGCCGATCTTCAGCGAGCCGGCCTTGCCGTTGGCCGCCAGCGCCACCTGCGCCCGCAAGGCTGCACCGCCCGCCAGCATCAGTTTTGCCTGGGCCAGCAGGGCCTCGCCAGCCCGCGTCAGCGCCACGCCGCGCGGCAGCCGCACCAACAGTTGCGCGCCGAATTCCTCTTCCAGGGCCATCATCTGGCGCGACAGGGCAGGCTGGGCGATATGCAAAGCCTTGGCCGCGCCCGCCACGCTGCCGGCCGCGCATACGGCAACGAAATAACGCAACTGTCTCAACTCCATGCCATGCCTCCCTGGCATACCTAGTGCTCATCAAAAGTATTTGTTGCGAAGGCTGCAAATACCTATATTTTCTGATTCAGTCCGATAACGTATACCTAAAAAGTCTATGACGAAAGCCACCTTCCGCAATTCGCCGTCGTTGCGTGACCGGCGGGTCGCGCACCTGCCCGCGCGCAACCCGCAGTGCGCGACGGCCTTCACCGACATCGATCTCGACGCGCCGGGCCGGCAGGCCGGCTTCCTGCACATCCCGCAGTCGCCTCACGACGACGCATGGGGCACGGTGCGCATTCCCATGGCGGTGCTGGCGAATGGCGACGGGCCCACGGTCATCCTGGAAGGCGGCAACCATGGCGACGAGTATGAAGGGCAGATCGTGCTGGGCGAACTGATCCGCGACCTGCCGCTGGACCGTGTCCGGGGCCGTTTGATCGTCATGCCCTCGCTCAATGCGCCGGCTGCGGAGGCCGGGCTGCGCACCTCGCCGCTGGACGGCAAGAACCTGAACCGCACGTTTCCCGGCGACCATGCCGGCAGCATTACCGAACAGATCGCCGCCTATGTCAGCGACCAATTGTTTGCGCGCGGCGACGCGTTCCTGAGCCTGCATTCCGGCGGGTCGTCCCTGGACATCATTCCCAGCGCCCTGGTGCAGCCGTCGCAGGATGCGGAGCAGACCCAGCGCAATATCGACGCCGTGATGGCCTTCGGCGCGCCGTTCAACGTGCTGTTGGATACGCTGGGCGACACGCGCACCAGCGTTGCCACGGCAGTGGCCGCAGGGCTCACCTGCGTCAGCACCGAGATGGCGGGGCGCGGCACCGTGACGGACAGCGCGCTCGCGCTATGCCGCGCCGGCGCCTTGCGCGTGCTGGCGCATTGGGGCGTGCTGGACCAGGCCTGTGCCCAGCCGCTGGCGGCGCAGCCCGCGTCCCTGTACAAGGTCAGCGGCGCGAAATCCTACGTCATCGCTTCGGAGCGGGGCGTGTTCGAGGCTTACCATCGGCATGGCGAGGCCGTCGAAGCCGGCCAGCCCGCGGGCCGCATCCACCAGACCTTCGATCCGCGGCGCGCGCCGGTAGAACTGCTTTACGGGACCAGCGGAGTCGTCTTCGCCAAGCGGCATCCTGGCATTGTCGTACCCGGCAACGTCTGCTGCGTGGTGGCCAACGCGGCGTGAGGCCGCAGCCCGATTCACTTTTTCAGAAATCAGAACATGGCAATTCATATCGAAACCCCGGCGCTCGCATCCCGCGCGTTCTCCCTGCGCAGCGGCAAGGACGTGCGCCTCAAGATGGAGGCGCTGCAGCCCAGCGGCTCGTTCAAGGCGCGCGGCATAGGCCACGCCTGCGAGGTCTACAAATCCCGCGGCGCGCGGCGCTTCATTTCTTCTTCCGGCGGCAACGCCGGCTATGCGGTGGCCTACGCCGGCCGCATGCTGGACACGCCGGTGACCGTGGTGGTGCCGGCCACGACCTCGGAACGCGCCAAGAGCCTGATCCGCTCCGAGGGCGCCGAGGTCATCGTGCATGGCGCTTCCTGGATGGAGGCCAACGCCCACGCACTTGAACTCATGACGCCGGCGGACGCGTTCCTGCATCCTTTCGATGACCCCTTGCTATGGGAGGGGCACGCGACCATGATCGACGAGCTGGCCCGGCAGGGCGGGCGGCCGGACGTGGTCATCTGCTCGGTGGGTGGCGGCGGGCTGCTGTGCGGCGTGGTCGAAGGCCTGCGGCGCAATGACTGGGCCGAGGTGCCGGTGATCGCCGCGGAGACTGCCGGCGCGGATTCCTACGCCCAGGCCCTGAGCGCGGGCACGCCGGTGCTGTTGCCCGAAATCAAGTCGATTGCGACTTCATTGGGCGCGCGCCAGGTCTGCGACCGCGCGCTGGATCTGGCGAAAGAGCACCCCATCGAGAGCGTCGTCGTATCGGACGCTGCCGCGGTGGCGGCCTGCGAAGACGTGCTGCTGGAGCACCGCATCCTGGTCGAACCCGCCTGTGGCGCATCGGTGGCGGCGCTGGAGAGCGGCTCGGAGTTCCTGAAGAGCGCCCGTTCGGTGGCGGTCATATTGTGCGGCGGCGTGGGTGTCACGGCGGGCCAGCTGGCGCAATGGAGCACGCAGTTCGCGGCGTAGCCCGGGCAATGGTGACTGGTCGCGCCGTCCGGCCTCACTTGGGCAGAATGCTCACGGGTTGCCGAAGAATGACCTTGCGTTTTGTGGGAGCGGTGCGATTCCAATCATCAAGATAGATCTCGTGATACGGCCCTGACGGCGCCAAACCTTCTTGCGGCAGATATTCCCCGTAGAGCTTTTCAAGCATGGCGGGGAGATCAGTGGTTTGGCCCACATGAAGAATCTGTACGCACTTTCCTTCGGCCAGCGCCTCCCAGCGGGGCGTTGGCGCACCGTTCAGTTCGTGGCGCATTTGCGCGACGGATTCCTCAAGGCACGCCGCATTCGCCCACACAGGCAAGGTTATCTGCGCGCGCCAACGCCAATTCTCGCGACGGCCCGCTGAGAAGTCGCGCATATCGTCTGCCCAATAGAGCAATTCCACGGGAGGCTCGACAAAGGCCTTTCCCAGGCGCTCACGAGCTTCGCGCCGTATGGGATAGATGGCGGTGTAAAGACCCTTGATCGCAGCCGTGACGGACGACGGTTCGGGTGCTCCTGCGCCATCCCAGACTGCGAATGGGAGCTTGGGTACATCGATCATGCTGAAAGCCCCTGTCGAGGGGGCGTAGAGCGCGCCGAGCATCGCCCTGTCGCGGATCAAATCGGTCATCCCTTCGTCGGCCATGGCTTGCTCCTCATGTAATCCAGGGTGGCGGTGATCCACCGGCCCTCTGCCGCCAGTTGGCTGGCGGAAAAGTCAAAAAGGACCTCGATGTGATCAGGCATCGGTTGCCGTTGCCGGCGCATAAGTTCGAGCCGTTCTGCTTCTGCCATGACTGAAGACAGGCGGTTCTCCAGTGCTGCCAGCGCTGACTCGCGCGACAGCGCTGGCCAATGAACCATCCCCAGCAAAAGGGATGAATGCGTGGGGCGATAGGCTCCAAGGGCAGAGATCGTCTGTTCCAGTAGCGCCTTGTGGCCCGTCGCAGTCGCCGAAAACGTCTTGCGCGTCTTGGTCCCCGCGGGGGCTTCCGCCAAAACCAGTCCCGCCTTCTCCAACTTTCCAAGCACGAAATAGATCGAGGAAAAACCGATCTGGGTCCATTCACGCATGCCCCGGGTTTCGATGACTTGTTCAAGTTCATAGCCGTGCCGCGGCATCTCCGCGACGAGGCCTAGTAGCAAGAGCTCGGAGTCGGTCAGGTTCATTGTTTTTATTCTAGTACTAGAATAAAAAGACAGGCAAGCTGAAATAAAAAAGGCGCGTCCCGCAAGGGCGCGCCTTTTGTTGTTCCGGCGGCGATCAGCCGCGGGCGTTGGTGCCTGGCACGCGCAACTGCGAGCCCACCTTCAGGGCACTGCCCTTGATGTTGTTGAGCGCGCGCAGCGCGTCGACCGAGGTGCCGTACTGCTTGGCCAGCGAGAACAGCGTGTCGCCCTGGCGCACCTTGTGGGTGCGGACATTGGGACGGGCGCTGGCGACGCGGGCGGCCGGCGCTTGCG
>NZ_JBARYB010000211.1:0-56302 GCF_049647645.1 Achromobacter sp.
GCCGTGAGCCGGTGGCCGGGCGGAGGGATCCGAAGCGCAGCCCCACTGGGGCGAGCATCGGAATCCCGCAGTCCGGACGCCGGCGACTCAAGAACCCTGCTTCACAGAACCGAAGTGCGGGGCAGCAGGGCTTCGAGCTTGCGGATGTCGGGGTTCTTTAGCCGCCGAGGCTACCCTGCGCCATTCCGATGCTCGCCCCGGTGGGGCTGCGCTTCGGATGGCTCCGGGGTCCTCGGCTGGCAGTCGCCCAATGCGGTGGTTTTGGATCCCGTTCGTGGGCAGATGCCGTGAGCCGGTGGCCGGGCGGAGGGATCCGAAGCGCAGCCCCACTGGGGCGAGCATCGGAATCCCGCAGTCCGGACGCCGGCGACTCAAGAACCCTGCCTCACAAAACCGAAGTGCGGTCCGGATTTGCCTAATCCGGACGCCCTAGGAGCGGGTTTTCGTTGGCCGGCAGCGCTCAGGCGACCAGGCGGTCCAGGGCTTCGCGGTACTTGGCGGCGGTCTTTTCCAGCACGTCCTGCGGCAGGCGCGGCGCGGGCGGGGTCTTGTCCCAGGCCTGGGTTTCCAGCCAGTCACGCACGAACTGCTTGTCGAACGAGGGCGGGCTGATGCCCACGCGGTAGCCGTCGGCCGGCCAGAAGCGCGAGGAATCGGGCGTCAACACTTCGTCCATCAGGTACAGCGTGCCATCGTCGTCCAGGCCGAATTCGAACTTGGTATCGGCGATGATGATGCCCTTGGTGGCCGCGAACTTGGCGGCTTCGGCGTACAGCTTGAGAGTCACGTCGCGGATGCGCTCAGCCATTTCCTGGCCCACTTCCTTGACCACGTGGGCGAAGTCCACGTTCTCGTCGTGCATGCCGAACTCGGCCTTGGCGGCGGGCGTGAAGATGGGTTCGGGCAGCTGACTGGCCTGTTGCAGGCCGGCGGGCAGCTTGATGCCGCAGACGGCGCCGGTGGCCTGGTAGTCCTTCCAGCCGGAGCCGATCAGGTAGCCGCGGGCCACCGCTTCCACCAGGATGGGCTTCAAGCGCTTGACCACCACGGCGCGGCCGCGCACCTGCTCGACTTCATCCGGCGCGACCACGTCTTCGGCCTTGATGCCGGTGGAGTGGTTCGGCAGGATGTGGGCCAGCTTCTTCAGCCAGAACTCGGTCAGCTCGGTCAGCACCTGCCCCTTTCCGGGGATCGGGTCGTCGAGAATCACGTCGAAGGCGGAGATACGATCCGACGCGACGATCAGCAACTTGTCGTCGCCCACCGCGTACATGTCGCGCACCTTACCGCGGCCCAGCAGCGGCAAGGACTTGATGCTGGATTGATGCAAAGCAGAAGTCACGGGAATGGCCTATGGCAATAATGAAGATTCCCGCCACGGGCAGGCGCCAGGGCGGGAAGTAGAACGGAATCCGGGAACTGCGGGCAAGGCCGGCGACGCGCGCGGGTCTTGCGAAGCGCATAGGTTACTGCAAATGGGCCGGTCTTGCCGGAGCGCTCGACGCCGCCGGGCGGCCGGGTTAGGCTCTGCTCTCCAACATGATGCGCGCCGGCCGCCTCTGGCGTCACGGCGCTGACCCCAAGCCCGGAGACAGAGCCGTATGCAGGATGCTTTCCTCAAACGCAGCGCCCACGCCGACGCCCAGGTGCACCTCACCGGCGGTTGCCAATGCGGCGCCGTGCGCTACGCCACCACCGATGAACCGATCATGGCCGCGACCTGCCATTGCCGGGACTGCCAATATTCCAGCGGCGGCGCCCCGGCTCATGCGCTGATCTTTCCGGCGGGCTCCATCACGCTGTTGCGCGGCAGCGCCAAGGAACACCGCTACCGAGGCGAATCCGGCCATACCGTCATGCGCAGCTTCTGTGCGGACTGCGGCACCCCGCTGTTCGGCAATTCGGCCGGCATGGGCTACGAAATCGTGCGGGCCGGCTCGCTGGACGACCCGGAAGCCTTCCGCGCCCGCGCCAGCCTGTGGACCGACTCGGCCCCGTCCTGGCATCACGTGGACCGGAGCGTGCCGCACTTCCCCCGCAACTCGCCGGCGCCATAGCCCGAGGCGCAGACAAAAAAAAGCGGTCCGCCTGGGCGGACCGCTTTTTTATTGCACTCGGGCGCCGGACGCCTCTGGCGTCACGCGCCGGCGGCAGATGCTTACTGAACCACCTGGGCCAGCTTGCCCGACGCGTATTGCGCGGCGATTTCGGTCAGCGGCAGCGCCTTGATCTTGCTGGCGTTGCCGGCGGTGCCGAATTCGGTGTAGCGAGCCACACAGATGGCCTTGGCGGCGGCGCGGGCCGGCTTCAGGTATTCGCGCGGGTCGAACTTTTCCGGGTTTTCGGCAAAGAAGCGGCGGATCGCGCCAGTCATGGCCAGACGGATATCGGTGTCGATATTGATCTTGCGCACGCCGTACTTGATGGCTTCCTGGATTTCCTCGACGGGAACGCCGTAGGTTTCCTTCATGTTGCCGCCGAATTCGCGGATCTCGGCCAGCAGTTCCTGCGGCACGCTGGAGCTGCCATGCATCACCAGGTGGGTGTTCGGCAGACGAGCGTGGATTTCCTTGATGCGGGAGATCGACAGGATGTCGCCGGTGGGCTTGCGCGTGAACTTGTAAGCGCCGTGGCTGGTGCCGATGGCGATGGCCAGCGCGTCCAGCTGCGTGCGGCGCACGAAGTCGGCGGCTTGCTCCGGGTCGGTCAGCAGCTGGTCCATGGTCAGCTTGCCGTCGGCGCCATGGCCGTCTTCCTTGTCGCCTTCCATGGTTTCCAGGGAACCCAGGCAGCCCAGTTCGCCTTCGACCGTCACGCCCAGCTTGTGGGCGGTGTCCACGACCTTCTTGGTCACTTCAACGTTGTAGTCGTAGTCGGCGATGGTCTTGCCGTCTTCCTTGAGCGAACCGTCCATCATGACGCTGGAGAAGCCCAGGTCGATGGCGCCTTGGCAGATCTTGGGCGACTGGCCGTGGTCCTGGTGCATGACCACGGGGATGTGCGGATAGGATTCCACGGCGGCCTGGATCAGGTGCTTCAGGAAGCCTTCGCCCGCGTACTTGCGCGCGCCGGCCGAGGCTTGCATGATCACCGGGCTGTCGGTCTCCGCAGCAGCTTCCATGATGGCCTGGACCTGTTCCAGGTTGTTGACGTTGAAAGCGGGAATGCCGTAACCGTGCTCGGCGGCGTGGTCGAGCAACTGGCGCATGGAGACTAGGGCCATGAGTGGTCCTCCTTAGTACTGTCTATTGAAAGATGGTTGAAGCCTTGATGAATGGAGTGATTTTACGGGGGATTCGACGAAAGGTCTTGCAACCTCCCGTATCCGGTCCATTCAGATGAGCACGAAAGGCCCAGGCCGGGCTTCAACTCCCCCAAAGGACCGAGGGCGCGGCGGAGCCGCCAGGGCTCCGCGGCAAGGGACCGGCTTTTTTCAAGGCCGGCCGGCGTGCGGAATGTCCACCCGCGTCATCAGGATCCGGCCTTCGTGCTTGGCACGCCTGTTGGCTTCGATGAAGTCGGGCGCGGCGGCCATGAACAGGGTCCGGCCGTCCGCTCCGCCCAGGGCGGCGGCGAAGATGCCGAACTCGCCCGTGTCGATCTGCTCCAGGATCTTGCCGCCGCGCGCCACGCGCACGATGCGCTTGCCGATGGCGTCGGCCACCCACAAGGCCCCTTCCGCGTCCAGCGCGCCGCCGTCGGGCCCGATGGCGGAAGCGGCGATCAGCAGGCCCAGGTCGCCGCTGGCCGGCAAGGGGCCGAAATCGGCCCAGTCGCGACGCGGCCCAAGTCCGCCGTCGGCCAGGATGTCGAACTCGGAAATGCGGTTGCCGAAGGTTTCGTTGACGATCATGGTCTTGCCGTCCGGCGTAATGAACGAGCCGTTGGGAAAGCACAGGCCATCCGCCACCCTCCGCGCGGAGCCGTCGGGATCGACGCGCACGATGCCGGTATTGCGGACCGGCTCGCCAGCCATCAGGTCAAAACCGAAATTGCCCACATAGGCCCTGCCCTGCGCGTCCACGACCATGTCGTTGACCGGTCCGCCCGTCAGCGCCGACAGGTCGGCGTGCACGGCCAGCGCGCCGTCCGCCTCGCGGCGCAGGAGCTTGCGGTCCTTCATCGACGCGATCAGCAGGCGGCCGTCCGGCAGCCAGCCCAACCCGGACGGCTGCTGCGGCACCTTGCAGATCTGCTCGACCCTGCCGTCCAGGTCCACGGCGATGACCTGCTCGGTGTAGAAGTCCGACGCCCACAAGCGGTTCTCGTGCCAGCGCAGCCCCTCCAGATAGGTGTATCCGGACGCCAGCACGGACAGTTCGCGTTTCGGCATTGCCTAGTCTCCTTGTGCGGCCCCGCGCAAGGGCCTGTTGTTCGCGTTGCCCCTGCGCCGCTGTCGCGGGCGCCGGGGCTGAACCATTCTGGCATGGCGGCGGGCGATAGCGCGGCGGTTCCAAATTGATACAACTCCGATATCACCGCCTCCCCGAAACCTCCCTGGGGAAGCGGCCTAATCCGTCCCCGATCTGACAACTACGTGTCAGGTGCGCGGCGTTAACATCGCGCCCCAAGGGTAAACCCGCACCCTGCGGCCTGCCCTGGCATTCCGTCTCCGGATCTTCTCGCCCGCCCCGTGCCGGCGCGCCCGTCTCTCCGGGCCAGGCAAGCGATCCCTGTTTTCCGTTTTGATCATGAACACTAAGAAGCTGACGCGTTATATCGGCATCGCCATGGTGCTGGGCATCGTGGTGGGCTATTTCTGCCACAGGTACGCGCAGAATGAGAAGGAGGCGGCGCAGATCGCCTCGTACTTCAGTCTCATCACCGACATCTTCCTGCGCATGATCAAGATGATCATCGCGCCGCTGGTGTTCGCCACCCTGGTGACCGGCCTGGCCAGCATGAGCGACGCCAGCGCCGTGGGCCGCATCGGCATGCGCGCCATGGTCTGGTTCATCGCCGCCTCGGCCCTGTCGCTGCTGCTGGGCCTGGCGCTGGTCAACATCTTCCAGCCTGGCGCGCACATGAACCTGGCGCTGCCGGACGCGGGCCTGACTTCGGGCCTGAAGACGGGCGACTTCACGCTCAAGGCCTTCATTACGCACGTGTTCCCGCGCAGCATCGCCGAAGCCATGGCCAACAACGAGATCCTGCAGATCCTGGTGTTCTCGCTGTTCTTCGGCGCCGCCCTGTCCTTCATCCGCGGCAAGGGCCACAACACCATCTACAACCTGATCGACGAGCTGGCCAAGATCATGTTCCGGGTGACGGACTACGTGATGCGCTTCGCGCCCATCGGCGTGTTCGCCGCCATGGCCGCCGCCATCACCACCGAGGGCCTGGGCGTGCTGGTCAGCTACGGCAAGCTGATAGGCGAGTTCTACCTGGGACTGGCGCTGCTGTGGGCCATCCTGTTCGGCGTGGGCTACCTGTTCCTGGGCAAGTCCACCTTCCGCCTGGGCGGCCTGATCAAGGAACCCACGCTGCTAGCGTTCTCCACGGCCAGCAGCGAATCGGCCTACCCCAAGACCATCGAGGCGCTGACCCGCTTTGGCGTGCCCAAGCGCATCTCGGGCTTCGTCCTGCCGCTGGGCTACTCCTTCAACCTGGACGGCTCGATGATGTACCAGTCCTTCGCGGTGCTGTTCATCGCCCAGGCCTACAACATCCAGATGAGCTTTACGCAGCAGCTGACGCTGCTGCTGGTGCTGATGGTGACCAGCAAAGGCATGGCCGGCGTGGCGCGCGCCTCGCTCGTGGTGGTCGCGGCGACGCTGCCGATGTTCCATCTGCCCGAAGCCGGCCTGCTGCTGATCATGGGCATCGACCAGTTCTTCGACATGGGCCGCACGGCCACCAACGTGGTCGGCAACAGCCTGGCCACCGCCGTCATTTCCAAGCTGGAAGGCAATCGCGAGGACACGGCTGACACCGAGCCCGCCTTGGATGAAGCCCGCCCGGACCAGGCCGCGAGCCAGAACGCCTGAAGCAACAGGCAATGAAAAACGGGCCGCATGGCCCGTTTTTTTATGGCTAGCGGCAGCTTGACCGGCGCCATGGCCGGGAGCAACATATAAACCCTTCGCTCCCTATCC
Source organism: Achromobacter sp. (assembly GCF_049647645.1). GTDB lineage: Bacteria > Pseudomonadota > Gammaproteobacteria > Burkholderiales > Burkholderiaceae_B > Achromobacter. The sequence continues at coordinate 6,096 of NZ_JBARYB010000211.1, forward strand.
CGGCGCGGCGCGCATGGGCGCCACGCTCAGTTCTCATGCCATGAAACGCCTAAGCCTGCGCTGCGCCCTGGCGGCCGCGGCCCTGATGTCCGCCACTCCCGCCTCATACGCCTGGACCCGCATTTCCTGCGAGTTGGGCGGCACCGTGGCCAACCTGCCCGTGGTGATGCGTCAGTTCCGCACCGACGGCACGGAACTGACGCAATTGATGTTCAGGCTGAAGGTCAGGAACGCGGACATACCCGAAGGCGCCCGCGCCGATACCGACTGCACTGAATTCGTCGGCCGCGAGATCGACGTGGTGCTTGAGAACATCGCCGCCGACACGGTCCGCAGGGGCAAGTCCCTGAAGATGCGCTACCGCTACGACGATTCGCTGGGGCAGAGCCAGGCAACGAAGTTCGAACTGGAGCGCCAGCAACGGCCCTAGCGCCTGTACCCCCTTAGTCGTTGACCGAGCACGAGACGGGCGCGCCGTCCTCGAATTCCACGTCGTAGGTATGCACCGGATCCCAGGGCAGCGTGAACCACAGCTCGTAGCCGTCGCCGTCTTCGTCGAACAGCCACAGCGCACGCAACACGGCGTGTTGGGCCATGGCTTCGGCGGTTTCTTCCTGCGGCAGCTGGTTGTCGTCCAGGCCGAGCTTCTTGTAATGCTCGTAGGAGTAGTTTTCCAGCAGAAGTTCGGCCGCGGCCAGGATCTGGTCATCGAGGTCGTCGATGATGGCCTTGACCACCTTGGACGCGCTGCCGTCGGGCTCTTCGCCGTCAGTCTGGACCATCACGTGGATGGGCGGACGGCCCTTGCCGGCGGCGACGTTCTCCGCGGCCCACAGATCGGGTTCCTCGGGATCCTGGGTGAAATTGAATCGTGCCATCGCGAACTCCGGAAAAAGGGCCGGCGCGCCGCGGAAATCGCGGCCGCGCCTTTCCCGCCATTTAACCAGATGCGCGGCCTCCCGGCTGCGCCCGGCGGCGATGTTTTTGCGACAGACCGCCCTTGCGTCTATGGATATCAGACGCGCTCCAGCGGCAGATGCGGCAAGTCGGGCAGCGCCACTCGGATCGGATCCCCTGCGCTCACCGCCCCGCCTTCGATCACGATGCCCATGATGCCGGCGCGGCGCATCAGGCTGCCGTCCGGGTGGCGGCCCAGCACGGCAGCGGTCAGGCCCTGCTGGTAGTTGTCGAGTTGCGAGCAGGGATTGCGCAGGCCGGTGATTTCGACCACCGCGTGCGCGCCGAGATGCAGGCGCGCGCCGCGCGGCAATCCCAACAGGTCGATGCCACGAGTGGTGATGTTCTCGCCCATGGTGCCTTCGGCCACGTTGAAGCCGGCCAGTTGCAACTCATCGTGCAGTTCGCCGTGGATCAGATGGACCTGCCGCAGATTGGGCTGGGAGGGGTCCGCCTTGACACGGGAACGGTGCTTGACCGTGACGCCCATGTGGGCGTCGCCTTCCACCCCCAGCCCCTGCAGCAGCAGGATCGCCGACACGACCGGCTTGCTGAACCCGTGCGTGGGGCTGCACGCCACGGCTGTCACGATGGGATGCATCACGTCTCTCCAGGAACGGGTTCAGGCGGTCAGGACCTGCGCCTCGGACGCCCGCTGCGCGCTCGCACGCGCGGGCGGATAGTGCGCCGAGAATACCAGCCGGCCGGCCGACCAGGTATGGCTGATCAGCGGTTGCGCGCCCACTTGCGCCACCGCCACCAAGTCGGCGCGCTGGCCCGGCGCGATGCGCCCGCGGTCGGACAGGCCGCAAGCCTGCGCCGGGTTCAGCGTGACCAGCGCAATCGCCTGCGGCAAGGTCAGGTCGGTTTGCGCTGCCACCGTGAACGCGGCGGCGATCAGCGCGGACGGCTGATAGTCCGAGCACAGGCAGCTGGCGACGCCCGCGCGGATGGCGTCGATGGCGCGCATCGAGCCGCTCTGGCTCTGGCCGCGCAACACATTGGGCGCGCCCAGGATGGTGGGCAGGCCGCAGGACACCGCGGCGCGCGCGGTATCCAGGGTGATCGGGAACTCGCTCATGGCCACGCCCAGGTTACGCATGGTGGCAATGCGTTGGATCGAATCATCGTCATGGCTGGCGGTGGGAATGCCCAGTCCTTGCGCATGCGACAGTAGCGCCTCCACCCGCGTCACCGCGCCGTCCTTGGCGCGCGTCTTGGCCTGTGCGGCTTCCTCGGCCTGCTCGCGGCTCATGGCGTGGTTACCCATCATGTACTGCAGATAGGACTCCAGCGTCTTGAACTGCCCCTGGCCCGGCGAATGGTCCATGACCGACAGCAGGTCCACGGCGCCCTCGTCCATCAGCGCGCGCAGCACCTCCACCGAGGTGGCGTCGGTGACTTCATAGCGGCAGTGGACACGGTTATCGACCAGGCTGTGCTGGCGGAAGGCGCGCACGGTGCGCACCACTTCCGCCGCGGTCTGATTGTTGCGCACGCCCCATTCGCTGTTGGCGAAGGACAGCGCGTGATACGGCGTGGTGATGCCGGCCGCGGCATTGCGGCGGTCGACCTGGGCCACCGCGAAATCCAGCGGAAACAGCACCCGCGAACGCGGCTCGGCTTCCTTTTCGATGGCGTCGCAGTGCAGGTCGATCAGCCCCGGCAGCAAGGTCTGGCCGCAGAGATCGATCTCGCGGTCCGCGCGCGCGCCAGCGGGTTCGATGGCGACGATGCGGCCATCGTCTATCAGGACGGCGCTGTCCTCCAGGACGCGGTCCTGCAGCACCACGCGGGCATGGGTGAGATAGGTGCTTTGCATCATTGCTCCAAGTCGGCCAATGCGGGTTGGGCGGGACGCAAGGCCAGCGTCTGCGTGGCGACGGCGTCGCGCACTTCGGCGTCGTGGAAGATGCCCAGCAGGCAGCGGCCCTCGGCCATGGCCTCGCGGATCAGCGCGATCACGACCTGGCGGTTGTCGGCGTCCAGCGACGCGGTGGGTTCGTCCAGCAACAGGATGGGATGGCGGGCGATGAAGCCGCGCGCAATGTTCACGCGCTGCTGCTCGCCGCCCGAAAAGGTGGCGGGCGCCAACCCCCACAGGCGCGGCGGCACGTTCAGGCGCTGCAGCAGGGCAGCGGCGCGGGCTTGGGCCTCATCGGCATCCACCCCCGCGGCACGCAGAGGTTCGGCCACCACGTCCAGCGCCGACACGCGCGGAATCACGCGCAGGAACTGGCTGACGTAGCCGATCACCTCGCGGCGCAGGGCCAGGATGCGCTGCTCGGGCGCGCCCGCCAGCTCCACCCAATCATCGTTCCAGCGCACCCGGATGCTGCCCTCGGTGGCCAGATAGTTGCCATAGAGGCAGCGCAGCAAGGTGCTCTTGCCGGTGCCGGACGGCCCCGCCAGCACCAGGCAGTCGCCCGCGGCCGCGTCGAAGTCGACCGATTCCAGCACCGGCAGGCGCATGCCGCCCTGGTTATGCAGGGTGAACATCTTTCCGAGGCCCCGCACCTCGATCATGGGAGTCTTTACGCGCATGGTCAGCTCTGCAAAATGGAAGACACCAGCAACTGGGTGTACGGATGCTGCGGGTCGTCGAGGATCTGGTCGGTCAGGCCGCTTTCGACCACCACGCCGCCGCGCATGACCAGGGTGCGATGCGCCAGCAGGCGCGCCACCGCCAGGTCATGGGTAACGACGATGGCGGCCAGGCCCAGGTCGGCCACCAACTGGCGCAACAGGTCCAACAGGCGCGCCTGCACCGACACGTCCAGCGAAGCCGTGGGCTCGTCCATGAACACCAGGCGGGGATGGGTCACCAGATTGCGGGCGATCTGCAGGCGCTGCTGCATGCCACCGGAGAACGAGGTGGGCCTGTCGTCCAGTCGGTCCGCGTCGATTTCCATCTTCTGCAGCCAGTTGCCGGCGGCCTGGCGCAGATCGCCGTAGTGCCGGTCGCCCACGGCCATCAGCCGCTCCGCGATGTTGGCGCCGGCGCTGACCTGCATGCGCAGGCCGTCCCTGGCGTTCTGCCGCACGAAGCCCCAGTCGGTGCGCGACAGCAGGCGCAGGCGCGCGCCCGGCAGCGCGGCCAGGTCGGTGAAACCCTGGTCGCGGGTGTCGTACCAGACGCTGCCCGCGTCCGGCCGGGTCTGGTACGACACAGCCGACAGCAGCGTGCTCTTGCCCGAGCCGGACTCGCCGACCACGCACAGCACTTCGCCGGGATACAGATCGAAGTTGACGTCGCGGCAGCCGTGCACACCGTCCCAGGTGCGCGTCATGTTGCGCACGGAAAGCAAAGGTTGGGCGTTCATGCCGCGGCCTCCTGGTTGGATTGTTCCGCGCCCTGCCGCGCCTGGCGGTCGTTGCAGTACTCGGTGTCGGAGCAGACGAAGCGGCGCGTGCCCGCGTCGTCCAGGATGATCTCGTCCAGATAGCTCTCGCGCGATCCGCACAGGTCGCAGCATTCGCTCCAGGTCTCCACCTGGAACGGGTGGTCCTCGAAGTCCAGGCTTTTCACCGAGGTATAGGGCGGCACCGCGTAGACCCGCTTTTCGCGGCCCGCGCCAAACAGCATCAACGCAGGGCTGCCGTCCAGCTTGGGATTGTCGAACTTGGGGATGGGCGAAGGCCGCATCATGTAGCGGCCGTTCACGATGACCGGATAGTCATAGGTGGTGGCGATGTGGCCGTGCTGGGCGATGTCTTCGTACAGCTTGACGTGCATGCCGCCGTATTCAGCCAGCGCGTGCATGGTGCGCGTCTCGGTTTCGCTGGGCTCCAGCCAGCGCAGGGGTTCAGGGATAGGCACCTGGAACACCATGATCTGTCCTTCCGCCAGCGGCGTCTCGGGGATGCGGTGGCGGGTCTGGACGATGGTGGCCGCGGGCGTGGACTCCGTCGTCGCCACGCCCGTGACGCGGCCGAAGAAGCGGCGGATGTTGATGGCGTTGGTGGTGTCGTCCGAACCCTGGTCTATCACCTTGAGCACGTCGTTCGCGCCGATGATGGACGCGGTGACCTGGATGCCGCCAGTGCCCCAGCCATAGGGCAGCGGCATTTCGCGGCTGCCAAACGGCACTTGGTAGCCGGGAATGGCGACGGCCTTGAGCAAGGCGCGGCGCAGCATGCGCTTGGTGGATTCGTCCAGGTAGGCGAAGTTGTAGTGGTCGTCGCGTTCGACCGTTGCGTGTTGCGTAGTCATGGGGAAACCGCCTCGTCCATCAGATCGTTGCGCGCGGCCTCGGGCGCGGCGCGTTCGGCGCGCATGCGCCGCAACAGTTCCAGATTGGCCTGGAAGTCCACGTAGTGCGGCAGCTTCAAGTGCTGCACGAAACCGGAGGCTTCGACGTTGTCGCTGTGGTAGAGCACGAATTCGTGGTCGTTGGCCGGGGAATCGGCGCGCTCGCCCAGGTCGCGCGCCTTGAGCGCGCGGTCCACCAGCGCCATCGACATGACCTTGCGTTCGCCGTAGCCGAAGGTCAACCCGTAACCCCGGGTGAATTTCGGGCCTTCCTCGGCGCTGCCGGCGAACTGGCTCACCATCTGGCATTCGGTGATTTCGATCTCGCCCACGGTGACGGCAAATCCCAGTTCCTCGATATGCATTTCCACCTCCAGCGCGCCGTAACGGATCTCGGCGGCGAAGGGGTGGGTGTTGCCGTAGCCGCGCTGGGTCGAATAGCCCATGGACAGCAGGAAGCCTTCGTCGGCGCGCGCCAGGTTCTGCAGGCGGGCCGCGCGCGATGCCGGAAAATCCAGCGGCTGACGGGTCAGGTCGAAAGGTTCTGGATCGCCTTCGGGCACGGCTTCCGCATCGATCAGGTCATCGTGCGCCAGCAGGTCGGTGACGCGCGGCATGTCACTGTCCAGGGCCTCGCCGCCCGGCGGCAAGGCGTCGGCTTCGCGCTGCGCTTCGAGCGAGAAGTCCAGCAGGCGTTGGGTGTAGTCGTAGGTCGGCCCCAGGATCTGGCCGCCCGGCACGTCCTTGAAGGTGGACGAGATGCGGCGCTGCAAGCGCATGCGGCCGGTGTCGATGGGCTGGGTGTAGCCAAAGCGCGACAAGGTGGTGCGGTAAGCGCGCAGCAGGAATACCGCTTCGATCACGTCGCCCGCAGCCTGCTTGATGGCCAGCGCCGCCAACTGCGGATCGTAGAGCGAGCCCTCGGCCATGACCCGCGACACCGCCAGCGGCATCTGTTCGCGGATCTGGTCCAGGCTCAGCTCAGGTACTTCGCGGTCGCCGCGCCGGTAATCGTCCAGCATGCGGTAGGAATTGAGGATGGCGCGTTCGCCCCCTTTTACGGCCACATACATGTCAGCTCTCCTTGCGCGTGCTGCGCGGCAGTGCGCAAATCCGCCGTTCCTGCGTCAGGAACACGTCGACGCCCAGCGAAAAACGTTGATGATTGATGCGCCATTCGCGCCAGAAGCCCTCGGGCAGCCCGGCCACGCGCAGGATCTGCTGGCTCTGTATGCCTGGGCCGCTGAGGATGACGGGTTCTCCTTCTGATAAGGACTCGGCCTCGATCAGCAAGGTAGTGGACACATCGGGATAGGCCGGATCGCCCTGGTGGCAGGACGACAGCGCCGGCGCCTTGCCGCCGGCGGGCACTGCGGCAAAGCGCGCCAGCGACGGCGAAGGCACGATGGGGCAGCCGCAATGAAAACGCAGGAAGGCAATGGCATCCGCGCTGACGCTCTCCGGCAGCCACAGCGGCGTGTCCACGTCCACCAGCGTCAGCAGCATCGCGGTCATGGCCGGCGACAGGCCGGCGGGCACGCCGGTTTCGGCCAGGATCTCGTTGATGCGGCCTGGGTGGGCCAGCGCGTCAAGCGCGGCGCGGAACGTGGCCTGCGCGTCGCCGACGGGGTCCGCGAACCCCGGGAGCAGCGCCCGGCCCGAGGCCGCGGCGGCTTGTATCTGTTGTTGCATGTCAGTCCTCGCCTCGCACCATCGTGAAGAATTCCACCTTGGTCTGCGCCGCCACGCGGGCCTGGCGCTCGATCCGTTCAGCATGCAGGCGGGCCAGCGGCTGGATCAGCTGGGCCTGCACCGTGTCATGCCATTCCGGCAGCTGCAGCAGCGCGTCGGCCACGGCGGCCTGTTCGGCATGGCGCTGCGAGCGGCCTTGCACATAAGCCACCCCGATAACGCCCTCGTCCATCGTCACCGCGCAACGTGTCACGCTCATTTCGCCCAGGTTGAAGCGGGCGCCGGTGCCGCCGCTACGGGCGCGCACCATGGCCATGCCGGTTTGCGCCGGCCGCAGCATCTGGTGCCCGGGCTTGCCGGCCAACGCGCAAAAAGCGCCATCCAGCGCGGCCGGATCGGCCAGCGCCAGCACGCGCATCCAGGCGGCGCGTTGCGCGCCCGCCGCATCCTGCCCTGTCTTTGGGTGATCCATTTTTTCCTCTAAACGTCTAGACGACTGGATGGAGTATGATCGCTTCGAAAACGAAGTTCAACAGCCTGGCGTGAATTTTTGATGACAGTTGCAGCGTGCCCGCAGCGCCTTTCCGGCGGCCGCCGCATGGTGCACAATCACTGCCATTCTTCATGAAGCTGATGTGACAGCACGAGCACACCCTATGGTCGAAAGAGGTTCCGGCATCGCCGTCTGGCGGCAAATCGGCGAAGCGCTTGCGGACGATATCCGCAACAAGCTCTATGCGGCAGGCGAACAGCTGCCCTCCGAGCCCGAGCTGGCCGCCAAGTTTTCCGTCAACCGCCACACCATCCGCCGCGCGATGGGCGAACTCGAACAAGGCGGCCTGGTCCGCATCGAGCAGGGCCGCGGCACCTTCGTCCAGGAACACGCGATCGACTACGCCATCGGCAAGCGCACGCGCTTTTCCGAGAACCTGCGCAGCCAAGGCATGCTGGGCCACCAGGAAGTCCTGGGCAGCCAGAGCCTGCGCGCGGGCGACATCGCCAAGCACCTGGGCCTGACCCGTGCCGCGCCGCTGTTGCGCGTGCAGATCGTGGGCAAGGCCGAAAACCGCCCCATCAGCGTCTCGGAGCACTTCTTCGACGAAAAGCGCTTCCCCGATTTCGCGGAACGCCTGGCCTCCCTGCGCTCGATCTCCAAGGTCTACACCCACTATGGCATCGGCGATTACACGCGCAAATGGTCGCGCATCACCGCCGCGCTGCCCACGCCCGAGATCGCCCGCCTGCTGGGCCAGCCCAAGACCCGCCCCATTCTTCAGGTCGAAGCCCTGAACGTGGACCAGGACGGCGCGCCGCTGCAATACAGCGTCGCCCGCTTCGTCGGCGACATGGTGCAGCTGATGGTGACGGACGACACCTGACGCAAGGCCGCCGCCTGCGCGCGCAGGCGGCGCGGAAAGCTCGCCCTTTCGGCTTAACTCATCTAGACATCTGGTTGTAATGCAATCCCGCTAACGTCACGCCATGAACACACACACGCACGCCCCCTCGCCCCTGGCCGGTGTCACAGGCCAACGCATCCTGACGCCGCGCGGCGTCGAACAGGCCAGCCTGCGCTTCCACGGCGGACTGATAGAAGGCTCCGCCGCCGCGGCGCCGCGGGGCGCGCCCTGGTTCGACGCAGGCAATCTGCTGGTGCTGCCCGGCATCGTGGACCTGCACGGCGACGCCTTCGAACGCGCCGTCATGCCGCGTCCCAGTGTGACGTTTCCCTATGACGGCGCCTTGTTCGACGTGGACCGCCAACTGCTGGCCAACGGCATCACCACCGAATTCCACGGCGTCACGCTGTCCTGGGAAGGCGGATTGCGCGGCGAGACCTACGCCGAGCGCATGTTCGACGCGCTGGAAAGAATGCGCCACCTCATGGGCGCGCGGCACTATGTGCACCTGCGCTTCGAAACGCATCACGTGGGCGGCCTGGAGACAGCCCAGCAATGGATAAGGGACGGCCGCGTCCGCTTCCTGGCCTTGAACGACCACCTGCCCAGCATGGCGCGCCGCCTGGGCGACGAGCGCAAGCTGATGCAGTACGCCAACCGCGCCGAATGCGATCTCGACGTCTTCCAGGACCGCATCCGAGCCGCCATGTCGGCGGCCGATTCGGTAGCCGACGCCATGCGCGAACTGACCGCCTGCGCCCGGGAGGCAGGCTTGAAGGTGGCCTCGCACGACGATCCGGATGCCGCCACGCGCCGCTATTACCACCAGCTGGGCTGCGGCGTGGCGGAGTTTCCGCTGACCCGCGAGGCGGCGGGCGTCGCTCGCGACCTGGGCGATTCCGTGGTCTTCGGCGCGCCCAATGTCGTGCGCGGCGGCAGCCACACGGGCGCGCCCAGCGCCACCGAAATGATCCGCGCGGGCCTGTGCGACATCCTGACGTCCGACTATTACTACCCTGCCCCGCTGGCCGCCGTGATGAAGCTGGCCGACGACGGCGTGTTGCCGCTGGCGCAGGCCTGGGATCTGGTATCGCTGAATCCAGCCCGCGCCGCCGGCCTGAAGGACCGCGGCGCACTGGCCCCGGGGCTGATCGCCGACGCCATCGTGGTGGACGACCAGGTGCCAGGACTGCCGCGCGTCTGCGCCGCGATCGTGGGCGGCGAACTGCGCTACGCCACGCGCGCGTTCGACGACGGCCACAGCCAGCGCATGGCGGCCTGACCATGCCGCTCGCCCATCGCTACGCCCTGTACCTGGCGCCCACCGGCCCCTGGCGCGAACACGGCAGCCGCTGGCTGGGCCGCTGCGCCGACACCGGCGAGGCGCTGCCGCCGCTGCCGGGGCAAGACGCGGACTCGCGCGCCTGGACTGCGGCGCCGCGCCACTATGGCTTGCACGCCACGCTGAAACCGCCCTTCCGCCTGAGCCCGGGCGTCAATCCACAGCAGCTCGACGCAGCCGCGCGCCAGTTGGCCGCAAGCGGCAGCCCCTTCTCGCTGGAACTCGAATGCGAACCGCTGCGCGGCTTCCTGGCCTGGCGCATCGCCTCGTCCGACACGCAAGGCCAGGCGCGGATCCAGGCTTTGGCAGAGGCCGCCGTGCGCGACCTGGACCCTTTGCGCGCGCCGCCCACGGCCGAGGAAACCGCCCGCCGACAGCCGCAGTCGCTCAGTCCAGCGCAGCAATCCATGCTGGCGCGCTGGGGCTATCCGTATGTCTTCGACACCTACGTTTTCCACATCACCCTGACCGGCAAGCTGGAAGGCGCGGCGCTGGCCCAGGCGCAGGCCGGTATCGCCGCCTTTGCCGACCCCTTGCGCGGACAGGCGATGGACGTGCCCGGGGTCAGCATCTATGTGCAGCCAACGCCTGGCGCGGACTTCGTCGCAGCCCGGCACTATGGCTTCGACGGCTCAAGCATCGATGCGGCGGGCGCCAGCTATCTACAAGGACAGGCCGCAGCATGAACCCCGCCGTTCCCGCCGACGGCGCGCGCCTGATCTACCTGATGGGCGCATCGGGCAGCGGCAAGGACACCTTGCTGCGCCTGCTGCGCGCGGAGTTGCGCGGCGACGAGCCCGTACTGGTCGCGCACCGCTACATCACCCGCGACAGCGGCGATACCGAAGACGCGCTGCGCCTGACCGAAGACGAGTTCGGACGCCGCGCCGCGCTGGGCTGCTTCGCATTGCGTTGGGCCAGCCATGGCTTGCAGTACGGCATCGGCATCGAGATAGACGCCTGGCTGTCCTGCGGCGCGGCGGTCATCATCAACGGCTCGCGCGCCCACCTGGAACAGGCACACTCGCGCTACCCGGCATTGACTGCCGTGGAAGTCACTGTCGACCCTGGCCAGCTCGCCCGCCGCCTGGCGGGACGCGGCCGCGAAAGCGCGGAACAGATCGCGCAGCGCCTGGCGCGCGCCACGCAGCCTTTCCCCGTGCCTCGGCAGTGCCAGCTGCTGCATGTCAGCAACGACGCGGCGCCAGAGACGGCCGCCGCCACGCTGCTGGACATCGCGCGCGGCAAGCTTGCGGCGTAGGGGCGCGGTTCAGCGCCGCTCGCCCGCGCCCTGAGCCCAGGGCGCGGCGGCATCGCCGCACAGATCCAGCAGGATGTCCGAGAACCGCTCCTCGGCCGCCAGCGGCTGTTCGCGCTTGCGGCGGATCAGGTTGATCGGCGGCAACTCCCAGCCGAAGTCCCAGGGCACCATGCCCAGCTTGCCGCGCTGGCAGAGTTCGCGGGCGATGTCTTCCGGCACCACCGAGATAAGTGCCTCGTTCATGGTCAGCATGCCTTCGATCACGTCGGTTGAATATGCCTCCAGCACCGGCGACGGTGGCGGCAGCTCGGCGCGGATGAAGTGCTCGACGATCAGTTGCCGCGTCGGCGTGTTGGCGGCCGGCAGCACCCAGTCCATCGCCGCCAGCGCGGCCCAATCCGGTTCGCGCCGCGCCAGCCGCTGCGCCAGCCGGCCGTGCGCGATCAGGCGCGGCCGCTGGCGGTACAGCACGCGGTGGATCAGGTCGTCCGGCGCCACGGTCGAGGTGGCGCGGCTGATGATGCAATCCAGTTCATGCCGGCGCAGCATCGGCACCAGATGGTCGGTGGTGGCGCGGTGCAGGCTGAGCGTGACGCCATGGCGCTGGTGCAGGCGGCTGATCGCCGCAGTGAGCAAGGCGCTGGACACGTAGGGCACCACGCCCACCTGCAGATGCGCGGAACGGCCGGCGTGCAAGGCCTCGACCTCGCGCGCCCACAGGTCCAGGTCGCTGAGCATGTGGCGCGCGCGCACCAGGGCCAGGTTGCCCAGCGGCGTGGCTTGCAGGCCGCGCCCGGTGCGCGTGAATAGCGGCGCGCCGAAGATGTCCTCGATCTCCGTGAGCGCCTTGGTGACGGCGGGCTGGCTGATGCCCGCCGCGGCCGCCACGCGCGTGAGCGAGCCGTGCCTGGCGATCTCGATCAGCAGCGTCAGGTGGCGATGCTTGAGACGGTTGGCGAGACGGGCGGCATCCCAGGTCACGATCTTTCCTATAACCAATTGGTTATTCAATTATGCCAACAAAGGCAGAACCAGTTATTTCATGTCCCTATACTGCAAACATTTCCCTGCAGCCCGGACCGGCCCCATGAGCGCATCCTTCACCACCCGCCCCGAAATACGCGGCACCTTCGGCGTGGTTTCCTCCACCCACTGGCTGGCCTCGCAGGTGGCCATGGGCGTGCTGGAACGCGGTGGCAATGCCTATGACGCAGCGGTCGCCGGAGGCTTCACGCTGCAGATCGTGGAGCCGCACCTGAACGGGCCCGGCGGCGAGGTGCCCATCCTGTTCTGGAGCGAGCGGGAACAGCGCATGCGCGCGCTGTGCGGCCAGGGTCCCGCGCCCGCGCTCGCCACGCCCGCCTATTTCCGCGGCCTGGGCGTGGACCTGGTGCCCGGCATCGGCCTCTTGCCCGCCACCGTGCCCGGCGCCTTCGGGGCCTGGCTGACCCTGCTGCGCGATTACGGCACTTGGGAGCTGGCTGACGTGCTGCGCCCGGCCATCGACTACGCGCGCAACGGCTTTCCCCTGGTGCCGCGCATCTCGCAGGCCATCCTGGCGGTACAGGCGCTGTTCCGCGATGAATGGACCAGTTCGCGTGAGGTCTGGCTGCCCGATGGCCGCGTACCCGCGCCCGACACACTGTTCCGCACGCCCGCCATCGCCGCCACCTACACGCGCATTCTGGACGAAGCGCACGCCAGCAGCACCGACCGGCGCGGGCGCATCGACGCGGCGCTGGAGGTCTGGTACCGCGGCTTCGTGGCCGACGCCATCGACGACTACTACACCCATGCGCCGGTGCGCGACACCACCGGCCAGCGCAATCGCGGCCTGCTGCGCAAGTCCGACCTGGCCGATTGGCGCGCCACCTACGACGAACCCCTGACTGTGCAGTATGGCCGCTACACCGTAGCCAAATGCGGCGTCTGGTCGCAGGGACCGGTCCACTTGCAGCAGTTGGCAATCCTGCGGCACCTGGAGCTGGACGGGCTAGAGTCGACCTCGCCGCAATTCGTGCACTACGTAGCCGAGGCGGCCAAGCTGGCCTTCGCCGACCGCACTGCCTGGTACGGCGACCCCGATTTCGCGCAGGTGCCGCTGGCCGCCCTGCTCAGCGACGACTACGCCCGCGCACGCGCGGCCGGCATCGGCGCCCGCGCTTCATCCGAGTTCCAGCCCGGCAGCCCGGGCGGATTGGCGCCGCGCCTGCCCGACCTGGACGCCGCGGTGCGCACCTTGGCCGCGTCCGACACGCGCTTCGGCGTGGGCGAACCGACCTTCGCGGCGCTGCCGCCGGTAGCCGAATGGGCCGCGCGCGAGATCTTCGTCGGCGACACCTGCCAGATCGACGTCATCGACCGCGACGGCAACATGGTCGCCGCCACGCCATCAGGCGGCTGGCTGTCGTCCAGCCCCGTGGTGCCCGGCCTGGGCTTCCCGCTGACCACCCGCCTGCAGATGACCTGGCTGGACGAGGGCGTGCCAGGCCAGCTGCAGCCGGGCAAACGCCCTTGCACCACCCTGTCGCCCGGCCTGGCCTTGCGCGACGGCCAGCCCTACATGGCTTTCGGCACGCCGGGCGGCGACCAGCAGGACCAATGGACGGTGGCGTTCTTCCTGCGCCACGTCATGGGCATGAATCTGCAGGAGGCGATCGAAGCGCCTTCCTGGCATGTCGATCATTTTCCGGGTTCGTTCTGGCCCCGCAGCCTGACCTTGAACCGCCTGACCGTGGAATCGCGCATGCCGGCCGCCACGCTGGAGGCGCTGCGCGCGGCGGGCCACGAGGTCAAGGTGGGGCCGGACTGGTCCGAAGGCCGCATCAGCGCCTGCACCCGGGAGCCTGCCGCCGGCGGCGGCCTGCTGCTGCGCGCCGGCGCCAACCCGCGCGGCATGCAGGGCTATGCCGCCGGCCGCTGAACCTGTTTCATCCAACCGGCACACAGACCGGACACTACGCAAAGGGGTAAACACCATGACACTGCAATTCAAACGACTGCTGCGCGCCTGCGCGCTGGGCCTGGCGCTGGCTGCACCGGCGCTCACCCATGCCGCCTGGCCCGAAAAGCCCATCACCCTGATCGTGCCCTGGGCCGCGGGCGGCTCCACCGACATCCTGGCGCGCGTGCTGTCCGAAGGCCTGACCCAGTCGCTGGGCCAGCCCGTCATCGTGGAAAACCGCTCGGGCGCGTCCGGCAACATCGGCACCACCTTCGTAGCCCGCGCCAAGCCCGACGGCTACACCTTGCTGGTGGGTTCGATGAGCACGCACACGATGAACCAGGCGCTCTACTCCAGCATGCCGTTCGACGGCGTGAAGGACTTCACGCCCATCGCCGAACTCGCGCTGGTCACCAACACCATGGTGGTGAACCCGTCCGTGCCCGCGTCCAACGTGAAGGAGTTCATTGCCTACTTGAAGGCGAATCCCGGCACCGTGGCCTACGCTTCCGCCGGCCAGGGTTCCACCAACCATCTGAGCGCCGCGCTGTTCGAAAAGGCCGCCGGCGTGAAGATGATGCACATTCCCTATCGCGGCGGCGCACCCGCGGTCCTGGACACCGTGGCCGGCCGCACCCAGGTGCTGTTCAGCGCCGGCACGCAGACCCTGCCGCACGTGCAGAACGACAAGCTGAAGCTCTTGGCCGTCACCGAGGAAGCGCGTTCGCCCCTGCTGCCCCAAGTACCCACGGTGGCCGAGACCCTGCCGGGCTATGAACTGTCGGTCTGGTACGGCGCCTTCGGCCCGGCCGGCATGCCGCCCGAGCTGACCGCGCGCCTGAACCGCGAGATCAACCTGATCCTCAAGCGGCCCGAAGTCATCAAGAAAATGGGCGACATGGGCGTGCTGCTGACCGAGACCACGCCGGAGCAGTTCGGCCAGATCCTGGCGCGCGACGCCGACAAGTACGGCAAGCTGATTAAAGAACTGGGAATCACCGCCGAATGACCGTCAGCATCAAGCTCGTCCCGCCGGCGCAAGCCGGCGTGGCCGCCATCGCCCAGGCCTATGCGGCCGCCGATCCGGCGGCGGCCTTACGCGCCATCGACGCCCATGCGCACGCCGCGCTTGCGCACACGCTGTGCACCGTCAACCGCTATGACGCGCAGGCCATGCGGGTGGTGCGGCTGTACAGTTCCAACCCCGAGGCTTATCCGCCCGGCGGCAGCAAGGACAAGAGCGGCACCGCCTGGGGCCGCCACGTCCTGCTGGAACGGAAACTGTTCGTAGGCGAAGGCGAGGACGCGATCCGCGAATTCTTCAATGACCACGATGCGATCCAGCGCCTGGGCCTGCGTTCCGTCATCAATGTGCCGGTGGTGTACGGCGAGGTCTGCCTGGGCACCGTCAATTTCCTGATGCCGCGCGTGGCGGTGTCGGACGCCGATGTGCAGGCCGCGCAGCTGGCGGGCCTGCTGGCGCTGCCCGCGTTCCAGGCGCTGCGCCAGCAGTCCTGACACGGCGGGGCCGGCACGGGCCCCGCGTCCTCAGATCAGCGCGCGGCGGATACGCGCCGAGGCCATGTCGATCACGACAACGAAGGCCACGATGATGATCATCACCGCGCAGGTTTCGGCATAGCGGAAGCTGCGGATGATTTCCCACAGCACGGTGCCGATGCCGCCCGCGCCCACGATGCCGACCACCGAGGCCGAGCGCACGTTGGATTCGAAGCGGTACAGCGAATACGAGATCCACAACGGCAGCACTTGCGGGATCACGCCGTAGACGATTTCCTCCAGCGCATTCGCGCCGGTGGCGCGCACGCCCTCCACCGGACGCGGATCGATCGCCTCGACCGCTTCCGAGAACAGCTTGGCCAGCACGCCCGTGGTGTGCACCCACAACGCCAGCACACCGGCGAACGGGCCCAGGCCCACCGCCACGATGAACAGCATGGCGAATACCATTTCGTTGATGGCGCGGCACGCGTCCATCAGGCGCCGCATCGGCTGGTACACCCAGGCCGGCACGATGTTCGACGAACACAGCAGCCCCAGCGGCACGGCCACCACGATGGCCAGGAACGTGCCCCACACGGCGATCTGCACGGTGACGATCATCTCGTCCAGGTACATGCGCCAGTCGCGGAAATTCGGCGGAAAGAAGTCGGCCGCGAACTCGGCCATGTTGCCCGAATCGCGCAGCAGGTCCAGGGGCCGCATGTCCGCGCCCTTCCACGACATGATCAGCAGCGCCAGCACGACGCCCCACACGAGCAGGACTGGCAGCGACGAGCGCGGCGCGGCGGAAAGGCGAGAGGTCTGCATGGCTACGTTCATATGAAAAAGGCGATCCGCGTGGTGAAGGTTCTGGTTGCGGGCAAGCCGGCGCGCCCCGCGGCGCGCCGGCTTGCCCGCAGGAGATTTACTGCTTGACGACGGGTTGGCCCAGGCTGGCCAGCTTGCTGTCCAGCTCGGCCAGCTGCTTCTGCTTTTCGGCCTGGCCCAGCGTGGCGTCGGCCTCGACCTTGGCCTTTTCGCGCGCCAGTTCGATCTGGCGGATCGGCACCAATTGCTGGTTATCGGAAGCGCGGAAACCTTGATAGGTCAACGCCTTCAGGTTGGCCAGTTCGCGCTCGGCGTCCTTGCCCTTGCCGTAGTTGACGAAGAAGTCGCGGATGCGAGCCTTCAGGTCGGCCGGCAGGTCAGTGCGCATGACCAGCGGATCCGCCGGGATCAGCGGCGACTTCCACAGCACGCGCACGCTGTCATTGGCGTCCTTGCCGGTGTTCAGGCGATAACGCTCCAGCGCCTCGGTGTTGTTGACGGCCACGTCCACCTGCTTGTTGATGACCGACAGCAGATTGGTTTCGTGGTTGCTGGCGCGCACCGTCTTGAAGAAGGTCTTGGGTTCTATCTTGTTGGCGGCCCACAGGTAATAGCCCGGCACGGCGGTGCCCGACGTGGAGTTGGGATCGCCCGCGCCGTAGCTCAGCGTGCCGCCGCGCTTGAGCACGTCGTCCAGGGTCTTCAGGTTGCTGTCCTTGTTGACGATCAGCAGCGACCAGTAGCCGGGGTTGCCGTCCTTGTCGATGACGGAGGCGAACACTTCGCCCTTGGCGCGGTCCACCGCCTCGATCGCGGACTTGTTGCCGAACCAGCCCATCTGCACCTTGTTGAAGCGCATGCCTTCGATAATGCCGGCGTAATCGGACGCGAAGAAGGGCTTGACCGGCACGCCGATCGCGCGGCTCAGGTCATCGATGACGGGTTGCCATACCGACTTCAGGTTGGTGGAGGATTCCGTCGAGATGATGCCGAAGTTCAGCGTCTTGGCATCTTCGGCGTGGACCTGGGTGGACAGGGCCGCGGCGGCGATCAGGGTGACAAAGGTTCTGCGTAGCATGGAAGGCTCCGGGGATAAACGGGTCGGGAAGAATCAGGCGGCTTGCGCCAATCGGGACAGCGGCGCCATGCCGGGCATGGCCGGCGCTTGCGGCGCGTATTCAGGAAGCAGTTCGCTCAATTCGGAACCGTAGAGGTCGCTGAGCATGGACGGCGTGAGGTCTGCGGAAGGACCGTCATAGACCACCTTGCCGTGGCGCAGCGCCACCACCCGAGGGCAATAGCGCAGGGCCACATCCACCTGGTGCAGCGACACCACCACCGCCACCTTGCGGCTGCGGTTGATCTGGGCCAGCGTGTCCATCACCCGGCGCGAGGATTCCGGGTCCAGCGAGGCGATGGGTTCGTCAGCCAGGATGACGCGGGCATTCTGCACCAGGGTGCGGGCGATGGCCGCGCGCTGCTGCTGGCCGCCGGACAGCGTCGAAGCGCGCTGAAACGCGTAGTCGTCTATACCAACCTGGGCAAGCGCTTCCAGGCCCTGGCGCACTTCACCGCGCAGGAACCAGCGCGTCAGGCTGCGCCACAGCGGCACGCGCGGCAGCAGGCCGGTCAACACATTGGTGATGACGGGCAGGCGGCCCACCAGATTGAATTGCTGGAACACGAAACCGATACCGGCGCGCGCCGAGCGCACGTCGCGGCTCAGGCGGCCGTCACGCTGGATCATGCGGCCGTTAACGGCCACGCTGCCCGCATCGCCGGCCACGAAGCCCGACAGATGGCGCAGCAGCGTCGACTTGCCCGAACCCGAGGCGCCCAGCAAGGCAACCATCTCGCCGTCGGCCACTTGCAGGTTCACGCCGTCCAGCGCCTTGGCGCCGGCGTGGAAGCTCTTGCAGAGCCCTTGTACTTCGATGGCGTAAGTCATCGTTGAATCCCCTTGGATGTGTTCATGGCCGCATTCTGTTTTCGCGGCATGACAGCACGATGACCCGAGGATCGATTCATTTGACGGAAAATAGGGACGCCGCAACGAACTGAAAGACGTTCGTCATAAATGCCGGTTCCAGCTCCGCGCGCCGCAGGTATATTGGGGATATTTCCCCTACCAGTCGGGCGTTCATCATGATCAAAGGTTCCTGCCTGTGTGGCCGAGTCGCCTACGAGATCACTGGCCCGCTCACCGACGTCCTCAACTGCCATTGCACGATCTGCCGCAAGGCGCACGGTGCCGCCTTCCGCAGTCGAGCGACGGTCCAGGCCAAGGACTTTGCCTGGACCCGCGGCGAAAACCACGTCACCTGGTACTGCTCATCCCCGGGCAGCTATCGCGGCTTCTGCGAAGCCTGCGGCACCCCTTTGCTAACCCGCTTCGACCAGACCCCGGACGTCTACGGCCTGCCGCTGGGCCCGCTGGACGACGACCCCGGCATCAAGCCGGCCGCCCATTGCCATGTGGCCAGCAAGGCGCCCTGGTTCGACATCAGCGACGACCTGCCGCAGTACCCCGACGCGTATGGCGCGATGGAAGAAGACCATCCGCAGGCGGTTACATAAAAACTCAACCATCTGGTTGAATTTATTCGGAAGGCCGGGCTATATTCAACCCCATGGTTGAATCAAATCCCTCCCCCGTCCTCGATGCCGTCTTTCGCGCGCTGGCCGATCCCACGCGCCGCGACATGCTGCGCAGCCTGGCTCGGGCCGAGCAGACCATCGGCGAGCTGGCGGCGCCCCACAGCATGAGTTTCGCGGGCGCCTCCAAGCATGTGCAGGCCCTGGAACGCGCCGGTCTGGTCCGGCGCTCCATCCGCGGCCGCACGCATGTGTGCAGCCTCAATCCGGAACCCATGGCCGAGGCCATGCAATGGCTGCGCTTCTATGAACATTTCTGGTCGGGCAAGCTGGGCGCGCTGGAAGCCGCGCTCGTCGCCAGCCGGTCCCCGTCCGCGTCTTCTGGAGAACAACATGAGTGATCACGGCGTCGTCCTGGACCCCACCTCCATCCGCTTCACGCGGATCCTGCCCGCCAGCGTCGACGAGGTCTGGGCTTTCCTCACCGAATCGGAAAAGCGGGGCCGCTGGCTGGCGTCCGGCGACATGGAGCTGCGCGAAGGCGGCGGCGTCACGCTGCGTTTCATGCATGCGGACCTGTCCTCGGTACCCGAGCCCGTGCCCGCCGCCTACAAGCCGTATGAAGGCGGCGTCACCACGCAGGGCATCATCACGCGTTGCGAACCGCCGCGGCTGCTCGCGTTCACGTGGGGCGGCTCCCCCGGCCATCCTTCCGAGGTCATTTTCGAGCTGTCGCCCCAAGGCCAGGAAACGCGCCTGGTGCTGACGCACCGCAAGCTGTCCTCGCGCGACGGCATGGTGGACGTGGCCGGCGGCTGGCATGTGCATCTGGGTGTACTCGAGGCCCGCCTGGCCGGCCGCGCGCCCGGCCCGTTCTGGTCGGTCCTGGGTCGCGTGGAGGAAGAATATCGGGAGCGGATCCCCTCCGGCCAGAGTCGTTGAGCAACAACTATCACGGCAGAGTGACAGATAAATACTGGCTAATCACTGCGCTTTGCAGTAACATAAGTCCGTGATTTTTCCGCAAAAACCGGGCTTCGGTCACTCTGCGTGCCAACCTGTACCACCTGCGGGCAATGCTCCGGGTCAACCCAGGACGTGCCCGGTTTCGCCGGAACAACCCCGCCCCCGCCAGGCGCGCCTCCAACCCAACCGTCGCACGGCCTGGCTGCAAAAGCTCCACCCCGCTTCTTCCGGCGATTTGCGCAAAACGCGCCGCCGCGACCAAGCCGCGCACCGCGCGCACACTGCCCATGCGGCGCGAGTATCCGTCATTTCAGACATCCGCTTCGGATGCCGTGGCCCTTACCCGCGCATGCCCGGACGTTTTACGTTCAAACCGCTGGACCCGCTGTCCGGGTCCGACGCGCTTGCCGCCCTGTGCTGCAAGCCATGCCGCCGGCATGGCAGCGCGTATTGATAGGAGAAAAGAATGGCTAAAGAAGAACTCATCGAACTGGATGGCATCGTTGACGAAGTGCTGCCCGATAGCCGCTACCGCGTGAAGCTGGACAACGGTATCGAAGTCGGCGCCTACGCCTCCGGCCGCATCCGCAAGCACCGCATCCGCATCCTGGCGGGCGATCGCGTCACCCTGGAAATGTCGCCGTATGACCTGACCAAGGGCCGCATCAACTTCCGCCACAAGGACGAGCGCGGTCCCGCCCCGCAGCGCCCCCAGCAGTACCGCCGCTAAGCCAGGGCCACAGGGCCGGCCCTGCGCCGGCTCCCCCTCTCGCGCCAGCCTTAAACCTGGACCGCGAAATGCCGTAATGCGTGGAGCGCCCGTTCATGAAAGAATGGCGCCCTCTGCCAGGCGCGACGCCGGCAGGATGAGCATGAAGCAAGATGGACCTGACACAAGATCTGCAAGCCGCCGCTGACCAGCTTGCCCTGGCGCGAAGAAAATTCGTCAAGGGCGAGGAAGGCCTGCGCCTGCTGCATCAGTCGCGCGAGGCCTTCATCAACAGCCTGCGCAATACCGGCCTGACCTACGCCGACGCCAAGACCAAGTACGACAACTGCCTGGACGAGCAGGAAGCCGAGCAGCTCCATGTGCGGCAGCAAATGGACTACGCGGAACGCGTGCACCAGCACGTGCTGCAACTGATCGCGCAGCAGGCCGCCACGGCCTGAAGACGCGCGGGCCGGCCCCGCGACGCCCCGCCTTCGCCGATGGAATCAGGGCTTGAATGCCCCGATGAAGATGGCCGGATCGACGCGCGCGTCGTTCAGGCTGACGTTCCAGTGCAGATGCGGACCGGTCGCGCGGCCGGTCGCCCCCACTTTCCCCACCAGTCCGCCGCGCGGCACCTCGTCGCCGACTTTCACGTCGATCGCCGACATGTGGCAGAACATGCTGACGAAGCCCTGACCATGGTCCAGGAACACCGTCTTGCCATTGAAGAAGTAATCCCCCACCAGCACCACCACGCCGGCGGCCGGCGCCTTGATCGGCGTGCCCGAGGGCACGGCGAAATCCAGGCCCGAATGCGGATTGCGCTCTTCGCCATTGAAAAAGCGCCGCAGACCGAAGGGGCTGGACAAGCGGCCGCCGTTCACCGGCCGGTCCAGCAGCAGGTTGCTGGGCGTGACGCCGGCGCGGTAGCCGCGGTTGGCCGCGGTCTGCTCGGCCAGTTCACGCTCGATGCGCGCCATATCGTCAGGATTCGGATTGACCTGGCGCGGATTCTTCAGCGTGATGTGCTGGGCCTTGTACTCCTTGGCGCCGACCTTGAAGGGCAGCGCGCGCTTGCCTTGCGCGTCCTTGACCTCCACCTGCTGTTCGCCCGGCTTGACGCTCAGCGGGATGCCGACCACGGCGATCCACTGCTTGCCCTCTTCGCGCAGCACCAGCACGCGCCGGCCCAGGAAGGTGACTTCGGGCGCGCGTTCGGCGTCGCCCAGACCCAGGACAGCGACGCCGCCAGGCACCGGAACATTGAGCTTGCGGCTGATGAAGCCGGCCTGCTGCGCGCGGGCCGGCAGGCCCAGACAGAGGGCAGCCGCGGCCAGGCCCAGCCGCAGGACGTCGCGACGATGATGCATGGCGTTCACAGGCACAGGTTGGCGGGCTCGATAATGGATTGGTCGCGGCGGGCGATGCGCGTGGACAGGCGCACGTCGGTCTTACCCTTCCAATGTATGGTCGTCAGCACGGCCTCCACGCCCAGGCTGTCTTCCTGGATCAGTTCAAAGCCGTTGCGCACCGCCTTCTGCTGGAAGTTGATGCCCATGTTCTTCCACGATTCCGCCACGCAGGCCGTGTAGTCCTCGGGTGTGCGCTGGGTGGAGCCGTAGAAGACCGGATCGCGGTCGCGCACGTCTTTGACGTTGGCGCAGGCCGACAAGGCTGCCAGGACAGTAAGGGACAAGACGGTGCGGACCTTCATGGCGATGGGACTCTCGAGCGGTGGGGTGAAAGGGGCGGCCAATATAACGCAGCGCCGGATCAGGGCTGCGGCGGGCGGCGGGCCGATTTGGGCCGGAAGGCCGCGATGACTTCGGGCCGGGTCTCGGCGTACGGGCCGCCGATAAGATCGATGCAATAGGGAATGGCGGCGAAGATGCCCGGCACCAGCACGGCGCCGTCCTCGCCCTTGAGCCCCTCCAGCGTTTCGCGGATGGATTTCGGTTGGCCAGGCAGGTTGACGATCAGGGCGGCATGGGCGGGCGTTTCCCGGATGACGGCCACCTGGCGCGACAGGATGGCCGTGGGCACGAAACGCAGGCTGATCTGACGCATCTGCTCGCCGAAGCCGGGCATTTCCTTGGTGCCGACGGCGAGCGTCGCCTCGGGCGTGACGTCGCGGCGCGCCGGACCGGTGCCGCCGGTGGTCAGGACCAGGTCGCAGCCGCAGCCGTCCACCAGCTCGATCAGCGTCTCCGAGATACGTGCGGGTTCGTCGGGGATAAGCCGGTCCACTGCCTGCCAGGGCGAGGCCAGGGCGCCGCCCAGCCATTCGCGCAGCGCGGGCAGCCCCAGGTCCTGGTACGTGCCGCTGGAGGCTCGGTCGGAAACGGACACCAGGCCCACGATCAGTTCGTCGGGGTGCTTGCGGGCGATGCGGGTAGTGGCGGTCATGGGCTGCGCAATCTTGGTGAGGGGCATACAGGCGGCGCGGATGCGGCGGCGGGCGAGGTCAATCATGGAAATCCAGAAGAACCCCGCCACAGCGATGCTATCGCATTCTTTCCCTGCGGGAATCGCGACAGCGGGCATCGCAGCGGCAGCAGGCCCTGTGGCAAAAAGGCGAATCGGCTTTGGCCCCGCTTTCCCGCGCTTGTTCCGGTCATGCCCGCTCGATAACATCCGCTAACAAACCTACCCCTATAGAGAGAGCCCCGCGCGGCATTGGTTCCCCATGTTCAAACGTACGCTACGGCAGCATGCGCTGGCGGCGGCGCTGGCCCTGGCCGCGGCGGCTGCCGCCGGGTGGAGCGCCCTGCACGCCCTGGCGCTGAAGACGGAGCCGGTGCCGGCGGCCGCGCCGGGCATCTACATCCCCAACCTGGGCAATACGCTGCAGGAACAGACGCGCAACCTGTCCCGCATGAGCCAGGCCCTGCGCACCGGCGACCGGCTGGTGATCCTGGGTTCGTCCGAGCTGACCAGCAACGACCTGCGCTTCGTGCCCTACCGCTACCTGGCCGACGAATTGCAGATGCCGGTGCTGGCCTATGGCCATTCGGGCTTCCAGTCGCTGGGCATGCAGCTGGTGCTGGCGGCAATGGCCGAGGACCTGTCGCCAGCATCGCGCCTGGTGGTGATGCTGTCGCCGGGCTGGTTCGACGGCGAGGGCGGACTGGGGCCGGACGAGTTCAAGGAACATGCCAATCCGTTGCTGCCCCGTCTGCTGCGGCAGCCCGAGGGCCGGGCGGAGGTGGTCCGCTGGCTGCAGGCCAAGGGCGACGCGGGCGTCGCCTGGTCGATGGCGGCCGAGCAGGCCTACGTCTTCCGCCAGCGCCTGGTCGACCTGTGGGCGCCCGCCCATGCGGCGCCCGTCCCCGAGCGCGAACGCCAGGGGCCGCCCACGGCCGCCCGCGTGGTGGATTGGGAGGCGCTGGCGGCCCAGGCCCAGGGCGCCGAACAGGCCCTGATGGGCGGCAACCGCTACGCCGTGCGGGACGAGTTCTTCAATAAGTACCTGCGCAGCATCCCCGAAGGCGGCAAGACCGCCTATCAGCCCCAGCCCCTGACCGGCCGCGATGAACTGCGCGAATTGGACGCCCTGATGGCCTTGCTGCGCCAGCGCGGCGTCAATGCGCTCTTTGTCATGCAGCCGCTGCATCCCCTGGTGTTCAAGGACCTGGACCGCTTCGGTCCGGTGCAGCGGGAAGTCGCGGCGCTGTGCCAGCGTTACGCCATGCGCTGCATGGACATGTACAGCGCGCCCTTCGAAGTGGGGATGCTGCGCGACGTGCAGCACCTGGGAGAGCTGGGCTGGCTGCGCGTGAACCAGAAAATCGCGGAAGTTTTCTACCCATGAAGGATGGCCGGCAATGAAACGTACCCTGTGGCTGTGCCTGCTCTACCTGGGCGTCCTGGCGGTGATGGTGATCCAGGCGGATACCTCGGCGAATCTGGGCAAACCGATGGAAATCGAGTTCCAGTATTCGAAGTTCTGACCTCGGGCGGGGTCCGTTGCCTGCATTTGGTAGCCGCAAGCAACCAGTGACAGGTCACAAATCTGCAATAATCGGCTCCTCTCGCCGGAACCTCCCCCGCCTCCATGTTCGACCTCTTCCACGGCCTAGACCTCTGGGTTGGCCTCAGCCTTGCGCTGGCCCTGACATTCGTCCTGGCCTTCGAATTCATCAATGGATTCCATGACACGGCGAACGCCGTGGCCACGGTCATCTACACCAAGGCCATGCCGCCGCATCTGGCGGTGGTGCTTTCCGGCATTTTCAACTTCCTGGGCGTGCTGCTCGGCGGCGTGGGCGTGGCCTATGCCATCGTGCACCTGCTGCCGGTGGAACTGCTGATCAACGTGGATACCGGCCGCGGGCTGGCCATGGTGTTCGCCATGCTGGCCGCCGCCATCGCCTGGAACCTGGGCACCTGGTACTTCGGCATCCCGGCATCCAGCTCGCACACGCTGATCGGATCGATCCTGGGCGTGGGCCTGGCCAACGCGCTGATCACCGACCTGCCGCTGGCGGACGGCGTCAACTGGGGCAAGGCCGTCGACATCGGCCTGTCCCTGGTGGCTTCGCCGGTGGCCGGTTTCCTGGTGGCGGGCGGCCTGCTGCTGCTGCTCAAGCGCTGGCTGCCGCTGTCGAAGATGCACAAGACGCCGGAACAGCGCCGCGCCATCGACAACAAGAAGCATCCGCCCTTCTGGAACCGCCTGGTGCTGGTGCTGTCCGCCATGGGCGTGAGCTTCGTGCACGGCTCCAACGACGGCCAGAAAGGAATCGGCCTGATCATGCTGGTGCTGATCGGCATCGTCCCCGCCAATTTCGTGCTGGATACCAACAGCACCACCTACCAGATCGAGCGCACCCGCGACGCCGCCAACCACCTGAACGTGTTCTATCAGCGCAATGAAGCCATGCTGGGCGAATACCTGGCGCTCAAGCGCGTGGACGCGACCACCGAGCTGCCGCGCAACTTCCGCTGCGATCCCGAGCTGACCATGCCGACCATCGCCGCACTGCAGACGGATCTGCACGGCGTGTCCAACTACGCCGATCTGTCGGCCGAGAAGCGCATCTCCGTGCGCCGCTACCTGCTCTGCCTGGACGACACGGCCAAGAAGGTCGCGCGCATCGAAGGGCTGCCCGCCCGCGAACGCGCGGACCTGCAGCGCCTGCGCGCCGACCTGACCGCCACCACCGAATACGCGCCCTTCTGGGTAATCGTGGCGGTCGCGCTGGCGCTGGGCGCGGGCACCATGGTCGGCTGGCGCCGCGTAGTGCTGACGGTGGGCGAAAAAATCGGCAAGCAAGGCATGACGTACGCGCAAGGCATGTCCGCGCAGGTGACCGCCATGGGCGCCATCGGCCTGGCTAACGTCTTCAGCCTGCCCGTGTCCACCACCCACGTGCTGTCATCGGGCGTGGCCGGGACAATGATCGCCAACAAGACCGGCCTGCAAGGCAGTACGGTCCGCAACATCCTGATGGCCTGGGTGCTGACCCTGCCCGCCTCAATGTTGCTGGCCGCCGGCCTGTTCTGGATCGGCGTGCAGATCGCCGGCTGATGCTTGGCGGCCGTGCAGGCAATCTGCACGGCCGATGCAACACTCTGGCTACCCCGCCAGGCTTCCTGCCGGCATGGCCCGCGTCTACCATGACGCCATGGCTACCTCAAATCCCACCCTGCATTACATTTTCGACCCGCTCTGCGGCTGGTGCTACGGCGCCGCCCCGCTGGTGGAGGCGGCTCGCGCCGTGCCCGGCCTGGACATCGCGCTGCATGGCGGCGGCATGATGACGGGCGGCAACCGCCAACCGGTCACGGACAGGCTGCGCCGCTATGTCATGCCGCATGACGAACGCATCGCCGGCCTGACGGGCCAGCCCTTCGGCGACGACTACTACGACGGCCTGTTGCGCGACGAAGGCGCGGTGTTCGATTCGGAGCCGCCCACCACCGCCATCCTGGCCGCGCAGACGCTGGCAGGCCGCGGTCTGGACCTGCTCAAGCGCATTCAGCGCGCCCACTACGTGCAGGGCCTGCGTATCGCCGATCCGGCGGTGCTGGAATCCCTGGCGGCCGACATCGGCCTGGACCCGAAGGCCTTCCGCACCGCCTATGCTGCCGCCCAGGGGACCGAAACCGCCGCGCACATCGCCGCCAGCCGCAAGCTGCTGGCGCAGGTCGGCGGCAGCGGCTTCCCCACCCTGGCGCTGGAACGCGCTGGCGTCTACGAAATGCTGGAGCCCAGCCGCTACCTGGGCCGTCCGGAGGAATGGCAGGCGGACCTGCGCGCGCGTATCGGCCGCGGTTGACGCCGGGGGCGCCGCCTCAGGCTTCCTCGATGTCGCCGTCGCGCTGCAAGGCGCGGTGCATGGCCGGGCGGTCGCCCAGCCGTTCCGCATAGGCGGTGAACACCGGCGTCTCGGGCACGACTTTCACCTGCATCATGTACTGCAGCGTGCCGCCCAGCACGATGTCCACGGCCGAGAACTTCTCGCCCAGGAAAAACGGCCGCGCCTGCAAGACGCGGGTCAGAACCTGCTCGACCTCATCGGCCGAGCCCCAGCCCAGCGCGCCGCCCGGGTGCGGCGTCTTGAAGGCGCGCTCGGCCATGGCGGGCTCGAACACCCCGGTGGAATAGGCCAGCCAGGTCAGGTAGGGACCGCGCAGCGGATCGCCCACCACCGGCCCCAGCCCGGCTTGGGGGAACAGATCGGTCAGATAGAGGGCGATGGCCGGGGTCTCGAAGACAGGCACGCCGTCATGCACCAGGGCTGGCACCTTGCGGTGCGGGTGGATGTCGATGTAATCCGAGGGCATGTGGCCCGCGCTGTCGCTGCCGCGGATGGACACCATTTCGGTGTCGTAGGGCACGCCCAGCTCTTCGAGCAGCCAGAGTATCCGGAACGACCGCGAGCGCGGCGCATGATAAAGCGTAAGCATGGTCGGCCTCCATGGAAGTCCGACCATTTTGCTCCGCAGGCGTTACGCCGCCAAGGCCAGCAACACCCCGTATCCCGCCATGCCCAGCAGCACCGCGACGCCGGCATTGCTGACCAGGCGCGCGGCCACGGCAGTCACGACCAGGCCGCCCACATAGGGGCCGATGTTCGCCGCCTGCTCGCCAGCGGCCAGCAGGTCGGGCACGATCACCGCCGCCGCGATCCCGGCCAGCAGCGACGGCCCCAAGGCGGCCAGCGCCGAGCCCTCGCGTGACAGGTGCCGCAGCAGCCGGCTGCGCTCGGACAGCATGAAGGGCAAGGCGCGCGTCAGGTAGGTGATGGCCGCCATGGCGATCACCGCGCCCCAGAAACCCAGTCCGTCGGTGTTCATGCGGACCTCCGCAGGCGATACGCGACGCAGCCGATGAGCGCGCCGGCCAGGATGGCCAGGGTGGTATGGCCCAGCGCAGCCACGGCGCCGGCGCCGGCCACCGCCGCGATGATGGGCAGGCCCATGCCCCGCTTTGCGCTCTGGCACACCAGGGCCATGAACAAAGCGGGCAGCGCAAAGCGCATCACCTGGGACAGCATGGGGTAGTGGCGCTCCAGCCCGTCTCCCGCATAGACGCCGACGGCGGTCCCGGCGATCCAGGTCAGCCAGGCGCCCAGCCCCAGCGCGATCATCCAGCGCTGGCGGCCCGCGGGCGCCACGGCCTGCAAGCGGTTGAAGGCGGTGGCGAAGACCTCATCGGTCAGCAGGAAGGCAACCTTCAGGCGCTGATTCAGCGCCGCAGGCAGGAAGCGCGACAACAGCGGGCCATACAGCAGATGGCGGGCGTTGAGCAGCGAGCACAGGGCCACCACCCACAGCCACGGCGTGCCGGCCTTGATGGACGCGAGCAGCAGGAACTGGCTGGCGCCGGCGTAGACCAGCACGGAAATCAGCACCACCTGCAAGGGCGACAGGCCTGCCGCCACGCCCGCGATGCCGAAAGTCACGGCCACCGGGAAGTAGCCGATCATGACGGGCAGGCAGGATTTCAGGCCATCGATGCGGGCGCCGCCCGCAACAGCGGGCGCGGAGGCAGGAGGTGTCTGCAAGGTATTTCGCTGGTCTCGTTCCACGGCCAGCTAGTTTACCCATGCGCGCGCCGCCGTTACTTGTCTTCCAGGCCCAGTGCGCGCAGTTGCGCCTTCAGGCGGCGGACTTCCTGGCTCAGGTCCAGGATCAGCGCCGCCGCGTCCAGACCCGCGCCGTAATCCCGCAGCAGCCGGCGGGCATCCAGCGCGCGCTGCAGGTCGGCGCTGTAGAAGCGCCATTCGGCGGGTCCGTGGCCGCTGGTCGTGACGATGCCGACCTCGACCAGCCGCGCGACCCATTCGACTTCCTCGCCGCAGGCGCGGGCCAGGTCGTCGGCGGAAAGCGGCCGGGACTTGCCCACGACGGTGGCGGTGGTGACGACTATTTTTTTCATGGTCATACCCCCAGGTGGCGCCGTGGATTGAAGGGCAAGTCCTGCTGCAGCTTGCGGTAGGCCTCCTTGGCCGCCTCGCTGTCAGCGGGCGGCAAGACCAGGTCCAGCACCAGATAGAGATCTCCCGGCGGATCGCCCGGGATGCCGCGACCGCGCAGGCGCAGCTTGCGGCCATTGGCGGACCCGGGGGGGATCGAGACTTCGACCGTGCCACCCGGCGTGGGCGCATGCACGCCAGCGCCCAGCGCGGCTTCCCAAGGCGCCACCGGCAGCGTCATGTAGAGATCGCGGCCGTCGGCGCGGTAGCGCGGATGCGGCTTGAAGCGGACTTCCAGATAGAGATCGCCGTTCTCGCCGCCGCCGTAGCCCGGCATGCCCTGCCCGGCCAGGCGAATGTACTGGCCTTCGCGCACGCCGGCAGGAATGCGCACGCTGAGCGTGCGGGTCTGCATGTGGGGGCGGCCCTGATCGTCCATCTGCATGGAACGCAGGCTGATGTCGCGCGTGGCGCCCTTGAGCGCGTCTTCGAGGTCCACCTCGATCGCGGCGTGGTGATCCTCGCCGCGCGCGCGGAATTCCTGCTGCTGATGCTGCGCCCCGCCCCGGCGGTTGCGGCCGCCGAACAGCGAGGAGAAGAACTCGCTGAACTGCGCCTCGTCGCCGGGCGCGGCGCCGCGGTGGAACTCGAAGCCTTCGTCCCAGCCGGGCGGCGGTTGGAAGCTGCCCTCGGGCGATACGCCGGCGGCCAGGTTGTCGTAGGCCAGGCGCTTTTCCTTGTCGCGCAGCACGTCATAGGCTTCGTTGACGTCGCGCATGCGCGTTTCAGCGTCGCTTTCCTTGCTGACGTCGGGATGATATTTGCGGGCGAGCTTGCGGTAGGCGCGCCGGATGTCGTCTTCGGAGGCTTCCCGCTCCACCCCCAGAATGCTGTAGTAGTCCTTGAACTCCATGTGCAGCCCTTGGCAAAGCGTTGCGGCCGCCTCCGGTTGCGCCGGATCCGGCCTGGGATATCAAGAAGATAGGGGTTATGGAGCGATTTTTCAATGCGCCAGGCCAAGCCTGTTCCCGGCCTGGCGTAGTATCTGTTTTCTCAACGGGGCGATTCCGCCCGGTCCACGACGCAGGATTCACGATGAAGATGAGCAACATCCCCTTCGGCACCACCGACTGGTCCGAGGTGGAACGCACCGAACACGCCGGCGACACCGGCATGGCCTATTGGCGCACCCGGCAGTTCGGCGACCTGCGCGTGCGCATGGTCGAATACACGCCGGGCTACCTGGCTGACCACTGGTGCAGCAAGGGCCACATCCTGTTCTGCCTGGAAGGCGAACTGCACACCGAACTGGAAGACGGGCGACAGTTCGTGCTTACGCCCGGCATGAGCTACCAGGTCGCGGACCAGGCCGAGCCGCACCGCTCCTCCACCGCCGTGGGCGCCAAGCTCTTCATCGTCGACTGAGGCCCCGGCGCGACAGGCCAGCCGCAGATGCGGTACGCTTTTAAGTAGCCGCGGCCTTCCTCCGCCGCGCATGCCATTACCCGTCCGACCGGAGACTAGATTTGGGCGCCCCGCTTACGCTATTCGTCGATTCCCTGTTCCTCAGCCCCTACGCCATGTCGGCCTATGTGGCGCTGACCGAAAAACAGCTGCCGTTCGAGGTGCGCCCCATCGACCTGGAAGCGGGTGAGCAACGCATGCAGCCTTACCAAAGCCGCGCGCTGACCTCCCGGGTGCCGGCATTGACGCACGCGGACTTCAGCCTGACCGAATCCAGCGCCATCACCGAATACCTGGAAGACGCGTTCCCCGCCCCGGCCCACGCCGCGCTGTATCCACGCGACCTCCAGCAGCGCGCCCGCGCCCGCCAACTGCAGGCCTGGCTGCGCAGTGACCTGGGCGCGCTGCGCCAGGAACGGCCGACCGAAACCGTGTTCTACGGCGCTGCCGGACTGCCGTTGTCGGACGCGGCCCATGCCGCCGCGGCCAAGCTCATCCACGTGGGCACCCACCTGGTGGGCTCGGGCCGGACCTCGCTGTTCGATGAATGGTGCATCGCCGACACGGATCTCGCGGTGATGCTCAAGCGCCTGTTCCAGGACGATATGCCCGATGCCCTGCGCGCCTACGCCGACGCTCAGTGGCAGCGCCCCTCCGTCCAGAAATGGCTGGGACACAACGCCGCCGCGCGCGCCTGACCCGACCTGGAGCCGCGATGCAACTGCTGGATCACGTCTCCATCGCCGTTTCCCGCCTGGACGCCGCCCGGCCCTTCTACGACGCCATCATGCAGGCGCTGGGCGCGGCCAAGGTCTATGACCGCCCCGATGCGCTCGGCTACGGCGAACGCTGCCGGGCCGGCCACAGCCAGCACAGCTACCTGTCCGTGTTCGCCGACGACGGCGCCACTGCGCCAGCCGCGCGCCGCCACTGGTGCTTCAAGGCGCCCAGCCGCGCCGCGGTCGACGCATTCCATGCCGCCGGCCTGGCGCATGAGGGGCGCGACGACGGCGCCCCGGGCCTGCGCGAGCACTACCATCCGCAGTACTACGCCGCATTCCTGCTGGACCCGTCGGGCAACCGCATCGAAGCGGTCTGCCACGACCCGGCTTAAGCTGTCGCCCGGCTCCCCGGCCCTAAAGGGGACGGGGAGATCAGTCCCATTTGACCTGCGTCAAGACCCTTGATGTTGCACCGCAACATCAGTTGCGGTGTAATGGAGAGGTCAACTCGGCCGGTTCCACTCGGAATCGGCGCGGCGGTTTGCCGCCGCAAGCAACCTACAGGAGATCGCCATGGCCGGATCTGGCAACGATCGCGTACCCGCCCCGCCCTTCAACCCCTGGACGGCGGCCTACGAATACGCAGTGGACGCCTGGCAGCGCGGCGTGCTTTACGCCGATGTGATGCGCCAGCGCGGCAACCAGTACCACGAGCACATGGCCAAGCGCGCCCCGAATGTGCTGAGCATGGAATCCGAACTGGTGCTGGACGGCCGCTGTCTGCCGCGGCCCGTCAACTACGGCCTGCTGCGCATCAAGCCGCCCGAAGGCGTGGAAACCGATCCCATCAAGCGGCCCTTCCTGGTGGTCGACCCGCGCGCCGGGCATGGCCCCGGCATCGGCGGCTTCAAGCCCGAAAGCGAGATCGGCGTGGCCCTGCGCGCGGGCCACCCCTGCTACTTCGCCACCTTCCTGCCGCAGCCCATGCCGACCCAGACCGTCGAAGACGTGATGATGGCCGAGGCGCGCTTCCTGGAAGAAATCATCGCGCTGCACCCCAACGCCGAAGGCAAGCCGGTGGTGGTGGCCAATTGCCAGGCGGGCTGGCAGATCATGATGACCGCCGCGGTGCGGCCCGAACTGTTCGGCCCCATCATCGTGGCGGGCGCACCGCTGTCGTACTGGGCCGGCTGGCGCGGCATGAACCCCATGCGCTACGCCGGCGGCCTGTTGGGCGGCAGCTGGCTCACCGCCATGACCAGCGACCTCGGCGACGGCAAATTCGACGGCGCCTGGCTGGTGCAGAACTTCGAAAACCTGAATCCCGCCAACACGCTGTGGTCCAAGCAGTACAACCTGTACGCCAATGTCGACACCGAGGCCAAGCGCTACCTGAGCTTCGAGAAATGGTGGGGCGGCCACGTCTTCCTGAACGGCCCGGAAATCCAGTACATCGTCGACAATCTGTTCGTGGGCAACCGCCTGGCCACCGCCGGCCTGGTGACCTCGGACGGCATCCGCATCGACCTGCGCAACATCCGCTCGCCCATCGTGGTGTTCTGCTCCAAGGGCGACAACATCACGCCCCCGCCGCAGGCGCTGGGCTGGATCCCCGACCTGTACCAGGACGAATCCGAGGTGCTGGCGCATGGCCAGACCATCGTCTATGCCGTGCATGAGAGCATCGGCCACCTGGGCATCTTCGTGTCCGGCAGCGTGGCGCGCAAGGAGCACCAGGAGTTCACGTCCAACATCGACATGATCGACGTGCTGCCGCCGGGCATCTATCAGGCGGAGATCGCCGACAAGACGCCCGACACGCCCAACGCCGACCTGGCCTATGGCAACTACGTGCTGTCGTTCGAACAGCGCAGCCTGGACGACGTGCGCGCCATCGTCGAGCGCAACGAAGAGGACGACCGCCGCTTCGCCGCCGTCGCCCGCATTTCCGACATCAACCTGGGTATGTACCGCAGCTTCGTGCAGCCCTGGCTGCGCGCCCTGGTGACGCCGCAGTCGGCGGAATGGTCGCAGCGCCTGCATCCGCTACGCCTGCCCTATGAACTGATTTCCGACCGCAATCCGGTGATCGCGCCCATCGCGCAGGTCGCCGAGCAGGTACGCGAGCATCGCCAGCCCGTCTCGCCCGCCAACCCCTTCCTGATGGCCCAGGAAATGTTCTCGAACCTGATCGAGACCAGCCTGAACATCTGGCAGGAACTGCGCGATTCCGCGGACGAACGCACCTTCATGGGTGTGTACGGCTCGCCCCTGGTGCAGGACCTGGCCGGCCTGGGCGCGCGCTCGGGCCCGCCGCGCAAGCACCCGGGCGTATCGCCCGAGCACCGCCGCTTCATGGAAGAGCGCGCCGCGGAACTGCGCTCGCTGATGCTGGAGGGCGGCCTGCGCGTCGCCGCGATCCGCATGCTGCTGTATGTGTCGGGCGCCGAAGGCGGCCTGGACGAACGCAGCTATGCGCTGATCCGCAAGATGCGCGCCGAATCCGACACCGCGCTGTCGCTGCAGGAATTCAAGGACATCATCCGCGACCAGGCCTTGATGATGACCCTGGACGCAGCCGGCGCCATCCAGGCCATACCGCATTTGCTGGAGAGCGCCCCGGCCCCGGCGATCCGCGAAACGCTGGACACCATGAAGCATGTGCTGGAAGCCGCCGAGCCCCTGAGCGAGGCCGCCCGCCAAAGCCTGGATGAAATGGAACGCCTCTTCGAGTACGCCGAGCGCCGCGCGCAGAAGCGCGACGAAGCGCTGCAACCGGCACCCAGGAAGACGCCGGCCAGGGCTAAGCCGGCCGCGCTCAAACAGGCTGCGCTCAAGCCGGCGGCACCGGAGCCGGCCGCACCGCTACGCGCCAAACGCAGCGCCTCCGCCAAACCCGCCGCGCGTCCCGCGCGCAAATCCGCCAAGGCAAAATCCGAATGACGCTGCCCCCCTCGACCCATTACGACAAGCTCATCGCGCGCGCGCAGACGCTGGCGCCGGCGTATTGCGCCATCGCCCACCCCTGCGACGAGCCCTCGCTGTCGGCCGCGCTCGAAGCGCGCGACCTGGGCCTGCTCAAGCCTATCCTGGTGGGCCCCGAGCAGAAGATCCGCGCCACCGCCGCCGAACACAAGCTGAACCTGGGCGATGCCCGCATCGTCGACGCGCCGCACAGCCACGCGGCGGCCGAATGCGCCGTCGCCCTGGTGCGCAGCGGCGAAGCCGAACTGCTGATGAAGGGCAGCCT
The DNA here is from genome assembly GCF_049647645.1 of Achromobacter sp. GTDB lineage: Bacteria > Pseudomonadota > Gammaproteobacteria > Burkholderiales > Burkholderiaceae_B > Achromobacter. The sequence continues at coordinate 40,407 of NZ_JBARYB010000211.1, forward strand.
GCATACCGACGAACTCATGCATGAAGTGGTGGCGCGCGCCACCGGACTGCGCAGCAGCCGGCGCATCAGCCACGTCTTCATCATGGAAGTGCCGACCTATGCGGAACCGCTCTTCATCACCGACGCCGCCATCAACATTTTTCCGGACCTGGAAACCAAGGCCGACATCATCCGCAACGTGATCGACCTGCACCACGGCCTGGGCCTGGGCGAGCCGCGCGTGGCGATCCTCTCCGCGGTAGAACAGGTCAACCCCAGCATCCCCAGCACCATCGAAGCCGCCGCGCTGTGCAAGATGGCCGACCGCGGCCAGATCGCGGGCGGCCTGCTGGACGGCCCGCTGGCGCTGGACAATGCCATCAGCCCCGACGCCGCGCGCATCAAAGGCATCCGCTCGCCGGTCGCCGGCGTGGCCCAGGTGCTGGTCGTGCCTGATCTGGAAGCCGGCAACATGCTGGCCAAGAACCTGACCTTCCTGGCCAACGCCGAAGCGGCTGGCATCGTGCTGGGCGCGCGCGTGCCCATCATCCTGACCAGCCGCGCCGACAGCCCGCGCTCGCGCCTCGCGTCCTGCGCGGTCGCCGCCATCTACGCGCACCATCTGGCCCAGCAACAAGCCCGCCCGCTGGCTTGACGCGCCACTCACAATCCGGAATCACAGCGCCATGACCGATACCATCCTCGTCATCAACGCCGGCAGTTCCAGCATCAAGTTCTACCTGTACGACATCGACGGCGCACAGGAACTGGCCCCGCGCCTGGGCGGCCAGCTCGAAGGCATAGGCACTTCGCATCCAAAGCTGAAGGTGCGCGACGCCGCCGGCCAGACCCTGGTCGAACGCGAGATCGCGCCCAGCCATGCGCCCGACGTGCCCAACGGCCAGGAAGTCGTCGGCACCTGGCTCAGCGGCCACCTCGGCGGCGCGCCGCTGGCGGTGGGCCACCGCGTGGTGCACGGCGGGCCCGACCTGTCCGAACCGGTGCTGGTCGACGACGCCATCCTCGCCAAGCTCGACGCCTTCACGCCGCTGGCGCCGCTGCACCAGCCGAACAACCTGGCGCCCATCCGCGTGATCCGCGAGCGCCGCCCCTGGATCCCGCAGGTAGCCTGCTTCGACACCGCGTTCCACCGCAGCCACTCCGACGTGGCCGACCGCTACGCCCTGCCGGAACGGCTGTACCAGGAAGGCGTGCGCCGCTACGGTTTCCATGGCCTGTCCTACGAGTACATCGCGCAGCGCCTGAGCAAGGCGCTGCCCGACATCGCCGGCGGCAAGATCATCGCGGCCCATCTGGGCTCGGGTGTTTCCGCCTGCGCCATGCATCATGGCAAGAGCGTGGACAGCACCATGGGCTTCACCGCGCTGGAAGGCCTGCCCATGGGCACCCGCCCCGGCCGCCTGGACCCCGGCGTGGTGCTGTGGATGATGGAACGCGGCATGAACCACGACGAGATCGAGCACCTGCTCTATCACGATTGCGGCATGAAGGGCCTCTCCGGCATCAGCAACGACATGCGCGAACTGCTGGCCAGCGACGCGCCCTCGGCCAAGCTGGCGCTGCAGTATTTCGCCTGGCGCGTGGCCGAAGGCATGATAGGCCTGGCCTGCGCCATGAACGGCGTGGACGGCATCGTCTTCACGGCGGGCGTGGGCGAAAACTCCGCCGAGATCCGCCAGGCGATCAGCGAGCACTGGGGCTGGCTGGGCATCAAGCTGGACCCGGAACGCAACGCCCGCCACGGGCCGCGCATCTCCACCGACGACAGCCGCATCGGCGTCTACGTGGTGCGCACCAACGAAGAGCTGATCATCGCCCAGCACACGCTGGCGCTGGTGAGGCAGCGATGAGCGCAGCCCTGCCGCTGGCGGGCAAGCGCGGCCTGGTGACCGGCATCGCCAATGCGGACTCGATCGCCTGGGGCTGCGCCAAGGCCTTCCGCGCCCTGGGCGCGGAGCTCGCGGTCACCTACCTGAACGACAAGGCCCTGCGCCACGTGGAGCCGCTGGCCCGCCAGGTGGACGCGCCGCTGCTGCTGCCGCTGGACCTGACGCGCGAAGGCGAACTGGAGGCCGTGTTCGACAGCGTCGCTGCCGAATGGGGTCAACTGGATTTCGTGCTGCACTCCATCGCCTTTGCGCCGCGCGACGATCTGCACGGCCGCGTGACCGATTGCTCGCGCGACGGTTTCCTGCAGGCCATGGACCTATCCTGCTGGTCCTTCATCCGCATGGCCAAGCTGGCCGAGCCGCTGATGCGCAAGGGCGGCGCGCTATTCTGCATGAGCTATTACGGCTCGCAGATGGTGGTCGAGCACTACAACATGATGGGGCCGGTAAAGGCCGCGCTGGAATCCGCCACCCGCTACCTGGCAGCGGAACTGGGCCCGCAGGGCATACGCGTGCACGCGATATCGCCGGGGCCGCTGAAGACGCGCGCCGCCTCGGGCATCGCCGAATTCGACGCGCTGCTGGATCGGGCCCAAGCCAAGGCCCCTACCCGCAGCCTGGTGTCCATCGACGACGTGGGCGAAGCCACCGCCTGGCTGGCCACCGACGCCGCCCGCCGCATGACCGGGCAGACGATATACATCGACGGCGGATATCACATCATCGATTAGCCCCTGCCGGCGTCACGAGCCTGCAGGGGCCTCATGCACCCTGCCGCTGACTACAGTCCAAATTCTGTCAGCACTGCCTGCGTATGTTCGCCGGTGCGCGGCGCGGCGGCCGGACTGCCGGACGCCACAGGCACGCCGGGCAGGCGAACCCATGGCAAGCTGCCCAGGGCGCCCTGCTCCAACTCGACGAAAAGTCCCGCATGCCGGCTCTGCGGGCAGTCGAGCAAGTCCTCCACGCCGCCAACACGGCTGAACAGAATGTCGTGGCGGCGGAAAACCGCCTCCCAATGCGCCAAGGACTCGCAGGCAAGCGCCGCCGCGACCCTGGCCGATAGTTCCGCGGCCCGTCCCAGGCGGCCCGCAGTGCTGTGCAGCACCGTGTCCTGCCGCCAATCATCGAAGCCAAGCGCGTCGGCCAGCCGCAAGAACATCGCATCGTTCAACATGGCCATGTAGCCAAGCCCGGTCTGCGTCTGGAACTGGCCGGTGGGCGCATTCAATCCAACCGGCTCCTCGTCCGGGAACATCGCCTGATCGAGCAGCAGATAGGACTGCAATGCGGCGCTGGCCTCCAGCATCGACACCTGCACATGCCGGCCGGCTCCAGACCGAGCGGCCCCATGCAGCGCAGCCGCGGCGGCTTGCGCGGCATATAACCCGGTACTCAGATCGATCAGCAATAGACCGATGCGCCTTGGCTGGCCTGCAGTATCACGATTCGCTTGCATCAGTCCTCCATATGCCTGCATCGTCGTGTCAACCGCCGGCAGATGGGCCAGAGGCCCATCTGCGCCATATCCGGAAATCGACACATACACCAGCGCTGGATTGGCGGCGGCCAGGGATTCGTAGCCCATGTTCATGCGCTCTGCCACGCCCGGCCTGAAACTCTGAATCACCACGTCGGCCCGCGCCGCCAGCCCCCGAATAGCACGACGCCCTTCATCAGTGCGCGCGTCCAGCATCACGCTTTGCTTGCCAGCGTTGTACGCCACGGCGATGGCGCTCAAGCCATCGCGCGCACGTCCCATCTGGCGCGCCCAGTCCCCGTCGGGCGGCTCCACCTTGATGACGCGCGCGCCCTGCTGGCCCAGGATGAGGCCACAATAGGGGCCTGCGATTCCCTGGCTCAGATCGAGCACGGTCAATCCTTGAAATGCGGGTGTCGAATCGGCACTGGTCGGTGTTTTCATATGCGTCCTGGTCAGAATCAAAGGTCGAGGATTACCTTGCCGATGGCGCGGCGCGACATGGTGGCATCGACGGCTTCCCGCCAGTGCTCGAATCGGTACTGCGTTATGGCCGGAGGCAGCATGGCGCCCGTCACGACGGCGGCAAGAACGGCATCCATCGCCTCTCGCACGCGGGGAGCGTGGCGCTGCCGCTCGTCATGCAGGCCCCAGCCTATGTACTGGCCATAGTTGAAGCCCATGACGGACAGGTTCTTGACCAGCAGGATGTTGGCCGGAACCTGGGGAATACGGCCGCTGGCATAGCCGACAGTCAACAGCCGCGCGCCCTGCCCGGCGCAACGCAGCGAAGCATCGAACAAATCGCCGCCCACGGGATCGAACACGACATCGGCTCCTGCCGGATACGCGTCCTTGAAGGCGCCAGGCAAAATCTGGCCATCGGCCGGCAAGGCCTGTTCCGCGCCGAGGCGCAACGCCGCTTCCCGCTTGGCGGCGGTGCTGGCGGTGGCAACGACGCGAGCTCCCATCAAGCGGCCGATCTGCACCGCGGCACTACCCAGCGCGCCCGCCGCGCCGTGCACCAGCAGTGTCTCGCCCGGCTCCAGCCGGGCACGCCAGGACAACGCGGCCCACACCGTGCCGCTGGTAATGGGAAGAGCCGCCGCGTGCGCCAATGCCACCACATCGGGCACGGGATAGACCGTAGCGGCGGTGACGACAGCCTCTTCGGCGTAGCCTCCCCAGTCCAACGCGGCCATGACACGCTGGCCAGGCGCCAGATGATCGACATCGGGAGCGACCTCGATGATCTCGCCGGCCACCTCGGTACCCGGGGTGAACGGCAGCGGCGGCTTGCGCTGGTACTTCCCGGCCACCAACAGGCTCAGCGCGTGGCCGACGCCCGCATGGCGCACGCGCAGCCGCACCTGGCCGGCTTGCAGGGCGACGCGCGGCAGGCGGCGCATTTCGAGTTCGCTCCAATGGCCCCAATGCGTACACAGCAGGCCTTCGAAATCTTCCATCGGCAGATCCTCTTTCGCGTCAAAGCGGTCGCAACGCAGTGGGACTTGATCTGATGTCCGGCCCCCATGCGTTCCAAGCTAGTCTAGGCTCGCGCCGGACCACCAACTATTCCCCGTTGGCTAAAACCGATTCCCGCTGAGAATTGCCAGGAATCATCATCGGCAAGGTGCACTTACAATCGGCCGATCACACCCGACACAGGCACGCGCATGCGATTCGAGGATCTGGAAGCTTTTCTGGAAGTCTGTCGGCAAGGGAATCTGCACCGCGCGGCCCAGGTTCTGGACGTGACGCAATCGGCGCTGTCCAAGACGCTCGCTCGCCTGGAGCAACAGGCCGGCCTGCCGCTGTTCGAGCGTACGCCGCGCGGCCTGCTGCCCACGCATGCAGGCCGTAGCATGCAGGCTCATGCGAGCAGGATTTCGCTGGCGGCACGCGATCTGCGCACCGAAATGACCGAGCAACGACTGGCGCGCGCCGGCAACGTCCGGCTCGGCGCCATTCCCTACCTGGTCCCTTCCCTGCTTTCGCCCCTGCTTGCGCAATTCTTCGTCAGCCGTCCCCTGGCGGTGTTCTCCATCGAGACCCACCTGAGCGCGAAGCTCATGGACATGCTGCTAGACGGCGAAAGAGACCTGATTTTCGCGGCACGACCCACTCGCATGCCCGACGGCATCGCATCGCTGCCGCTGCCGCGGCTGACCATGCGGATCGTGACCAGGACCGCGCATCCGCGGCTCGGCGCATTCCGCAGCTTGAGCGACCTGACCGAAGAGCGATGGGCCGTTCCGGCGGCCTCCCTCTATCTGCGCCAATGGCTGGAACAACGCTTCACCGACGCGGGCCTGGCTGTGCCGCGCGTCGCCGTGGAAAGTACCGCTTCGCCCTCTACTTTCGGCGAATTGCTGCGCAGATCCGACCTGCTGGGCATCATGCCTTCAAGCAGCCTGCGCCAGGCCGAAGGCCAGGGCCTCGCGGCATTGGACGGCCCCAACATGACGTGGCAGCATGATCTGGCCGTGCTGTGGCGCGCGGATGGCTATCTTTCACCCATCTGCCAGGACTTCCGCGATGCCGCGGTGGCCTGGAGCCAGGAATCATCCTTGTAGCGCACGGACCCCGGGGCAGACGCTAGCCCAGCGTCGCGGGTGGCGCCTGGCGCCAGCGTTCGATCGCTTCCACCGCCTGTTCCGGACTGCCGAAAATCTTGTCGCGGCCGATCTTCTTGACCAGGCCGGAACGTTCCAGCGCGGTGCGGAACTGGCCGTGCCCGCCCGCCACCAGCAGCGTGATGCCGCGTTCGTCCAGCAGGTGCTTGAGCTCGTACAGGGCCTCGACCGCGTCGGCGTCGGCCTGGGTCATGGCCTCGGCATCCAGCACGAACCAGCGCACGTCGCCCGCCTGCTCGATGATCTCGCGCGCGCGCCGGCGGAAGGCATCGGCGTTGAAGAACCACACCGAAGACTCGAACAGCCAGATCACCGTGCCCGGCACCGGCTGCGCCTCGGGATTCAGATGCAGCTTGCCCAGCACCGTCTCCCCCGGAAGCCGGCCCAGCAAGGCATCACGCGGGTTGCCCGACACATACATCGCATACAGCAGCGTGGCGCCCACCGACACCGCCACGCCTTGCAGCACGCCAAAGCCCACCACGCCCACCGCAGCCAGGATGCCGAACGCCAGCTCGATGCGCGAGATGCGGGCCAGGCGCATGAAGGCGTGGCCGTCGAACAGGCTGACGGCGGCCAGCAGCAGGATGGCCGACAGCACGGCCTGCGGCAGCCAGTACAACGGTCCGCTCAAGAGGCCCACCACCACCGCCAGCGCCGCCGCGGCGGTGACGCTGACCAGCGGCGAGGAACCGCCGGCCACCAGTCCCACCGCCGTGCGCGAATCCGCGCCGGTCACCACGAATCCCTGGAACAGGCCCGCCGCCATGTTGGCCGCGCCGAAACCCACCAGTTCGCGGTTGGGATCCACGTGTTCGCCCGTGCGCGCGGCAAAGCTGCGCGCCGTCACGATGCCGCTGGAGAAGCTCACCACCAACACCCCCGCCGCGCCCAACAGAATGTTGTCCACGCCCTCCAGCCGCACCGGCAGGCTGAGCGCTGGCAAACCGGCAGGGACCTCGCCCACCACGGCGATGCCCAGCCCGGGGAAATTGAACAGCCACGACAACAGGCACGCCAGCACCACCAGCAGGATGGGACCGGGCCAGGTCGGCCGCCAGCGCTTGACCGCCACCAGCAGCGCGCAGGAGGTCAGGCCCAGGATCAGCGTGGGTATCTGGATTTCGGGCAGGCGCCGCGACAACTCCAGGAATGGATGCACCAGGCCGCTGTTGCGCAGGCCCACTCCCGTCAGGCCGCTAAGTTGCGACAAGGCCAGCGTGATCGCCACGCCCGCCATGTAGCCGATCAGCACCGGCCGGGACAGCAGATTGGCCAGCACGCCCAGCCGCAGCGCGCGCGCGATCAGGCAGCCCACGCCCACCGTCAGCGCGATGCCAGTGGCGGCCACCAGACGGTCTTCCGGCGAGGTCAGCGCCATCCCGGTCAGGGTGGCTGCAATCAGCGTGCAGGTGGCGGTGTCGGGGCCCACGATCAGGGTGCGGGACGAGCCGAACAGGGCATAACCCAGCATCCCGGCGATGGCTGCCCACAGGCCGGCCACGGGCGGCACGCCCATCATGGCCGCGTAGGCCAAACCCACCGGCAATGCCACCGCGGCCACGCTCAGGCCGGCAGTGACGTCGCGCCGCGCCGATTCCCGAGTAATGCCGCGGAAGTTGTTGAGGCCGGGGATGAAGCGTAGGTTCATGGTGCTGCGAGGGAAAATCGGGGAGGAAGCGCGCCAGGAGCGGCTGTTTGCGCCAAGGCTACACCAAGCCAGCCGAACCGGGGCGGCCGCCATCAAGCGGCCCGCATGAAAAAGCCGCCCCATCGGGGCGGCTTCGGCTTGGCACGGCAAACCGCTTTACTTGGCGTAGCGGGCTTCCAGCACGGCCACGGCGGGCAAGGTCTTGCCTTCCAGGAATTCCAGGAAAGCGCCGCCGCCGGTCGAGATGTAGCCGACCTGCTCGCCGATGCCGTACTTGGCAATGGCGGCCAGCGTATCGCCGCCGCCGGCGATCGAAAAGCCTGCCGATTCGGCGATCGCGCGCGCCACCACTTCGGTGCCGTTGGCGAACTGGTCGAACTCGAACACGCCCACGGGACCGTTCCAGACGATGGTGCCGGCCTGCTTCAGGATCTCGGCCAACTGCGCCGCGGTCTTGGGGCCGATATCCAGGATCATGTCGTCGTCGGCCACGTCTTCAGCCGCCTTGACGGTGGCTTCGGCGTCGGCGCCGAACGCCTTGGCGCACACCACGTCGACCGGAATCGGCACGGCCGCGCCGCGCTGCTTCATGATGTCGATCACGGCGCGCGCCTGGTCGACCTGGTCAGGCTCGGCCAGCGACTTGCCGATGGACAGGCCCGCGGCCAGCATGAAGGTGTTGGCGATGCCGCCGCCCACCACCAGCTGGTCGACCTTGTCGGCCAGCGACTGCAGGATCGACAGCTTGGTCGACACTTTGGAGCCGCCCACGATGGCGACCAGCGGACGCTTGGGCTCGTGCAGCGCGCGGCCCAGGGCGTCCAGTTCGGCGGCCAGCAACGGGCCGGCGCAGGCCACGGGCGCGAAGCGCGCGATGCCGTGGGTGGTGGCTTCGGCGCGGTGGGCGGTGCCGAACGCGTCGTTGACGTAGACGTCGCACAGCGCGGCCATCTTCTTGGACAGAGTTTCGTCGTCCTTCTTTTCGCCGACATTGACGCGGCAGTTTTCCAGCAGCACGACCTGACCGTGATCGACCTGGACGCCATCGACCCAGTCGCGCACCAGCTGCACGGGCATGCCCAGCAGCTCGGACAGGCGCTGGCCGACCTTGGCCAGCGAATCGGCTTCGGTCAGCACGCCTTCCTTGGGACGGCCCAGGTGCGACGTGACCATGACGGCGGCGCCGGCGTCCAGCGCCATGCGGATGCCGGGCACCGAGGCGCGGATGCGGGTGTCTTCGCTGATGCGGCCGGCGTCGTCGAACGGCACGTTCAGATCGGCGCGGATGAACACGCGCTTGCCGGACAGGGCGCCGGACTTGGCCAGCGCGGACAGAGTGTTGACCTTGGACATATTTGGATTCCTACGATGGGCGTACAAAGGGGACGAACCCATTTTCCGCACTCGCGGAAAACAAATCCGTCCCCTCTATGGACTAGCCGTGTTGCTTACTTGGCCGACATCAGCGCGACGGTGGTGTCGAGCATGCGGTTCGAGAAGCCCCACTCGTTGTCGTACCAGGACGAGACCTTGACCAGGCGGCCCGAAACCTTGGTCAGCGACGCGTCAACGGTGCTGGAGGCCGGGTTGTGGTTGTAGTCCACCGAAACCAGGGGCTCGGTGTTGTAGTCCAGGATCCCCTTGAGCTCGCCTTCCGAGGCGGCCTTCAGGATGCCGTTCACTTCTTCGGCGGTCGTATCGCGGCTGGCCACGAACGACAGGTCAACCAGCGACACGTTGATGGTCGGGACGCGGATGGCGTAGCCGTCCAGCTTGCCGTTCAGTTCCGGCAGCACCAGGCCCACGGCGGCGGCGGCGCCGGTCTTCGTGGGGATCATGCTCATGGTGGCCGAACGCGCGCGGCGCAGGTCTTCGTGGTAGACGTCGGTCAGGACCTGGTCGTTGGTGTAGGCGTGGACAGTGGTCATCAGGCCGTTTTCCAGGCCCAGCTTGTCGTTCAGCGGCTTGACCAGCGGGGCCAGGCAGTTGGTGGTGCACGACGCGTTGGAGATGACGGTGTCGGTGGCCTTCAGCACGCCGTGGTTCACGCCGTACACGATGGTGGCGTCGACGTCCTTGCCGCCCGGGGCCGAGATGATGACTTTCTTGGCGCCGCCCTTGATGTGCGCGCCGGCCTTTTCCTTGGTCGTGAAGAAGCCCGTGCACTCCAGCACCACGTCGACCTTCAGCTCGCCCCAGGGCAGTTCGGCCGGGTTGCGGTTGGCCAGCACGCGGATCTTGTCGCCGTTGACGACCATGAAGTCGCCGTCGACCTCGACGGTGCCCGGGAACTTGCCGTGGGCGGTGTCGTAGCGCGTCAGGTGGGCGTTGGTCTTGGGATCGCCCAGGTCATTGATGGCGACGATTTCGATATCGTGCTTCTTGCCACCTTCGTAGTGGGCACGCAGGATGTTGCGGCCGATGCGACCGTAACCGTTGATGGCGACGCGAATAGTCATGACTGAGCTCCTTTTTACAAAACTTGCTTGACGGTCTCGGCCACCTTGTCGGCGGTCAGCCCGAAGAACTTGAACAGTGCGCCGGCAGGCGCGGATTCGCCGTAGCGGTCGATGCCGACGACGGCGCCTTCCAGGCCTACGTACTTGTGCCAGAAGGCGGTGATGCCGGCTTCGACAGCCACTCGGGGCAGGCCTTTGGGCAGCACGGATTGCTTCCAGGCGGCGTCCTGGCGGTCGAACACGTCGGTGCTGGGCATGGAGACCACGCGCACGGCGACGCCTTCCTTGGCCAGTTGCGCCTGCGCGTCCAACGCGATGGCGACTTCCGAGCCGGTGGCGATGATGACGGCGCGGGCGCCTTCGGCATCGCGCAGCACGTAGCCGCCGCGGGCGATGGCCTCGACGGTGGCGGCGTCGCGCGGCACGAACGGCAGGTTCTGGCGCGACAGCAACAGGGCCGTCGGGCCGCCGTCATGCACGTCCATGCCGATGCTGGTCGGGCGCGTCACGGCCGCGTTCCAAGCGACAGCGGTTTCAGCCGTATCGCAAGGACGCCACAGCGACAGGTTGGGAATCAGGCGCAGGCTGGAGGCGTGCTCGATCGACTGGTGGGTCGGGCCGTCTTCGCCCAGGCCGATGGAGTCGTGGGTGAACACGTGGACCACGCGCTGCTTCATCAGCGCAGCCATGCGGATGGCGTTGCGCGAGTAGTCGGAGAACGTCAGGAACGTGCCGCCGAACGGCAGGTAGCCGCCATGCAGGGCCACGCCGTTCATGATGGCGGCCATGCCGAATTCGCGCACGCCGTAGTTGATGTGGCGGCCGAACTGGATGCCGTGGTCGCCGGCGCGAACGGCGGCAACGCCCTTCCAGTCGGTGAAGTTGGAGCCGGTCAGGTCGGCCGAGCCGCCCAGCATTTCCGGCAGCACCGGCGCCAGCGCGGTGATCGCGAACTGCGACGCCTTGCGGGTGGCGACGGTTTCGGCCTTTTCCAGCGTGGCGTCCAGGAACGCCTTGAACTGTTCGGCGTAGCCGGCGGGCATTTCGCCCTTCATGCGGCGCGTGAATTCGGCGGCTTCGGCCGGGAATTCGGCGGCGTAGGCGTCAAATGCCGACTGCCATTCGGCCTGGGCGGCGGCGCCCTGCTTGCGGCCATCCCAGCCGTCGTAGATCTCTTGCGGAATCTGGAACGGTTCCGACGACCAGCCCAGGGCGGCGCGGGTGGCGGCGATTTCGTCCTTGCCCAGCGGCGCGCCGTGCACATTGTGCGTGCCGGCCATGTTGGGCGAACCCTTGCCGATCACGGTGCGGCAGACGATCAGCGTGGGCTTTTCCGATTGCTTGCGCGCGGCCTTGATGGCGGCGTCCACGGCGGCGACGTCATGGCCGTCCACGCCACGGATCACGTTCCAGCCGTAGCCTTCGAAGCGCTTGGCGGTGTCGTCGGCGAACCAGTGTTCGACGTGGCCGTCGATGGAAATGCCGTTGTCGTCATACAGCACCACCAGCTTGCCCAGCTTGAGCGTGCCGGCCAGCGAGCACACTTCATGCGAGATGCCTTCCATCAGGCAGCCGTCGCCGGTGAAGGTGTAGGTGTGATGGTCGACCAGCGTATGGCCAGGCTTGTTGAACTCGGCGGCCAGCAGCGCTTCGGCCAGCGCCATGCCCACGGCATTGCCCAGGCCCTGGCCCAACGGGCCGGTGGTCGTTTCCACGCCCGGGGTGATGCCCACTTCGGGGTGGCCCGGCGTCTTGGAATGCAGCTGACGGAAATTCTTCAGTTCTTCGATCGGCAGGTCGTAGCCGGTCAGGTGCAGCAAGGCATAGATCAGCATCGAGCCGTGGCCGTTGGACAGCACGAAGCGGTCGCGGTTGGCCCAGGCGGGATCCTTGGGATTGTGACGCAGGTTGCCGGCCCACAAGGCTTGGGCGATTTCCGCCATGCCCATGGGAGCACCCGGATGCCCGGAGTTCGCTTGTTGCACGGCGTCCATCGCGAGGGCGCGGATGGCATCCGCCAAGGCAAGTTTAGGGGCGGTCGGATTGCTCATTCGGAAGGCTCTTTGAAGCTGGCGTGCCTACGATCGAAATAGGGGCCAGTTGAGTAGGTTGCGAAGCAAGGGATTTTAGCATCCGGGGGTTTCCCCCACGCCATCGGCCAGAAGGCGGCCCCATGCTAGGCTAGCTGCCCTTCGCGCAAGTGCCCCCACGGGGGGCAAAATAGTCCTTCTTCCCCTCAAACCGTAAGCACACATTCATGTCAGCCCCCCGCTTCTTCTGCGACATTCCCCTGACCGCCGGCGCCCGCGTGGCGTTGCCGGAGGCCCTGGCGCACCATGCGCTGCGGGTGCTGCGGCTGCGCGCGGGCGAAGCCGTGGCGCTGTTCAATGGCCAGGGCGGCGAGTATCCCGCCACGCTCGAGGTGGACGGCAAGGCCGGCTTTGCCCAGTTGGGCGACTTCTCTTCCCGCGAGGCCGAGCTGGCCGGGCGTGTCACGCTGGTGCAGGGGCTGCCATCCGGGGACAAGATGGACTGGGTGGTGGAAAAGGCCGTGGAACTGGGCGCCGCGCGCGTCAGCCCCATCGCCGCCCAGCGCAGCGTGCTGCAGCTGTCAGGCCCCCGGCTCGACAAGCGCGTGGCGCATTGGCAGCGCATCGCGCAATCCGCCAGCGAACAATGCGGCCGCAACCGGCTGATGGCCGTCGACGCCCCGCTCACGCTGGCCGAGTGGCTGCAACAGCCGGCTGACGGCCTGCGCCTGCTGTGCCACCCGGAAGCGCAGGACGATCTTGCCGGCACGCTGCGGGCCGCGCCCGGCCTGCGGGAGTTGACCCTGCTGGTGGGCCCGGAAGGCGGATGGTCGGACAAGGAATTGGCGCTGGCCCGCGAGGCCGGCGTGCAGGCCGTGCGCTTCGGCCCCCGGGTGCTGCGCACCGAGACCGCGGGGCTGGCGCTGCTGTCGGCGGCCAGCGCGCTGCTGGCCTGGTAGGACTGCTGGATCAGTGGTCTTCGCCGTAGGGCGCTGCCGCCACCCCGGGCTCGGGGTCCGGATGGCGTCCGGCATGTTCGATGACATACGAAAAAATGCGACCGTTTTCGCGGGCGAAATCCGCGGCGTCGGAGCAAACGGTTTCGATGCGGCCGGCGTCTTCTTCCAGCGCCGGATCGCCCGAATGCAGCTTGTACAGCCACAGCACCACCCCGGTCTTGTGGTCCAGCACGGTGTCGCACAGGCAGTCGTAGAGGGCGTCCAGGTTGCCGCCGAAGTATTCGGGGAAATCGACCGCCTTGACGATGGCGCGCAGCACTGCGGAACGGCTGCGGGCAGGATCGCAATTGGCGACGAACAGGGCCAGGCCAAGCTCATGGGCGGCATCCACCACGGCCTTCTTGTCCAGCCCGTCATGGGCCAGCGCACCGCCGCGCAGCAGCTGCCGCTGCAGAGTAGATTGGCCATTGCGCGTCATGCCTGAGCCCCCTTGAAAAAGGCGATCACTTCGTCGTTACGCTGCATCGTATCGGCATAACCCAGTTCAATCAATCGCTTGGTGTAGCTGGATTCAAATAAGAGGTAGGACATCAGTGACCCGCCGCCAGGACGGTCTGGGTCGGACGATACACCGAGTACGCGGAAAAGGGCACGGGCCTGGGCCGGCATATCCTGCAAATGTTCCAGCGCCATGACATCCAGCGACTGGCTGGGGGTGATCGTCAGAACCTCGATGCGGCGCGCATGGCCCTGCGCGCCGTCCGCGCTGGACTGGTCCATCAGGAAGTTGATGCGCTCCAGGCGCTCGACGTCGGCCGACAGGCCATCCAGGAAGATGCTGGCCAGCGCATGCCCGCCGACCTGGGCCAGCGAGGGGTAAGGCGGCGAGTCCTCGCGGTTTTCAGGGTGGGTTTCGTCGCGGAAACCCGTGCCGATCACCAGCACCCGATGCGCGCCCAGATGAATGGCCGGGCTGATGGGCGCTAGCTGGCGCATCGAGCCGTCGCCGCACCACTCCCCCTTGCCGTGCACCTGCACCTGGCGGGCCGGAAAGACGAAGGGGATGGCGGACGAAGCCATCAGGTGATCGATGCCGATGGGCGTGGGTAGCGCCAGCCGCAGATAGCGATGCCAGGGCTCGATGGGCGTGTGCGCCTGATAGAAGGTCAGATGCTCGCCGCTGGTGTAGCCCGAGGCCGTGATCGCCAGCGCCGACAGCGCGCCGCTTTCAAGATTGGTGCGCAGGTGCTGAAAGTCCAGCACCCGTTCCAGCAAGCCCTGCATGGGACTGTTGTCCAACAGCGAGTGGGGTCGCTTGCGCGTCAGGCCCGAGTACATCCACCCCAACGACAACAGGCCCAGCCAGCGCACCCCGGTGCGTATCAGGCCGGGCGCGTCGGCCCGGTAGATCATGTCGGTATTCAGGGAGGACCACAGCCGGCGGATGCGGCGCACGCCCAGATGGGGCCGGTCGGCGCGGCAGGCCAGCGCGGCGGCATTGATGGCGCCGGCGGAGGTGCCGCAGATGATGTGGAAAGGATTTTGAAAGCGCGAGTGCCAGTCCGGATCCAGCAGCTCCATGATGGCGCTGAGCACGCCTACCTGATAGGCGGCGCGGGCGCCGCCTCCGGTCAGGACCAGGCCGGTCGGCGTGCGCGGGCACGCCGGACCGGATGGCGTTACTTCAACGCGGCGTATTGACATCGACCACCGTCATCGCGGTCATGTTGACGATGCGGCGCACGGTGGAGCTGGAGGTCAGGATGTGCACCGGCGCATTCGCGCCCAGCAGGAACGGACCCACCGCCACGTTGCTGCCGGCGGCCGTCTTCAGCAGGTTGTAGGCGATGTTGCCCGAATCCACGTTCGGGCATACCAGCAGGTTGGCCTGGCCCTTGAGCGTGGACGACGGCAGGATGCGCATGCGCAGCGCTTCGTCCAGCGCGCAGTCGCCGTGCATCTCGCCGTCGATCTCCAGGTCCGGCGCGGCCTGGCGCACCAGCTCCAGCGCGCGGCGCATCTTCGCGCCCGAGGCCGAGCTGCCCGAACCGAAGTTCGAACGCGACAGCAGCGCGATCTTGGGCGCCAGATACATGCGGCGCATCTCGTTGGCGGCGGCGATGGTGAATTCCGCGATCTGCTCGGCCGAGGGTTCGTCGTTGACGTGCGTATCCACCAGCACCACCGTGCGCTCGTTGAGCAGCAGGATGTTCATGGCGGCGTACACATTGTGGCCAGGACGACGGCCAATGACCTCGTCCACGAAGCGCAAGTGGTCGTGGTAGGCGCCCACCGAACCGCAGACCATGCCGTCGGCATCGCCCAGGCGCACCATCATCGCGCCGATCAGGGTCATGCGGCGGCGCATTTCCACGCGCGCCATTTCCTTGGTGATGCCGCGGCGGCACATCAGTTCCCAGTACGTGGTCCAGTACTGGTGGAAGCGCTCGTCGTATTCCGGGTTGGTGACTTCGACGTCCTCGCCCAGGCGCAGGCGCAGGCCCAGCTTTTCGATGCGGGTCAGCAGCACCGACGGGCGGCCCACCAGGATGGGACGGGCCAGGCCTTCGTCCACGATCACCTGCACCGCGCGCAGCACGCGTTCGTCCTCGCCTTCGGCAAACACGATGCGCGCCGGGCCGCCCTCGCGCACGATGCGCTTGGACGCCGAGAACAGCGGCTTCATGAAGGCGCCGGAGTGGTACACGAACTGCTGCAGCTGCTCTTCGTAGGCTTCCAGGTCCGCCAGCGGACGCGTGGCCACGCCGCCTTCCATCGCCGCCTTGGCCACT
>NZ_JBARYB010000212.1:0-10760 GCF_049647645.1 Achromobacter sp.
CGCCAGCAGTTCGGCGTCGACGCCGATCAGCAGGGTGGTGACGGACAGTTCCGCACCCAGCGCGTGAACCTCTTGCAGATAGTGTTCGAACAGCACGGTGGCCTGGCGCAGCAGCGCGCGTTCGAGCGTGCTGGCGTCCACGTTGGGGTTGCCGTCGCGGTCGCCGCCGATCCAGCTGCCCATGCGCAGGAACGGCTCCAGCGGCGCCGGCGGCGCGGCGAACGGCTTGGCGGATTCGCGGCTCAGCAGCTTGGACAGGTCGCCGTACACCCGCGGGATGACTTGCAGGAAGGTGCTGCGGTAGTACGACAGCGCGTTCTCGATTTCGTCGGCCACCGTCAAGCGCGTGTAGCGCAGCATGCGGGTTTGCCACAGCGTGGCCACGCGGCCCAGCAGCGATGCGTCCAGGTCGGCCAGCTCGTCCGGGGTGAGCGTGCCCTCGCGCTGGATCAGCGCCGCGGCGATCTCGCGGTGCACGTCCAGCGTGCTCTTGCGCTGCACTTCGGTGGGGTGCGCGGTCAGCACCGGCATCACGCAGGCCTCGGCCAGCAGGCGGCGGATGCGCGCCACGCCCACGCCCTGGCGGCCCAGGGTCTGCACGGCTTCGCGCAGGCTGCCGCGTTCCGGCGCGTCGCTGGCGATGGCGCGGGCGCGCTGACGGCGGTTCTGGTCGCGGTCTTCGGCGATATTGGAAAGGTGCAGGAAGTAGCTGAAGGCGCGCGCCACCGAGTTGGGGTCGCTGCCTTGCAGGCGCTTGACGCGTTGCTCCAGCAGTTTGCCGTCGGCGTCGTTGCCTTCGCGGCGGAATTTCACGGCCGTGCGGCGCAGGGTTTCGATGGTGTCGAAGACGCGTTTGCCCTCACATTCCTCGATGACGGTGCCCAGTAATCGGCCTAACAGCCGGATATCGTGACGCAAGGGTTCTGCTGAATCGGACTGCGGGCGCATGGCATTCATCTGGCGGGGATCCGTCGAGGCTGCTGAGAAAGGGGAGAGGGTAGGAAAGAAGAGGCGTTGCAGGTAAACCGGGAAAAAGAATCAGGAAGATTTTACGCAGACTTTTTACGGCCGCCGCCGGGGGCGCTTTAAAGTCCGCCAGCAGCATGTTTACACTAAAGGCTGGCTGCTCCCTGTCCGTACAGGCCTGCCGTCCCTTCGTCTTTCCAGAAGCCCCCTTTTATGCAAAATCATCAACGTCGCGCGCTCGTGCTGTTTTCGGGCGGGCAGGATTCCACCACCTGCCTGGCTTGGGCGCTGGAGCGCTATGCCCATGTGGAAACCGTGGCGTTCGATTATGGCCAGCGCCACCACATCGAATTGAGCGCGCGCCTGAACGTGCTGCGCGACATCCGCAACAACTTCCCCGACTGGGCGCCGCGCCTGGGCGAGGACCATCTGCTGGACCTGAAGGTGCTGGGCCAGGTGGGCGACACCGCCATGACCAGCGACCGCGCGATCGAGATGCAGGCCAACGGCCTGCCCAACACCTTCGTGCCTGGCCGCAACCTGCTATTCCTGACCTTGGCCGCCGCGCTGGGTTATCGCCGCCAGCTGGACGTGTTGGTGGGCGGCATGTGCGAAACCGATTTCTCCGGCTATCCCGACTGCCGCGACGACACCATCAAGGCGCAGCAGGTGGCGCTGGGCTTGGGCCTGGGCTCGCGGGTCACGATCGAGACGCCGCTGATGTGGATCGACAAGTCCGAAACCTGGGCGCTGGCGTATCAGCTCGGTGGCGACGCGCTGGTGGAAACCATCGTCGAGGAAAGCCATACCTGCTACCTGGGCGAACGCGGCGCGCGCCATGGCTGGGGCTATGGCTGCGGTGAATGTCCCGCCTGCAAGCTCAGGAAGATCGGCTGGGAAAAATGGGTGGTGGCGTCCGCCGCCGAAGGTTAGGACGCGGTGGCTCCAGCATCCGCGCGGCCTGGCGCGGCGGATACCGGGAGCGGATTGCGCATCAGGCGAATGCCGCGCGCGTCCTTTGTATGAACTTCCACCGCAACGCGAACGCCGCCGCGCAGATCGCTGCGGCCAGAACCAACGACAGCGCCATCGCGCCGCGCGCGCCGTGGCTGGCCACGATGTAGGCATAGGCCACCGGCGAGGCAGCGGTGAGCAGGAAGCTGGGGATCAGCAGCGAGCCGACCAGCGTGCCATAGCTGCGGAAGTCGAACAGCGCCAGCGGCAAGGTGCCTCGGGTGATGGTCAAGAGGCCGTTGCAGGCGCCGTAAAGCAGCGCATAGGCAGCGGTGGCGTAGAGGTTGCCGCCGGACAGCAGCGCCAGCAGAAAGCAGAGCGGCAGAACCGCGCACACCGCCAGCGTCAGCGTCAGCGGATGCAGGCGCGAGCCCAGCGCCACATCGGCCAGGCGCGCCGCGAACTGGCCGACGCCCCACAGGGCTGCGACGCTGACCGCGGCCGCCGCGGCCAGGCCCAGCCCCGATAACAGCGAGATCAGATGGGCCGCATTGCCCGCCGCCAGGAAGTTGGTCAGCATCGCGATCAACGCGTACAGCGCGCCCGCCAGGCGGCGCTCGGCGGCGTTGCGGGTCAGGCCGGCAGAGGCTTTGTCCTTGCCACTTGCTGCGGCGGTGTAGCGTTCGCGCGGCAGCGCCAGGTACAGCGGCACCGTGGCCAACGCCAGGCCGGCGTAGGCCAGCACCGCGCCGCGCCAGCCCAGCCATTCCGACAACGCGTGTCCCACCGGCCACATCACCGTGGACGCCAGTCCGCCGAACAGCGTGATCTGCGACATGGGCCGGCGCGCCGAGGGGCCGGCTGCGCGCGCCAGCGACGCGAAAGCCGCGTCGTACAGGCACAGCCGCATGCCCACGCCCAGCACGGCCCAGGCCAGGAAGTACCAGGGAATGGAGTGCGCCATCGACAGGCCCGCGCAGCCCAGCGCGCCCAGCACCGCGCCCACGGGCATGACGCGGTGTCCGCCCCAGCGGTCCACGGCCACGCCGGCCAACGGCGACACCATGGCCATCACCACGATGGCCGCTGAAAAACCGCCGTAGACCGTGGCGGCGTTCCAGCCCAGATCGGCGGCCATGGCCGGCCCCAGGGCGCCGATCAGGTAATACATCACGCCCCAGCCGACCAGTTGCGTCAGCCCCAGGCAGACGATGGCGCGCGGCGCGATCACGGCCGTTGCGGCGGCGTGGCGTCGCCCTCGCCCAGCGTGCGCTGCATCAGCACCGTGTCGCGCCATTCGCCGTGCTTGCGTCCCACCGACCGCAGCGTGCCGGCGGGATGGAAGCCCTGGCTGGCGTGCAGCGCCAGGGACGCGGCGTTGCGGCTGTCGCCCACCACGGCCAGCATCTGGCGCCAGCCGGCGGCGGTGCAGCGCTCGATCAGCGCGGCCAACAGCTTGCCGCCGATGCCCAGGCCGGAACGGCCCGCCTTCACGTACACCGAATCCTCCACCGTGTGCCGGTAGGCCGGGCGCGGGCGGTAAGGGGTGACGTAGGCGTAGCCCACCACCTCGCCGCTGATCTCGGCGACCAGATACGGCATTTCCTTTTCCAGCACGGCGGCGCGGCGCTGGCGCATTTCCGGGATCGACGGCGGGTCCAGCTCGAACGAGGCGGTGCCATGCTGCACGTGGTGGGCGTAGATGGCCTTGATGGCGGGGAGATCGGCTTCCGCGCTGTCGCGGATGAGGACGGTGGGGACGGGGGACGACATGAGCAGGCCGTGGCAATGGAAGTGGAGAAACAAGCCGCCAGTGTCGCGCAAGCTTATTTATTAATAAAGCTTTGGTTTATTATGATTTGCATAAGTAAAACTTTGGATAACAGCGATGCGCGGCCTCAACCTGGACCACTTGCGCACTTTCGCGCAGGTGATCGAACTGGGCAGTTTTTCCGCTGCGGCGGAACGAGGCGGCGTGACGCAGCCCGCCGTCAGCCTGCAGATCCGCCAACTGGAACGGCGCTTCGGCCTGAAACTGGTGGAACGCGTCGGCCGCCGCGCCGGCCCCACCGCGGCGGGGTTGGAGTTGCTGGAGCACGTGCGCGTCATCGACGCCGCGCTGGCGCAGGCCGAACTCGCCATGACCGCGCACGCATCCCAAGTGTCGGGCCGCGTCCGGCTGGGTACGGGCGCTACCGCCTGCACCTATCTGCTGCCGCCGATCCTGGCCGACCTGCGGCGGCGCTTTCCGGCCTTGGACATCGTGGCCAGCACCGGCAACACGGCCGACATGCTGCGCGGGCTGGAGAACAACACCTTGGACATCGGCCTGGTCACCTTGCCCGCGCCGGGCCGCATGTTCCAGGTCACGCCGGTGCTGGAGGACGAGTTCGTGGCGATCTTTCCCGCCCGCGATCCGGCCGCCATTCCCGCCGCCGCCACGCCGCAGGCGCTGGCGCAGTTGCCGCTGGTGCTGTTCGAACCTGGCGCGCGCACCCGCCGCCTGGTGGACGACTGGTTCGAGGACGCCGGGCTGGCCGCCAAGCCCGTGATGGAGCTGGGCAGCACCGAGGCCATGAAGGAGATCGTCGCCGCCGGCCTGGGCTGCGCCATTCTGCCCAGGTTGGCGGTGTCGGGCGCGGGCCGGCGCCAGGCGCTGGAAGTCCGGTCGCTTGCGCCGCGCCTGTCGCGCAGCCTGGCCATCGTGTTGCGGCGGGACAAGCCCCTCAGCCGGGGCCTGCGGCACCTGCAGGAGTCGCTGCTGGCGTTGCGCGGGTGAACGCTCAGGCCTGGACTCGTCCGCCACGGGCGGGCGGCAGGCGTGGACGGGCCGGCGCGGCGTATGGGTACACTGGTGTGGACCATTCCACGCTATTTGAATAACAATCATCGCAAAATGGACAAACCCGCCTCCCCGTCCCGCGGCCGCGCGCCTTACAAGCCCGCAGACCTGGACCTGTTCCCCTATGAGTCCTCGCGCCGCCCCGTGGCCGGGTTGGCCGTGGATTACGAAGACGGCCACCGCGTCCGCCGGCACCGGCACCGCCGCGCCCAGCTGCTGTATGCGATCTCAGGCGTGATGGTGGTGGACACCGACGCTGGCATCTGGGTGGTGCCGCCCACGCGTGGCGTCTGGGTGCCGGCCTGGGTCTCGCATGGCCTGCGCATGAGCGGCGAGCCGCGCATGCGCACGGTCTTCGTGGAGCCGGGCGCGGCTGCCCATCTGCCGGCGGAATGCTGCGTGCTGTCGATTTCCCCCTTGTTGCGCGAACTGATGGTCGCGGCGGCCGAGGTGCCGCTGGACTGGGCGCCCAACACGCGCGACGGCCGGCTGATGATGTTGCTGCTGGACGAACTGCGGCAGGAGCCGGTGCTGCCGTTGCACCTGCCGCAGCCGTCCGAGCCGCGCCTGGCGCGTATCTGTCGCGCCATCGTGCGGCATCCGGAGCGCCAGGACGGCGCCGCTGACTGGGCGCGCGCGCTGGGGGTGGACCCGAAGACGGTGCATCGCCTGTTCCTGCGCCACACCGGCATGACCTTCGGCCGCTGGCGCCAGCAGGCGCGGCTGCTGGCGGCGATGGAGCGGCTGGCGCGCGGTGAGCGCGTGCTGGAGGTGGCGCTGGACCTGGGTTACGAAAGCCCCAGCGCCTTCGCGGCCATGTTCCGCAAGGCGGTGGGCGAGCCGCCCAGCGCATTTGCGGCGCGCGGCGTGGCGTCCGCCTGATGGCCGCCGTGGCGTCCCGCGGGCGGCCGGCGGACGGATGGGGCCGGAACCAGCGTATTATTTAACGTTTTGCCGCCTACGCTAACAGCTACAGCCAGAGACAAACCATGCCGCACTACCGCTCCCGCACCTCGACCCACGGCCGCAACATGGCCGGCGCCCGCGCCTTGTGGCGCGCCACAGGCATGAAGGACGACGACTTCGGCAAGCCGATCATCGCGGTAGTGAACTCGTTCACGCAGTTCGTGCCGGGCCACGTGCACCTGCGCGACCTGGGCGCGCTGGTCGCCAAGGAAATCGAAGCCGCTGGCGGCGTCGCCAAGGAATTCAACACCATCGCCGTGGACGACGGCATCGCCATGGGCCACGGCGGCATGCTGTATTCGCTGCCCTCGCGCGAACTGATCGCCGACTCGGTTGAATACATGGTCAACGCGCATTGCGCCGACGCCATGGTCTGCATTTCGAACTGCGACAAGATCACTCCGGGGATGCTGATGGCCGCCATGCGCCTGAACATCCCGGTCGTGTTCGTGTCGGGCGGCCCGATGGAAGCGGGCAAGGTCAAGTCGCCCACCGACGGCAAGGTCATCGCCAAGATCGACCTGATCGACGCCATGATCAAGGCCGCCGATCCCAAGGTGTCGGATGCCGAAGTGGCCGAAGTCGAACGCAGCGCCTGCCCGACCTGCGGCTCCTGTTCCGGCATGTTCACCGCCAATTCGATGAACTGTCTGACCGAAGCCATCGGCCTGGCCTTGCCGGGCAACGGCACCATCGTCGCCACGCACGCCTGGCGCAAGGGGCTGTTCGAGCAGGCCGGCCGCCTGGTGGTGGATCTGTGCCGCCGCTATTACCAGGAAGAAGACGAGTCGGTCCTGCCGCGCAACATCGCCACCAAGAGCGCGTTCCAGAACGCGATGGCGTTGGACGTGGCCATGGGCGGTTCGACCAATACCGTGCTGCATCTGCTGGCTGCGGCGCAGGAAGCCGGGGTGGATTTCACCATGGCCGACATCGACCGCATTTCGCGCAAGGTGCCGTGTCTGTGCAAGGCGGCGCCGGCCACCGACAAGTACCACATCGAAGACGTGCACCGCGCTGGCGGCATCCTGGGCATCCTGGGTGAATTGGCGCGCGCGGACCTGTTGGACCTGTCCTGCGGCAACGTGCACAGCGGCACGCTGGGCAATGCGATCAAGCAATGGGACGTGGCCGGCGGCGCTGGCGAGGAAGCGCAGAAGTTCTACCGCGCGGCGCCGGGCGGCATCCCGACCACGGTGGCCTTCAGCCAGGACGCAACCTTCCTGACCTTGGACACCGACCGCAAGACGGGCTGCATCCGCAGCAAGGAAGACGCTTATTCCAAGGACGGCGGCCTGGCCGTGCTGTACGGCAACCTGGCTGAAAAGGGCTGCATCGTGAAGACGGCCGGCGTGGACGAGTCGCAATGGGTCTTCACTGGCCGCGCGCGCGTTTTTGAAAGCCAGGACGACGCCGTGGAAGGCATTCTGGGCGACAAGATCGTCGCGGGCGACGTGGTGGTGATCCGCTACGAAGGCCCGAAGGGCGGTCCGGGCATGCAGGAAATGCTGTATCCGACGTCGTACCTGAAGTCCAAGGGTCTGGGCAAGACTTGCGCGCTGTTTACCGATGGCCGCTTTTCGGGCGGTTCGTCGGGCCTGGTGATCGGCCACGCTTCGCCGGAAGCGGCGGAAGGCGGCACGATCGGCCTGGTGGAAGAGGGCGATGTGATCGAGATCGATATCCCGAATCGCAAGATGCATCTGGCCGTTTCCGACGAGGAACTGGCGCGCCGGCGCGCGGCGATGGATGCTCGTGCTGATGGCTGGGAGCCGGTCGGTCGCGAACGTGTCGTGTCGCAGGCGCTGCAGGCTTATGCGGCCTTGGCGACGTCGGCGGATCGCGGGGCGGTGCGGGATTTGTCGCAGCTTAAGCAGAAGGGCAAGCGCTGATTTTGCTTGCTGAGGGGTGAGAAGGGCGGCGCTTTTATGCGCCGCTTTTTTTGTGTCTGATGAGTGCTGGTGCTGGTGCTGGTGCTCGTGGCCGGTGCTGGGGCCGTGGTGCTTCGTAGGCCGCCCGTCGGCGCGGGCGCCTGGGTGGCGAGCGCCCACGATTGCGGTCCGGAGCGTTCGCTCCGGACTGCCCCGTCGTCATCGTCGTCACCGCCTGCGGCGGTTCCTTTCGATTCCCTCGGGCGCATCGAGGTTGCTCGCCACCCAGGCGCCCGCGCCGACGGGCTACGTGCTTCTTGGTTTGATGCGCTGCTGGATCTGTGTTCAGGGGGGAGTCTTGGGTTGCCCGTCATTTTCGGCCGCGCGGGCGGCCGGAAATGACATACGTGATTTCTTGGATTGCGATTGTGTTCGCTTGCGCTTGCGCATGCGGTGAGCGGGTTACGGCTGGCTTTCTGGGGATCTGTTCCATGCGCTGGCCTGGCTCTGGGACAACGGCTGCGAGGCCGGGATTCCGTCCCCAAAGTCTTTAGCTCGTCCCCATTTTAAATTCACAGACTATCTAGATACTTTCCCCATTTGCACCTCGGCATCTTCAGGTATATATTTCAAGCCTAAACTATCCAGGTTTAAATATCTGCGGCCCCAGCTCCAGGAATTCAGAGCGGTAGTCGCTTACCACGGAGCGTTACGGCAATGAAAATAGTCTGCATCGGCGGCGGCCCCGCCGGCCTGTATTTCGGTCTGCTCATGAAGCTGCAGGACCCCGCCAACGAAGTCACCGTGATCGAGCGCAACCGCCCTTACGACACCTTCGGCTGGGGCGTGGTGTTTTCGGACGCCACCATGCAGAACCTGCGCGAGGCCGATCCGGTTTCCGCCCAGACTATCGGCGACGCCTTCAACCACTGGGACGACATCGACATCAACTTCAAGGGCCGCAGCATCCGCAGCGGCGGCCATGGCTTCATCGGCATTGGCCGCAAGAAGCTGCTGAACATCCTGCAGGCGCGTTGCGAAGATGTGGGCGTGAAGCTGGTGTTCGAGAACTTCGTGCAGGACGATCAGGCCATCGCCCGCGAATACGACGCCGACCTGGTGATTGCCTCGGACGGCATCAACAGCCAGGTCCGCACCCGCTACGCGGACACCTTCCATCCGGACATTGACCAGCGCCGCTGCCGTTTCGTGTGGCTGGGCACCAAGAAGGTGTTCGACGCCTTCACCTTCGCCTTCGTGCAGACCGAACACGGCTGGTTCCAGGCGCACGCCTACCGCTACGAAGACGGCATGTCCACCTTCATCGTGGAAACGCCCGAGGAAACCTGGCAGGCCGCCGGCATCGAACAGATGAGCCAGGAAGAGGGTATTGCCTACTGCGAAAAGCTGTTCGCGCCCTGGCTGGACGGCAATGCGCTGATCAGCAATGCCACGCACCTGCGCGGCTCGGCCATCTGGATCCGTTTCCCGCGCGTTATCTGCAATACCTGGGTGCACTGGAACACGCTGGACACTGCCCGCGGCGAGCGTCGCGTGCCCGTGGTGCTGATGGGCGACGCCGCCCACACCGCCCACTTCTCGATCGGCTCGGGCACCAAGCTGGCGCTGGAGGATTCGATCGAGCTGGCGCGCTGCCTGAGCGGCGCCGAGGGCAGCGTGGAAGCGGGCCTGAAGCACTACGAGGACGTGCGCAGCGTCGAAGTGCTGAAGATCCAGAACGCCGCCCGCAACTCCACCGAATGGTTCGAGAACGTGGAGCGTTATGCCGAGCTGGAGCCCGAGCAGTTCGCCTATTCCCTGCTGACCCGCTCGCAGCGGATTTCGCACGAGAATCTGCGGCTGCGCGATCCGGCCTGGCTGGAAGGCTTTGAGCGCTGGATCGCGGAACGCGCCGGCGCCGCTGCGGCGCCGGGCCAGCGGCCCGCGATTCCCATGCTGACGCCTTACCAGGCTCGCGGTGTGCGGCTGAAGAACCGCATCATGGTGTCGCCGATGGCTATGTATTCCTGCACCGACGGCGTGCCGGGCGACTTCCATCTGGTGCATCTGGGCGCGCGCGCCATGGGCGGCGCCGGCCTGGTCATGGTCGAGATGACCTGCGTGTCGCCGGACGGCCGCATCACTCCGGGTTGCCCGGGGCTGTGGAATGACGAACAGCGCGAGGCGTTTGCCCGCATCGTCGGCTTCGTGCATGGCAACAGCGATGCCCGCATCGGCCTGCAACTGGGCCACGCCGGCCGCAAGGGCTCCACCCAGCTGGGCTGGCAGAAGATCGACCATCCGTTGGCCGAGGGCAATTGGCCGCTGATGTCGGCGTCGGCCCTGCCGTACATCGAAGGCGTGTCGCAAACGCCGCAAGCCATGACGCGCGCCGACATGGACGACGTGCGCGACAACTTCGTCGCCGCGGCCCGCCGCGCCGAGCAGGCCGGCTTTGACTGGCTGGAGCTGCACTGCGCCCACGGCTACCTGCTGTCCAGCTTCATTTCGCCGCTGACCAACCAGCGTACCGACGAATACGGCGGCAGCCTGGAGAACCGCCTGCGCTTCCCGCTGGAAGTGTTCCATGCGGTGCGCGCCGTCTGGCCCGAGACCAAGCCCATGTCGGTGCGGATTTCGGCCAGCGACTGGGTCGAAGGCGGCATCACGGCCGATGACGCGGTGGCGATCGCGCGCCACTTCAAGGACGCCGGCGCCGACATGATCGATTGCTCGTCCGGCCAGGTCAGCAAGGAAGAAAAGCCGGTCTACGGCCGCATGTTCCAGACCCCGTTCGCCGACCGCGTGCGCAACGAGGCCGGCATCCCGACCATCGCGGTGGGCGCCATCTTCGAGGCCGACCACGCCAACGGCATCATCGCCTCGGGCCGCGCCGACCTCTGCGCCCTTGCACGTCCCCATTTGGCTGACGCCTCCTGGACGCTACGCGAAGCGGCGCGGGTGGGCTACCGTGATGTTTCGTGGCCGAACCAGTACTTCGCCGGCAAGCGCCAACTGGAAACCAACTTCGAACGCGCCGCCGCCATGGCGCTACTGGACATCAAATGAACGCAACTCCGCTCCCGCTGGCAGGACGCCACGCCCTGGTGACGGGCGGCGCCCGCGGCATCGGGCTGGCCTGCGCCCGGGCGCTCTTGCAG
>NZ_JBARYB010000213.1:0-41853 GCF_049647645.1 Achromobacter sp.
GCCCAAGCCGGCGCCCAAGCCCGAACCCAAGCCGGCGCCCAAGCCCGATACCCGCTCGGACGACGGCGCGCGGGCCCTGGCCCTGCTGGAAGGACGTCAGGCGCCAGCCGCGTCGGCGCCCGCGCCCAAGCCGGCCGCGAAGGGCAATTTCGTATTGCAGATCGCCTCCTACACCGCGTCCGAGGACGCCCAGTCGCGGCGCAGCAAGCTGCACCAGGCCGGGGTGACCAACGCATTCGTCGAACAGGCCACCGTCAATGGCCAGAAGCAGTATCGTCTGCGGGTGGGGCCGTTCCCCTCGCGCGAGGCGGCGCAGGCGGCCCAGGCGCGGTTGCGCACCCTGGGCTATGACAATGGTTTCATCGCCGCCCAATAGTGACCGGTTTCGACTTCGTCGTGCTGGCCATCCTGGCGGTTTCGGGTGTGCTGGGCCTGGTGCGCGGCCTGCTCAAAGAGGTGCTGTCGCTGGTCGCCTATCTGCTGGCCTTCGTGGCCGCGATATGGTGGGGCCCCACGGTCTATGCCTGGCTGGAGCCCTATATTGAAACGACGCTGCTGCGCATGGGAGTTTCGTACGCCGCGGTGTTCATCATCGTGCTGCTCGGCGTGGGGTTGGTCAACATGACGCTTGCTGCCTTGATCCGCAGCACCGGACTGAGTCCCGCCGACCACGGACTGGGCGGGATGTTCGGGCTGGCCCGTGGCCTGCTGATCGTGCTGGCGCTGGTCGCCGCCGCAGGCTACACGCCGTTGCCGCAAGAGCCGTGGTGGAAGGACGCCATGTTTTCGCATTCGGCCATCGAGGCCATCAAACATATCAAGACGTGGCTGCCGCCGTCCCTGGCGACGTGGCTGCCGTATTGATTAGCTTTAAATCAACCAGGAAATCTCACCATGTGTGGAATCGTAGGGGTCATCGGGCGCGGGCCGGTCAACCAGCTGCTCTATGACAGCTTGCTGCTGTTGCAGCATCGCGGGCAGGACGCCGCGGGCATCGCGACATCGCAAGGCAACCAATTCAATATGTACAAGGCGCACGGCCTGGTGCGCGACGTCTTCCGTACGCGCAACATGCGCTCGCTGCCGGGTACGTCTGGCGTCGGCCAGGTCCGCTATCCCACCGCGGGCTCCAGCGCCAGCGAGGAAGAGGCCCAGCCGTTCTACGTCAACGCGCCGTTCGGCATCATGTTCGCCCACAACGGCAACCTGACCAACTGGCGTGAACTGCGCGAATCGCTCTACCGCGTCGACCGCCGCCATATCAACACCAACTCCGATTCCGAAGTCCTGCTGAACGTTCTGGCGCACGAGCTGCAATCGTCGGCCAACGGCGTGTCGCTGGATGACGACGCCATCTTCCGCGCCGTGTCGGCCCTGCACAAGCGCGTGCGCGGCGCCTACGCCGTGGTGGCGCAAATCTCCGGCTACGGCCTGCTGGCCTTCCGCGATCCCAACGGCATCCGTCCGCTGTGCATCGGCCGCCAGGAAACCGAAGAGGGCGTCGAATGGATGGTGGCCTCGGAATCCGTGGCGCTGGAAGGTAGCGGCTTCGCCTTCGTGCGCGACGTCGAGCCCGGCGAAGCCGTGTTCGTCGACCTGGACGGCCGTTTCGTCAGCCGCCAATGCGCCGACAATCCGCAGCTGGTGCCCTGCATTTTCGAATACGTGTACTTCGCGCGCCCGGATTCGCTGATCGACGGCGTGTCGGTCTATGACGCCCGCCTGCGCATGGGCGAGTACCTGGCCGACAAGGTGGCGCGCAACATGCGCCTGGGCGACATCGACGTCGTCATGCCGATTCCGGATTCCTCGCGCCCCGCCGCCATGCAGCTGGCCGCCCGCCTGAACCTGGATTACCGCGAAGGCCTGATCAAGAACCGCTACGTGGGCCGCACCTTCATCATGCCGGGCCAGGCCGTGCGCCGCAAATCGGTGCGCCAGAAGCTCAATGCCATCGGCATGGAGTTCAAGGGCAAGAACGTGCTGCTGGTGGACGACTCCATCGTGCGTGGCACCACCAGCCGCGAAATCGTGGACATGGCCCGTGCTGCCGGCGCCAACAAGGTCTATTTCGCCTCGGCTGCGCCTCCGGTCCGCTTCCCGAACGTTTACGGCATCGACATGCCCACGCAGAGCGAACTGATCGCCACCGGCCGCAGCGACGAGGAAATCGCTCGCGCGATCGGCGCCGATTCGCTGATCTACCAGGACCTGCATGACATGCAGCAGGCGGTGCGGGACATCAATCCCAAACTGTCGCGCTTCGAGGCTTCGTGCTTTGATGGCGAGTACGTCACGGGCGACATCACCGCCGAGTACTTGGCCCGCCTGGGCCAATCCCGCGCCGAACCCGGCGAGGAAGGCGGCGCCAGCGGCCTGCAGTTCAACATGGGTTACGCCGCCAGCGACGCCTGACCGCGGCACCCGGGTTCGCTGTAGTGAAAATGCCGTCCCTGAGGACGGCATTTTTTTGCCTGGGAGTGTCCGCACACCCCATCCCGTGGAGGAGGGGGCGCGGAGTCATCCCAGGTCAGGGGGCGGGCGTGGCGTCTGCCATCTTGGGTTGGCGCAGACTCCGGACGAAGTTGATGAACTTCCAGACGATCACCAGTCCGATGACGCCGAGGAGGGTGGCGCTGATCGGCCGCGTCACGAAGACGTCGAACGACCCTCGGCTCAGCAGCATTGCGCGGCGGAAATTCTCTTCGAGCATGGGGCCCAGAATGAATCCCAGCATCAGCGGCGCAGCGCCCATGCCCAGCCGCAGGAAGGCGTAGCCGATCAGACCGAACACCGCGGTGATGTAAATGTCATCGAGGCTGTTGTTGATGCTGAACGTGCCGACGATGCAGAAGAACAGGATCGACGGAAACAATACCGTATAGGGAATCTTGAACACGGAGAGCCAGTAGCGCACCAGCGGCACGTTCAGGATCAGCAGGAAGCAGTTGCCGACCCACATGCTGGCCACCAGGCCCCAGAACAGGTCCGGGTGGGTGCCTATCATGTTGGGACCGGGCTGGACCCCCTTGATGATGAAGGCGGCCAGCATCAGGGCCATCACCGCATTCTCGGGAATACCGATGGCCATCAGCGGAATGAAGCTGGTACGGGCGGCGGCTTCGTCAGCGGCAGCCTGGCCGGCCACGCCTTCGATCGCGCCGTTGCCCATCTCATGCTTGTACTTGCTGAAACGCTTGTCGGCCGCGTACGCAGCAAACTGCGCAATCGTGGGACCGCCGCCGGGCAGAATACCCAAGGCCGCGCCGATTGCGCTGCCGCGCAGGGCGCTGGGAATGATCCGCTTGAATTCCGCCCAGGTCGGCATGAGTTTGATCTTGCCGTTGAATGGGGTGAGTTCGTTGCGGTTATCCAGGTTCTTGACGATTTCCGCGATGCCGAAGCAACCCAGCGCAATGCTGATCAGGCCGATTCCGTCCTGCAGGAAGGCGAAATCCATGGTGTAGCGCGCAGTGCCGCTATTGACGTCCGTGCCGATCGACGCCAGCAGAACGCCGACGATCGCCATCGCCAGGCCAGTCAGCATGTTGCCGCTGCTGACGAAACTGACGCAGAAGAAGCCCATCAGCATCAGCGCGGTGTAGTCCGCCGGGCCGAACAGGAAGGCGGCTTCGCCCAGTATCGGCGTCATGGTGGACAGCACCACGATGGCCACCGTGCCCCCGATGAAACTGGAGACGCCTGCCGTGAACAGGGCCAGGCCGGTCTTGCCGTTGAGGTTCATCTGATAACCGTCTATGCAAGCGACGATACTGCTTGCGTGCGGAATCTTCATGGTAATGGCGCTGACACTGTCGCCATACTGCGCGCCATAATAAATGCCGGCCAGCATGATCAGCGCGCCGCCCGTGGGAATGGAATAGGTCAGCGGCAGCAGCAGGCTGATGGTGGAAAGCGGGCCCAATCCGGGCAGCAGTCCGACCAGGGTGCCGATAACGCAGCCCATCGCGCAATAAAGCAGGTTTTGCCAGGTCAAGGCATGCTCGAAACCGAGCATCAGGTTATTTATGATTTCCATCGCGCACTCGCGTCAGAGTAAGGGCAGGTTAAGGCCGAGAAAGCTCTTGAATGCAAAAGCCACGGCAATCAGCCCTCCTGATATTTTCAGGTTTCGCAGAGTTGAATATGAGGTGGCGGCCAGCGAGGCGCAGAAGACCAGGAATATGATGCCGGCGATCATGTTGATCGCGCCGGATATGGCGGCGCAGCCCACCAAGCTCAGCATGATGATGGAAATATTCTTGATGCTGTGGCTCATCGGAACTGGTTCTGTGAAGAACGAGGTTATTGTCGTGATCACGCCAATAATAAACAGCGCCGAACTTGCCATCAGCGGAAAGAGACCCGGTCCGCCTCGGGAAAAAGTTCCAACCTGATATTTGAGTGCAGTAACTCCGAAAACCAGGGCGAACGCCATCATGAAGACGCCCCGGACAAAATTCTGGTTATTCATATGCCTATGAAAACCCCTCTCCACATTTATATTGCTGCTGCTTTCTTGAAGCACCATGCTCTCCTTGTTATTAGGCTTGCGCTTACAAGGAGCTGTAAATTTCTATCCCCTTACAAACGCCTGAGAGAGTCTAATAACGGCCACTTTCAGTCCGCTTTCGCTTGCAGACGATAAATTTGGAATTTCATGCTCGCAAACCCTAGGGGCGTAGAAAATCCTCGCAGATGAATAAAAATATTCAGCTATCGTTAAGAATAAAGTCAGGGAATTTTAAGAAAACAGTCAGAATGAATTCAGATTTTATTCAGAATTCATTCAGGAATTGGATTCAATCGATGGTCGGAAATTAATCTTCTTGTGAAGACCGGCCCGCGGCCGTTGCGGTCGTTTCCGACTTTGGATTCCACAAGGATTGCCGCGTTGCTTCCAGGTGCGTCAGATACAGCCGCAGATCGAACTCATACTGGTGGTAATGCGGCTCCATGCGCAGGCACATGTTGTAGAAGGCCTTGTTGTGGTCCTTCTCCTTCAGGTGGGCCAGCTCATGCACCGTGATCATCTTGAGGAACTCGGCCGGCACCGCCTTGAATAGCGTCGCCACCCGGATTTCATGTTTGGCCCGCAGCTTGCCGCCCTGCACGCGCGAGATATAGGTGTGCTGGCCCAGCGCGTGCTGGATCACATGGATTTTGCTGTCGAAGGCGACTTTATTGATCTGGTCGCCGTTGCGCATATGGGCGTTCTTCAACTCCGTCACGTACTGATAAAGCGCCCGGTCGTTGCGGACGTCGTGCGGGCCGGCGGGGTAGCGCGCCAGCAACGCCGCGCCCAGCTTGCCTTGGTCGAGCAGCTTCTGGGTCTGGGCGAGCAGGGATTCCGGGTATCCGGTCAGGTATTTCAGGGTGGACATGATCAAGGCGGGAGCGGCGGCGGGGCGCGGCCAGGCTTCCTGGAATCTGGCCGCCGCCCGCGAGGCTGCGGGCGGCATCGGGATGGGGCAGTTACTGCGAACCGCCGCGCCGGAACACGACAGGCAGCGCCATGAAGAAAATGACGACGAAGAGCGCCAGGCTCCACAGCGCGTACTCGATGCCCAGCACCGGCACCTTGGCGTCCATGCAGGTGGCAAAGATGCCGAACAGCCACGGCACGGCGCTTTCCAGGCCGATGCCGGTCATGAAGCGGTCGGCGAAGGTCTGGTCGCAGGACAGCATGTTGGCGGCCACGCTGTACTGGTACCAGGCGGCGGCAATGCCGCTCAGGGACAGCAGCGCGGTGAGGGCGCCGCACAGGCGCGTCAGGGCGCGTCCGCCGCCGAATCCGCCGACCAGCGCGATGGCGCCGATCACCAGGTAGATCAGGCGCTGCATGACGCACCAGGCGCAGGGCGGCATGTCGAAGACGTGCTGGGAAACAAGGGCGAGGCCGACGGCGCCAAAGCAAAAAAGGGCGATCAGGCGGAGCAGGCGTTCTGAGCGAGAGGTCATTGTTGCGCGGTAAGGGTTGGATAGGGGCCGGGCGTTGTACCCGGTCAGGCTTAGGCCTTGGGAATCGGAATTGGTTGCATCACCTGCTGCAGCACGCCCAGCAGCAGTTCGCGCGAACCTTCCCAGAAGATCTGCACGCCCAGGCACAGCATGATGAAGGCCGACAGGCGCATGAACACGGCCGTGCCATTGTCGCCCAGGCGGTGCAGCATCTGCGCGGCAAAGCGCAGGCAGATGTAGAGCGTCACCGACACCGCGATGATGCCCGGGATGGAGCCGCCCAGGCGTACCAGACTCAGCACGTGGTTCTGGTCGCGTAGCGACACCCCCACGGTAATGGCCGCGGCGATAGAGCCTGGGCCGCAACTGATGGGAAAGGTCAGGGGATAGAACGCCCGGGCCTTGGCCATTTCGGGGGTGAAGGACTCCGCCATGCGCGCTACGCGTTCGGTGTCGGCGTCGGGCGAATTCACCAGCCGCCAGGCGCTGGCGATCACCAGCATGCCGCCGCCGACCCGCACGATGGACAGGGAGATGCCGAAGAAACTGAGCAGCACGTTGCCCGCCACCATCGCGACGACCAGCATCAGGCAGACGTTGATGGCAACGCGCTTGGCCAGCACCATCCGGGTGGATGAGGACGCGCCTTCGGTCAGCGACAGGAAAATCGGCGCGATCGCGGGCGGGTTCAGGAACGGCAATAGGGTGGCCAGCGCGAAAAAGAAGCTGGTACCGAAAACGCGCAGATAATCGTTTAGCTCCATGGGGAGGGCATCGCCTGGCCGAAAACCGGGATTGTATGCGGTCCCGGCGGCGCTGGCGATGTCGCGATCCGCCTGCTCAGGCGGCGCGCTGCTGGACTTCTTCGCCCGCCAGCGCGTCCAGGATGTCGCGCTCGAACTGCATCTGGCTGCGCGGGCGCGCCAGCGTCGGTCCATCCACGATGAACACGTCCTCGACGCGGTCGCCCAAGGTCATGATCTTGGCCATCAGCAGGTTCACCTCGTGGCGGGCGAAGACGCGCGCCAGGGCGTGCAGCAGGCCGGGGCGGTCGGTGGCTGTCACCGACAGGCGCCAGGAGGTGCTGCGCTCGTCGGGCTGCAGTTCGGCCTGCGGCATGACCGGGAACACGCGCGATACGCGCGACTGGCGGCCGCGGCCATAGTAGCCGCCGCGGGCGGGTTGCTGCTGCGCGGCGGCGTGCGGGTCTTTCAGGCGTTCGGCGAGTTCATGCTCGACCAGGGTGGCCTGGGCGCGCAGGTCGCTGGCGCCTTCCGGCAGCAGCACGATGAAGCTGTCCAGCGCCCAGCCGTGGCGCGTGGTGTGGATGCGGGCATCTTGAATCGAGAGCGATTTGGCGTCGAAGTAGCCGCAGATGGCCACGAACAGGTCGGGCGCATCGCGCGTGTACACCATGATCTGCAGGCCTTCCCCTTGTTCGGTGGGGCGGGCCTTGACGACCGCCTGCGCCGGCGCGACCTGGTGGTACAGGTGGCGCGTGTGCCAGGCGATGTCCGAGGCGTCGTGGCGCAGGAAATACGCGACGTCGAGCTGGTTCCAGAAGGCTTCGCGGGCGTCGTCGCGCAATCCGGCCAGGCGGGTGAGGCGGGCGGCCTCTTCCTTGCGTTCGGTCAGGACGGTGTGGGCGTCGGCATGGGCGCCGCCCAGCGCGGCCAGCGTCAGCTTGTACAGGTCTTCCAGCAGCTTGCCCTTCCAGGCGTTCCAGACCTTGGGGCTGGTGCCGCGGATATCGGCCACCGTCAGCAGGTACAGGGCGGTCAGGTGGCGCTCGTCCTTGACGGTGGCGGCGAAGTCCTGCACCACGGCCGGGTCGGACAGGTCGCGCTTCTGCGCCACGGCCGACATCAGCAGGTGCTGGCGCACCAGGAATTCGACCAGCTTCGTGTCCTCGGGCTCCATGCCGTGGTCTTGCGCGAACTTGCGCACCTCGCGCGCGCCCAGTTCGGAATGGTCGCCGCCGCGGCCCTTGGCGATGTCGTGGAACAGCGCCGCTACGTACAGCAGCCAGTGCCGGTCCAGGCCGGCGATCAGCTGGCTGGCCAGAGGATACTCCTGGGCGTGTTCCGGCATGGTGAAGCGGCGCAGGTTGCGCACCACCGCCAGCGTGTGCTGATCCACCGTGTAGGCGTGGAACAGGTCATGCTGCATCTGGCCGACGATGCGGCGGAACACCGGCAGGTAGCGCGGCAGGATGTTGAGCATGGTCATGCGCCGCAGCTCGTGCACGATGCCGCGCGGCTGCTGCAGGATCTGCAGGAACAGCTTGCGGTTGACCGGGTTGCGGCGGAATTGCGCATCGATGCGGTGGCGCGAATGCCAGATGGCGCGCAGCGTCCGCGCCGACATGCCGGTCAGTTCCGGATGCTGCTGCATTACCAGGAAAGCGCGCAGCAGCAGAGTGGGATTGCGCTCGAAGCCGTCATCGCGAATGATGTCCAGGCGGTCGCGCAGATTGCGGAAATCGTCGTCGATATCGCGCGCGTCGCTGTCCGGGCGCGGGAACAGGCGCTCTTCGATGTTCTGCACCAGGATGCCGTTCAACTGCGTCACCAGCCGGGCGGCCCAGTAGTAGCGCTGCATCAGCAGTTCGCTGCCGCGGCGGGTGGCGGTGGCGTGGATGCCGTAGACCTCGGCCAAGGCCGGCTGCAGGTCGAACAGCACGCGGTCTTCGCGTCGGTTCGCCAACAGGTGCAATTCGATGCGCAGGCGCTTGAAGGCCTGTTCCGCCTTGCGCAGGTCACGCGCCTCGGACGAGGTCAGCAGGCCGGCCTGCGCCACGGAACGCCAGCTATTGCCGAAGCCAGCCGCGCGCGCCATCCACAGGATGACCTGCAGGTCGCGCAGGCCGCCGGGAGATTCCTTGCAGTTCGGTTCCAGCGCGTAGGGGGTGTCGTGGTAGCGCGCGTGGCGCTGCTGCATTTCGACCCGCTTGGCGCGGAAGAATGCGCGCGGGTCCAGGCGGGACTTGGTCGCGGCTTCGAATTGCTTCATCAAGGTGCGGCTGCCGGCCAGCCAGCGGGACTCCAGCAAGGCCGTTTCCACCGTGATGTCGGCGTCGGCCTCGCGTTCGCAGTCCTCGATGGTGCGCACGCTGTGGCCGGGTTCCAGGCCCAGGTCCCAGAGCGAAGCCACCAGCTTCTCGATGGCCGACTCGTCGTCGGGCGTGGGGACATGCGGCAGCAGAATCAGCAGGTCGACGTCCGAGTGCGGGTAAAGCTCGCCCCGGCCGTAGCCGCCCACGGCCGCCAGCGTGGCGCCGGCAGGCAGCGGGCAATGCTTGACCAGGTCGCGCAGCGCGGCGTCGACGATGCGGCGCTGTTCGGACAGCAGGGTGTCCGGCCGCAAGTGCGTGCGGAACTCCGCCACCGCGGTCCGCCGGGCTTCCTGGATGCGTTCGCGCAGGGCGCTGAGGGATGCGGCGGTCATGGTGGCTGGGGCTGGCG
This sequence comes from Achromobacter sp., assembly GCF_049647645.1. Classification (GTDB taxonomy): domain Bacteria; phylum Pseudomonadota; class Gammaproteobacteria; order Burkholderiales; family Burkholderiaceae_B; genus Achromobacter. Next base: position 9,426 of record NZ_JBARYB010000213.1, read on the forward strand.
CGTTAGACGGTGGGGATAACGAGGGGTTCGGTGATGAAGGCCGGCGGTTGGGGCATGCCTGGCGAAAGGGTCAGGACTTCGTAGCCGGTTTCGGTGACACAGACAGCATGCTCCCATTGCGCCGACAGGCTGTGGTCGCGGGTGACGACCGTCCAGCCGTCGGACAACTGGCGGATCTCGCGGCGCCCGGCGTTGATCATGGGCTCGATGGTGAACAGCATGCCCGTCGTCAGCTTCACGCCGCTGCCCGGTTTGCCGTAGTGCAGCACCTGCGGGTCTTCATGGAAGCGCTGGCCGATGCCGTGGCCGCAGAATTCGCGCACCACCGAAAAGCCGTTGGCCTCGGCATGCTTCTGGATCGCGTTGCCCACGTCACCCAAGGTGGCCCCGTTTTTTACCTGCTGGATGCCTTTCCACATGCATTCGAAGGTGATTTCGGTCAGGCGGCGCGACAATATGGACTGCTCGCCCACCGCGTACATGCGGCTGGTGTCGCCGAACCAGCCATCCTTGATGATGGTGACGTCGATGTTCAGCGAGTCGCCGTTTTTCAGCACCTTGTCGCCCGGGATGCCGTGACAGACCTGGTGGTTGACCGAAGTACAGATCGCGCCGGGGAAGGGCGGGTAGCCCGGGGGCGCATAGCCCACGGTGGCGGACTTCACGCCCAGCTCATCGGTCAGGTATTCCAGGCAGAGACGGTCCAGTTCGCCGGTGGTCACGCCAGGCTTGACGTGAGGGGTGATGAAATCGAGGACTTTGGCCGCGTCCTGGCAGGCGGCGCGCATCTTGGCCAGGTCGGCCTGATTGGTAATTGTGCCCATGGAGTAGCTTCGCGATGTCTCGCTTGAATGTCTGCTTGAAAGAATAGTAGAATTATAGGCTTCCCTAAAATTTTGGGGAGCAATCGGGTTACGGCAAAGGCTGAACCCGGCGGGTGTTGGCAGCGGCTAGCCGCAGGTCAGGCACACCCGGCAGGCACTAGCGGCGGTCCATTCATAGTGATCGGCGGCAGGCCCTGAAGTTTCACCGCAAGCGAAGGTTGTGGAGCGAAATCGGGCAGGTCGTGGATTTTACGAGCGGGACGCGTGCTGGAAGCAAGTCGGGTTGGGCGTGGCGGGCGGCGTGCGGATGCTGGCGCAAGCTGGGACGCGGCGTGCTTGTAAGCCCGGTCATGTTTTAGAGCGGCGATGCAGGCTCAGGGTCTGGACTCAGTATGGATGTCGGCTTAAGTTCTTGAAAACGTTCGCGTTTTCTTAAGAAATGCCCCGATGGTCTGATGCGCGGTCGAACTGAAGCCAGGGCGTAAAACCCCGCGCTTGAACGCGAAGAGCTGGATTTTCCAGAGCTGGATTTCGCCGCCAACAAAACAGGTCCGGGTGCGCTTTCGGGAAACCGCCGGAAACTTCCAGGAAACTCCTGGTGGGTCTGGACAAGCGCCTGCAAGCGTGCGGTGCAAGGCTCTTGGTCGTGGCGGCCGTCTGGGTTTATCGCGGCAGCGTAGTAGAAGGCGCCTCAGGCGTCGTAGTTATTGCGGCAGTGATCGGTCGGCCCGGTTAAAATTTAGTCATCCCGCATAGGCGGGAAATCGCGCGCAACACCACCCAGGGTGTCAGCCAGAGGCTGATGCAGGTGCGGCGCAAGAAATCAACCCTTGGAGAAAGTTATGTCTTTGATGCGCGAAATGCTGGAAGCGGGTGTCCACTTCGGTCACCAGACCCGCTACTGGAACCCCAAGATGGCTCAGTACATCTTCGGCCATCGCAACAAGATTCACATCATCAACCTCGAAAAGACGGTTGATAAGTACCAGGAAGCCACCAAGTTCGTGAAGCAGCTGGCTGCTCGCGGCGGCAACATCCTGTTCGTCGGCACCAAGCGCGCTGCTCGCGAGCTGGTCGCCACCGAAGCCGCCCGTTGCGGCATGCCCTTCGTCGACGCCCGCTGGCTCGGCGGCATGCTGACCAACTTCAAGACGGTCAAGACCTCGGTCAAGCGCCTGAAGGAAATGGAAGCCGTGGTTGCCGAAGGCGGCGCCGAGCGCATGATCAAGAAGGAAGGCCTGCTGTTCCAGCGCGAACTGGACAAGCTGAACAAGTCGATCGGCGGCATCAAGGACATGAACGGTCTGCCTGACGCCATTTTCGTGATCGACGTCGGCTACCACAAGATCGCCATCGCCGAAGCCAAGACGCTGGGCATCCCCGTGGTCGCCGTGGTTGACACCAACCACTCGCCCGACGGCATCGACTACGTCATCCCCGGCAACGACGACTCGGCCAAGGCCATCGCGCTGTACGCCAAGGGCATCGCCGACGCCGTGCTGGAAGGCCGCGAACAGAACCTGAACGGTCTGGTCGAAGAGCTGGGCGAAGGCCAGGAAGAGTTCGTCGAAGTGCAGGACAACCAGGCCTAAGCCTATTGTCATGTCCGGCGGTTAGCGTCTGGGAGCGGTTCCGAATGCGGGTCCGCTCCCGCCTCGCCGGCAATGCGAAGGTGGGCTCCCATCTTCCTGATCCGCTAGTCGCGGATGTCCCATCGAATCAAACCACTGTCCCGGCTTGCCGGGGCATGTTCTAGCAAATTGGAGCAAACATGGCTGAAATTACCGCTGCCCTGGTCAAGGAACTGCGCGAAAAGACCGACGCCCCCATGATGGAGTGCAAGAAGGCCTTGACGGAAGCCGAGGGCGACCTGGCCCGCGCCGAGGAAATCCTGCGCGTCAAGCTGGGCAACAAGGCCAGCAAGGCTGCCGCCCGCGTCACCGCTGAAGGCCTGATCGGTCTGTTCATCTCCGCCGACGCCAAGAAGGGCGCCGTCATCGAAATCAACTGCGAAACCGACTTCGTCGCCAAGAACGACGACTTCGTCGGCTTCGTGAACAAGCTGGCCGAGCTGGTCGCCACGCAGAACCCCGCCACGGTGGAAGTCCTGTCGGCGCTGCCCTACGGCGACGGCACGGTCGAAAGCACCCGCACCGCCCTGATCGGCAAGATCGGCGAAAACATCTCGATCCGCCGCTTCGAGCGCATCGAGACCCCGAACGCGCTGGCCAGCTACGTGCATGGCGGCAAGATCGGCGTGCTGGTCGAATACACCGGCGCGGAAGAAGTGGGCAAGGACCTGGCGATGCACATCGCCGCCACCAAGCCCAAGGCGCTGAACGCCGACGGCGTGAACCCCGCCGACATCGCCGCCGAGCGCTCGGTCGCCGAACAGAAGGCCGCCGAATCCGGCAAGCCGGCTGAAATCGTCGCCAAGATGGTCGAAGGTTCGGTCGCGAAGTTCCTGAAGGAAGTTACCCTGCTGTCGCAGCCGTTCGTCAAGAGCGACAAGCACAGCGTTGAGCAGATGCTCAAGGAAAAGGGCGCTTCGATCAGCAAGTTCGTGCTGTTCGTTGTCGGCGAAGGTATCGAGAAGAAGACCAGCGATTTCGCCGCTGAGGTCGCCGCCGCCGCCGCTGGCCGCGCCTGACCCCAGGGTAGTGCTTAAGGGCCGGCGCTAGATTAAATTCTAGTCCGGCCTATTTCTTGTCTTACACTTTCGTCGGATTGTTCCTCGGGATATCACCTATGAGCAGCAGAGCATACAAACGGGTTCTTCTCAAACTTTCCGGCGAGGCGCTGATGGGCGACGATGCATTCGGCATCAACCGCTCCACCATCGTCCGCATGACCGATGAGATCGCCGAAGTCGCCGCTACTGGCGTCGAACTGGCCATCGTCATCGGCGGAGGCAATATTTTCCGTGGCGTCGCCCCGGGTGCGCAGGGCATGGACCGCGCGACCGCCGACTACATGGGCATGATGGCCACCATCATGAACGCGCTTGCGCTGCAAGACGCGCTCAAGCACAAGGGTATCGACACCCGCGTACAATCGGCCCTGAACATCGATCAGGTCGTCGAGCCCTACATCCGCCCGAAGGCCCTGCGCTACCTCGAAGAGGGCAAGGTCGTCATCTTCGCGGCGGGCACCGGCAATCCCTTCTTCACCACGGACACGGCCGCTGCTTTGCGCGGCGCCGAGATCGGGGCGGAGATCGTGCTGAAGGCCACCAAGGTGGACGGCATCTACAGCGCCGATCCCAACAAGGATCCCACCGCCACGCGTTACGCGCGCATCAGCTTCGACGAAGCGATTGTCCGCCGTCTGGAAGTCATGGACGCCACCGCGTTCGCGCTGTGCCGTGACCAGAAACTGCCGATCAAAGTGTTTTCGATCAATAAGTCCGGTGCCCTCAAGCGGGTGGTCAGCGGCGAAGACGAAGGCACCTTGGTACACGTCTAAAGAAAAGGAAATTCCATGAGCGCCGCAGAAATCCGCAAATCCGCCGAAGCCAGGATGGCCAAGTCGCTTGACACGCTCAAGACCAACCTGGCCAAGATCCGCACGGGCCGCGCCCATACCGGCATCCTGGACCATGTGCAGGTCGAGTACTACGGTTCGCCCGTGCCGATCAGCCAAGTCGGCAACGTGAACCTCGTGGACGCCCGCACCATCAGCGTGCAACCCTACGAGAAGAGCATGGCCGCCGCCATTGAAAAGGCGATCCGCGAATCGGACCTGGGCCTGAATCCCATGTCGATGGGCGACACCATCCGCGTGCCGATGCCCGCCCTGACCGAAGAGCGCCGCCGCGATCTGACCAAGGTGGTCCGCAGCGAGGGCGAAGACGCCAAGGTGGCCGTGCGCAACCTGCGTCGCGAAGCCAACGAAGCGCTGAAGAAGCTGGTCAAGGACAAGGAAATCTCCGAGGACGACGAACGCCGTTCGCAGGATGACATCCAGAAGCTGACCGACCGTAGCGTGGCGGACATCGACAAGATGGTCACGCAGAAAGAAGCGGAAATCATGACCGTATAATTCCTGGATGCCTCCGGGGTGATTCGGCCTGTGGCCGTATCGCCCCGGGGACCAGGGTTTCCTGCCTGAGCGCCGTCCTGTCCATGGTTCCGCAGCATTGCTGCGCAGCGGTGGAACGACGGCGCAGGCTTTTCTTCCCGTATTTCCGATTTCGCCGCTTACCGCGCGCAGCCCCAGACCAATGGCAACCAGTTCGACCCAGGCGGTCCCCGCCACTCGCGACATTCCCGAGCACGTGGCCATCATCATGGATGGCAATGGCCGGTGGGCGACGAGGCGGCTGCTGCCGCGCACCGCGGGCCACGCCAAGGGCGTGCAGGCGGTGCGGCGCGTCGTCGAGGCCTGCGGCCGCGCAGGCGTGCGCTATCTGACCCTGTTCGCCTTCAGTTCCGAGAACTGGCGCCGTCCCGCCGAGGAAGTGTCGCTGCTGATGCGCCTGTTCGTGCAGGCCCTCGAGCGCGAGATCGGCAAGCTGGACGAGCAGGGCGTGCGCTTGCACGTCATTGGCGATCTGTCCGCCTTCGAGCCCCGCCTGCAAGAGCTCATTTTCGCTGCGCAGGAACGCACCGCCCATAACGACCGCCTGCACTTGACCGTTGCGGCCAACTATGGCGGACGCTGGGACATCCTGCAGGCCACCCGCGCCATGCTGGCCGCCGAGCCCGGCTTGGCCGCGCAGCCCCAGATGGTGGACGAGGAGCGCCTGTCCCGGCACCTGTCCATGGCCTGGGCCCCCGAGCCCGATCTGTTCATCCGCACTGGCGGCGAACAGCGCATTTCCAATTTCCTGATCTGGCAGATGGCTTACGCGGAGTTCTACTTCACGGATCGCTACTGGCCGGATTTCGGCGCCGCCGAGCTTGCGGCCGCCTTTGACTGGTACCGCACGCGCGAACGCCGCTTCGGCCGTACCAGCGCGCAACTCAGCGAAGACGGCGCGCAATAAACGGACGACCAGCGCGTCTTTCCAGGCTGTACACGAGGAGACCGTCATATGTTGGGCCAGCGTATCGTTACCGCTGTCGTTCTGTTGGCCGTTCTGGCTGCCGCGATGATCAGCGCGAACCCCTGGTGGTTCGTTGCCTTGTTGGCGCTGGCTGCCGCCTGCGCCAATTGGGAGTGGCTGCGCCTGACGCTGCCGCAACCGCCTTCCCCCCTTATTGCCGTCGGTGTCGCGGTCCTGCTGTTCGCAGGCATGCTGGCCTTGGCCTCGGCCTGGCTGGCAGGCGACAGCGCGGGGATCGCCGATCCCGCCTGGGTGCTGCGCTATCTGGTGCCGGCAGTGGCGGCGGTCTGGCTGTTCGGCGGTCTGGCCGCGGTGATACGCGGCCGCTCCGACGCCCCTCCCGCCAGCCTGGGCTGGTCGGTTTTCTCCGTGCCTGCCGCTTTCGCCGCCTGGGCCGTGCTGGCGCAGATGTTCGTGGCGCACGGCGCCGGTTTCGTGGTGTCGCTGCTGGCGCTGGTCTGGGTCGCCGATATCGCCGCATATTTTGCCGGCAGGGCGTTCGGCAAGCGTAAACTGGCGCCGCGGGTCAGTCCGGGCAAGACGATCGCGGGCGCGGTCGCCGGCGTCCTGGGCGCGGTGGTCTGGATCGGTCTTTCCAGCCTCTGGGAGGGCACTTACGGCCACGCGCTGGTCGAGCGCTGGTCCTTCTGGCTGGCCCTGCCCATCGCTGCGCTTCTGGGCGTGGTGTCGATCGTGGGAGACCTGTTCGAGTCGCTGCTCAAGCGGCGCGCCGGCCGCAAGGATTCCAGCACGCTGCTGCCCGGCCATGGCGGGGTCTATGACCGCATCGACGCGATTCTCCCGGTCGCGCCATTTGCGCTACTTTTGTCTGGAGTGTTGTTTTGACGGCTTTTCAACGCGTCGTCGTGCTGGGATCGACCGGTTCGATCGGTGAAAGCACGCTGGATGTGATCGCTCGCCACCCCGAGCGCTTGGCGGTTTATGCCTTGTCGGCGTACAGCCAGATGGCGCGCCTGGCGGAGCAGGCGCAGGCCAGCCGCGCGGCAGTCGTGGTGGTGCCGGACGCGGCGGCCCGCAAGAAGTTCATTGCCGCCTGGGCCGGCGGCCGGCCCATGCCGGAGATCCGGGTGGGCGCGCAGGCGCTGGCGGATACCGCCGCCGATCCCCAATGCGACTCGGTCATGGCGGCCATCGTGGGCGCCGCCGGACTGCCCGCCGCCCTGGCGGCCGCCCGCAGCGGCAAGCGCGTGCTGCTGGCCAACAAGGAAGCGCTGGTGGCGGCCGGCTCGCTCTTCATGCAGGCCATCCGCGATAACGGCGCCGAACTGCTTCCTATCGACAGCGAACATAACGCTATTTTCCAGTGCCTGCCTCATGGCGGGCGCGCCGTCGCGCCGCAAAGCCCCGCGCCTGGCGTGCGCCGCCTGCTGTTGACCGCTTCCGGCGGCCCTTTCCGCGGACGCGACCTGGAAGACCTGCACGAAGTCACTCCGGCCCAGGCCTGCGCCCACCCCAACTGGAGTATGGGCCGCAAGATTTCGGTGGATTCCGCCACCATGCTCAACAAGGGCCTCGAAGTGATCGAGGCGCATTGGCTGTTCGCCATGCCCGCCAGCCGCATCGAAGTGGTGGTCCACCCCCAGAGCGTGGTGCATTCCATGGTCGAGTACGACGACGGGTCCGTACTGGCGCAACTCGGCCAGCCCGACATGCGCACGCCCATCGCCTATGGCCTAGGCTTTCCCGAACGCCTGGACAGTGGCGTCGGCCCGCTGGATCTGACGCGCCTGGGACGGCTGGACTTCGAGAAGCCAGATCTGGCCCGTTTTCCGTGCCTGGCGCATTCTTTCGCGGCGCTGCGAGCCGGGCAGGGGGCTTGCGTGACCTTGAATGCGGCCAACGAGATCGCCGTAGAGGCGTTCCTGGGCGGTCGCCTGCCGTACACCTGGATTCCGCGGGTTATCGAGGCTTCCCTGGAGTGGCAGGCGCGGCAAGCATCTGTTACGCTCAACAGTCTTGACGACGTGCTCGCGCTTGACTCTGACGCGCGCGTCTTCGCGGGCAGCCTGGGCCTGGCCTGATGCAGGCCATCGTCGCCATCGTTCGCCGGCCTTTGATTTTCTAGATTTCTTCGACCCTGATGCTTTTCACCCTGTTGGCCTTTGCGGTTGCGCTTGGCTCCCTGATCATCTTCCATGAACTGGGGCACTATTGGGTGGCCCGCCTGTGCGGCGTGAAGGTATTGCGCTTTTCTGTGGGCTTCGGCAAGGTCATCCTGCGCCGCACCGACCGCCATGGCACGGAATGGGCTGTTTCGGCCTTGCCGCTGGGCGGCTACGTCAAGATGCAGGACGATCCTCCCGCTGGCGCGAGCCCGGCGGAAGTGGCAGGGGCTTTCAATAGCAAGCCTGTGGGCCAACGCATCGCCATTGTTGCTGCCGGCCCCATTTTCAACCTGATACTCGCGGTCTTCCTGTACGCCGGCCTAAATATGGCCGGCACCGAGGAGCCCGTGGCCGTCATCGCCCAGCCCGCCGCCGGCACGCCGGCCGCGCAGGCCGGCCTGCTCTCGGGCGACCACATCCTTGCCATCGACGGCGTAGAGGTTGCGTCCTGGTCCGATGCGCGCTGGCGCCTGATGGACGTCATGGCTACCGGCGGCAGCGCCCGGATCGAGGTCAAGACCCCCGCAGGCGCGGTGCAGCAGCGCGAGCTGGTGCTGCCGTCCAACACCATGGATCCGGCCGGCGGCGACCCGCTGGCCACGGCCGGAGTCCGGCTGGCCCAGCCCAAGCCCGCGGTTCGTGTCGTCAACGACGGGGGCGAAGGGCAGGCAGCCGGCTTGCGCGCAGGTGACCTGGTGCTCGCCGTGAACGGCGTACCCACGCCGGACACCGGGGCCCTGGTCCGGCAGATCCAGGAAAGCGCCGGCCAGACGCTGGCGCTTACGCTGGCGCGCGATGGCGCCAATATCTCGCTGAACGTCACGCCGCGCGCCGAGACCGTCAACGGCCAGCAGATCGGCCGGCTGGGAGTCCAGCTGGGCGGCGACATTCCCATGGTGACCGTGCGCTATGGCGTGGTCGAGAGCTTGTGGAAAGGTGCGGTCCGTACCTGGGACACAGCCTGGTTCTCCCTGCGCATGATGGGCCGCATGGTGACGGGCGACGTCTCCTGGCGCAATGTCAGCGGTCCCGTAACCATCGCGGATTACGCCGGCCAGACCGCCAGAATCGGAATTGTTGCGTATATCGCTTATATCGCCTTGATCAGCATCAGCCTGGGCGTACTAAATTTGCTGCCTATTCCCATGCTGGACGGTGGCCATCTGCTGTACTATCTCGTCGAAATTGTGCGGGGTAGCCCGCCGCCAGCAAGGTGGATCGATATCGGACAGCGCGCCGGCATAGGTTTATTGGCAAGCCTGATGGGGCTTGCGCTGTTCAATGATTTCACGCGTTTGTTCACTTGAACGCGATTTAGCATAAAATCCCCCGCCATTTGCACGACCGAGGATACTCAAGGATGTCTTTTCGCCGGATGTTTCATCACAAAAAGGGTGTACTGCCGGGTTTGATCGCCGCACTGCTGGTACCGGCCATCGCCCACGCCTTCGACCCTTTTGTCGTGCGGGATATCCGCGTAGAGGGTATTCAACGAACTGACGCCGGTACTGTCTTCGGCTATCTCCCCGTCAAGGTGGGCGAGAAGTTCACCGAAGAAGAAGCGACCGAAGCCATCCGCCGCTTGTACGGCACCGGCTTTTTCACCGATGTGCAGATCCAGACGGACAACAACGTCGTCGTGGTGGTCGTGCAGGAACGCCCCACGATCGCGTCGGTGAACTTCAACGGCATGCGCGAGTTCGACTCCAAGGCCATCACCACATCGCTGGCGCAAGTGGGCTTCGCCGAAGGCCGCATCTTCGACCGCTCCATGCTCGAGCGCGCCGAATACGAACTGAAGCAGCAGTACCTGTCCAAGGGCAAGTACGGCATCGAAGTGACTTCCACCGTGACCCCGCTGCCCCGCAACCGCGTGGGCGTGAGCTTCGACGTGTTCGAAGGCTCGGTCGCGCGCATCCAGGAAATCCGCTTCGTGGGCAACAAGGCTTTCTCCGAAAGCGACTTGCTCGACGAGTTCAAGCTGACCACGCCGGGCTGGCTGACCTGGTACACCGATACCGACAAGTATTCGCGCGAAAAACTAGAGGGCGACCTGGAGCGCCTGCGCTCGTTCTACTTGGACCAAGGCTATCTCGAATTTTCGGTCGAGCCGCCCCAGGTCACGATTTCGCCGGACCGCCAGGACATCCGCATCACGATTACCGTTCACGAAGGCGAGCCCTACAAGGTGCGCAGCGTGAAGCTCGCCGGCAATCTGCTGGGCCTGGACAAGGAAATCAACGCGCTGGTGGAAATCAAGCCGGAAGAGACGTTCTCGGCCGCCAAGGCCAACGGTTCGGCCAAGGCCATTACCGACTACCTGGGCGAACTGGGCTATGCGTTCGCCAACGTCAACCCGAATCCGCAGTTGGACCGCGCCAAGCATGAGGCCGACCTGACGTTCTACGTCGACCCCAGCCGCCGCGTGTACGTGCGCCGCATCCAGATCGGCGGCAATACCCGCACGCGCGACGAAGTCGTGCGCCGCGAAATGCGCCAGCAAGAAGCCGCCTGGTACGACGCCAAGGACATCAAGACCTCGCGCGACCGCGTCGACCGCCTGGGCTATTTCAGCGACGTCAACGTCAAGACCGATCCGGTCCCGGGCTCTCCCGACCAGGTCGACGTTAACGTGGACGTCAAGGAAAAGCCCACCGGCATGATCAACCTGGGCGTGGGTTACGGCTCGTCTGAAAAGGCCATTCTGTCGGCCGGTATCAGTGAAGACAACGTCTTCGGCAGCGGCACCAACCTGACCCTGCAGCTGAACACCAGCAAGACCAACCGCGCCATCGTGCTGTCGCACACCGATCCGTACTGGACCAAGGACGGCATCAGCCGCACCACGTCCGCCTACTATCGCGTGACCGAGCCCTGGAACAACAACGACGGCGACTACCGCGTCAAGGCCATGGGCCTGGGCATGAACTTCGGCGTGCCGATCTCGGAATACGACCGGATCATGCTGGGCGCGAACATCGAACGCAACCAGATCGACCTGTTCAATAACTCGCCGCTCGCCTACGAGAAGTTCGTCAAGGACTACGGCGACGCGACCAACTCGGTGATCTTCACCACCGGCTGGACCAAGGACACGCGCGACAGCGGCCTGGCGCCCACCCGGGGCGGGTACACCCGCCTGAAGGCGGACCTGTCGACCGTTGACCTGCAGTACACGATGTTGACGGCCCAGCAGCAGTACTTCGTGCCGCTGGGCGGTTCCTATACCCTGGCCTTGAACGGCATGGTCGATTGGGGGCAGAGCTACGGCAGCAAGGACTACCCGATCATCAAGAACGTCTATGCCGGCGGTATCGGCACGGTGCGCGGCTACGAGGGTTCGTCGCTGGGTCCGCGCGATACGAAGACGGGCGATTACATGGGCGGTACACGCCGCGTCATCGCCAACGCGCAGCTCTATCTGCCGTTCCCGGGTGCGTCGAAGGACCGCACGTTGCGCTGGTTCATCTTCTCGGACGCCGGCCAGGTGTCGGCGGGCAGCGGCCAGCAGTGCACCAGCGGCAAACCCGGCAGCGAGGTCGAGGATCCCTGCGGCTGGAGGTTCTCGGCCGGTATCGGCCTGTCGTGGCAGTCGCCGATGGGGCCGTTGCAGCTGTCCTATGCCCGTCCGCTCAATTCGAAGTCGGGCGACGACAAGCAGAGCTTCCAGTTCCAGATCGGGACGGGTTTCTAAGCGCGTCGTTACGCTTGAAAACAAGGGAGAGGGGCGCTCAGCCGGCTCCCTTGCTGTTTAGTGGCACAATACACACTTTGGCTTTGCCTTACTGGAAGGTGAGATTTTCATGATGTCTGATTCCGCACTTAAAACCTCGAATTCGCTGCGCGCCAAGCGCCGCGGCAAGCTGGGCGGCTCCATTGCCCTGGTAGGTGCGCTCATTCTCGGTTCGGCTGCAGCGATTCCCGCGCAGGCGCAAGGCACGAAGATCGGTTTCGTCAATACCGAGCGGATCCTGCGCGAGTCGGGTCCGGCCAAGGCAGCGCAAAGCAAGATCGAAGCCGAATTCAAGAAGCGCGACGACGAGCTCCAGCGCCTGAACAACAGCCTGCGTTCGCAAGCCGAGAAGTTCGACAAGGACGCTCCCGTCCTGTCGGAGTCCGACCGCGTCAAGCGCCAGCGCGACCTGTCCAACCTGGATACCGACCTGCAGCGCAAGCGCCGCGAGTTCCAGGAAGACTTCAACCGCCGCCGCAACGAAGAGTTTTCCGGCATCGTGACGAAGGCCAATGACGCCATCAAGCGCATCGCCGAACAGGAAAGCTACGACCTGATCATTCAGGACGCCGTGACGGTCAACCCGCGCATCGACATCACCGACAAGGTGATCCAGAGCCTGGGCAAGTAAGCAGCGCCCGTCAAGCTATGCCGGTTTTACTGGATCTTGCCCGCGCGCCAACGCTGGAAACACTGTTGAGCGCCGCCAACACCCAGGGAATGGACTGGCGTATCAGCACGGTTCCCGGTGCAGACCCCATGCGGGTCTGCGGCATCGGAACCCTATCATCGGCGGGTCGGCAGGAAATCGCTTTCCTGGCCAATCCGCGCTACCAGAGTCAGCTAGGCGCCACGCAGGCAGGGGCGGTCATCGTCTCGCCCGACGTGGCCGAGGCTCTGGAAGCCGAGGGCAACGCCCGGCCGCCGTTCGCGCTGGTCGTCTGTCAGCATCCCTATCTGCTTTACGCTCGCGTCGCACAATGGTTCGATGCCGCCAGGCGTCCCGTGCTGCCCGCGTCCACGCATCCGTCCGCCGTGGTCGCCGCTGACGCCATCATCGAAGAGGGCGTGCGCATCGGCCCGAATTGCGTCGTCGAATCCGGCGCCCGCATCGGCCGCGATACCGTGCTCGGACCGGGCTGCGTCATAGGCGCCGGCTCGTCCGTGGGGCCTGGCAGCCGCCTGTACGCCCATGTCACCCTGTATGACGGGGTCAAGGTGGGCGCGCGCGCGATCATCCATAGCGGCGCCGTGCTTGGCGCGGACGGCTTCGGCTTTGCGCCGGACCCAACGTTGGGCAAGGGCGCCTGGGGCAAGATTCCCCAGCTTGGCGGCGTGACCATCGGTGATGACGTCGAGATCGGCGCCAACACCACCGTAGACCGCGGCGCGCTGGAGGACACCGTCCTGTCGGATGGCGTGAAGCTGGACAACCAGATCATGGTCGCGCACAACTGCCGGATCGGCGCGCATACCGCCGTTGCGGCCTGCGTCGGCGTGGCCGGCTCGACCACCATCGGCGAGCGCTGCACCATAGGCGGCGCGGCCATGCTGTCGGGACACCTGACTCTGGGCGACGATGTGCATATTTCCGGCGGCACCGCGGTGACCTCCAGCATTTCGAAGCCTGGCCGCTATACCGGGGTCTTCCCGTACGCGGAACATGGCGAATGGCAGCGCAACGCCGCCGTGATACAACAGTTGGCGCAATTGCGCCGGCGCGTGCGGACGCTGGAAAAAGACTAGGGCGCATCGCCGCCCCTGGCGCGTCCGCGCCGCACGATTACTTTACTTCGCAGGAACGCATAGAAAAATGGAACTCGACATCAAGGGGATCATGGAGAGGCTGCCGCATCGTTATCCGATGCTGCTGATTGACCGCGTCGTCGAAATGGTGCCTGGCAAGTCCATCGTGGCCATCAAGAACGTCTCGATCAATGAACCGTTTTTCAACGGCCATTTTCCGCACCACCCGGTGATGCCGGGCGTGCTCATCGTGGAAGCCATGGCTCAGGCCTCCGCGCTGTTCTCGTTCACCGACGAGAACGGCGGCCTGAAGTGCGAAGGTGCCAAGACCGCGTATTACCTGGTCGGCATCGACGGCGCGCGTTTCCGCCGTCCCGTGGTGCCGGGCGACCAGTTGCGCATCGAGGTTGAAGCCGAACGCCTGAGCCGCAGCATCTGTAAGTACCAAGCGCGCGCGACGGTGGACGGTCAGGAAGTCGCCTCGGCCAAGCTGATGTGCGCGATTCGCAGCCTGGAAGAGTAAATGGCAGGAAACATTCACCCCACCGCCGTCGTTGATCCGGCGGCAAAGCTCGACCCTACCGTGGTCGTAGGTCCGTTTGCGACCATCGGTCCCAATGTGACCATCGGCGCGGGCACCGAGATCGGCCCTTACTGCATGGTGGACGGGGTGACGACCATCGGGCGCGACAACCGTTTCTATCGCTACTGCTCGGTCGGTGGCATGCCGCAGGACAAGAAGTACCAGGGCGAGCCTACCCGGCTGGAAGTCGGCGACCGCAACACCTTCCGGGAATTCGTCACGCTCAATACCGGCACCGTGCAGGACGGCGGGGTTACGACGCTGGGCGACGACAACTGGATCATGGCGTATGTGCACGTGGCGCATGACTGCCACATCGGCAACAACACCATCCTGGCCAATTCGGTGCAGTTGGGCGGCCACGTCCACGTCGGCGATTGGGCCATCGTGGGCGGCCTGACCGGCGTGCACCAGTTTTCGCGCATCGGCGCGCACAGCATGACGGGCGGCAACAGCTCTCTCATGCAGGACACGCCGCCTTTCGTGCTGGCTGCCGGAAATCCCTGCCGACCGGTGGGTGTCAACGTCGAAGGCCTCAAGCGCCGCGGCTTTACGCCCGCCGATATTGCAGCGCTGCGCGACGCCTACAAGATCATCTACCGCAGGGGGTTGTCCCTGGACACGGCGCGCGCCGAACTGCGTGCGCGCCAGCAGGCGGAGCCCGAGGTCGCGCCGCATCTGCAGACCTTGCTCGACTTCCTGGACGTCGCAAGCCGCGGCATCATCCGCCCATGAACACACGGATCGGCATGGTGGCCGGCGAGCCTTCGGGCGACCTGCTGGCCGGTCGCATCATTGCCGGTCTGCAGGCGCGCGACGCCGGCATCCGCTGCGAGGGTATCGGAGGGCCGCAGATGCAGGCCCGCGGTTTCGAAGCCTGGCATCCCATGCACGCCTTGACGGTGTTCGGCTATGTCGACGCGCTCAAGCGCCTGCCCAGCCTGCTAGGCACCTATCGGGACGTCAAGCGGCGCTGGCTGGCGGAGCCGCCCGCCGTTTTCGTCGGCATCGATGCGCCGGACTTCAACCTGCGCCTGGAGCACCAGTTACGCCAGGCAGGCACGCCCACTGTGCATTTCGTCGGGCCGTCGATCTGGGCCTGGCGCTATGAGCGCATCCATAAGATCCGCGAGTCGGTGTCGCACATGTTGGTGCTGTTCCCGTTCGAGGAAGAGATCTACCGCAAGGAAGGCATTCCGGTCACTTACGTGGGCCACCCGCTGGCCGGGGCCGTGCCCATGCAGCCGGACCGCGCCGCGGCGCGCGAGCGTCTGGGTATCGATCAGGACGCCCGCGTGCTGGCGATCCTGCCAGGCAGCCGTTCGTCCGAGATTCGCCTCTTGGCGCCGCGTTTCCTGCAGGCCGCCCAGATTCTGCTGAAGAAAGATCCGGCGTTGCAATGCGTGGTGCCCATGGTCAATGACCAGCGGCGGGCCGAGTTCCAGGCTATCCTGGCCCAGTACCCCGTGCCCGGACTGCGCTGCATCACCGCGAACGATCTGCACGGCGAGGGCGGAGAGCGCCAGGCGCCCGTGGCCTGGTCCGTCATGGAGGCCGCCACGGCGGTGCTGGTGGCCAGCGGCACCGCCACGTTGGAAACGGCGCTGTACAAGCGGCCCATGGTGATTTCCTACGTGCTGTCGCCCTGGATGCGCCGCATCATGGCCTGGAAATCCGGCCAGCAACGTCCGTACCTGCCCTGGGTGGGCCTGCCGAACGTGCTGCTGCGCGATTTCGCCGTGCCGGAACTGCTGCAAGACGACGCGACGCCCGAGAAACTCGCGCAAGCGACGTGGACATCCCTGACCGACGACGCGGGCCGCGCGCGCATCGAGGCCCGCTTTACCGCCATGCATCAGGAGCTGCTGCGCGACACGCCTGCGCTGGCCGCTCAGGCGATCCTGGAGGTGGCAGGTGGAGCAGCCTGACCTGTTCTTGGCTCCCGAGCAGCCGCCCATGGTCACGGCGGGCGTCGACGAGGCGGGCCGCGGCCCGCTGGCGGGCGCCGTCTACGCGGCTGCCGTCATCCTGAATCCGGCGCGGCCCATTGCCGGCCTGGCGGATTCCAAGGTGCTCAAGGCGGCCACGCGCGAGGCGCTGGCGCTTGAAATCCAGGAATTCGCGCTGGCCTGGTGCATCGCCAGCGCCAGCGTCGCCGAGATCGACAGCATGAACATCCTGCGCGCCACGATGCTGGCGATGCAGCGTGCGGTGCAGGGCTTGTCCACCCTGCCGCAATTGGCGCTGGTGGACGGCAACCAGGCCCCAAAACTGCGCTGCACGGTGCAGACCGTCATCAAGGGCGATGCCCTGGTGCCCGCGATCTCCGCGGCCTCCATCCTCGCCAAGACGGCGCGCGACGCGGACCTGCTGCGTCTGCATGCCCTCTATCCCCAGTACGCGTTCGATCAGCACAAGGGCTATGGCACGCCGCTGCATCTGGAGATGCTGCGCGAGCACGGCCCCTGCGCCGAACACCGGCGCAGCTTCGCACCCATCAAGGCCTTCGGCCTGAACTCATGAAGCACATCAGTTCCCGCGACAATCCGGCAGTCAAGGCGCTGGCCAAGCTTGCCAGCACGGCGGGCAAGCGCGGCGCGCCGGTCCTGTTGGACGGCGTGCACCTGTGCCAGGCCTGGCTGCAGCATCACGGTGCGCCCGATCAGGCGATCTTCGACGTGGAGCGCCTGTCCCAGCCCGATATCGCAGCGCTGGCGGCCTCCGTGCCGGACCGCGACTGCCTGGCCCTGGACGCGCGGCTGATGCAGTCCCTGGCAGCTGTCGAAAGCGGCCAGGGCGTGGCTTTTCAGGTGACGCCGCCGGTCCTGGACCTGCCCGAGACCGTGGACGAGAACTGCGTGCTGTTCGACCGCATCCAGGATCCCGGCAATGTCGGCACGCTGCTGCGCACTTGTGCGGCGGCGGGGGTGAAACGCGTCTTCCTGGCGACGGGCACCGCCGCGGCCTGGTCTCCCAAGGTGCTGCGCAGCGGGCAGGGCGCTCATTTCGCCCTGGCCATCCACGAGCATGTGGATCTGGCCGCCTTGCTGCCGCGTCTGACCGTGCCGCTGGTGGCGACCGCGCTGGAGGGTGCGCGCGACCTGTACGAAGACGGCTTGCCGCAGCGTTGCGCCTGGGTGTTCGGCCACGAAGGCCAGGGCGTGGCCGCGGAGCTGCTTGCGGCCGCGCGCCTCAAGGTCCGCATTCCGCATGACATGGCGGCAGTGGAATCGCTCAATGTGGGCGCCGCAGCCGCGATCTGCCTCTTCGAGCAGCGGCGCCAGGCCTTGCGCGGCAAGCAGGGCTGAGCGCTGATCAGCTCCTGGTTTCGCCGCTTTTCCGCCGATTGAAGGCACCGTCCCCTGTTTATACTGCCCCGTTTGCCCGAGCCACGGGGCCGTGTCAGGGCAGGATTGGATCAAGGACGGGACATGAAAAGCTGGGTCAAATCGGGTATTGCCGCGCTGGGCGCGGCGTTGCTGCTGTCTGCATGCGCCGGCCCTCGCTACGGCGACGTGGCGAACCGCATCCCGGCGCTTGAGGCTGCCGAAGGCCGGATCTACTTCTACCAACCCGTGACCTCCAACGGCGACAAGGTCGCGCAGCCGGCGATCCTGGTCGACGGCCGCAAGGTCGGGCGTTCGAAGCCCGGTCGCTTCTTCTTCGTGGATCGCGCGCCCGGCGAGGTGGAAGTCCTCACCGCCACCGACCGCAAGGAGCGCAGGGACGGGCTCAAGGTTCCGCTCGCTTCCGGACAGACACGGTATGTGCGCGTGGATGTCGCGGGCGGCAGGCAAATCCTGAAGTTGGAGGCGTCGGGCGACGACGCTGTCCAGGCGATGTCGGATCTGCGGTATTGGGGCGCCGGACGGCGCGAGCGAGAACCGCTGCGTTATGAGTAAAATTACAGTTTGTAGTTTTTAGACTCATAAGCACACTTTCTCGCATGGGCCGGTCAATTGCATGGCCAGCGAGGCCGACATCGGAGACGATAGAATGAAGCGCAGGTTCAAGATGGTGGCCGTTGCCGTGCTGGGCGCGGCCTTGTTGGCGGGTTGCGGCGGTCCCCGGTACAAGGACGTCGCCAGCTCCATTCCCATCATGGTGCCGGAAACGGGGCGCATCTATTTCTACCAGCCGGCCGCGCCGGTCGGCGTGGTGTCGGGCCAGCCGTACTTGCGGGTGAACGGCGTGAAGGTCGGCCGTTCCAAGCCGGGCAGTTTCTTCTATGTGAACCGGCCCGCCGGCAATTACGTGGTTGATACCCTGCGCGACGATGAAACGCTGTCGTTCACGCTGGCTCCGGGCCAGACCCGCTACGTACGCCTCAGCATCGAGGGCGTGAGCGGCAATTCGTCCAACATGGGCAGCCAGGAAATGCGCCTGGAAGCGTCCGAATCGACCGCTCAGCAGGAAATGGGGCCGTTGAAATACTGGGGCGCGGGGTCGCGCGAACGCGTCAAGCTACGCCCCTGATCCGGGCGGCATGGGTAACCAGGGCGCGCCATTGGCGCGCCCTTGCCGTTTTCAGCCCCGGTCCAGGCCCACTTCCTGCAACACCGTCGTGGCGATCTCCTCGATCGATTTGGTGGTGCTGGACAGCCAGGAAATGCCTTCGCGGCGCATCATGCGCTCGGCCTCGGCCACTTCGTAGCGGCATTGCTCCAGTTGCGCGTAGCGGCTGTTGGGGCGGCGCTCGTTGCGGACTTCCGCCAGGCGTTCGGGCTGGATCGACAGGCCGAACAACTTGCCGCGATGCGGCGCGATGGTCGAGGGCAGGGTGCCGCGTTCGAAATCGTCCGGGGTCAGCGGGAAGTTGGCCGCCTTGATGGCGTACTGCATGGCCAGGTACAGGCTGGTGGGCGTCTTGCCGCAGCGGGACACGCCGACCAGGATCACGTCCGCCTGGTCCAGCTGGTTGACGAATTGGCCGTCGTCATGCGCCAGGCTGAAATTGATGGCGTCGATGCGGTTGCGGTACTTTTCCGAATTGGCCTGCATATGCGAGCGGCCGATGGAATGGCTGGACTTGAGGCCCAGCGCCTGCTCGATATGGCTGACGAAGGTACCGAACAGATCCAGGAAAATCCCGTTCGCCTGGCGAACGCGCGCCAGGATGTCCGGATTGACGAGGGTGCTGAACACGATCGGGGGGACGCCGGCTTCCAAGGCGCTGCGGTCGATCCGCATGGCCACTTCGGCGGCCTTTTCCAGCGTGTCGACGAACGGCAGCCGGACAGGCTTGAAATTGACCTCTTCAAACTGCGAAAGCACTGACTGGCTGAAGGTTTCTGCGGTGATGCCGGTACTGTCGGAAACGATGTATACCGTGCGTACGATCGGGGTAGATGTCATGTGTAAAAAATTCCAACCAGGCAGATGGCCGGATGCACTCCACCGAGTACAATCAGGCCCCTATAAGTCACCCCAAGGGCGGTCCAAGGCCAGTTTGGTCAGCGCGTAAATTGGGGCTGTGATCCGACTGTGATCCAGCTTCCTGATGCATTGACCAAACTCGCTTTCATTCCATTGTAAAAGGTGACTTCAATGTCGTACGTTGTTTTGTTCGAGCAGCTCCGCATGACGGACGTGGACTCGGTAGGAGGCAAGAACGCATCACTAGGCGAAATGATCAGCCAGCTGTCTGGAGCGGGTGTCCGCGTGCCGGGCGGCTTTGCCACGACCGCTGACGCCTTCCGCGACTTCCTCAAGGCCTCCGGCCTGGACAAGCGCATCGCCGAACGCCTGACCACGCTCAACCCCGAAGACGTGCGCGAACTGGCTAACGCCGGCTCGCAGATCCGCCAATGGATCATCGACGCGCCGTTCTCGTCCGAATTCGAATCGCAAATCCGCACCGCCTTCGCCAAGCTCGACGCTGACGGCAAGGGCTCGTTCGCCGTGCGTTCTTCCGCCACCGCCGAAGACCTGCCCGACGCCTCGTTCGCCGGCCAGCAGGAAACCTTCCTCAACGTCGTCGGCATCGATGACGTGCTGGACAAGATCCGCCACGTGTTCGCGTCGCTGTACAACGACCGCGCCATCTCCTATCGCGTGCACAAGGGCTATGCCCACGCCGACGTCGCCTTGTCGGCCGGCATCCAGCGCATGGTGCGTTCCGACAAGGGCAGCGCCGGCGTCATGTTCACCATCGACACCGAATCGGGCTTCCAGGACGTGGTGTTCATCACCTCGTCCTACGGACTGGGCGAAACCGTGGTGCAGGGCGCGGTCAACCCCGACGAGTTCTACGTCTTCAAGCCGACGCTGGCCCAGGGTCACTACCCGATCGTGGGCCGCCGCATCGGCTCCAAGCTGATCAAGATGGAGTTCGACCCCGAACGTCCCGAAGGCCGCGCCGTGCGCACGGTCGACGTGCCGGTGTCCGAGCGCAACCGCTACTCGCTGACCGACGACGAGGTCAACGAGCTGGCCCGCTACGCCGTCATCATTGAAAAGCACTACGACCGCCCGATGGACATCGAGTGGGGCCGCGACGGCATCGACGGCAAGATCTACATCCTGCAGGCGCGTCCGGAAACGGTGAAGTCGCAGCAGGGCGTCAACGACGTGCAGCAGCGCTATCGCCTGAAGGCCACCGGCCAGGTCCTGATCACCGGCCGCGCGATCGGCCAGAAGATCGGCGCGGGTCCGGTGCGCGTGGTTGGCGACATCTCCGACATGGACCTGGTCCAGCCGGGCGACGTGCTGGTCACCGACATGACGGATCCCAACTGGGAACCCGTGATGAAGCGCGCGTCCGCCATCGTCACCAACCGCGGCGGCCGCACCTGCCACGCGGCGATCATCGCGCGCGAACTGGGCATTCCGGCTGTCGTGGGTTGCGGCAACGCGACCGACATCCTGAAGCAAGGCCAGGCCGTGACCGTGTCTTGCGCCGAAGGTGACGAAGGCCGCATCTATGATGGCCTGATCGAGACCGAAGTCGAAGAAGTGCGCCGCGGCGACATGCCCGCCATCGATCTGAAGATCATGATGAACGTGGGCAACCCGCAGCTGGCCTTCGACTTCGCCCAGATCCCCAACGGCGGCGTCGGCCTGGCGCGCCTGGAATTCATCATCAACAACAACATCGGCATCCACCCCAAGGCGGTGTTGGACTACCCGAACGTCGACGGCGAACTGAAGAAGGCCGTGGAATCGGCGGCCCGCGGCCATGCCAGCCCGCGCGCGTTCTTCGTCGAGAAGATGGCCGAAGGCGTGGCCACCATCGCCGCCGCCTTCTATCCCAAGCCCGTCATCGTGCGCATGTCGGACTTCAAGTCCAACGAGTACCGCAAGCTGGTCGGCGGTTCGCGCTACGAGCCCGAGGAAGAGAACCCCATGCTGGGCTTCCGCGGCGCGTCGCGCTACATCGCCGAGGACTTCGCCGAGTGCTTCCGCATGGAATGCGAAGCGCTGAAGAAGGTGCGCGATGAAATGGGCCTGACCAACGTCGAGATCATGGTGCCCTTCGTGCGCACCCTGGGTCAGGCCTCCAAGGTGGTGGACCTGCTCGCCAAGCGCGGCCTGGCGCGCGGCGAGAACGGCCTGAAGCTCATCATGATGTGCGAGGTTCCGTCCAACGCCATCCTGGCCGACGAGTTCCTGCAGTACTTCGACGGCTTCTCGATCGGTTCGAACGACATGACCCAGCTGACGCTGGGCCTGGACCGCGATTCCGGCATGGAACTGCTGGCCGCCGACTTCGACGAACGCGACGAGGCCGTGAAGTTCATGCTGCGCCGCGCGATCAAGGCTTGCCTGGCCGCCAACAAGTACGTGGGCATCTGCGGCCAAGGCCCCAGCGACCACCCGGACTTCGCGCAATGGCTGAAGGACGAGGGCATCCTGTCGATGTCGCTCAACCCGGATACCGTTGTCGATACCTGGCAGCGCCTGGCCAAGAACTGATAGCCTTGCTGATGAGAAAACCCCGCGCCTGCAAGGGCGCGGGGTTTTTTTTGTATGCGTTACCCGGGAAGGGCTAGGCCGCCAGGGCTTCGCGCGCAATCAATTCGCGCTTGCGGTCTATGCCCCAGCGGTAGCCGGCGAGCGAGCCGTCGGTGCGTACCACGCGGTGGCAGGGGATGGCCAGCGCAATGTTGTTGGTGGCGCAGGCGCGCGCCACGGCGCGCACGGCGCGAGGCGAGCCTATGCGTTCGGCGATGTCGGTGTAGGTCGCGGTTTCGCCCACCGGGATCTCGCGCAGCGCTTGCCAGACTTGGCGCTGGAAGGCTGTGCCGCGCACGTCCAGCGGCAGGTCCAGGCCGCGCGAGGGGTCTTCGACGAAGCCGACCACGGCCGCCACCCAACCTTCGAACTGCGCGTCGGCGCCGATCAGGCGGGCGGCCTTGAAGCGGTCCTGCAGGTTGCGCACCAATTGCTCGGGATCTTCATGCAGGGCGATTTCGCAGATGCCGGTGTCGCTGGCCGCCACCAGCAGCGCGCCCAGCGAGCATTGCGCCACCGCGAAGCGGATCTCCACGCCCTGCCCATTCTTGCGGAAAGCGGTGGGCGTCATGCCCAGGATGGCGGGTGCGGCTTCGTAGAAGCGGCCGCTGGAATTGAAGCCGGCGTCATACATGGCGTCCGTGACGCTGGCGCTCTGCTTGAGCTGCTGGCGGGCGCGGCCGGCGCGCAGGGCGTCGGCGTAGGCCTTGGGGGTGATGCCGGTGGCCGCCTTGAAGACGCGGTGGAAATGGAAGCGGCTCATGCCGGCCTGTTCGGCCAGCGCGGACAGATCGGGCGGCTGCTCGGCTTCCAGTGCGCGGCAGGCGCGTTCGATGGCGGCGGCGTGCTGTTTGCTCAGGGCGGCGGCTTGGTTCATGGAAAAGCTCCTGTTGCGGGCGGATTCGCGCGCTTGGATCCATCGTCGCAAAAGTCTCCCGCCGCCGCACTCCGGATATTGCGCGGCGGCCGCGCGGGTCGCTATGCAGGCGCGTAGGCGTCGAGGAAGCGCCGCAACAGGCCGCCCGCCACGGGGGTGGCGCGGACGTTGGCGGACAGCCCCGGGACGTCCAGGTTCTCGGCGGCATAGCGGCGGCCGAAACGTTCCAGATGCGCGCGGATGAAGTCGGGGCCGAATTCGGGGTGGAACTGGGTCGAGAAGACGTTGCGGCCGATGCGGATCATCTGGTGTTCATCCAGGTCCGAGCGCGCCAGCACGGCGGCGCCGGGCGGCGGTTGCAGCACGGTCTGCGCGTGCAGCATCTGGGCAGGAAAGGTGGGCGGCAATCCGGCCAGCAGCTTGTCGCCGGCGGCGGGCGGCAGCAGTTCGACCGTCTGGGTGCCGACCTCGCGTCCGGCGGGGTTGTAGCCGACCTTGCCGCCCAGCGCGTAGGCCAGAAGCTGGTGGCCGTAGCACACGCCGAACATGGGCAGGCCGGCTGCGGCGGCTTCGCGCAGCCAGGCGGCGGTGTCCTCGCTCCAGGGTTCCTTGTCGGTCACCATGGCGGGCGAGCCCGTGATCAGGGCGGCGCGATAGCTGGCGGGGGCCTGCGGCCGCCTGCCTTCATGCACGGGCACGATTTCCATGGCCTCGGCGGTCAGGCCGGCGGCCTGCGCGAGTTGTTCGGCATAGCCGCCGAACTGGCTTTTGAGCGTGTCGTCCGGATCGCCGGTATGCAGGATCAGGACGGGGAGAGCGGAGGGTATTGCAGCGGTCATTGGGGCTTTTGCGTAAAGGATGCGGGCGCCGGGTTCCAGAGGGATTTCCACCGCCAGCGCACATCATAATCCAGCGCTCCAGTCCGCGACTGAAGCGCCTTTCCCGTTCCGTCCCGGAAATACGTACAATTCCGCTCACATACTCATCCTTTCGGGCGAATAGAAACTATGTGGATCTGGCTGGGACTGGCCGCGCTGGCCCTGATCGGGGAACTGGCGACGGGGACTTTCTATCTGCTGCTGGTGGCCCTGGGCCTGGCGGCAGGCGGCGTGGCGGCATGGTTGGGCGCGGGCCTGGAATGGCAGCTGGTGGGCTGCGGCATCGTGCTGCTGCTGGGCCTGCTGGTCCTGCGCAAGACCCGTGTGCTGAAGAAGCGCGAGGTCGATTCCGCCCGCAATGCCGATGTCAACCTGGATATCGGCCAGACGGTGTCGGTCGAGGCCTGGTCCGACCAGGGCACCGCGCGCGTCTGGTACCGCGGCGCGCACTGGCAGGCGGAATTGGCCCAGGGCCAGGCGCCGGTGGCCGGCGAACAAACCATCATCGAAATGCGCGGCTCGATCCTGGTGCTGGCCCCCAAGGGCACGCCCGGTTCGGTCTGATCAGCGCCGGCCCGCCGCGGGCGGGGCCGGCAGCGGGCGTCCGTGCGGTTCGGGCGATTCCCGCGAATGTACTTACCAGAAGGAGAGGCACCGAATCATGATGATCGATACATCCACCATCGTCCTGCTCGTCATCGTCGCGCTGGCGATACTGATAGTCATCAAGGCGATCGCCATCGTGCCCCAGCAGCACGCCTGGGTGGTCGAACGCCTGGGCAAGTTCGATCGGGTCCTGTCTCCCGGCGCGGGCTTCGTCATTCCGTTCATCGAGCGTGTGTCGTACAAGCATTCGCTCAAGGAAATCCCGCTGGACGTGCCCAGCCAGGTTTGCATCACGCGCGACAATACGCAGCTGCAGGTCGACGGCGTGCTGTATTTCCAGGTGACGGATCCCATGCGGGCGTCGTATGGCTCGTCGAACTACATCTCGGCCATCACGCAGCTGGCGCAGACCACGCTGCGTTCCGTCATCGGCAAGATGGAACTGGACCGTACCTTCGAAGAGCGCGACTCCATCAACAGCAACATCGTCTCTTCGCTGGACGAGGCCGCGCTGAACTGGGGCGTGAAGGTGCTGCGCTACGAGATCAAGGACTTGACCCCGCCCAACGAGATCCTGCGTTCGATGCAGGCGCAGATCACCGCCGAGCGTGAAAAGCGCGCCCTGATCGCGGCCTCCGAAGGCCGCCGCCAGGAGCAGATCAACATCGCCACCGGCGAGCGCGAAGCCGCGATCGCCCGTTCGGAAGGCGAGAAGCAGGCGCAGATCAACCAGGCGCAGGGCGAGGCCGCCGCGGTGCTGGCGATCGCCGAGGCCACCGCCAAGGCCATCACCCAGGTGGCCGACGCCGTGCGCCAGCCGGGCGGCATGGAAGCCGTGAACCTGAAGGTGGCCGAGCGCTACGTCGAGGCATTCGGCAACGTCGCCAAGGAAGGCAACACGCTGATCCTGCCGGCGAACCTGGCGGATGTGGGCGGCATGATCGCTTCCGCCATGACCATCGTGAAGTCCACCCGCAACAGCTGATAACCGCGTCTGGCGGCGCCTGGCGATGATCGCTCCCGTTAACTTGCTTTTGATAGCAGCATTGGCGGGAGTGCTTGCGCTGTGCGTGCTGGGCTCCCTGGCCCGCAGCGGCATGGCGGGCATCAAGGAAGCGATACGCGCCAATCTGCTGACGCTGGCGGGGTTCGGGCTCTACGCCTTCCAGGTCACCGAGGCGCCGTTGTGGGTGTCGGTGATCGCCGCCAATACCGCCGTGGTCCTGGCGCTGTGCGCGTACTACACGGGATTGCGCCGGTTGGTGGGCCAGACCGTGCCCAGGCGCCTCATGGCCCTGGCTTCCACCGCAACGCTGCTGGCGCTGGCGTTCTACACCTACATCGAGCCCCAGGTTGGACCGCGCATGGTGGTCATGTCCGGGCTGATGTTCGGGTTCATGGCCGCCATCGCCATGACGGTCAAGCGCGGCATGCCGATGAACCGGTCCCGCTACAGCTATCATTTCGTGCGCGTGGTGGCGCTGGTGTCCGCGGCGGTGTGCGCGGCGCGCGCAGCCGTCTACCTGTTCGACATCGCGACGGCGCAAGCCCTGCTGCAGCCCACGGCGTGGAACATCGCGTTCATGACGCTGGGGGTGTTGACGATGCCATGCCTGACCCTGGGCACCATCATGATCATCCACGACCGGATGCTGGCCGACCGCGAACAGGAGGCCAGCACCGATTTCCTGACGGGCCTGATGTCGCGCAAGGCGTGGTGGCTGCAGGCCGAGCGCTATTGCGCCCAGGCCCTGCGCACGCGCCGGCCGCTGACGCTGCTGTTGCTGGACATCGACTATTTCAAGCGCATCAACGACACCCACGGCCATGCGGCCGGCGACGCGGTGCTGCGTCATTTCGGCCTGCTGGCCACCGCCACGCTGCGCACCGGGGATCACGTCGGGCGGGTGGGCGGCGAGGAATTCGCGGTGCTGTTTCCCGACATGCGCAGCGACGCGGTGATGGATGTGGCGGAGCGGCTGCTGGACTCGGTCCGGCGCACGCCCTGTGCGCACGGTGGCAGCACCATCTCCTATACCTTCAGCGCCGGCGTGGCCGACTGGATGCCCGGGGAGAGCCTGCAGGCGTTTTTCGAGCGCGCCGATCGCAAGCTGTATGCGGCCAAGGCGGCGGGGCGCAACCGCATCATGGGCCCGGGGCAGGAGGCCGAACGCCAGCCGCTGCCCGAGGCCGCCTGAATCAGTCGTCCTTGCTCTTGCGCGGGGCGCGGGTGTCGTGCTTCATGATGCGTTCTTTCTCGCGCTGCCAGTCTTTTTCGCGCGCGGTGTCGCGCTTGTCGAACATCTTCTTGCCGCGGCCCAGCGCGAAGTCCAGCTTGATGCGCCCGTTCTTGTAGTGCAGGTTGAGCGGCACCAGCGTGTAGCCGCGCTGCTCGACCTTGCCGATGAGCTTGCTGATTTCCTCGGCCTTGAGCAGCAGCTTGCGCGTGCGCATGGCATCGGGGTGGATATGGGTGGAGGCCGTGGGCAGGGGGCTGACGTGCATGCCCAGCAGGTACAGCTCGCCGTCGCGCACGATGACGTAGCTTTCCTTGAGCTGCACGCGGCCATCGCGGATCGCCTTGACTTCCCAGCCTTGCAGCACCAGGCCGGCCTCGTAGCGGTCTTCGATGAAATAGTCGTGCGTGGCCTTGCGATTGTCGATAATGCTCATAAAGCCCTTGTGCCTGGGTGCCGCAGCCTGCCGCGAGGCGTGTTCTGGCCCCAGGTCGTGTTGTGCCGGTAAAATCGTGCCATTCTAGCCATTTGCGATAGTCGATGCACAAAGTACAACGATCCGTCCTGGTGCCTTACAGCGCCGCCCAGATGTTCGATCTGGTCGCCGACGTGGAGAAGTACCCCGAGTTCATGCCCTGGTGCGGCGGCGCCGAGGTGCAGACCCGCGACGAGCACGGCATGCAGGCCTCCATCCTGATCAGCTTCGCGGGCATGAAGCAGCGCTTCACCACCCGCAACACCCATGTCTATCCCGACCGGATCGACCTGGAACTGGTCGATGGCCCGTTCTCCAGCCTGGTGGGGCACTGGGAGTTCCAGCCCTTGGCCGAGGATGCCTGCAAGGTCCTGTTCACCATGGAGTACGCGTTTTCCAACCGGGCGCTGGAAATGGTGGTGGGCCCGGTCTTCAACCGCATCGCCACCAGTTTCATCGATTCCTTCACCAAGCGCGCGCAGGCCAAGTATGGCGAATGAGCCGTCCGCGGCGCAGATCGGCGTAAGCGTCTGTTATGCCTTGTCGGGCCACGTCTGGCTGCGTGAATTGCGTCTGCCCGATGGCGCCACCGTGGCCGACGCGCTGGCGGCCAGCGGCTTTGCCCAGGCCTTTCCCGTGGTACAGCCCTGGATCCGGGGCGTGGGCATATTCGGGCGGGCCACCGAGCCGCAGGCCAGGCTGGCCGACGGCGACCGCGTGGAAATCTACCGCGGCCTGAGTTTCGATCCCAAGGAATCGCGGCGCCGCCGCGCCGAACACCGCCGCGCCAAGACGGCGAAGAATGGCAGGGTTCGCCCCGCCGGGCTGCTGTAGGGAACTGTCTTCGGGGCTGGCTCGCTGCCCCGCACAATGTCATAAATAGGACAAATTCCATCGCCGCTTCCGGCGTAACATAAGCATCGTCACGCATTTACGTTTACGTCAACGTCATGTCAAAATCGGTGGGCTGGCGTTCACGAGACGGCAGCAACGCCAACAGACAATACTCAGTACAACAGGAGACAGGCTGTGGACTTGGAACTGACCGACGAGCAACGCGCTTTTGCGCAGGCGGCGCGCGACTACGCCGAGGGTGAACTGGCGCCCAACGCGGCGCGCTGGGACGCCGAGGGCATCTTCCCGCGCGAAGCTTTCGCGCGGGCCGGCGAGATGGGCTTTTGCGCCATCTACGCCAGCGAGGACATCGGCGGCCTGGGGCTGCCGCGCCTGGACGCCACCCTGGTGTTCGAGGAAATGGCGGCGGTGGACCCATCGACCACGGCCTTCCTCACGATCCACAACATGGCCACCTGGATGGTCGGCAACTGGGGCCAGCCCGCGCTGCGCGAGGCCTGGGGGCCGTTGCTGGCCAGCGGCCAGAAGCTGGCGTCGTACTGCCTGACCGAGCCGGGCGCGGGTTCGGACGCAGCTTCCTTGTCGACCCGGGCGCAACGCCAGGGCGATGACTACATCATCAACGGCGCCAAGGCATTCATTTCGGGCGGCGGCGACACGGACCTGCTGGTGGTCATGGCGCGCACCGGCGGCGAGGGCGCGGGCGGCATCAGCGCGTTCGCCATCCCGGCCGACAGCGAGGGCATCAGCTACGGCCGCAAGGAAGAGAAGATGGGCTGGAACAGCCAGTCCACCCGTCCCATCACCTTCGAAAACGTGCGCGTGCCGGCGGCCAACATGCTGGGCCAGGAAGGCGAGGGCTTCAAGATCGCCATGAAGGGCCTGGACGGCGGCCGCATCAATATCGGCACCTGCTCGGTGGGCGCGGCGCAGGGCGCGCTGGACGCCGCCCGGCGCTACATGGACGAGCGCCGCCAGTTCAACCGCCGCCTGGCCGAGTTCCAGGCCCTGCAGTTCAAGCTGGCCGACATGGCGACCCACCTGGTGGCGGCCCGCCAGATGGTGCGCCTGGCGGCCTGCAAGCTGGACGGCGGGGCGCCCGACGCGGCGACCTACTGCGCCATGGCCAAGCGCTTCGCCACCGACATGGGTTTCCAGATCTGCCTGGATGCGCAACAAATCCACGGCGGCTACGGATACCTGCGGGACTATCCCTTGGAGCGTCTGGTGCGCGATACTCGCGTTCATCAGATTCTGGAAGGGACCAACGAGATCATGCGCGTGATCATCGCCCGCCAATTGTTGGAAAAAGGAGCCGACATAAGATGAATGCACCGGTGTTGTTCGAAGAAAAAACCGCTGCCAATGGAGTTCGGTTCGGGATCGCGACGCTGAATTCGCCGCAGACCCTGAACGGCCTGTCGCTGGAAATGGTGGACCTGCTGGCCGAGCGGCTGGACGCCTGGGCACGCGATCCCGGCGTGGCCCTGGTGGTGCTGCAGGGCGCGGGCGAAAAAGCCTTCTGCGCGGGCGGCGACCTGCACGGCCTGTACCGCAGCATGACCGAAAATGCCGGCAAGCCGGGCTGGAGCAACGCCTACGCGCGCCGCTTCTTCGAGCATGAGTACCGCCTGGACTACCGCATCCACACCTATCCCAAGCCGGTGCTGTGCTGGGGCCATGGCATCGTCATGGGCGGCGGCATCGGCCTGATGATGGGCGCCAGCCACCGCGTGGTCAGCGAGAGCTCCCGGCTGGCAATGCCGGAGGTCACCATAGGCCTGTTCCCGGACGTCGGCGGCAGCTGGTTGCTGAACCGCATGTCGGGCCGCCTCGGCCTGTTCCTGGCGCTGACCGGCGCGCAGCTGGGCACGTCGGATGCGATTTTTGCCGGCCTGGCGGACTTCCGCCTGGACCACGCGGATTGGCCCAAGTTGCTGGCCTCGCTCGAGGAGCAGCCTTGGGCCGGCCAGGGGGCGGACGCGGCGGAGGACGCCATCCCGCCGCGCGCGATCAACGACGGCCTGCTGCGCCGCGCCCTGACGGCGCTGGAGCCCAAGACGCCGCTCGCGCCGGGCAATTTGCGCCATCACTCGTTCCTGATCAACAGCCTGTGCAATGGCAACCGCCTGGACGACATCTACGAAGAACTGGCGGCGCTGAAAGACCACGAAGATCCGTGGCTGGCGCGCGCGGCGCAGACGATGCTGGCCGGCTCGCCCGGATCGGTGCGCCTGTCGTTCGCGCTGCAGCAGCGGCTGCGCCTGCGCTCGCTGGACGACGTGTTCCGCGCCGAGTACATCGCGGCGCTGGCCTGCACCGGCCATGGCGATTTCGCCGAAGGCATCCGCGCCTTGCTGATCGACAAGGACAAGAAGCCGCGCTGGAACCCCGCCGCCATCGACATGGCGACCGACGCCTGGGTGCAGAAATTCTTTGACGAGCCCTGGCCCGAGGGCGAGCCGCATCCGCTGGCGGACCTGGGACAGGAAGGGCGCTAGCGCCCCGCGGCGGCGGATCCACCGCCGCCGGCCGGCGCGGCAACGCAGTACACGATGGTTTCACACCTATAGCAATAGCAACAGGAGACAAGACATCATGAGCAGCATCGCGTTTATCGGTTTGGGCAATATGGGCGCGCCCATGGCATTGAATCTGGTCAAGGCCGGCCATAGTGTGACGGTCTTCGACCTGGTGCCGGCGGCCGTGAAGATCCTGACGGACGCAGGCGCCAAGGCCGCCGCGTCCGCTTCGGAAGCGGTCAAGGGCGCCGAGGTGGTGGTCTCGATGCTGCCGGCCAGCAAGCACGTCGAAGGGCTGTACCTGGGCGAGGACCTGCTGGGCAAGATCCCGTCGAGCGCGCTGGTCATCGAGTGCAGCACCATTGCGCCGGACTCGGCGCGCAAGGTGGCGCAGGCGGCCGAGGTGCGCGGCATCGCCATGATCGACGCCCCGGTTTCCGGCGGCACGGGCGGGGCGGCCGCCGGCACGCTGACCTTCATCGTCGGCGGCCAGGCGGCGGCGCTGGAACGCGCCCGTCCTGTCCTCGAAAAGATGGGCAAGAACATTTTCCACGCGGGCCCGGCCGGCGCGGGCCAGGTGGCCAAGATCTGCAACAACATGCTGTTGGGCATCCTGATGGCGGGCACCTCGGAAGCGTTGGCGCTGGGCGTGGCCAACGGCCTGGATCCCAAGGTGCTGTCGGACATCATCGCCAAAAGCTCCGGCCGCAACTGGGCGACGGAACTCTACAACCCCTGGCCCGGCGTGATGGAGCACGCGCCGGCCTCCAAGGGCTACGCGGGCGGTTTCGGCGTGGACCTGATGCTGAAGGACCTCGGCCTGGCGGCCGAGGCCGCCTTGTCGGCGCGGGCCTCGATTCCGCTGGGCGAACTGGCGCGCAATCTGTATTCGCTGCACAGTTCGGGCGGTTCGGGCAAGCTGGACTTCTCCAGCATCGTCAACCTGGTCAAGCGCGAGCAGGACTGACATGGCGCCATCGCAAGCGCAGGACCCTGCCGCGCGCGTTCAGGAGAGCTTCTCCCGGCAGAGTGTCATGGCCCTGCTGGGGGCGCAGCTGGACGTGGTGGAGCCGGGCAGGGTGGACATCGTGCTGCCTTACCGGGCAGACCTGTGCCAGCAGAACGGCTTTCTGCATGCGGGCATTTCCACCACCATCGCCGACAGCGCCGGCGGCTATGCCGCCTATACCTTGTTCGCGCCGGGCGAGGACGTGCTGACCTCCGAGTTCAAGATGAACTTCCTGGCGCCCGCCAAGGGTAGCCGCTACGTCGCCAGCGGCCGCGTGGTCAAGCCTGGCAAACGCCTGTCTGTCTGCCAGGTGGAAATGCATGCCTACGACGGCGAGCAGGCCACGCTTTGCGTGATAGGCTTGCTCACCGCGGTGCGCGTGACGCCGCGTTGAATTCCGCGCGCCGCGGATCCGGCCTGATCGGCGGATCCGCGGCGCGTTCATCGCGCGGTGCAC
The DNA here is from genome assembly GCF_049647645.1 of Achromobacter sp. Classification (GTDB taxonomy): domain Bacteria; phylum Pseudomonadota; class Gammaproteobacteria; order Burkholderiales; family Burkholderiaceae_B; genus Achromobacter. The sequence goes on from NZ_JBARYB010000213.1 coordinate 41,354, forward strand.
GGGTTTCTGGCAATGCCTTCAAAAGAACACCATCGGATTTTCCGCAGCAACTGGCTGCGCGCGGCCGTGCTGGGCGCAAACGACGGCATCGTGTCCACGGCCAGTCTCATTACCGGCGTGGCGGCGGCCCAGGCCACGCATGGCGCCATCCTGACCTCGGGCGTGGCCGGGCTGGTGGCGGGGGCGCTGTCGATGGCGGCGGGCGAGTACGTGTCGGTGCGGTCGCAGGCCGACACCGAGGCCGCGGACCTGCGCCTGGAGCAGCGCTCGCTCAAGCGCAACTCCGGCGAGGAACTGGCCGAGCTCATCGACATCTACGTGGCGCGCGGCTTGACCCGCGAGCTGGCCGAGCAGGTGGCGCGGCAATTGACCAGCCACGATGCGCTCGACGCGCATGCCCGCGACGAGCTGGGCATATCCATGCATAACCGCGCCCGTCCGGTGCAGGCCGCGGTGGCGTCCGCGGCATCGTTTGCAGGCGGCGCGGCGCTGCCGCTGGC
>NZ_JBARYB010000214.1:0-7980 GCF_049647645.1 Achromobacter sp.
GTCCAGCACCTGCCTGACGGCGCGCGCGCCGGCCGGACCCAAGGGGCTGCCGTCCTGGCTCAATTGCCAGGCCAGCATGTCCGCCACCGCCGCGCCGCAGCGCCAGGGCGTGCGGTACAGGCCGGCATCGTGCTCCAGCAGCATTTTCGCCTTGGCCTCCTGCCCCAGCCTCAGCATGGTGACCAGCGGCAATGCATCGGGGTCGGCCACGCCTTGGATACGGATGCCCTGGTCGGTGCGGTCCGAGGGATCGGCGCCCGCTTGCAGCCATTCCTGGTACAGGTCGTCCGGCAACCACGGCAGGCTCAGCGGCGCGATGCGATTGGCCAATACGCCAGTCGCGTCGGACGCCTGCGCCAGGGGCACGCCGGCAGCCAGCAGGCGCACGGCGGTGGCGCGCAGCCGGCCGCGCAGCCCATCCCATTGCGGGCCGTTCTGTTTGGTCTCCGCGCGGATCTCGACCTGGTTCCACACGCTTAACAAGCTGGACAGCGACTCCGGCGTCAGCGGCTCTCGCGGCTTGCCTGCGACCTGCGCCAGCTGGTCCACCAGCGCCGGCTGTATGTAGCGCGCCGCCAGGCTCAGCGCTTCGTTCAAGCCGTTGCGTTCCAGCGCCTTGCCCGCGCCGTAGCCACCCACGGCCGGGTCCGCGCCATGGGCCAGCGCGAAGCTCACCCGTTCCGGGATCGGATAGGCCACCCCGGGCGCCAGCTCACCGCTGAGGGATTCGCGCAAGGCTTCCAGCAGCGGCGTTTCCCACATGGCGCGGTTGCCGTAGTACATGCGGACATAGGCGGCGTTGATGTCCGCACCCTTGGCCAGCAGCTTCTCGGCGAACCAGAAGTTCTTCGGGCTCTGCATGGCGGCGTGCAGCAGCGAGCGCCCGTTCTTCTCGCGGATGTTCGGGTTTGCGCCCTTCTCCAGCAGATAGAGCAGGTTGTCCTTGTCGTTGCCGTAGTAGGAGATCCGGCGCGTCAACAGCGGCATGCCGCTGCTGTCCACCGCATCCACGGGCGCGCCCGCCGCGATCAGGATGTCGGCCAGGGCATAGCGCTCGGCGGGCGGGCGCGTGTCGTCGCCGTCCGGCAGCGCGCTGGCCAATAGCGGATAGCCGTTGTTGGGGCCATCGGCCCTGGCGCCCGCCGCCAGCAGGATGCGCACGATCTCCAGCTGCTTGCGCGATACCGCCGCAGCCAGCGCCGGCGTGTCGTTCTCGTTGACGCCGTCGGGGTCCTGCCCCCGCGCCAGTTCGGCTTGCACCGCGGCCGCGTCGCCGGCCTGGATCGCCTGGAATATGGCCAGGCGCGGCCGGCAAGCCGCCGCGTCCAGGGCCGGAACACTCAGCGCCGCCCCGATGCGGCCAGCGATATTGGCGGGGATGGACTCCTGCGCGGCCAGTCGGCGCGAACAGTACTGGCGGTAGTCCTCGCGCGCCAAGGCCTCGAAGTAGGCGCGCTTGTCGCCCGCCTTGCCTGCCTGCTTCCAACGCGCGTCGGCGCGGTTCAGGTAGGCCGCCGTGCGCGACGGATCGCGCCGCAGCACGTCGCCCAGGATGCGATCGGCTTCCTGCGCCTCGCCCGACTCGGCCAGCCAGAAGCCGTAGTCGTTCAACGCGATCAGTACCTGCGCATCCTTGCCGGCGGGATCGATCTCGCGATAGTCCTGCAGCAGCACGAAGCGGCGCAACGCCGCCAGCGCGTCGCTGAACTCGGCGACCTTGGCACGCGAAATGGCCCGCGCCGCCTGGTGCCGGGCCAGAAACCCCGCCTGCGCGTCCGCCGGCGCGCGCTGCTCGAAGCGCACTTGCGCCGGAAACGTCTTCAGGCGGTTGGGATAGTCCAGCAGCGCCGGCCGCAGCGCAGCAGCAATGGCCGCCTTGCGCGCATCGTCCCAAGGCCGGCTGCCGCTCACGACCGCAAGCGCTTCGTCCGCAGCCACCTCATAGGCCTCGCCCGTCGCGTCCACCAGAAAGCCCGTGGCGCGCGCCTCGTCCGCGTCGTTATGGGAATAACCGACCCAGTAATGCGTCTCGCCGTTGCGCGGCGTCCTGACGCTGACCCGCTCCTCGCGCGACGCCTTCCAGTAAGCCGGATCTATCGCCAGCGGCGCGGAACGGAAATCCAGCTTGAACTCCTTGCCCGTCTCGCGCACGTATCGGTACAGGTAAAGCCGATTTTCCAGTTGGCTAACCAGCACCGCGTCCTTGACGTTCTCGGCGCCCCACACCCGCCTCTCGGGTTCCTGCAGCGGATAGCGCGACAGTCGGATGGACTCGATGACAGCGCCAATGTCGGAAGCCCTGGCCGGCTGCGGCATGGCGGCAAGGCCGGCCAGCGCCAGCGCGACGGCGCCGCACAGGCGGGAAACAGCGGGACGGAAGGAACGCGGCATGCGAGAGCTTCGGGGGACGGATAGGAAGGCGCCGATGATACGCGCCTTCCCGCGCCAATCCGGAAAGCCCCGCCATGGGTGCTTTGCCGCAAAGACTACGGACAATTTTCGTTATATATTCGACAACATAACGATTTCATTAACAGTTTAATTATCTGCACCCTTGCAACCGACCATGCATGCCGTCTCGATCGCCCCCGCAGCAGCCCCGGCCGGTAGCGCCGAACCCACCCTGCGGTTCGCTGGCGCGTTGCTGCGCCATGCGCCGCCGGGCCATCCCGACGCGGGGTTCTTCGCCACGGTCATCGGCAAGAGCCTGGCCTGTGGCGACCTGGGACGCAGCGGCCTGTCGTCGCGGGAGCTGGAAGGGCTGATCGCGCGCCTCTTTCCCGGTGCGCTGACGGGCCACGATTCCGCGCTGGCCGCCTTGCGCGAGCAGGCCGCCATCTACCCGGCCCGCGGCATGGATGCGGCCCAGGCGGAATTCATGCGCCTGCTGCGCGCGCTGCTGGACACCTGGGCCACGCCCGGCGCAAGCACCACGCCCTGGGTCAGCAGCGTGCTGGCGCATGCCTGTCTGCGGCCCGACCATCTGTGGCGGGACCTGGGCCTGTCCGGCCGCGAGGACGTGACATTCCTGCTGGCGCGCCACTATCCGGGACTGGTGGTGCGCAATGTGCGCAACCTGCGGTGGAAGCAGTTCCTGGCCTATTCCGCCTGTGAGCAGGCGGGCCTGCCGCCGGCCGCCGCGCCGGGCTGTCCGGCCTGCGAAGACTATGGTTTCTGCTATCCGGACATGCCGGACTGAGCGCCAGTTTCAGAACCGGTAGGTCGCGCCGACGCCCACGCCCAGGCTGCGTCCGGCCGCCGGTTCGTAATAGCGTCCGTTGGTCTCGTTGACGATCACCGACCCGGCATAGCGCCGGTCGAACAGGTTGTCCACACGCCCATAGGCGTTCAGTTCCCAAGCTCCCGCCTTGAGCACGTAGCCCGCGCTCAGCGCCGCCACGAAGTAGCCGGGCGCGTCGCCGTCGTTGGCGTCGTTCACATAGATCTTGCTGAGGAAACGCCCTTCCACCGAGGCCTGCCAGCCTTCCGGTGGCGCCCAGGCCAGTGAGGCATACGCGGCCTGGCGCGCGATGCCGGGGATCTTGTTGCCGGCGCGGATATCACCCGGCCCGTCGTCGGCATAGCGTGCATTCAGCCAGGTATAGGCGAGCTGCGCGCGCCCATGGCGGGCGAATTCGCCGGACCAGCCCAGTTCCACGCCATCGCGCCGCGTGCGGCCGGCGTTCTGATAGGTGGTCCGTCCGCCCGTGCTGCCCGCCGACACGATCTCGTCGTCGGTGCCGGTATGAAACACCGCGGCGGTCAGCAGGCCGCCCGCCACGCTGGCCTTCACGCCGGCTTCCAGATTGGTGCTGAGCGCGGGTGCCAGGCCGAAATTCAGGCCGGGCAGGCCGCCAGGACGGTAGGAAATCTCGTTGAGCGTAGGCGTCTCGAAACCCCGACCGTAGGAAGCGTAAAAGCTCAGCTCGGAATTCGGCGCATAGCGGATGGCCGCCACCGGCAAGGCCTTGCGATACCGCGCATCGCCGCTGTCGTCGGCATTGCCGGACACGATGTAATGGTCGTTGGAATCGAAGCTGACGGTGCTGTAGCGCAGGCCCGCGTCCAGCGTCCAGCGTTCCGACATCTGCCAGGAAGCCTGCAGGTAAGGATCGGCGTTGTAGACGGTATTGGTTTCGTCGCGCCTGAGCGCGCCCTGCACGCCCAGTTGGCGACTGGCGCCCTCGCCGCTGAAGTTCTGATAGCCCCTGCGGTCTTCGCGCATGGAGTCGTAGGCAAAGCCGCCGATCAGGGTCAGCGGCCGGCCCGCCATCGCCAGCTCGGAGGTCCAGCGCAGGTCCGCGCCGCCGTACTGGCGCTTCAGGTCGATGACGCCGCCGGCCTGGGTCGGCGCCATCTGCGCGGCGGCGGGAATCGCCTGGTATTGCGTGGTATCGCGTTGGCCGTAGTAGACCATCACCCGCAAGGTGTTGCGGCTGTCCACCATGCGCTCGTAGACCGCGCCGCCCTGGGTCTGCCTGACCGTCTTGCGGGTGTCGTACTGCTGCGCCAGCGGCGCCGCGCGCGGATCGTCCTGGAATTGTCGGTAGGTCAGGCCGAGCGGGTCCTGCGCCTTGAGGTCCACGCTGTTGGCCACGATGGTCAGCCGGCTGGCGTCGTCCAGTTGCAGGCCCAGCTTGGCATTGCCCAGGTTCTTGCGGGCGGCGCTGTGGTCGCGATAGCCGTCAGTGGTGAAACGCGTCAGGTCCAGCACGTAGTCCAGTCCGCCGCTGGCGCCGTTGGCGCGGGCGCCATAGCGCCAGGTGCCGTAGCTGCCGCCCCAGCCGCTGGCCGTGAGCGATGGCGGTTCCACGCCGTCCTCGGTAAACACCTGGATCACGCCGCCCGAGGAATTGCCGTACTGCGCCGAAAACGGGCCGCGCAATACTTCAACGCGGCCGATGGACCCGATGTCGATGTTCGACGTCTGCCCTTGCCCGTCCGGCATGGTGGCCGGTATGCCGTCCACGTACAAGCGCACGCCGCGCACGCCGAAGGTGGAGCGCGCGCCGAAGCCGCGGCTGGATATCTGCAAGTCCTGCGCGTAGTTCTGGCGGTTCTGGATCTGCAGGCCGGGCACGCCGGCCAGGCCCTCGGACAGGTTGATACCCGGCTGCTGCAGGCGCATGGCCGCGCCTTCCACCACGTTCACCGAGGCGGGCGTGTCCAGCACAGAGGTGCCCAGGCGCGTCCCCGTCACCACCACCGCGGGCAACAGCGGTTCCGCCTCCTGCGCCCAGGCAGCCCCCGCTGGAAACGAGGCCAGCAGGCCATGCACGGCCCAGCGCCCCATGCCCATACGCCACCACTGCCGCTGCGCCAAACACGCCTCCTGTAGGGGCCGCGGCGGGAATCGGTTCTAATACCCGCCATGGATAAATCGCAAGACATCGAACGCCGCCTGCTGGAGCTGGAGGTCAAGGCCAGCTTCTCGGACGACATGCTGGAACAGCTCAACCAGATCATCGTGCGCCAGCAACAGCAGATAGACCGGCTGATGCGTGAAGTGGCCGACCTGCGCCAGCAGTCGCCCGAGGGCGGCGCCCCCTTCCGCAGCCTGCGCGACGAAATACCGCCGCACTACTGATACCGGCCGCGCCCGCCGCGCCGGTCTTCCCCGCCTGCACCCAAAACCTCATGGAACTACCGCGTTCCAGGCCTTCGCTCGTCTGGAAAGATCGTCCCCAATTCCATAAATGGAAAATAAATCATAAGAATCCATTCATCTTTCCACTGGTGGGAATATCTTTTACCGATATAAGGGTTTATCCCTACTTCGATTCGGCGCACTATTGAGTCATCGGGAAACAGCAACGAACCAGACGGATAGGCCGCCGATTCGCTCCCAAAGCTCTTGAAATCGGAGATTTACCATGAAGACCCTCGCTACCGCTTTGATGATGTCCCTGGCCGCGCTGAGCGCCGGCGCCTACGCCGCCTCGCCCAACATCGAACCCAACAACGTTCCGTTCCAAGGCGTCTACGGCACCCCGTATGAAGGCCCGACCCGCGCCCAGGTGCAGGCAGAGCTTGCCGCCGCCAAGGCTGCCGGCCAGACGGCCGAAGTGGAACCGAACAACGTTCCGTTCCAAGGCGTCTATGGCACGCCCTACACCGGCAAGACCCGCGCTGAAGTGCGCGCCGAACTGGCTGCCGCTCGCGCCGCTGGCCAAATGGCCGACGTGGAACCGAACAACGTGCCCTTCCAAGGCGTCTACCACGCCAACTAAGCGCACGCAGATTTACCCCTCCCCTTGTTGTACCTTGGCCGCCAGCATCTGGCGGCATTTTTTTGTCTGTTCGCGTACTATCGCCCCAAGATCAGGCATAACACTACGACTCAACAGGGAGCCCATCTTGAAACACACCCGCGTTCTCGCCTCTTTGCTGGTGGCTTGCGGCATTTCCGCGCCGGCGATCGCCGCGCCTCCGGTGATGCTGAACAATGCCATCATCACGCAGATCCCCAAGGGCGATCAGCCCTCGTTCCACGAAGCCGTGGCGCAATCGCTGAACAGCTCGGCCGACGGCCAGCGCACCCAGTGGAGCAGCACGCACCAGCCCAAAAAGGCCCCGCCCATCACCGTGCAGCTGACGCCCACGCAGACCAGCAAGGTCAAGGACGACCGCGTCTGCCGCTTCCTGGTCGGCGATTTCGCGCGCGGCGCGACCACTGAAAAGTGGCAGTTCTGGTTCTGCAAGCAGCCTGACGGCACCTGGAAGGCCAGCCGCAACTAAGGCCGCGTTGCGCTGAGCTTGCGCGCCAGCGCAAGAAAAAATGCGCGCCGCCCCATCCCAGGATGGAGCGGCGCGCATTTTTTTGTGCCGTGTGTGCGCGCCATGCAGGCGCGCACATGACCGGATCAGGTCGAGGCTTCCACCCGGTTGGCGTCCAGCACCGTCATCGCGGTCATGTTGATGATGCGGCGCACGGTGGAGCTGGAGGTCAGGATGTGCACCGGCGCATTCGCGCCCAGCAGGAACGGACCCACCGCCACGTTGCCGCCGGCGGCCGTCTTCAGCAGGTTGTAGGCGATATTGCCCGAGTCCACGTTCGGGCACACCAGCAGATTGGCCTGGCCCTTGAGCGTGGACGACGGCAGGATGCGCATGCGCAGCGCTTCGTCCAGCGCGCAGTCGCCATGCATCTCGCCATCGATCTCCAGGTCCGGCGCGGCCTGGCGCACCAGCTCCAGCGCCTGGCGCATTTTTGCGCCTGACGCCGAGCTGCCCGAGCCGAAGTTCGAACGCGACAGCAGCGCGACCTTGGGGGCCAGGTTCATGCGAGCCATTTCCTGAGCCGCCATCACCGTGAATTCGGCGATCTGCCCGGCCGAGGGTTCATCGTTGACGTGCGTATCCACCAGCACCACCGTGCGCTCGTTGAGCAGCAGGATGTTCATGGCGGCGTACACGTTGTGTCCAGGACGGCGGCCGATGACTTCGTCCACGAAGCGCAGATGGTCGTGGTAGGCGCCCACCGTGCCGCAGACCATGCCGTCGGCATCGCCCAGGTGCACCATCATCGCGCCGATCAGGGTCAGGCGGCGGCGCATTTCGACGCGCGCCATTTCCTTGGTGATGCCGCGGCGGCTCATCAGCTCCCAATACGTGGTCCAGTACTGGTGGAAGCGCTCGTCGTATTCCGGGTTGGTGACTTCGACGTCTTCGCCCAGGCGCAGGCGCAGGCCGAACTTCTCGATGCGCGACAGCAGGACCGCGGGGCGGCCGACCAGGATGGGACGGGCCAGGCCTTCGTCCACGATCACCTGCACTGCGCGCAGCACGCGCTCGTCCTCGCCTTCCGTGAACACGATGCGCGCCTTGCCGCCTTCGCGCACGATACGCTTGGCCGCCGAGAACAGCGGCTTCATGAAGGCGCCGGAGTGGTACACGAACTGCTGCAGCTGCTCTTCGTAGGCTTCCAGGTCCGCCAGCGGACGCGTGGCCACGCCGCCTTCCATCGCCGCCTTGGCCACT
>NZ_JBARYB010000215.1:0-7872 GCF_049647645.1 Achromobacter sp.
CCTCCCGGTCCCAGGCCGCCAGGGCCCGCGCCACCGGCGCCACGCGCTCGCGCTCGGCGGCGGAAATGCCGGTCAGCAAGGGCAGCATCGGCCCCATGTCCGCCACGCCCGACAGGGTCACGGCATCGTGCAGCACGCGGATGGGGCTGATGCTGTCGCGGCAGTCTTCCAGGCCCAGGTAGTGCTGGCGCACGGCTTCGGCTTCGTCGTAACGGCCATCGCGCAGCAGATGCAACAGGCGCATCGAACCGCGCGGCGCCACGCAGACCGAGCCCGAGGTAAAGCTCTTCAGACCGAAATCGCGGTAGTGCACGATGGCCGGGCGCTCGCCGATGCCGCTGACGATCCAGCGCGCGTCCACCGCCTGCAGCAGCGACGACAGGTAGGCGTCCCGGGACGGGTCGTCGCGCACCACGGCGTACTTGAACGCCACGATGCGGCCCTCTTCAATCAGGCGCGCGGCGCTTTCCGGCGCCAGGTAGCCGGACGACTTGATGTAGATCACCGCGGGCTTGCCCAGCGCGTCGGTGAAGCGGCGCACGCCCTCGGCCAATCCCGCGTCGGTGTAGGGAAAGGACATGGGCAGCAGCATGGCCGTGGGAAAGGCGCGCGTACGCAGGATCGCCGCCTGATCCATCATCTTGCCGTAGTCGGGCCCCACCGAGGGCAGGATCCAGGTGTCCGCGCCCGCCAGCCCGGCCAGCATGTCGACGATGCGCGCGTACTCGCCGACACCCACGTTATAGAAATTGGCATTGCCGCCATACATCACGTTGCGCACGCCGCCCGCTTCCAGATGGCCGAGCAAGGCCTTGTTGGCCGCCTCGTTCAGGGAAAGATCGTCGTGGCGCGCCAGCGGCGGCACGGCGATGACCGAACGCTGCAAATCCTGCGCGGTGACCGGGGAGGTTTTCATGGACGGGGGCTCCAGGCTGATCCAGCTATCGGGTGTAGGGGTTTGAAAAAGTATACTTGGTTGACAAGTACAAGTTCAATACATATATTTGTTTTACAAGTAGTCCGGCAGCAAAACGCAGGGCGCCGCGGGGCGTCATGCGGCTTCAAAGCCTCGGGCCATGCCAGGGGCGGAATACCCCCAGAAACGATGCGCGGCCACGCGCACACCGAGGAGACGAATTCCATGCATGCAGCCCCTGCGCGAGGCCGGACCGTCCTGTCCGCCTTGTATTCCGCCACCCTGGCGGCCGCCGCCTTGCTGTCGCCGGCCGCCCCGGCTCTGGCCGACTACCCCGAGCGCGACGTCAAGATCATCGTGCCCTTCCCGGCCGGCGGCACCACCGACATCGCGGCGCGCATCGTCGCGGCCGAGCTGGGCAAGACCTGGAACAAGGCCGTGGTGGTGGACAACAAGGCGGGCGCCGGCGGCAACGTCGGCACGGCCGAAGCCGCGCGCGCCGCGCCAGACGGCTACACCCTGCTGATGGGCACCGTCAGCACCCATGCCATCAACCAGTCCGTCTATGCCAAGCTGCCCTATGACCCGGTGAAGGACTTCGTGCCGGTCACGCTGGTGATCCCGGTGCCCAACATCCTGGAGCTCAACCCCGGCTTCGCCGACAAGCACGGCATCCGCACGGTGGCGGACCTGATCAAGTACCTCAAGGCCAATCCGGGCAGCGTCAACATGGCGTCCACCGGCAACGGCACTTCCACCCATCTGTCGGGAGAGCTGTTCCAGAACATGACCGGCACGCGCATGACCCACGTGCCCTACAAAGGCAGCAGTCCGGCGTTGACCGACGTGATGGCCGGTTCCGCCGACCTGATCTTCGACAACCTGCCGTCCTCCATGGGCTTCCTCAAGAGCGCCAAGCTGCGCCCGCTAGCCGTCACCACCGCCCAGCGTTCGCCCGCCCTGCCCGACGTGCCCACCATGGCGGAAGCCGGTGTGCAGGGTTATGAGGCGTCCAGCTGGTTCGGGCTGCTGGCGCCCGCAGGCACGCCGCAGGCGGTGGTCGACAAGATCCAGCGCGACGTGGCCGCCGCCCTGAAGCTGGATTCCGTGCGCGCGCAGCTGCAGGCGCAGGGCGCCACGCCGTCCGGCAACACCCCGGCCCAGTTCAAACAGTTCATGGCGCAGGAATCCGTCAAGTGGGCGGAGGTCGTGAAGAAATCCGGCGCCAAGGTCGACTGACCCCAAGCCGATCCGGGCCCGTCCGCAACGCGTGGGCGGCGGGCTCTTCATCAGCACGCGAACCAGGAGACACCATGAACAAACTGATGAGCGCCGCGGCCATGGCAGCCGCCGTCGCCGCAGGCGCCGTGCTGCTCGGGACGTCCGCAGCGCAGGCCGCCGGCTATCCCGACAAACCCGTCACGATGATCGTGCCCTTCGTGCCGGGCGGCTCCTCCGACATCACCGCGCGCTCGGTCACGCCGGGGCTGACGAAAATCCTGGGACAGACCTTCGTGGTCGAAAACAAGCCCGGCGCCAACAGCGCCATCGGCGCGCAGGCGCTGGCCCGGTCCACGCCCGACGGCTACACCATGATGGTCGGCTCCATCGGCACCTTCGCCATCAACGAGGCGCTGTACAAGAACCTGTCGTACAACCCCAGCAAGGATTTCGAATACCTGACCCAGGCGGTGCGCAATCCCAACGTGCTGGTGGCCGCTCCAACCTTCCCGGCCGGCAGCGTCGCCGAACTGATCGAGTATGCGAAGAAGAATCCGGGCAAGGTGTCCTATGCCTCCTCGGGCACGGGCTCGTCGGACCACCTGTCCGCCGTGCTGTTCCGCCAGCGCACCCAGAGCACGGGCGTGGACGTGCCCTACCGCGGCGGCGGCGCGGCCATCGCCGACCTGATCGGCGGGCAGGTCAACGTGTCGTTCCAGAACCTGGGCGCGGTCCAGAACCACATCAAGGCCGGCAAGCTCAAGGCGCTGGCCATCACGGGCGACGCGCGCGCCGCCGACCTGCCGGACGTGCCCACGCTGGCCGAAGCCGGCATCAAGGACATGGTGGTGTATTCCTGGCAAGGCTTTGCCGTGCCCAAGGGCACGCCTGCCGCCGTCGTCCAGCAATTGTCCAAGGCCTTGCAGACCGCGTTGCGCGATCCCCAGACCGAGAAGACCTTGCAGGGCCTGGGCTTCGAGGTAGTAGCGAACACGCCGCAGCAGTTCACGGCATTCCAGCAGGCCGAGGTCAAGCGCTGGAAGGACGTCATCCAGAAAGCCAATATCCAGCTCGAGTGAGGCCGCGATCCGACTGCGGGGCGCCCCTGGCGGGCACCCCGTCAGCCTGGATCAAGGCCGGATCAAGTAGCATCAACGTTTTGCCACCCACCTGTACGACAACATGACCACCAAGCATCGCATCATCCAGGTCGGCTCGCTGGCCGGTTCCCCCTACGCCAACAAGACGCTGGCGGACCGCTACGACGTAGTCGAACTATGGAAGTACCCGGACCGCAAGGCGGCGCTGGCCGAGCACGGCAAGGGCGTCACCGCCGTCGTCACGTCCGCCACTTATGGCGCCAATGCCGAACTCATCAACGCCCTGCCCGACCTGAAGGCCATCTGCAGCTGGGGCGTGGGCTACGAGACCATCGACGTCCAGGCCGCCAAGCAGCGCGGCGTGCAGGTCAGCAACACCCCCGACGTGCTGACCGACTGCGTCGCCGATCTGGCCTGGGGCCTGCTGATCGCGGGCGCGCGCCACATGGGCCAGGGCGAACGCTTCGTGCGCGCAGGCCAATGGGGCCAGGTGCATGGCGGCATTCCGCTGGGCCTGCGGGTCAGCGGCAAGAAGCTGGGCATTATCGGCCTGGGCCGCATCGGCGAAGCCATCGCCCGCCGCGGCATGGGCTTCGACATGGATGTGCGCTACCACAACCGCCGCAAGCGCGATGACGTCGAATACGGCTACGAGGCCTCGCTCACCGATCTGGCCAAGTGGGCCGACTTCCTCATCGTGGCCACCGTCGGCGGCCCCAGCACGCGCCATCTGGTGAACCGCGAAGTGCTGGAAGCGCTGGGCCCCACGGGCATCATCGTCAACATCGCGCGCGGCCCCGTCATCGACGAGACCGCGCTGGTCGCCGCGCTGGAAGCCGGCAAGCTGGGCTGCGCCGCGCTCGACGTGTTCGAGCACGAACCCAAGGTGCCCGAAGCCCTGATCAAGAGCGACAAGGCGGTGCTGCTGCCGCACATCGGCAGCGCCACGCTGGAGACCCGCATGGCCATGGAAAACCTGATGCTGGAAAACCTGCAGGCGTTCTTCGAGACCGGCCGCGTGATCACGCCAGCGGAATAGGCCAGCCATCCGCGCGGCCCCGGGACCGCGGCGCGCCAATGAAAAAGCCTCTCGGCGCCCATACCGAGAGGCTTTCGACTTTCCAGCCCCCGCGGGAATCGGAAGTCGTTTACGCAAAGGAACTATCAGGCCGCAAGGCCCGCCGCGATTACTTCGTCGGCGTTGCGGCGCCGGAATGCTCCGTCTTCGCGGCCCCTCCCGACTTGCCCGCCGCCGGCTTGGCGGAGGTCTTGTCGGACTTGTGATGCTTGTGCTGCGCCTGGGTCTTGGTTTCACCCGTCTTGGACGTGGCATCGGCGCCCGCCGCAAACGCTGTAGGCGCGGCGGCAAGACCGAGGCACAAGGCCGAGGTGGATAGGAACGCAGCAATACGGGAGTGAGTCGTCATTTCATGAACTCCTGAATGTAAAAGGCCCGGAGGCCTTTTTTTCCGACACGGGACGGCAACATCGCCGCTAGGGCATACACCCTGACCCGTATCCGTTTGAACCCGGTCCATCAGGAAGGTTCAGCGCGGAACCACAAAATTTCGGTCGCTAACGCTTCGAAATATGGCGCTGACGGTTCAGCTTTCAAACGCCAGCAGCGCCACGGTCGCGAACAGCATCAGCGCGAAGCAGGCTCTCAGCTTGCGTTCAGGCAGCCGGTACGCAAGCTTCACGCCGACGGGCACGAACAGCAGGCTGCCTATCGCCAGCGGCGCGCCCACCAGCCAATCGGCCTGCCCTGCCCAGGAGTAGGTAATCAAGGCGATGAAGGAACCCGGTATCACCATGCTCAGCGCAAGCGCCTGCGCGGTGGTCTGCGGCAGCCGGAACACGGTGGTGATGATGGGCACGGCCAGCACCGCGCCGCCCACGCCGAAGAAGCCGCCCAGCGTGCCGCACAGCATGCCCAGCACGCTGGCGCGGCGCGGCGTGAAGACGGGCGCATCACCCTTGGCCACCGGCTTGCGCGCGGCGGCGGGGCGCGAAGCGCGCCAGGTCTGCCACACATAGAACAGCGCGATGAAGAACAGGAAGACCGCGAAGCTGCGGCGCAGGATGCTGGAGTCTATGCCCAGCGCCAGCTGTGCGCCGACCCAGGTGAACACCACGGCCCCGGCGGCGCCCGCCAGCGCCACGCGCTTGTCGATGCGGGTCTGTTGGTTGTACTTGCGCACCGCCATCATGATGGTGGGCAGGACCATGATGAGCGCAGTGCCTTGCGCCAGCTGCTGCGACATGCCCATCAACAGCACCAGCGCGGGAATCGCGATCAGGCCGCCGCCGATGCCCAGCACGCCGCCCATGAAACCGATCAGGCCGCCCGCGGCCAGGCACGCGGCGATAACTAACAGACTCACGTCTTGCTCCAACAGGCCCGGCCGGTTGCAGGCCGGGCCATCAATTTACGGATTACGGATGCCAATCTGCGCAGGCCGCCGGTTTCAGCCGGCGCCGGCGTCAGCGCAATTTGTCCAGCGCGGCGTCCAGCCGGTCCACCGCCCAGATCTCCAGCCCTTCGATGGGCTGGCGCGGCGCATTGGCCTTGGGGATCAGGGCGATCGAAAAGCCCAACTTGGCGGCTTCGCGCAGACGCTCCTGCCCGCGCGGCGCGGGCCGGATCTCGCCCGCCAGCCCGACTTCGCCGAAGGCGATCAGGCCGCGCGGCAGCGGCTTGTCGCGCAGCGAGGACATGATGGCCAGCAGCACCGGCAAGTCGGCCGCGGGTTCGGTGATGCGCACGCCGCCCACCGCGTTGACGAAGACGTCCTGGTCGAAGGTGGACACGCCGGCGTGCCGGTGCAGCACCGCCAGCAACATCGCCAGGCGGTTGCCCTCCAGCCCCACCGTCAACCGCCGCGGGTTGGGCGCGTGCGAACTGTCCACCAGCGCCTGGATCTCCACCAGCAGCGGACGCGTGCCTTCCTGCGTGGCCATGACGCAGGATCCCGCGACCTGCTGCTCGTGCTGCGACAGGAACAGCGCGGACGGATTGGCCACGCCGCGCAGCCCGCGGTCCGTCATGGCGAAGACGCCCAGTTCATTGACCGCGCCGAAGCGGTTCTTGAAGGCGCGCACCAGGCGGAACGAGGAATGCGTGTCGCCCTCGAAATACAGCACGGTGTCGACGATGTGCTCCAGCACCCGCGGCCCGGCCAGCGCGCCGTCCTTGGTGACGTGGCCGATCATGACGATGGCGATGCCCGTCTGCTTGGCCAGGCGCGTGAGCTGCGCCGCGCATTCGCGCACCTGCGAGACCGAACCGGGCGCCGCGCTCAGTTCGCCGCTGTACAGCGTCTGGATCGAGTCGATCACGGCCACCGTGGGCTTCTGCTCGGACACCGCGGCCTGGATCGACTCCAGCCGGATCTCGGCCAGCAGGTTGACGTTGCCGGTCTGCAGGCCCAGCCGGCGCGCGCGCAAGGCCACCTGCTCGGCGGATTCCTCGCCTGTGACATACAGCACATTGGTGACTTCGGACAGCGAGGCCAGCGCCTGCAGCAGCAAGGTGGACTTGCCTATGCCCGGATCGCCGCCGATCAGGACCACGGCGCCAGCCACCAGGCCGCCGCCCAGCACGCGGTCGAACTCTTCCAGTCCGGTTGGCTGGCGCGGCGTTTCGCGGGCTTCGATTTCAGACAAGCTGCGCACCGGGCTGGCGGCCGCCAGCGGCGCGTAGCGGTGGGAGGCAGCGGCCGGCGCCGACGACTCCACGGTTTCTTCCAGCGTGTTCCAGGCGTTGCAATGCGGGCATTTGCCCTGCCACTTCGGGGTGGTGCCGCCGCAATCGGAGCACACATATACGGTTCGGGATTTGGCCATGCGCGAAAGTGTACCGGCAAGCCAGGGCCGCGGCGCGCGCCCAGCGCGCGCTTTCGTCCCGACGCGCACCATGACGGTGCGACTATCTGTCATTCTGCTTTCAAAAACAGGGACGAGCTGAAGTTACATGATGCAAACTCAAGAAATTCTCTGGCGGATTTCTCCAGATCGCGCATAATCATCAAGTGCAGCGCATTGACGAACCGTCCGGCCCAGGGCGGCATACCTGCAACCGTACGCCCCAGGGCGCGGTAGCGGGAATCGCGGCGCAATCACCTGCGGCTTTCCCGGAAGCCGCCTAAACCGGAACAGGACCCGAGCCACGACGAGACCGCCGGACCACCGGCGCGGCGTGCGCAGAGGTCAGACGCGGATGCGCCTTGCCACCAGGCGCATGCGCGAGGAGTACGCGCATGAGCATTACCTACCGCCCCCCTTTCGACGAAGACGATGAACGGGATCTGCGCGCCTTGTATCGCAGGCACGACCCGGGCTCCAGTCCCGAATTGGACGCAGCGGTGCGCCGCAGCTGGCATCCCGGCCACAGTTGGCACCCCGCCTGGGGCGCCGCCGCTTGCGCCGCCATGGTCTTCGGCCTGTTCGCCTGGACTGAAATGCGCGAAGCCCAGGACTTTAGCGAGCAGAACACGCCGGTCATCGCTCCGCACGAAGTAGGGACAAGTTCAGAACGCGCGCCCGCCCTGCTGTCCACGCCGGCGGAAGCGCCCGCCGAACAGGCCGCGGCCGTCACCGAGCGCGTGGCCGCGCCGCAGCAGGAAACCGTGCCGC
>NZ_JBARYB010000216.1:0-1597 GCF_049647645.1 Achromobacter sp.
GTGCACGGCCACGCCGTGGGCGCGCAGCCACCCCAGGTAGTACAGGCCCTTGGCCAGCATGCCGGGCTGGCTCAGCAGGGCCGGCGCGGCGCGGACCTGGCAGCCCAGGGGAGCGCAGTCCAGCACGGCCTGCACCTGGCCGCCGGCGCGCGCATATTGATAAGCGACCAGATAGAGCAGGGGGCCGGTGCCGGCGAACACGATGCGCGGCCCGAACATGCAGCCTTGGCTCTTCAGCGCGATCTGCGCGCCGCCCAGCGAGTAGACGCCGGGCAGGGTCCAGCCCGGAAAGGGCAGCACGCGGTCGGTGGCGCCGGTGGCGAGCAGCAGGCGGGTGTAGGCCAGGGTTTCCAGCTCGCCGTCGCGGACCAGGTCCAGGCTGCCGGGCGCGGCGTTCCACACCGCGGTGGCGGCGCGGTAGTCGGCGCGGGCGACCAGGTCAGCGCCCGCCGCGTGGATGGCTTGCGCGCGTTTCCACTCGAAGCCATAGCGCTGGCGCGCGGTGCCGCGCGGGGCTGCGCCCTGGCGATAGATCTGGCCGCCGGGCAAGGCGGCTTCGTCCACGATCACCGGACGCACGCCGTGGCGCAGCAGCGTCTGCGCGGCGCGCACGCCCGCGGGGCCGGCGCCGACCACCACCATGCGCGGCGTGCCATCGGCGCCGGCCGGATTCATCTGCATGCGAGTTCTCCGGGCAGAGCGCTGACCAGGTCCATGCCGTCTTCGGCCGGGGTGGAACAGGCGCGCAGGCGCGCGCCGCCGGCCGTCTGCACCCAGCAATCCTGGCAGGCGCCCATCAGGCAGAAGCCGGCGCGCGGTGCGCCTTCGCCCAGGGTGACGCGCAGTTGTTGCGCGGCCAACAGCAGCGCCGTCAGCACGGTGTCGCCCCGATGGGCTTGCAAAGGCAGGCCGTTCCAGCGCAGGCGCAGCGGCGCGGAGTCGGGCGCGGACACGCGGTACAGCAGCGGCTTCATGCGGCGGTCTCCGCGGGGCGCAACTGCGACAGCGTGCGGTCCGGCAGGATGATGTCGGCGTCATAGCGCAATTCAACGATGGCCGGCATGCGATGCTCTTGGGCGTATGCCAACGCGGCGTCATAGGCAGGCGCGAAATCCTCCGTGCACTCGACCGCCGCGCCGTAGCCGCCGTAGCTTTGCGCCAGCAGCGCGAAGTCGGGGTTGACCAGTTCCGTCGCCAGCGCGCGGCCGGGGTAGGCGCGTTCCTGATGCAGGCGGATGGTGCCGAACAGGCCGTTGTTGAAGACCAGCACCACGATGCCCAGCCGGTACTGGGCGGCGGTGGCCAATTCCTGCATGGTCATCTGGAAACAGCCGTCGCCAGCAAAGCAGACCACCGCCGCATCGCGGTCGCGCAGCTTGGCGGCGATGGCCGCGGGCAGGCCGTAGCCCATGGCGCCGACGGCGGGCGCAAGCTGGCTGCCTGGTCCCTTGAAGGCGATATGCCGGTGCGCGTAAAGCGCGTAGTTGCCCGCGCCGACGGTGACGCAGGAGCGCAGGGGCAAGGTGGCTGCGACGTGGCGCGCCGCTGCATTCAGGTCCAGCGGGCCGGGCGTGGGCGGCAGCGCGGGCGCCTGGGG
>NZ_JBARYB010000217.1:0-11388 GCF_049647645.1 Achromobacter sp.
CTGCTGGCGGGCTGCGCGGGCGCGCCGCCCGTGCCGGCGCGCGACGCGGACTTTTCGCTGCCGCGGCAGCTGCACGTAGTGCAGTCCGCCGCTGGCCAGCCTGCCCTGGACACGCTGCTGGTGGTGCAGCGCGAAGGGGCCGCCTTGCGCTGGTCCCTGTTCGACCCCATGGGCGTACCGCAGGCGCGGCAGATGCTGGAGCATGGGCAATGGCGCAATGACGGCTTCCTGCGGCCCAACGCCCAGGCGCGCGATCTGTTCGCCGCCCTGATCTTCGCGTGGATGCCCGAAACCGAGCTGGACGCGGCCTACGGCGCGGGCCACTGGCGCGCCAGCCGGCAGGACGACGGCGCGGCCCAACGCGAGCTGCTGGAAGGCGGCCGGCCGCGCTGGAGCGTGCGCTGGCCGCAAGCCGCGCAAACCGGCACATTCACCATCATCACTGCCGATGGGGTCACCTGGCGGATCTCGCCCTTGAAGGAGCAGCCATGAACAGCTGGTTGGGTACGCCGGGGGTTGTGTGCGCGCTGGGCGCCGGCATCGACGCCGTGGCCCGCGCCGCATTCGCCGGCGACACCTCGGGCATGCGCCCGCAATCGGACTGGGTCCATGGCCGCACCCTGATGCTGGGCGGCCATGCGGGCGCGCTGCCGCCGATCCCCGACACGCTGCCGGCTCATCACCACAGCCGCAACAATCAATTGCTGCTGGCCGCCGCGTTGCAGATCGAACCGCAGTTGCGCGCCGCCGTGGCCCGCCATGGCGCCGCCCGGGTCGCCGTGGTGCTGGGCACCAGCACCTCCGGCGTCAACGACAACGCGCCCGCTTTCCGCCAACTGGCGGCGCAAGGCGCGTGGCCGGACAGCTACGACTACCGCCGCCAGGCCCTGTCGTCCCCTGCCGCCTTCTTCGCGGATTGGCTGGGTGTCACCGGGCCGGCCTACACGCTGTCCACCGCCTGCACCTCCAGCGCCCGCGCCCTGCTGTCAGCGCGCCGCCTGCTGGCCTCCGGCCTGTGCGACGCGGTGGTCTGCGGCGGCGCCGACACCTTGTGCCGCCTGACCATCAACGGCTTCGCCACGCTGGAAGCCATCGATGACACGCTGTGCCTGCCGTTCTCCGCCAACCGCCGCGGCATCAATATCGGCGAAGCCGGCGTCCTGTTCCTGATGGAACGCGAACCCGCCGATGGCCGTTCCGTGGCGCTGCTTGGCGGCGGCGCCAGCTCCGACGCCTGGCACATGTCCGCGCCCGAGCCCGGCGGCGCCGGCGCGCGGGCAGCCATGCAGGCCGCCCTGCAATCCGCTGGCCTGGACGCGGGCAGCATAGGCTGGGTCAATCTGCACGGGACCGGCACCACCCACAACGACGCCATGGAAAGCCAGGCCATGCACGCCGTCTTTCCGCAGGGCGTGCCCTGCGCCTCGACCAAGGCGCTCACCGGCCACGCACTGGGCGCGGCCGGCGCGCTGGAAGCGGCATTGGCCTGGGCCACCCTGTCCGCCGGCAACGCCGGTGGCCTGTTGATGCCCCACGTCTGGGACGGGCAAGCCGATCCGGCACTGCCGGCGCTGGATTTCAGCACCGCGCAGCACCGCTACGCGCAAGGCCGGCCGCGCCTGGCGATGAGCAATTCCTTCGCCTTCGGCGGCAACAACGCCAGCCTGGTCCTGGGAGCGCAACCATGATGTCCTGGCCCATATCCAGCCTGCTGCCGCACGCCGGCGACATGATCCTGATCGACGAGGTCTGCAGCCACGACGCCGACGGCATTACCGCGCGCGCCGTGGTCAAGCCCGGGCCCTACTCGCTGCCCGACGGCTCGCTGCCGCCATGGCTGGGCATGGAGCTGATGGCGCAAGCCGTGGGCGCCTGGGCCGGCTGCCAGGCGCGTCAGGCCGGCGAGCCCGTCAAACTGGGCTTCCTGCTCGGCACGCGGCGCTACGAAAGCCATGCCGACGCGCTGCCTGCCGGCGCCCGCCTGACCATCCACGCGCGGCGCGGGCTGGTCGACGCCAGCGGCATGAGCGTCTTCGAATGCGAACTGCGCGACGACGCGCGCCTGCTGGCCGAGGCCAGGCTGAACGTCTATCAGCCCAAGGACCCCACCGCTTTTATCCAGGAAGAATCACCCGAATGAGCGCTGCCCCCATCCTCGTAACCGGCTCGAGCCGCGGCATCGGCCGCGCCATCGCGCTGGCCCTGGCCGATGCCGGCCACGACCTGGTGCTGCACTGCCGCCAGCAACTCGACCAGGCGCAAGCCGTGCAGGCCGAAGTCCAGGCGCGCGGACGCCAGGCGCGC
Source organism: Achromobacter sp. (assembly GCF_049647645.1). Lineage (GTDB taxonomy): Bacteria > Pseudomonadota > Gammaproteobacteria > Burkholderiales > Burkholderiaceae_B > Achromobacter. The sequence goes on from NZ_JBARYB010000217.1 coordinate 2,305, forward strand.
GTGCTGCAATTCGACGTGGCCGACCGCCAGCAATGCGCCGCCGCGCTGCAGGCCGACATCGACGCGCACGGCGCCTATTACGGCGTGGTGCTGAACGCCGGCCTGACCCGCGACGGCGCCTTTCCCGCCTTGACCGGCGATGACTGGGACCAGGTGCTGCGCACCAACCTGGACGGCTTCTACAACGTGCTCAGCCCGCTCGCCATGCCCATGATCCGCCGCCGCGCAGCCGGCCGCGTGGTCTGCATGGCGTCTGTGTCCGGGCTGGTGGGCAATCGCGGCCAGGTCAACTACAGCGCCTCCAAGGCCGGGCTCATCGGGGCCGCCAAGGCCTTGGCCGTGGAACTGGCCAAACGCCAGATCACCGTCAACTGCGTGGCGCCGGGGCTGATCGACACCGACATGATCGACGAGCACGTGCCGGTCGAGGAAATCCTGAAGGCCGTGCCCGCGCAGCGCATGGGGCGCCCCGAGGAAGTGGCCGCCGCCGTCGTGTTCCTGATGTCCCCGGGCGCCGCGTACATCACGCGCCAGGTCATCGCCGTCAACGGAGGACTGTGCTGATGAAGCGCGTCGTCATCACCGGCATGGCCGGCATCAGCGCGCTGGGCAACGACTGGGCCAGCGTGCAGCAGGCGTTCCAGGCGGGCCGCAGCGCGATCCGAGTCATGCCCGACTGGTCGCGCTACGCCGAACTCAATACCCGCCTGGCCGGCCCCATCGAGGACTTCCGGACGCCCGCGCACTGGACCCGCAAGCAGTTGCGCAGCATGGGGCGGGTATCCCAGCTGGCGGTGCGGGCGGCGGAACTGGCGCTGGACGATGCGGCCTTGCTGGGCGATCCGCGCATCGTCGACGGCCGCATGGGCGTGGCCTGCGGCTCCTCGGTGGGCAGCACGGCGGAAATCCGCGCCTTCGGCAACATGCTGCTCAATGGCGTCACGGACGACCTGAACGCCAATTCCTACGTCCGCATGATGCCCCACACCACTGCGGCCAACGTCGGCATCTTCTTTGAACTGAAGGGCCGCATCATCCCGACATCCAGCGCCTGCACCTCGGGCAGCCAGGGCATAGGCTATGCCTACGAGGCCATCCGCTACGGCCGCCAGGAGCTGATGCTGGCGGGCGGCGCGGAAGAGCTCTGCGCCAGCGAAGCCCTGGTGTTCGACGCGCTCTACGCGACCAGCCAGAAGAACGACACGCCCGAGCTCACGCCCCGCCCCTACGACCGCGACCGCGATGGCCTGGTGATCGGCGAAGGCGGCGGCATGCTGGTGCTGGAATCGCTGGACCACGCGCTGGCGCGCGGCGCGCGCATCCACGCGGAAATCGTCGGCTTCGGCAGCAATTCGGACGGCACCCACATCACGCGCCCCGAGGCCAGCACCATGCGCATCGCCATGGAAATGGCGCTGGCCGACGCCAGCCTGCCGCCCGAGGCCATCGGCTACGTCAACGGCCACGGCACCGCTACGGAACAGGGCGACATCGCCGAAACGCAGGCCACCCACGGCCTGTTCGGCAGCCGCGTGCCCATCAGCTCGCAGAAGAGCTATCTGGGCCACACCCTGGGCGCCTGCGGCGTGCTGGAGTCCTGGTTCAGCATCGAAATGCTCAACCGCGACTGGTATGCCCCCACGCTCAATCTGCGCAACGTCGACCCGCGCTGCGGCGAGCTCGACTACCTGACCGAAGGCCGCAGCATGAACAACGAATATGTCATGAATAACAACTTCGCCTTCGGCGGCATCAATACGTCGTTGATTTTCCGCCGCTGGCGCTGATGTCCGCATCAGCCGCGTTTTCCCCTCTTACGAATGGAATGCCTGTCATGAACGTCTCTTACAAGCTGTCCGCCGTCCTGGCCCTATCCTTCGCCTGCGCCGCGCCAGCCCTCGCGGCGGACCGCAGCGTCTATCAACCGATGCAGGCCGCGGTCGAAGCCGCCCAGGCCGCCGGCAAGATCGACGGCAGCGTCAAGTTCTACCTGGCCGGCACCGGCCCCAAGGGCACGGTGCTGGAAGCGGGCGTCGTCACCAACCGCAAGACCAACGCCTTTGCCAAGAAGGACGCGGACGCCTGCCTGTGGGTGGCCCAATCCGCCATCATCGCGCTGCACGAGGCGGCCAAGAAGGCGGGCGCGAACGCGGTGACCAATATCGTCAGCTACTACCGCAAGAACGAATACAGCAGCAAGACCGACTACGAATGCCATGCCGGCGCCACGGTGGCCGGCGTGGCTCTGCGCGGCGACCTGGCCAAGGTGAAGTAAAGGCACAGCCCGGCGGCCGCCGGTTTACACTGCTTGTTTGACGCAACACCACAAAGGTTTACCCATGAGCACTGCTACGCTCAAGACCCGCCTCTCCGATGCCGTCAAGGACGCGATGCGCGCCAAGGCCGCTGAACGCCTGACCACGCTGCGCTTCCTGCTGGCGGCCGTCAAGCAGAAGGAAGTGGACGAACGCCGCGACCTGAACGACGCCGAGATCACGGCCATCATCGAAAAGCAGGTCAAGCAGCGCCGCGAGTCCATCGCCGCGTTCGAACAGGCCGGCCGCACCGAAACCGCCGAACAGGAAAAGGCCGAACTGCTCGTGCTGCAGGAATTCCTGCCGCAAGCCGCCACGCCCGAGGAAGTCTCGGCCGCCATCGACGCCGCGCTGGCCGAAGTGGCCGCCCAAGGCGTGACCGGCGCGCCCGCCATGGGCAAGGTCATGGCCCTGCTCAAGCAGGCCCTGGCCGGCCGCGCCGACATGACGGCGTTGTCCCAGCAAGTGAAGGCCCGCCTGGCCTGACCCGCCGGAATTCCGGCCGGACCTGCGGCCCGCTCGGCCTGCCGGCCGGGCGCGGACGCCAGCCAGTCGCTCCGCTCAGAACGCGCCGCCGAAAAGATCGGGCTGGCGCGTTTGTTCTTGCGGGTCGGCGAAGTTGCTCATCCCCACCCCCGCCAGCCGGTACAGCGTTTCCGGCGGCAGATCCACGCGCTCGCACAGCAGCCTGGCGACGGCGGCCAGCTCCGCCGCCGATCCGGGCGGACTCAGGCTGGTCTGGCTGCGCGTCAGGATGCGGAAACGGTCCGTCTTCAGTTTGAGCACCACGGTGCGGCCCAAGGCGCCCTTCTTCAGCGCCTGGTCCCACACGCGTTCCGCCATGCGGTCGATGGCCTCGCCCACCGCGTCCAGGCGGATGTCCTGCGAAAACGTGGTTTCCGACGATACCTGCTGCAAAGGCTGGTCGGTCTGCACCTCGCGCTCGTCGATGCCGCGCGCCAGTTCGTACAGGCGCCGGCCGTAGCGGCCGAAATAGTGCTCCAGTTCCTGGGCGCTGTGCGTGGCCAGGTCGCCCACGGTGTGGATGCCCAATTGCTCCAGGCGCGCCTGCGTCACCTTGCCCACGCCCGGCACCTTGCGCACCGGCAAGGGCTCCAGAAAGGCCAGCACTTTGGCGGGCCGGACCACGAACAGGCCGTCCGGCTTGTTCCAGTCGGACGCGATCTTGGCCAGGAATTTGTTGGGCGCGACGCCGGCCGAGGCCGTCAGTCCGGTTTCCTCGCGGATCTGGCGCCGGATGACCTGGGCCACTTCGGTGGCCGAAGGCAGCCCCAGCTTGTTGACCGTGACGTCGAGGTAGGCCTCGTCCAGCGACAAGGGTTCGATCAGGTCGGTATGGCGGGCAAAGATCTGCCGGACCTGGCGCGAGACCTCGCGGTAGCGGTTGAAATCTGGCGGCACGTAGATCGCGTGTGGGCACAGGCGCTCGGCCCGGGCCGCGGACATGGCGGAATGGATGCCGAAACGCCGCGCCTCGTAGGATGCGGCGCACACCACCGAGCGCGGCCCGATCCAGGCCACGACCACGGGTTTGCCGCGCAGGTCCGGATTGTCGCGCTGCTCCACGGATGCGTAGAACGCGTCCATGTCCACGTGCACGATCTTGCGCAATTCATTCATGGTGGTGCTGCCCCCATGAGCCGTTCATCGCCTGAAGTCCCGTGGCAAAAACATATATTATGACCGGCGACAACCGACTTCCCATTCCCGCCCGCAACGGTCCATGACTGCACCCTCAACCGCCCAAACCGACTACTTCGGCCTGACCATTCCCTTCATGCATTTCATCGGCCTGGTGCCCGAGAGCATCGCGCCGGCCTATGCCCGCACCTCGCTGCCCTGGCGCGCCGACCTGACCAACAGCCGCGGCGACGTGCATGGCGGCACGCTGATGAGCGTGCTGGACTTCACCCTCAGCGCAGCCGCCCGCGGTTCGGCCGACGGCACCGAAGGCATGGCCACCATAGACATGAATACCTCGTTCCTGTCGCCCGGCACGGGCGACCTGGTCATCGAGGCGCGCTGCCTGCGCCGCGGCGCCTCGATCGCTTTCTGCGAAGGCGAGGTCCGGCGCGCCGACGGCGAGCTGGTGGCGCGCGCCACCGCCACGTTCAAGATCATCCGCCGCCGACCGGGCGGCGACTGAACGCGCCCGCAGCGGCCAGCCGCCGGCGCCCGCGCGTCAGTTGGGCAGGTCGCGCGAGGGCTTGACCGGCGGACGCGGGTCCAGCGGCATATAGCTGCTGCACGACACCAGGCCGTAATAGACCGCGTCCTGCATCGCGCGCATCGCGGCCGCGTCCCAGGTGCCCTTGCCCCACACCGCAATGCGCACATCGGTGGTCTTGGGGCCGGCCGCCTTCAATTCGACCCGCGTCATTTCATTGTCGCTATAGGGCGCCAGCACCTGCACCACGCCGGACTGCGCGCTCTCGTTCAGGGTGTCGACCACGCGGTAGGCGTTGTCGGTGCTGCGCAGGCAGTAGTTGGCCTGCCGGATCGCCGTGTCGTAGGCGTCCTTGAAGCTCACCGGGGCCTTGAATTCGCTGTGCGGCGACGAGCTGCCGGACGAAATGCCCATCGAGCAGCCTGCCAGGCCCAGGGCCAGCGCCGAAGCCGCGACCAATTTCCAGTACATGTGTATCTCCAGATCAGTGCCCGCGATTATCCCGCATATCCGCCGCGCGCGATAAGCGCCGTCCCCGCTCACATGATCCCGATGCGGTACTCCAGGTTCTTGACCAGGGTCCGCAGCCGCGGGCCCAGCGTTTCGTAGACGTGCTTCTCGTCCAGGTTATCGGCCGGAATCGTCACGTTGAAGGCCAGCGGCAGGTCGTTGGAACGATAGCGCATGGGCGTGGCGATGCCGCACAGCTCGGCCCGCCAATCCTTGCTGACCACGCAGAAGCCGTGCTGATCGATAGCCTCGAACGCCGGCTGCAATGACGGCCCGAAACGCTCCCAGTCCTCCGGATACTCCTCGGCCAGGCGGCCGCAGATGAGCTCGCGCTCTTGCGGCGTCTGCGCGTAGAGCAGCGCGCGCCCGGTGGCGGTGCGCAGCAAGGGGCGCGCCGAGCCTATGTCCGGGCGCGAGGCATTCGACGCGCCGTCGTGCACCGTTTCCACGTAGACCACCTGCAGGCGGTCGCGGATGGCCATGGACACCGGCCCCTTGGCATAGCGCGCCAGTTCGATCATGTCGTGCGCCGCCAACTGCCGCAATGTCAGGTGCACCAGCAGGGGATAGCCCAACGTCAGGACCGCCGGGCCCAGCGAATACTTGCCGGTGCGCTCGTCGCGCCGCAGATAGCCCAGCCCCACCAGCGTGAACGTCAGCCTGGACACCGTCGGGCGTGTCAGGCCCAGCATCTCGGCGATTTCCTTGTTGCCCAGCTGCGGTTCGGACGCTGAAAAACACTTGAGCACGTCCAGCCCGTTGGACAGCGTCGAGGCAAATCGCGGGTGCGCTTCCAGCGAGGCGCGGGATTCCAGTTCGTAATTGAGCGGCGTTTTCGAGTGCATGGCGGCCTAGGGTTACGGAGCATTGACAGTATATCGCCTGCCGAAATACAAACATCACGCTCACTATACACACTTGAATTCCATTTATTGAAATTGAAAGGCTAGTTGATGACGAATTCCTGCTTCTCCCGCCAACCGTTGGGCGCCCGACTGTTCAGCTTTGCCGTCGTGGCCGACACGCATGTCAACGAATCCGAAGACACCTGCGCATCGCCCTTTGCCACCAACGCGCGGGCCAATGCCCGCGCACGGCACGTCTTCGCCGACATTGCCGCCCTCGATCCCGCCCCCGCCTTCACGATCCACCTGGGCGACATCGTCCATCCGGTGCCGAGCATGCCTTCGTTCGAGGAGGCCGCCGACCGCTTCAAAGCCATCGCCGGCCAGATCGACATCCCGCTGCACCTGGTACCCGGCAACCATGACGTCGGCGACAAGCGCATCGACTGGATGCCGGCCGACATCGTCTGCGACGACTACCTGGACAAGTACCGCCAGGTGTTCGGGCCGGACTACTACGCGGTGGACCATGGCGGCGCGCGCTTCCTGTTCCTGAACTCCCTGCTGTTCAATTCCGGTCTGGCGGCGGACGCCGCGCAGCGCGCCTGGATCGACGAGCAACTGGCAGGCGCCAGCGGCCGCGTGTTCGTGTCGTTGCACTACCCGCCCTATCTGCACGATGCCGACGAACGCGGCTCCTACGACAACATCGACGAGCCCGGCCGCGGCTGGCTGCTGTCGCGCCTGGCCGATCCGCGCGTGGAAGCCGTTTTCGCCGGCCACGTCCACAACTTCTGGTACGACGTCATCGGCCGCGCGGAGATCTACATGCTGCCGTCCACCGCCTTCCTGCGGCATGACTTCTCCGAGTTCTACCGGGTGCCGCCGGCGGACGAATTCGGCCGCGGCGACGTCGAGAAATTCGGCTACTTCATCGTCGACGTGCACGAGCAGGGTCATGTGGCCAAGCTGATCCGCACCCATGGCGCCATGCGCGGCGTAGCCGATGGCGGCAAGGCCGCGGCGCGCACCCTGCCCACGGTCCACACCAAGACCGCCGCCTGCGACGGCATCGCGGTCGAGATGCGGCACCCCTGGGCCGAAATCGTCGAGATCCCCTGCACCGGCGGCGTGCAGGAGTTCGGCCGCAAGCTGGCGCGCAACGACTACCCTCTGATGTCCATGTGGGAAATGGGGCTGCGCACCCTCAAGATTCCCGTGCAGGACCTGCGCGACGACAAGACGCTGCGCCGCGCCCGCCTCATGTCCGACGTCGGCCACCGCTTCGTGCTGACCTCGCTGGGCCTGCCTGACGCCAAACTGCTGCAACAGGCGCGCCAGCATGGCGTGGCCATCGCGGCCATCGAGATCAACCTGAACGCCCAGGCGCTGGAGAAGGCCGGCGCGGCCTTGCAGAGCCTGCGCGCCCACACCGACGCCCGCCTGCTCTATTGCAAGATCAGGACCGGCGCGGACGACGACCACTTCGACGGCAAGCACTACAGCCATTTCGTCAACACCGGACTGCGCGCGTCCGAGCTGGAGGCGGCGCAATCCAGCCTGCTGCCGCACTTCGCGCAGAAGAACCTGGACGGCTTCACCGTGCGTCTGGACTGGGGCGCCGATCTCATCGCCACGCACCAGCAACTGGCCCGCCAGGCGCGGGACTGGGGCGCGACCGTGAACGTCGGCGTCAAGCTGGCCGACCGCCTGGCGGCGGCGAACGACGACGACACCGCCATCGCCGCGCTGGTTGCCGAAGCCTTCCTGGCGGCCCGGACCACCGACGCGGTCAGCTATTCCTTCGACACCTTCATGGACGTGGACCGCGGCTACTTCCCGCGCAACGGCCTGATCGACCGCCGCTACGACCCGCGGCCGGCCGGACTGGCGCTGGCGGCATTGAACGCGGTCTTCGCTGGCCAAGCCACGGACGACGGGTCGGTCGAGCGGATCGACGGCGAGGCCGGCCTGCGCCTGTGCCGCTACCAGTCCGGCGGGCAGACCTATGAACTGGCCTACGGCAGCGGCCCGGCCCTGCAACGCCAGGTCGAGGCCGGCGCATTCACGCGCGTCGTCGATCTGACGGCCCAGCGCGTGCTGCAAGCAGGGGACGACTGGACCGGGTACGCGCGCCTGCCTCTGCCTGACCAGGCGCTGCTGCTGATCCAGCGCAACTGAACTCACACATCCGCACAGGAGCCACCCCATGTTTCGATACGCAATCAAGCTCGCGGGCCTGCTGGCCGCCGCCTGCCTTCCGCTATTCGCCCAGGCCCAGCCCTACCCCGACAAGCCGGTGCGCCTGATCGTCGCCTACACGCCGGGCGGCGCCACCGACGTGATCGCCCGCATCCTCGCGGCCAAGCTGAGCGCAAGCTGGGGGCAGCAGGTCATCGTGGAGAACAAGTCCGGCGCCAGCGGCATGATAGGCGCCGAACAGGTGGCGCGCGCCACGCCCGACGGCTACACCCTGCTGCTGGCCTACACGCCCGAGGTCTCGATCAACAAGCTGGTCTACAAGCAGATGCGCTACGACCCCTTGAAGGACCTGCAGCCCATCGCCCTGGTCGCGGATGCGCCGCTGGTGCTGGTCAGCGGCCCCAAGCTGCCCGCCACCACCTATGCCGACCTGAAGCGCCAGGGCGCGCAGGCGCCGCTGGTCTATGGCTCGCCCGGCATGGGCGGCCAGCAGCACCTGGCGGGCGAACTGCTGCGGGTGCGTTCGGGCATGAACCTGACGCACGTGCCCTACCGCGGCACGGCCCTGGCGGTGGCCGATCTGGTGGGCGGCCAGATCGACATCTTCTTCGCCACGGCGCCGGCCATCATCGGCCAGATCGGCGCCGGCAAGCTGCACCCCCTGTTCATCGCAGGCCCCCGGCGCCAGGACGTCCTGCCCTCGACGCCGACGGCCAAGGAGGTAGGCCTGGACGACTTCGATATTTCCAACTGGTTCGGCCTGTTCGGCCCCGCCGGCATGCCGCCGGCCCTGGTGGACCGCATCTCCAGGGACACCGCCCAGGCATTGCAGTCCGCCGACGTAAAGGAAAAGCTGCAGGGCCAGGGACTGGCCATTGCCTACAAGCCGCCCCAGGAATTCAAGGCCTACATCGGCGCCGAAATGGCCAAGTACGGCGCCATCGTCAAGGCGACCGGCCTGGAACCGCAGTAGGCGTCGGCGCGGCCCGCGCGGGCCCGCGCGGGCCCGCGGGCGGTTCGACAC
>NZ_JBARYB010000218.1:0-3502 GCF_049647645.1 Achromobacter sp.
GGCGAGCGCCAGCGCGCTGGCTGCGGCGGCGATGCCGATGAAACGGCGACGGATTTGGTTCATGGCGATAGGCCTGTAGGTTCGCGGACTATTGGGCGAAGACATAGCTTTCCGGTACGTCGGCAAAGGTGACGACGCGGCCGCCGTGGGTGTCGGCGAAAGCCTGGGCGCGGTCGCGCTGGGAGAACGGGATGGCGTCTTCGGCGCCCATGCCGCCGATGTAGCGGCCCTCGATGACGTAGAACGCCTGGCGCGCGTCAATCCAGGCGGCCGGGTCCGGCGCGCCGTCGGGGCCCGCGGTGGACATGTCGTTGACGTAGATGGCGCTGACGCCCTTGGGTTCCTCGGGTAGCAGCGTGTAGGCGAAGACTTGCTTGATCGAGGAGAACCACACGGGCGCGGTTTGGCCCTTGAGGAAGATCTGCCCCTTGGGGCCCTTGTGCTCGTTGAGCGCCATGCCGCAGTAGTGGCCGACGGACTCGACCGTCACGGCCCGGGGCGCAGGTGCGGCTTCGGGAGCGGCGCCGCTGCCGCAGCCCGCGGCAAGCAGCAGGACGGAAATGGCCAGGGCGAGTTGCAAGCGTTTCATAGCGGCTTGTTCCTGAAAGCCGCCGTTGCCAGCAGGAATGGAACGGCGATCCACAGCAGCAGCGCCGCAATCAGCGCGGCGATGGGCAGGCTGGCCTGGTCGCTGACGCCCGCCATGCCGGCGTACAGCGAAATGTTCTCGAAGCCCGTCAGGTTCAGCAGGCGGTACACGTCCGAGGGATTGAGCAGCAGCAGCGCGTTGAGCAGGCCGGGGCTGACATGGCGTCCCTGGTCCGCCGCCAGCACGCCCAGCAGCGCCATGTCGTAGATCACCACGAAGAACAGCCAGACGCCGACGGCGATGCCCGCCGCAGTGGCGCGCTCGCGCACCAGCGAGCTGATCAGGTAGCCCATGGCGAGAAAGCTCGCGCCCAGCAGCACGCTGGCCCCGATCAGCAGGGCGAAGGGCTGCCAGGCGCTGGCGTCCAGGCCGCCGTAGGCCCATTGCAACGCCAGGCCGGCCGAGCCGTAGCCCGCGCCCGTGGCCAGCGCCAGGATGGCCAGGTGGCCGATGAACTTGCCGATCAGCACCTGCCAGCGCGACACCGGATAGCTCAGCAGCAGCGCCATCGTGCCTCGGTCGACTTCGCCGACCACGGCGTCATAGGCCAGCAGCATGGCGATGAGCGGCACCAGGAAGATCGACAGGCTGGACAGGCTGACCACGGTGACGGTGAGCGGCTCGGCCTTGACGGTGCCGGTGGGCGAGCTGCCCAACAGGCCCAGCGCCAGCGCCAGCGCGGCCAGCAGCAGGGCGGTCGCCAGCACCCAGCGGTTGCGCAGGCCGTCGCGGATTTCCTTGCCGATGATGGTGCATACCGCGTTCATACGTCTTCCCGTTCAAGCAGATGTGCATAGATGTCGTCCAGGCCCGGGACCTGGATGTCGAGGTCGGCAATGGCGGACGACAGCGCGCCGATGCCGCGGATCGCGTCGACCTTGCCGTTCTCCTGGCAGGCCAGCTCAAAACGTCCGGCCTCGATGCGGCGCCAATCGCCGCCGGGCGGCGGCGCATCGGCGTCGGCAAACGTCAGGCGGATGCGGATGGGCAGCCCGGTGGAGCGCCGCAGCGCCGACATCGCGCCGTCGGCGATCTTTCTGCCCGCCTTCATCACGACGATGCGGTCCGCATGGCCTGCCAGTTCCGACAGGGCATGGGTGCTCAGCAGTATCGTGGCGCCGGTGGCGCGCAACTCATGGACGATGTCGTAGAACATCAGGCGCGAGGCCGGGTCCAGACCTGTGGTGGGCTCGTCGAACAGCAGCACCCGAGGCTGACCCAGCAGCGCCTGGGCCAGCGCCAGGCGCTGCCGCATGCCCTTGGAGTAGCCGCCCACGCGGCGGCGCGCGGCGCCCGAGATGCCGACCTTCTCCAGCAGCGCGGCATTGCCCGACAGGGGCTGGCGCTTGAGCCTGGCGTAGAACGCCAGGGTTTCCTCGCCGGTCATCGACGGATGCAGCGCCACGGTTTCGGGCAGATAGCCAATTCTGCCGCGCAAGCGCGCCGCAGCCGGGCTATGGGCGTCCTGGCCGAAGATCGCGACCTGGCCGCGAGTGGGCCGTATCAGTCCCAGGATGAGTTTGATCATCGTGCTCTTGCCAGCGCCGTTGTGTCCGGCGAGGGCGACGCATTCGCCCTCGCGCAGCTGCAGATCCAGGCCGTCGAGCGCCTGGTGCGCGCCATAGTGCTTGCTGACGCCGGTAAGCGCCACAAGGTCGGTGCTCATGGTGATTCCTTGGTGCTTGTGGTGGGCGGGGGCTGCATCAGCGGGGCGCTGTCGATCACACCGCCGGGCAGGATGGCGGGGAACTGCGACTGCGCCCAGCGCACGATGGAAATCGACGGACTGTTCAGCAGGATGCGCGCCGCGGGCGCGCGCCACAGCAGCTGGTCGACCACATCGTTCGGCCGGTACGCGGTATCGGCGATGCCGTCGCCGTCCAGGTCGAAAGCGGTGTTGTCGCTCCAATAGTTGCCACGTCCGTCCACCGACCAGTCCAGCGTGCGGGTGCCCACGTACTTCACCTGGTTGCGGTTGTTGATGAAGGCGTTGCCGGATATCTGGTTGCCTTCCGACCCGGCAGTGAAGTGCACGCCGATGTCGCAATTGGAAAAATGGTTGTCCAGAAAGGTGTTGCGGTTGGCGTTGTAGATGAAAACGCATTTGCCGGCGCGATCCACCGTGTTGTTGGCGATGGTGGAATGGTTGGCATAGTTCAGCATCAGGCCTTGCTCGTGGCTGTCCAGCGCGACGTTGTCGCGCACCACCAGCCGGTGCGAATACATGATGGCGTAGGCGATATCGGTGCCGGTCGAGACGTTGCCGCTGATCTCGCTGTCGTTGGTGTACATGTAGTGCACCGCATAGCGCAGGTCATGGAAGCGGTTGCCGCTGAACGTATTGAGCTTGCTGGTATTGACGAAGATGCCGTCGCGGCCGGCCGAGATGTCGTTGTCCAGCACACGCGTGCCCGGGGTGTTCCAGAGCGTCACGCCGTTGCCTCTTTCGGCCACGCGCAGCTCCTTGTTGCCCACGATGCGGTTGCCGCGGACGGTCGCGTCCGCGGGCCCCCAGACGTGCACGCCCACGAGGTTGTCCAGGATGTCGTTGCGCTCCACCAGCGCGCGGTGCGCCTCGCGGTCCAGGAAGATGCCCGCGTCCATGTCGGACAGGCTCAGGCCCGAACGCGTGACGGTCAGGTTGCGCAGGGACACGTCCGCCGCCTGGACCCAGACGGTGCGCCCCTGGCGCGTGCCGACGATGATGGCCGAGCGGTCCGCCGGGCCTTCCAGCGTCAGCGGTTTGTCGATGACGATGGCGCTGGCATAGGAACCCGGCGCCAGCTTGAGCACGTCGCCGGCCTGGGCGGCGGCGACTGCCGCCGCCAGGTCCGCGCCGGCGGCGATCTCGAG
>NZ_JBARYB010000219.1:0-161849 GCF_049647645.1 Achromobacter sp.
GCCCGCGGCCGGCGCGCCGGTCATGGCGCCGGCGCCCGCTACGGCGCCCATGAGCTCGCCGGTCCGTCAGTAAACAACCGTCGGGGCAGGGCGGCATAGGCCGTCCGCGTTCCGGCCCCAGGGGCGCAACCGCCGCCACATTCAGGCAAAATGGCGGCTGTCGCCCCTTTTTCACGCATATACATGTCCGACGTCATCGCCCTGATTTTCGACTTCGACGACACGCTGGCCTCGGACAGCACGTCCGGCTTCCTGGAAAGCATGGGCGTGGACACGGCTTCCTTCTGGAAGGATGAGGTCGATCCCTTGCTGTCGCAGCAGGACTGGGACCCCGTGCCCGCCTACCTGTACCAGATGATCCAGCTATCGCAGTCGGGCAAGCATGGCCTCATCACGCAGCAGCGCCTGAAGGACTGGGGCGCGCGGCTGGAACTGCACGACGGCGTGCCCACGCTGTTCCAGCGCCTGCGCGCCGCGGTGCGGGCCGAGCAGCCGCAAGTGCAGCTGGAGTTCTACCTGATTTCCAGCGGCATTGGCGACGTGGTCCGCTCCACGCCCATCGCGCATGAATTCACCGAGATCTGGGCGTCCGAATTCGTCTATGCCGCCGACGGCGGCATCGCCTTTCCGCGCCGCATCGTCAGCTTCACCGACAAGACCCGCTACCTGTTCCATATCCAGAAAGGCATCATCGGCCGCGACTTCCGCAACAAGCCCTTCGAGGTCAACCGCAAGGTGCCCGAGGACCGCTTGCGGGTGCCGTTCGACCAGATGGTGTTCGTCGGCGACGGCTACACCGACATTCCGTGTTTTTCGCTGATCCGCCGCGCCGGCGGATTCGCCTTCGGCGTCTGGGACCCCAAGCACCGCGACAAGCGCAGCCGGGCCTGGGGCTTCATCGAAGAAGGCCGGGTGTCGAACCTGAACCAGGCCCGCTACGACGAGCACGCCGAACTCTACCAATGGCTGGAAGAGGCCGTGACCAGCCTGGCTGGCCGCATCGCCTTGAAGTCGCGGGTGTACCGTGGTTGAAGCAGTCCCTTTGGCGGCGGCCCCGTCCTGGACCGCGCAGGACGCCAGCTTCATGGAACTGGCGCTGGAACAAGCCCAGGCGGCCTACGACATCGGCGAGGTGCCGGTCGGCGCGCTGGTGGTGTCCGCTCAGGGCGACATCCTGGGGCGGGGCTACAACCGCACCATCGTCGACCACGACCCCACCGCCCACGCCGAGATCGTCGCCTTGCGCGGCGCCGCGCGCGCGCTTGAAAACTACCGCCTGCCGGGCATCACCGTGTACGTCACGCTGGAGCCCTGCGTCATGTGCATCGGCGCCATGCTGCATGCGCGGCTCTCGCGCGTGGTGTTCGGCGCCTACGATCCCAAGACCGGCGCTTGCGGCAGCGTGCTGGACGTGGGCTCGGTCCCCAAACTCAATCATCACACTTCAGTCACCGGCGGCGTGCTGGCGGAACCTTGCGGCGAGCTGCTGCGCCGGTTCTTCCGCGAGCGCCGCAGCAAGGAATCCGCAGCATGAGCAAATCCCAAGGCGCCAAGGCGCGCGGCGCGAAAGCGGCCGCCGACCACGAGCATCACCATGATCACGATCATGGCCACACAGGCCACGAATGTGATGAAGACTGTGGGCATGACCACAGCCATGCCCACGTGCTGCCCCACGCGCGCGGCATCTACCTGATCTCGCCGTCTTCCGCGGTGCGCGATCCGGCCACGGTTGAACTCGCCCGCGAACGCCTGCAGCAGCAGGGCTTCAAGACCGCGCTGGACCGCACTGCGTACGCGCAGCACCAGCGCTTCGCTGGCACCGACGCGCAGCGCCTCGCCAGCCTGACGCGGGCCGCCAAGCAGAAGCTGCCCATCGTCATGGTGACGCGCGGCGGCTATGGCATGGGCCGGCTGCTGCCTTCTATTGACTGGAAGGCCATGGCCGACAGCGGCAAGCGCTTCGTCGGCATGAGCGACTTCACTGCTTTCAACCTGGGTCTGCTGGCGCAGACCGGCGCAGTCAGCTATACCGGCGCCTCGGCCATCTATGACTTCGGCGGCAAGAAGGTCGACGACCTGACCGAAGCCCTGTTCGGCGAGATCATGCGCGGCGAACTGGAAATCCTCAGCTTCGAAACCCAGGATGCCGATGCGGTGGACTGCCGCGGCATCCTCTGGGGCGGCAACCTCGCCATGCTGACGTCCTTGCTCGGCACGCCCTACATGCCCAAGGTGCGCGGCGGCATCCTGTTCCTGGAAGACGTGGCCGAGCATCCGTACCGCATCGAACGCATGCTGATCCAGCTGGCGCAGGCCGGCATTCTGGGCAAGCAAAAGGCCATCGTGCTCGGGCGCTTTTCGGACTACAAGCTGGCCGCGCACGACAACGGTTACGACCTGCACGAAGTGGTGGCCTGGCTGCGCAAGACGGTCAAGGTGCCGGTCGTGACTGGCTTGCCGTATGGCCACGTCGCGACCAAGGCGACCCTGCCGATCGGGCAGAAGGTGGGCCTGGCGACCGAGAAGGGCATGGCGCACCTGGTGCTGGACGAGCACACGCACTGAGATGAAAGGGGCGGCAGACGCCCCTTTCGCGTTGCTACTTGAACAGCTTGTCGACGACCGATTGCGCCTTCTGCTCGCTGCGGCGCTTGGCCTCGGCTTGTTCGGCGGGCGACTGGGCGGCCTTGTTGCATTCTGCGGCATAACTCGCGAAGCGCGATGCGCATTCCTGCGCCAGCTTGCGCGCCTGATCCCAGCCCCGGGTCTGGCCATAGAAGCGGATGGCTTCAGGCCAGGCCAACGCCGAACTCCTGAAGTAGTCGAAGCCCTGGCCCATCACCTTGGCGGCCGGCCCGGACTGGCCCGCGCCCAACAGGTTGTTGGCCCGCAGCACGTATACCTGCCAGGCCCGGTCCTGCTCGGACGCCAGATTGCGGTCCAGCAAGGCCGACCCGCGCGCGCCGGATTCCGCTTGCGCCATGCTCAAGGTGAGCAGCGGCAGGGCGTGCGTGGCGCTGGGCCCAGAAGCGGCCTGGGCTGCGAGCTTGCGGGCGCGCGCGTAGTCCTGAGCCTGCAAGGCCTGCTGCGCTTCGGCAGCGGTCTTGTAGTTCTTCAGCAGCGCGGCCGTGCGGCGTTGCGCACGCGCCTTGTTCCAGGGAGCAGTTGTGGCCGGGGGGCGCGGTTTGCCCGCCATCAAGGGCATGACCTCTTCGGTCAGCGAAGCCAGGCGCGCGCCGGTGTCGGGATGGCTGACGGTCAGCTTCTTCCAGACGTCGTCCAGGCCCGTGCGCAGACCTTCGCTGGCCCCGGCGACGCCGGAGTTCAGCGAGGCCTGCAGTTCGGTCAGTGGGGCGATGTTGTTGCCCTTGGCCGCCTCTTGCTTGCGAGTGTTGTCGGCCGCCGCCTGTTTGATTTGCTCGAGCATGCGCTGGCGCGCTTCGGCCTGGACCTTGGCGTTCTCGGCTTCCCAAGTGGCCTGGCGTTCCAGGAACGCCTTGAAGCCTTGCGTGTACGAATAGCCCAATTCCACGCTGATGGTGGCGCCGAAGCGGTCGGCGTTTTCTTCCTGCTGCCGGCCCCAGGCCGGTACCAGCACGTTCTTGCCCAGCGTGTACGAGGCGATCACGCTGTCGACGGGGCTCCAGCCGGTGGCGCTGCCGGCCTTGCGGGCCAGCGCCACGCCCACGGTCGCCAGCGTCGCGACCTGGTCGCTTGTGGCGTTGACCGATTCCATCTGGTGATAGTCCAGATAGACGTGGCCGAATTCGTGGGACAGGATCGCGACGATTTCGTCTTCGGATTCCGCCGACGCGAGCCAGCCCATGGACAGGTAGATGTTGCCCGCGCCGGTGCTATAGGCTTCGAGCGCCGACGACGAGGTCACATGGACCGCGCCCGGCCAGCCGGGCGCGCCGGCGGCGCTCTTGATTTTGGCGAGCAGGCCGTTCAGGTAGGCCTCCATTTCCGGCATGGCCACGAGGCCCATGCCCTGGGCGCGCTGGTTGCGCGCGTCCTGGCTGGCGTCGGGCCATTGCCGGTCGGCGGGAGGCGGGGGCAACTGGCCGGCCGTGACCGAAAAACCCTTGCCTCCGGGGAGGGTGGAGCAGGCGCTCAGCAGCAGCGCGCCGGAGACGGCGGCCATGCGCAGGATGTAGGCGGATCGCATCGGCGGCTCAGCGGCAGACGTTCTCGCCCGCACCCGCGGTCGAGCCCGTGGGCGGAGGCACGCCCTTGATCACCGGTCCGCATTGCGCGGCGGAGCCGCGTGCGATGCGCACGTGCATGCTGTCCACCCAGTAGTCCTTGCCGTCGACCGTGACGCGGTAGAACTCGCTGGCTTCTTCCAGCACGGGCCAGGGCATGCCCTGGCCCTCGGACTTGGCTGCCGGTGCGCCGCCGTCAGGCTTGGCGTACAGCGGTAGCGGCTTGACGTTCAGGCCGACGATGGCGTCGGCCGCCACGGCGCCCGCGCTGGTCAGCGCAAGCGCGGCGGCGGCCAGCGCGGTAATCAGGGAGGAGGGCTTGGGCATGCGTTTCTACTCCTGTTGCGGGCGGGTAGCGGACGGCTCCCGCGCGGGTGTCTGGGACGCCGGCGCGGAAGCCGCATCCGGTTTGCCAAAAAGGAAAGTGGTGGCGCGATTGGTCCAGCCGAGCCAGTGGGCGGCCAGGGCCATGATGGCCAAATCGACGATGGGCAGGGTGCCCACGTTCAGCCAGCGCTGCGCCAGCAGCACGATGTACAGCACGATCAGCGAAGACAGGACGATGGCGGCGGCCTTGCGCAGCAGCAGCAACGCCGCGATGCATAGCTTGGACGCCAGCCAGCGCGCCAGCCACAGGCGGGCGGCGCGGTCGCGCAGCAAGACGGACAGGCGCGCGGCCTTGGCCTTCCAGCCGCTGTCCGCGTTCGCGGCAGCTTGCAGCGGCAGCGCGGGGGCGTCGGCAAATAGCCGCCATTCCGCGGGCGGGGCCAACAGCCGGCCGCCCCACCTGGTGTTGCTGCGCAGCCATTGCGCCAGCCAGTGCAGGAAGTGGGCCAGCATGACAACCGGGATGCCGAGCAGCCACAGGACGTTGGGCGGCCAGATTTCCCATTCGAGGGCGCGCTTGTAGTCGTTCTGGTAGGTCAGCAGGTTGTCCAGCGCCATGGCGTGCATGAACACCCCGGGGATCGAGTCATGCACCGGCGACAGCACCGTGTCGTTGAAGCCGCTCAGCGCGGCGCCGATCATGACGTAGCGGCCCGTGAGCATGTCGGCCAGGCGCGTGCCGTCGGCATCGGGCGCGCGCAATTCCGACAGGGTCAGCGCGCGGGTGTAGGGGCAGATGGGCTGCGCGGCGTCCGCGTCGCCCAGCAGGCTGCGCACATAGGACGGCAGCATTTCCATATAGCCGCCGCGGGCCTGGCGGCAGTCCATGCTGAAGCGGCGCTGGTCCAGGTTATCGACGCCCCAGGTCAAGGCCATGGCTTCGTTCGTGCGCGCGATCGATACGCCCGCTGCGTCCTGGGCGATGGCCAGCGCCGCGCTGCGCGCGTTTTCGCCGGACCAGAGGGGATAGCTCCAGACCAGCCGGTCCACCTTGCTGGGGGTGTAGCGCACGTCGACCATGGTGAAGCAGGGCGGCTCGCCAGCGGGCGCTTGCAGGCCGGAACGCAGGCGCAGATTTCCCAGCGTGTCGGGCAGCGCGGCCAGGAACACCGGGATATTGGCATCGCGCAGCTCGCACAGGGCGGCCGCCAGTTCCGGCAGCGTCGGATCGTCGCGTTCGCGGCCGAAGGTGATGTCCAGGAAGATGGCCTTGGGCTTGTGGATCAGGCCGATATTGCGCAACCAGCGCGCATGCGTCCTGTAGGGCACCGGCCAGGCGCCTTTCTGCTGATCCAGGGAATCGTCGTCTATCAGGACGACGGTGGTGTCGTTGCGGTGGGCGGGGTCGTAATGGCCGCCAACCAGGCGGGCCTGGAGCCGCGCCGCGGCGTAGGTGAACAGGTCGGAGCTGGGAGTCAGCCTGGGCGTCGCCCACAGCATCACGATCGCCACGATGGCGGCAACGATCAAGGAGCGGCCGTAGGAAAGCTCGACCTTTTCGGAGGAGGGGTTCGCGTCTGCCACGAAGCGGGGGAAGTTGGGTTGCTACCGCCTTTCCGGCCGGGGCGGCCGTAGGCGTTGAATGCCTTCAATAGTACCCCAATTAATACAATTATTTACGTTAAGACATTAAATGGCATTCGACATTTCCAGATGCTTCAGTCGAGCATTTGGCAGCCATGCATGGGATGCTTCGATGCTTGGTACACTATCGGGTTTCTCCGCATGCGTCCCCGGACGCCCAAAGACTCAAGATACCGTGATCTCCACTGCCAATCTCACCATCCAGTTCGGCCCCAAACCCCTTTTCGAGAACGTCAGCGTCAAGTTCGGGGAAGGCAACCGCTATGGGCTGATCGGGGCCAATGGTTCCGGCAAGTCGACCTTCATGAAGATCATCGGCGGCGACCTGGAATCCACGGCGGGCAACGTGTCGCTGGAGCCGGGCGTGCGCCTGGGCAAGCTGCGCCAGGACCAGTTCGCGTTTGAAGACCTGCGCGTGCTGGACGTGGTCATGATGGGCCACACCGAGATGTGGGCCGCCATGTCCGAGCGCGACGCCATCTACGCCAACCCGGAAGCGACCGAAGACGACTACATGCGCGCGGCCGACCTGGAAGCCAAGTTCGCCGAGTACGACGGCTACACCGCCGAAGCCCGCGCCGGCGAACTGCTGCTGGGCCTGGAAATCGCCGTCGACCTGCACAACCTGCCCATGCGCGAAGTGGCGCCGGGCTGGAAGCTGCGCGTGCTGCTGGCGCAGGCCCTGTTCTCGAATCCCGACGTCCTGCTGCTGGACGAGCCGACCAACAACCTGGACATCAACACCATCCGCTGGTTGGAAAACGTGCTCAACGGCTACCAGAGCACGATGATCATCATCAGCCACGACCGCCACTTCCTGAACCAGGTGTGCACGCACATGGCCGACGTGGATTACGGCGAGATCCGCATCTATGCCGGCAACTACGACGACTACATGCTGGCGTCCACCCAGGCCCGCGAACGCCTGGTGTCCAACAACGCCAAGGCCAAGGAACGCGTTGCCGAACTGCAGGACTTCGTGCGCCGCTTCGCCGCCAACAAGTCCAAGTCGCGCCAGGCCACCTCGCGCCTGAAGCAGATCGACCGCATCAAGGCCGACCAGGTCGTGGTCAAGCCCTCGTCGCGCCAGAACCCGTACATTCGCTTCGAGCAGAACAAGGTCATGCACCGTCTGGCCGTCACCGTCGAAAACCTGTCCAAGGCCTACGATGCGCCGGTCATCCGCAAGTTCTCGGCCATGGTCGACGCGGGCGAGAAGATTGCCATCATCGGCGCCAACGGCGTCGGCAAGACCACGCTGCTGCGCCTCTTGGCCACCGATCTGCAGCCGGATTCGGGCGAAGTGAAGTGGTCCGAAAACGCCGACCTGGGCTACATGGCCCAGGACGTGTCCGACCAGTTCCTGCAGACCGACATCAACCTGCTGGACTGGATGGGCGACCATCGCCAGCCGGGCGACGATGACCAGTCGATCCGTTCGGTGCTGGGCCGCCTGCTGTTCTCGGCGGATGACCTGCCCAAGGCGCCCAAGGTGCTGTCCGGCGGCGAAAAGAACCGCATGACCTTCGGCCGCCTGATGCTGGGCCGGCACAACGTCATGTTGCTCGACGAGCCCACCAACCACCTGGACATGGAATCGATCGAGTCGCTGCAGTTCGCCCTGGAAAAGTACGAAGGCACGCTGGTGTTCGTGTCGCACGACCGCGAATTCGTGTCCGGCCTGGCCACGCGCGTGATCGAAATCCTGCCTACGGGCGAGATCGTCGACTACCGCGGCGGCTACGAAGACTACCTGACCTCGCGCGGCATCGACGCCTGAGGTCGCCGCGGGCCGCCAAGCGCGGCGGCCCCGGGCTTGCCTTACATGCCTATGGTCATGCCGCCATTTGCATAGAGGTGCTGCCCCGTCATGTACGAGGCGGCATCCGACAGCAGGAAACAAACCGGCCATGCCACTTCCCCGGGCTGGCCGAAACGCCCCAGCGGGATCTGCGACAGATAGGTCTCGCGGAACTTGTCCCCGCGTATGGTTTCCGTCATGGGCGTTTCCACCACGCCGAAGCCGATGGTGTTGACCCGTATCCCGTACTTGCCCCATTCGCGCGCCGCGCTCATGGTCAGCCCCAGCACGCCCGACTTGGCCGCGGCGTAGTTGATCTGGCCGATGGTGCCGCGGCGTCCGGCGTCCGAGGTGATGTTGACGACCGACCCGCCGGGTTTGCCGGTCTCGCGCGCGGCCGCCAGCATATGGCGGCCGACGGCCTGCAGGAACTGGAAGGAGCCGGTCAGATGCACGTCTATCACCTTCTGCCAGGCCTCCTGGGTCATTTTCTCGATCATGGCGGTGCGCGTGATGCCGGCGTTGTTCACCAGGCCGTCGACCGTGCCGAAACGTTCGGCCGCCTGCGCCACCGCCGCTTCGGCGAAGGCCGGGTCTGACACGTCGCCGGCCAGGGGCAGGAGCTGGTCTTGCGGCGCTTCACGTTCAAAGGCGGCGAGCGCGTCGGCGTTCATGTCCACGGCCGTGACGCGGGCGCCCAGTTGCATGGCCAGTTCGCTGATGGCGCGGCCTATGCCCTGGGCCGCGCCCGTCACGATGATGCTGCGTTGGTCCAGCAGATAAGCAGTGTGATTCATGGTTTTCCTTGTGGGATTCAGAGCGTTTCGGCGGCGCCCAGGATCAGCGTGGCCTGGCTGGAGAGTTCGCCGCCGTTGCCGTGCGCCAGTGCCAGGCTGGCGCCAGGCACCTGGCGCGCGCCGCCCAGGCCGGCCAATTGGACGTAGGCCTCGACCATGGTGAACAGGCCGTACATGCCGGGATGCACGCAGGACAGGCCGCCGCCGTTGGTGTTGACGGGCAGTTCGCCGCCCGGCGCGATGCGGCCGTTCTCGACGAAGGCCGCGCCTTCGCCCTTGGCGCAGAAACCCAGGTCCTCGAGGAACAGGATGGGGTTGATGGTGAAAGCGTCGTACAGCTCCAGCACGTCGATGTCCTGCGGACGCACGCCGGCCTGGGCATAGGCGCGCGCGCCGCTGCGCACGGCGGCGGTCACCGTCAGGTCAGGCATGTTGGTGATTTCGCGGTGGTCGGTGGCGGCGGCCGCGCCCAGCAGGTAGGCGGGCCGGGCGCAGTGGTCGCGGGCGCGGTCGGCGCGGGTCATCACCACCGCCGCCGCGCCGTCGGTCACCAGGCAGCAGTCGCGCACGCTCAAGGGTTCGGCCACCATGCGTGCCGACAGGTATTGCGCCATGTCCAGGGGCTCGCGCATGGCGGCCTCGGGATTGAGCATGGCCCATTGCCTGGCGGCGATGGCCACCGCGCCCAGCTGCTCACGTTTCAATCCGTACTGGTGGGCGTAGCGTGAAGCCGCCAGCGCATAGGCGCCCACCGGGCGCGCCAGCCGGTAAGGCGCCTCGTTGGGAGAGGGGCGCATGGAACTGACCAGCTTGCCCGCGCCGCTGCGCTGGTTGCTGCCGTAGGCGATCAGCGCCACGTCGCATTGGCCAGCCTCCAGCGCCAGCGCGGCCCACATGGCGTGGGTCAGGAAGGAAGATCCACCGGTGCGGTTGTTGTCGGTCAAGCGGGGCGAGATGCCCAGGTATTCGGCAAAGCCCAGGCCGGACATGAAGTCGTCGGGCAAGCCGATGAACAGGCCGTCGACCTGGTCGGGGCGCAGCCCCGCCTGGTCCAGGGCCGCCAGGCTGGCCCTGACCGCGAGGTCCATGGAACTCAGGCCTGGCATCTGGCCTATGCCGTACGTGGCGCCGGCCACGATGGCGGCCTTGCCGCGCGGGAAACGGTCTTGGCTCATGCTTGTTCCGCCGTGGGTTCGAATACCAGCACGCCGCGTCCGGCCTCCTGGACGACGCGGGCTCGCACCCGGGCGCCGATGCGCACTTCATGCGCGGGAACGCCGTCTACCCGCGACATCAGCCGCGGCCCTTCGTCCAGGTCCACCAGCACCACGCCGTAGGGCGTTTCGGGCGGGCGTGGATGGATCACGGTGGTGGCATGGACCCGGCCCAGCCCGCTGGGCGCAGTCCATTCCAGGTCGCGTGAACCGCTGCGCGGCGCGGCCACGCGCGGATAGAAGAAAAACTCGCCGGTGGCGCGGTCGCGCTGCAGCATGAAACGGCCTTCGTCCAGATAGGCCTCGTAGCGGGCCTGGGGCCCCGGTTCGGCAGCTTGGGTTTCTGTCGGCATGTCGGTCAATCCCTTGTCGTTCAATCCCATTTGTAGGCAGGCGGCAGTTTTTCCACGAAACGCCTGGCGGCATCGCGGTGGAACGCGCTGTCGCGGCAGATGGCCTGGGCCATGGCCTCTTGCGCGTAGATGTCCTCGCGGGTGGACTCGTAAGTCCGGTTCATGATGGTCTTGGCCAGGCCCAGCGCCTGCGTCGGCGCTGCGTGGAAGCGTTCGGCCATGGCCAGCGCCTGTTCCAGCGGGTCGCCGTCGCACAAGGCCTGCACCAGGCCCAGTTCCAGCGCCTCCTCGGCGCCGCAGACCCGC
Source organism: Achromobacter sp. (assembly GCF_049647645.1). Lineage (GTDB taxonomy): Bacteria > Pseudomonadota > Gammaproteobacteria > Burkholderiales > Burkholderiaceae_B > Achromobacter. The sequence continues at coordinate 10,651 of NZ_JBARYB010000219.1, forward strand.
GCCGTGAACACCAGTTCCTTGGCTCGCGCCAGGCCGACCGCGCGCGGCAGCAGGTACATGCCCAGCATGTCGGGCACAAAGCCGATGCGGGCGAACACCGCGCAGAAGGTGGCGCCGCGCTGCGCGATGGCGTAGTCCGCGCACAGCGCCAGCGACAGGCCGGCGCCGAAGGCAACGCCTTCCACCGCGCTGATGACGGGTTTTTCCAGATCCACCAGCGCGTCGTACCAGTGATGGATCTTGCGGATGCCTTCGCGCCCTTCGAAGGCGTCCAGGCCCGCCGCATGCGCCTGCGCGATGGACTTGATGTCGCCGCCGGCGCAGAAATGCCCGCCGGAACCCGTCAGTACGACGGCCTTGATGCTGTCGTCCTCCCGCAGTTCCGGCAGGGTCCGCGCGAACGCGTCGCGCATCTCCAGGTTGAGCGCGTTGCGCTGATCGGGCCGGTCCATGGCCAGCACGGCGGTGGCGCCGTGGCGGGTGATCTTCAGTGTCATGCCTGCTCCTTTTGGCCTGGGTGATAGGCGATCTGCGTGAGCCAGCGCGCGACCAGCGCGGGCCGTTCCTCGCCATCGATGTCGATGCGCACGTCCCAGGCGAGACGCGCCTGGCCGTCGGGAAGCTCATCCACGCCAGCCAGCGCGAACGCGCCGCGGATGCGGGCGCCGGCCTTGACCGCCTGCGTGAAGCGCACACGGTCAAAGCCGTAGTTCACGGCAAGCCTGCGGTTCGGAAAGCGTATGGCGGATGCGTACAGGCTGGGCAGCAGCGAGAGCGTCAGCAGGCCATGGGCAATGGCCGCGCCGTAGGGGGATTCGGCCTGCGCGCGCTGCGGATCCATATGGATCCACTGCGTATCGCCGGTGGCCAGGCCGAAGCGGTTGATGGTGTCCTGGTCTACTGCCTGCCAGGGCGTGAGGGCGGCGGGCTGCCCGGAAAAGGCGCGCAGCGCCTCGATGGAGTCCAAGGTAATCATGGCGGACTCCCTTTACTGGGCCTTCAGGCCCAGGTCGCGGGCGACCGGCAGCCAGCGGTCGCGCTCCGCCTGCACGAAGGCGGCGAACACCTGGGCATCGCCCGGCATGGACACCGCGCCAATTTGCGTGAGCTTGCGCTGCAGCTCCGGCTGCTGCAGTGCCTGGTTGACGCCGCGATTCATGCTCTGGACGACGGCGGGCTGCGTGCCGGCGGGCGCCACCAATCCGAACCAGGCGCTGGCGTCCATGCCGGCATAGCCCAACTCGGTAGCGGTGGGCACGTCGGGCAGGCCGGCGAAGCGTTTGTCGTCGAGCACGGCGAAGGGGCGGATCTTGCCCGCCTGCGCCTGGGCCATGCTGGAGGGCAGCGCGTCGAACATCATGTCGGTGCTGCTGCCCATCAGGCCGACGATGGCGGGCGCGCTGCCCTGATAGGGCACATGCGTGACCTGGAAGCCCAGCTTGCTGACGGCGTATTCGCCGGCAAGATAGGTGATGTTGCCGGTGCCGGCCGAGCCCATCGTCAGCTTGCCGGGGGACTGCTTGCCCAGGGCGATCAGCGCCTTCACATCGCGCGCCGGCAGGTCATGGCGCACCACCAGCAGCAGCGGCGACTTGGCCATGCCCGAGACCGGCACGAAGTCCTTGGCCGGGTCGTAGGTCATCTTCGCGTATAACGCCTGGTTCACCACCAACGGGGCGTTGGAGCCGACGAAGAAGGTCTTGCCGTCGGGCTTGGCGCGCGCGACGTAATCGGCCGCGATCATGCCGGCGGCGCCCGGCTTGTTTTCGACGATGATGGTCTCGCCGCCGCCCTTGCTCATTTCCTGCGCCACCAGGCGCGTGATCTGGTCGGCGGCGCCGCCGGGCGGGTAGGGCACGATGAACCGAACCGGTCCGTCCTGGGCCAACGCGGGTGCGGCCGTGACGGCCGCCAGTGTCAGGGCGCCGCAGACCGCGGCGGAAATGATGCGCATGGTGGTGTCTCCTGGGTTGTTGTCATGGCCGCCTGTCCGGCGGTTGGGGTCAGATGATTCCGCGGGTTTTCAGCTCCGCGATGCGGCTGTCGTCCAGGCCCAGCCGTTCGCGCAGCACGCTGTCGGTGTGCTGGCCCAGCGTGGGCGCGGCCCGCTCGTAGCGCACGGGCGTGTCGCGCATGCGGATGGGACTGGCCACGGCCGGCGTGTCCACGCCCGCGGCGTGGGGCAGCGACAGCTGCATGCCGCGATGGCGCACGTGCGGATCCTGGAAGACCTGCTCGATGTTGTAGATGGGGCCGCAGGGCACGTTCACCGCCTGCAGTATCTGCACCCATTCCTGCATGGTGCGCGCCAGCATGGCCTCGGCGATGGGGGGAATCAGCGTGTCGCGGTTGCGGTTGCGCTGCCCGGCCGTGGCGTAGCGTTCGTCGGCGGCCAGGTCGTCGCGGCCGATGGCGCCGCAGAATGCGCGGTACTGGCCGTCGTTGCCGACGGCGAGGATGACCGAACCTTCCTTGCAGGCGAACACCTGGTAGGGAACCATGTTGGAATGGGCATTGCCCATGCGCTGCGGCACCCGTCCGGACAGGAAGTAGTTGATGGCCTGGTAGGACGAGATCGTGATCACGCAGTCCAGCAGCGACATGTCGATGTATTGCCCGACGCCGCTGACGTGGCGGTGTTCGACCGCGGCCAGTATCGCCGTGCTGGCATAGACGCCCGTCAGCAGGTCGGTGATCGCGATGCCGGATTTCATCGGCTCGCCGGCCGGGTCGCCGGTGATGCTCATCAGCCCGCCCATGCCCTGGAATACGAAGTCGTAGCCCGGCAGCGGCGCGTAGGGGCCGTCCTGGCCGAAGCCGGTGATCGAACAATAGATCAGGCGCGGATTGATGGCGCGCAGGCTGTCGTAGTCCAGCCCGTAGCGCGCCAGCGTGCCGACCTTGTAGTTCTCGACCAGTACGTCGGAATCCTTTGCCAGTTCCGCAATGAGCGCCTGGCCCTCGGCGGTGGCGAGGTCCACGGTAATGGACCGCTTGCCCCGGTTGGCGCTGAGGAAGTAGGACGAATCCCGGGTTTCGGCGCCATCGGCGCCGGTCAGGAAGGGAGGCCCCCAGCCGCGCGTGTCGTCGCCGTGTTCAGGGCGTTCGACCTTGATGACATCCGCGCCCATGTCGGCCAGCGTCTGCGTCGCCCATGGGCCGGCGAGCACGCGCGTCAGGTCCAGGATCTTCAAATGGGATAGCGCGCCGCGCGGTTGCGCGGCGGCGGTGTCGTCTCGCTCCATGTTGCTCCGATCGGGGTGGGCCCCGTTATGTCTGGGTTCACCTTAATGACGGAGGGGGCAGGGGTCCAATATCGTTTTGCGCGTTATCGATTCGATTTGGATATTGCGGGTCCCACTACACCCAGCGCTCCCAACGGGGGGGGGCCCGATCTTTATTACGAAAAGAAGTTAAGACATTCAATATTGATAGTTTGGATTCATATAACGAATTGTTAGATTTGAGGCTCACTTTTCGCCAGCCACGATCCGTTCCATGAACCTCAACTTCGACCATGTCCACAAACACTTCGGCGAGCTGCCCGTGGTGGACGGCTTTACCAGTGAAATCAAGGCCGGTGAACTGGTCGCCCTGGTCGGCCCGTCGGGTTGCGGCAAGTCCACCTTGCTGCATCTGGCCGCCGGCCTGGAACAACCCACGCAGGGCAGCGTGCTGGCCGACGGCAAGGCCGTCGCCGGCCCGCATCCCAGCCGCACCCTGGTGTTCCAGGAACATGCGCTGTATCCCTGGCTGACGCTGGAGGACAACGTGGCGCTGGCGCTGGAATTCCAGAACACGCCCAAGGCCCGCGCCCGCGAAGCTGCCCGCCAGTGGCTGGCGCGCGTCAGCCTGGCCGGCTTCGAACACTATTACCCGCATCAGGTTTCCGGCGGCATGCGGCAACGCGCCGCGCTGGCGCGGGCCTTCATCGCCCAGCCCCAGACCATGCTGATGGACGAGCCTTTCGGCGCGCTGGACGCGCTGACCCGGCTGAGCCTGCAGGACGTGCTGCGCCAGCTGATTGCCCAGGAAAAGCCCACCGTGCTGCTCGTTACCCACGACGTGGACGAGGCCCTGTTCCTGGCCGACCGCATCATTGTCTTCAGCCCGCGTCCGGCCCGCGTGCTGCGCGAGTTCAACCTGGCACACCGCGAAAAAACCCATGACCTGTCCGGCCTGGCCGCGGAAAAGCGCGAGATCCTGCGCCTGCTCGGCATCGCGGTGGACGGCTCCGGCGAACACGCCGACCTGGCCCTGGCCGCCTGACACGCCTGACCTGAATCCTTGCTGCTGGCGCCTGAGCGCCGGCCAGCCCTGCATACCCTGGAGCACTTCCCATGAAATTGAAGCAATGGCTGTCCCTGCCGCTGGCCGCGGCGCTGCTGGCGGCGGCCCCCGCGATGGCCGCCGAGAAATTCCGCGTGGGCTATCTGCGCGTGATGGACGATGCGCAAGCCATCGTCGCGCAAGAGGGCGGGTACTACAAAAAAGCCGGCCTGGATTCCGAACTGATCGAATTCAAGTCGGGTACCGACCTGATCAAGGCCATCGTCGGCGGCCAGCTGGACATCGGCGTGCTGGGCTTCACCAACGCCGTGGCCTGGGCTTCCAAGGGCGCCGACCTGAAGGTCGTGGGCGGCGCGCAGCAGGGCTACCACTCGCTGATCGTGCGCGAAGACTCCGGCATCAAGGACATCGCGGGGTTGAAGGGCAAGACCCTGGCCTCGCAAGCCGAAGGCAGCACCGCCGACGTGGTCCTGAAGGGCGTGGTGCTCAAGCAGGGCAACCTGGGCGCGGACGACGTCAACGTCATGGGCGTGAGCCCGGCCGTGGCAGTCCAATCGCTGGTGGGCAAGCGCGTGGACGCGGCCTTCCTGTTCGAACCTTACGACCGCATCGCGCAGTTGGTGGCGCCGGTCAAGCAGATCTATGAAGTGGGCCAGGCCTGGCCGTTCCCCTGCATGGTCGTGATCACCTCCGGCGAAACGCTGGCCAAGCGCAAGGACGACGTCTGGAAAGCGCTGGACGCGCAGAACCAGGCCATCCAGCTGCTGCAGAAGGAACCCGCGCAGGCCTCCAAGCTGATCGCGTCGTACTTCATCGCCGAGCCCACGTTGAAGACCCTGACCCGTGGCGAACTGCCGCGTGAGACCGTCATCGCCGAAGCCATCGGCACGCAGGTCTTCACGCCCAAGCTGACCGACAAGGACACCCGCCGCATGCAGGAAATCGCCGATATCCTGCAGGCCCAGGGTTCGCTGAAGACGCGCGACGGCAAGCCGTATGACGTCTCCAGCATCGTCGACCTGTCCTGGCAAGAGGCTCGCAAGCTTTGAGCGCATCTACCCGAGTCACCGGCGCCCGCAAGCATTTCGCGGGCGTTCTGGGCGTATTGTTCATTCTGGCCCTGTGGCAACTGGCAGCGTTCGCGCTGCCGGACTTCCTGATGCCGGGCGTGCCCGCCGTGGTCGAGCGTCTGCTCGAAGACCTGGGCAAGCAATCCTTCCACCAGAGCCTGCTGGGTACGCTGGGTCGGCTGGGCGCGGGCTATGGCCTGGCGCTGGCCGCCGGCATCGGCTTCGGGCTGGTGGCGGCGGTGCTGTTCTTCTTCCGCGAAGTCCTGCGCAGCGCCATCGTCATCTTGCAGTCGATTCCGTCGATCGCCTGGGTGCCGCTGTTCCTGATCGTGATGGGCTTCGGCAATACGCCCATCATCGTGGTGGTGGCGCTGTCGGCGTTCTTTCCGGCCGCGCTCAGCGTGATGAACGCCACTGAATCCGTGCAGCGCGTGCATGTGTCGGCGGCGCGTGTCATGGGCGCCACGCGTTGGGGCCTGGTCAAGCGCGTCTACCTGCCGGCCGTCATGCCTGAACTGATCACCGGCGCGCAGCTGGCGTTCGGCAATGCGTGGCGCGCGCTGATCTCGGCGGAAATGCTGATCGGCTTTGGCAAGGGACTGGGCCGTTCGCTGGCCTATTCGGGCGAGATCGCCGACATGACGGGCGTCATGACCAACATCCTGGTCATCGCCGTGCTGGCCGCGCTGATCGACCAGTTCGTGCTTGAAAACCTCAAGCACCGCTTGCTGCGCTATCAGTACGTCTGAGCGATACCGGAGCCTCGCATGATCCGCCGCATCCGTTTATTGGTCCTCGGCGCCTGCCTGGCGGCCGCCGGCCACGCGCAGGCGCAGCCGGACGCTTTCGCGGCGGCGCGCGCGCGCGGCGAACTGGTGGTGGGCGTGCCTTATCTGGCGCCGCCGCCCGTGGCGGGCGCCAAGATCCGTACGCCTGACGGCCTGGACGCTGCGATGACGGATAGGTTGGGGCAGAGCCTGGGTTTGCCGGTGCGCCTGCGGCAAGTGCCGCGGGAACAAGCCGCCGCCGCGCTGGCGGCCGGCGAAGTCGACCTGGTCCTGACCGATACGGCTACCGGCCAATCGGATGCGGTCGCCGCGCAAGCCACCGGCTATGCGGCGCGGCCCAAGGCCGTGATCCGCAGCGACACGGTCCTGCGCCGTCCCGCCGACGTGCGCGGCCGCAGCGTGTGCGTGGCCGAAGCCGCGACCGCGTCGAAGGCGCTGGCCGAGAGCTGGGGCGCCTTGGTGCGTACCTACCGCGTGCCATCCGATGCGCTGGTCGCCGTGCGCGAAGGCAGTTGCGACATTGGGCTGGTGGATGACGCGGTGTGGGAACCGCTGGTGCGCTTTCCGGAATGGAAGAAGTTTTCCTCGACGCTGACGGCCGACGGCGCCCGGAGCGAGCGCGTGTGGTTGCTGCCGGCGGCCGATTCGGCCAGCCGCAACTGGCTGGGCCAGGAAATGCGCGTGTGGGATCGCGCCGGCGCCTGGAAGGCGATGACGGCGAAGTGGGCGCGCGACGTGGCCTTCGACGTCTACCTGGATCAGGAAGTACCCGACTGTCACGGCTAGACCCGCCGCCTGACCGGCTGCGTCCTGGCGTGGCGGGATGCGCGCCGCCGACCTTGGGCGCGCCACAGGGGCGCAGCGCCAGCACATACAATGCCGGTCATGACGCACACGCTGACCGCTCCCTGCACTTACCAGGAAGAAATAAAGAAAAGCCGCTTCGTCGCGCATGCGGCGCCCGTGTCCGGCGTGGACGAGGCCATGCGCTTCTTTGCCCAGCATAGCGATCCGGAAGCGACCCACAACTGCTGGGCCTACCGCATCGGCCAGGAATACCGTTTCAACGACGACGGCGAACCCGGCGGCACGGCCGGGCGTCCCATCCTGCAAGCCATCGAGGGCCAGGACATGGACCGCGTGGCGGTGCTGGTGGTGCGCTGGTACGGGGGCATCAAGCTCGGCGCAGGCGGACTGGTGCGCGCCTACGGCGGCTGCGCGGCCAATTGCCTGCGGTTGGCGCAGCGCACGGAGATCGTGGATCTGGCGACCGTCGCCTGCGCTTGCGGCTTCGGCGAACTGGCGCTGCTGAAGTCGCGCCTGGCTCAGGCCGGCGCGGCCATCCTGAAGGAAGACTTCAACGAAGAAGGCGTTGCGCTGCGGTTCACGGTGCCGCGCGCGGCGGTGGCGGACCTGGAGGTGACGGTTGCCAATATCACCCGCGGCCGCGCCGCCTGGGAAGTGGAATCGTAGTGCGGGCGCAGCGCGAGAATCCCGAGGCAGGAAGCCAGGTACTCAGCGCGCATGCCCGATCATCATCCGTGTGCGCTCAAGCGTCTTGCCCGTTCTGGGCCGCGGCGATTTCCTGGTGGACCTTTTCCATGTCCACTTCCTTGATCTTGGCCAGCAGCTCGTTGAGCTGACCGCCGGACAGGGCGCCGGGTTGCGAGAACAGCAGGACCTTTTCGCGGAAGACCATCAGGGTCGGGATCGAGCGGATGCCCAGCGCGCCGGCCAGTTCCTGTTCCACGTCGGTATTGACCTTGGCAAAGGTGACGTCGGGGTGTTCGGTGGCGGCCTGCTCGAAAACCGGCGCGAAACCGCGGCACGGGCCGCACCAGGGCGCCCAGAAATCAACGATCAGGGTGCCGTCCGGGGTGATGGCTTCCTGGAAGCTGTCTTTGGTGAGTTCAACAATACTCATTTTGAATCCTTGCCGCGTGAGCGGCGCAAAAGGCGGTGTCGGAGGCCCGGGGTGTGCCCGTCCCGGGCCCGATAGGGCGATGCGTGGTCCGTACACTATGAGTCCATAGTAGAGCGGGTGGCTGCTGCATCGCAATGGTTGGCGCCCGCAGGCGCAATCTGCGGCGGTCAGGACGCGGTGCTTGCCGCGGCGCCGTTTTTCAATGAAGCGACGATCTCGAACGAGCGCAGGCGGTCCGCGATGTCGTAAAAATCCGAGACGATCATGACTTCGTCGGCCTCGGTCTCGGCGACCAGGGCTTCCAGCTCGCGCCGGACGGTATCCGGGCCGCCCACGATGGCCGCGCCCAGTCTTTGTTGGACAGCCTCGCGCTCCCATTCGTTCCACAGGCCGTCCATGCTGTCCACGGGCGGCTGCAGCTGCAGGCGGTTGCCGCGCACCAGCGACAGGAACTTCAGTTGTTGGGTGGTGGCCTGGAGCCTTGCGGCTTCATCGGTTTCGGCAGCGACGACCGGCACGCCTATCATGGCGTAGGGCCGGGCCAGCGTTGCCGATGGCTTGAACAGGTGGCGGTACAGCCGCATGGCCGCCATGCCTTCGGGCGAGAAATGGCCCGCGAACGAGAAGGGCAGGCCCAGTTCCGCGGCCAGCCGCGCGCTGAAATCGCTGGAGCCCAGCAGCCAGATCGGAATGTCCAGGCCTTCGCCCGGAATCGCGCGCACCGGCTGGCCGGGGCGCGAGGGCGCCAGGAAGCCGCGCAATTCTTCCACCAGCGCGGGAAACTCCAGTCCGCTGCGCGGGCCGCGGCGCAGCGCGTGCTGCGTGGCGCCGTCGCTGCCGGGCGCGCGGCCCAGGCCCAGGTCGATGCGGCCGGGGTAGAGCGTTTCCAGCGTGCCGAACTGCTCGGCGATGATCAGCGGGGCGTGGTTGGGCAGCATGATGCCGCCCGAACCCACGCGCAGCGTGCTGGTGTGCGAGGCCACGTGGCCGATCAGCACGGCGGTGGCGCTGCTGGCGACGCCGTTGATATTGTGGTGTTCCGCCAGCCAGAACCGCTTGTAGCCCAGGCGTTCCACGTGCTGTGCCACCGCGACCGTGTTGCGGAAGGCATCGGCCGCGTCGCGGCCCTGCACAATCGGGGCCAGGTCCAGTACGGAAAAAGGGATGCGGGCCAGGCTGCTCATGCGGACACCTCCGTGCTCGAGGCTGAACAGGACAACAGGGCGGGAACAAAGCGGGTAAGGCGCAAGGCGGACTCCATATGCCGTTATACATGGGGAGTGTATCGGTGAAATCAAGCGGACCCGCCAGCAACCTTATGGCCTGGCGGGTTGATTGAATTCCGCTATCCCTGCGATTGGCCCGCTCTGTGGAGCGGTCCTGGCGGCCGCGCTAGCCCGGGAAGAACGCGTAGCGGATCACGAACAGCGCCGCGACCAGCCAGGTGGCGGGATGCACGTCGCGGATCTTGCCGGTGGCGGTCTTGAGCACCACGTAGCTGATGAAGCCGAAGGCGATGCCGTTGGCGATCGAATACGTGAACGGCATGACCAGCGCGGTCAGCGCGGCCGGCGTCGCTTCGCAGACGTCGTTCCAGTCGATATCGATCAACTCGCGCATCATCAGGCCGGCCACATAGAGCAGGGCGGGCGCGGTGGCGTAGGCAGGCACGGCGCCGGCCAGCGGCGAGATGAACAGCGCGGCCAGGAACAGCAGCGCCACGACCAGCGCGGTCAGGCCGGTGCGGCCGCCGGCCTGCACGCCGGAGGCGCTTTCCACATACGCGGTGGTGCTGCTGGTGCCCAGCATCGAGCCCGCGACGATGGCAGTGCTGTCGGCAAACAAGGCGCGGCCCAGGCGGTTGGGGCGGTTTTCGGGCACCAGGCCGGCGCGTTTGGCCACGCCCACCAGCGTGCCGGTGGCGTCGAACACTTCGACCAGCACGAACACCAGGATCACGTGCACGAAGCCGCTGTGCAGCGCGCCCAGGATGTCCAGCTTCATGAGCGTGGGCGCCAGGCTGGGCGGCGCGGCGAAGATGCCCTTGAACTCGTTGTAGCCCAGCACCATCGACAGCAGCGTGACCACGATGATGCCGATCAGGATGGCGCCGCGCACGCGCAGGGCGTCCAGCGCGGCGATGATGAAAAAGCCCAGGATGGCGAACAGCGGGCCGGGCTGGGTCAGGTCGCCCAGCGTGACCTTGGTGGCCGGGTGCGCGACCACGATGTTGGCGCTGGATAGCGCGATAATGGCAAGAAACAGGCCGATGCCCGCGGCGATGGCGCTGCGCAGCGAATGCGGAATGCCCTTGACCAGCCAGACCCGGATGCCCGAGAACGTCAGGAACAGGAAGATCACGCCCGAGATGAACACGGCGCCCAGCGCCTGTTCCCAGGTGTAGCCCATGGTCTTGACCACGGTGAATGCGAAGAAGGCGTTCAGGCCCATGCCCGGCGCCATGCCGATCGGCCAGTTGGCGATCAGCGCCATCACCAGAGAGCCCAGCGCGGCGGCCAGGCAGGTGGCGACGAACACGGCATCGCGGTCCATGCCCGTTGACGACAGGATGTCCGGATTGACGAAGATGATGTACGACATCGTCAGGAATGTCGTCAGGCCGGCGACCAGTTCCGTGCGCGCCGTCGTGCCGTGTTCACGCAGCTTGAATAGCTTCTCGAGCATTCGAGTCCCCAATGTGTTTGCAGGATTGCGGGTTGTTGTGGGCGGGCCGGGTTGCCCGCCGGTTTTTCATAAACGGGCGTATTTTCGCATCAGTTGTAAACTCTGCCGCCATGATTATTCTCGGCTTTGAAAGCTCCTGCGACGAAACCGGTGTCGCAGCCGTCTGTACCGAACGCGGTCTGCTCGCGCATGCGCTGCATACCCAGATCGCCATGCACCAGGAATACGGGGGCGTGGTGCCGGAACTCGCCTCGCGCGACCATATCCGCCGCGTCGTGCCGCTGACGCGGCAAGTCCTCGAGGAAGCGGGCCTGCAGATGTCCGATATCGGCGCAGTGGCCTATACGGCCGGCCCCGGCCTGGCCGGCGCCTTGCTGGTGGGCGCTAGCGTCGCGCAGTCGTTCGCCTGGTCGCGGCATCTGCCCGCCATCGGCATCCATCACCTCGAAGGCCATTTGCTGTCGCCGATGTTGGCGGACCCGCGGCCGGACTTTCCCTTCGTGGCGCTGCTGGTATCCGGCGGGCACACGCAGCTGATGCGGGTGGACGGCGTGGGCCGCTACGAATTGCTGGGCGAAACGCTGGACGACGCGGCGGGCGAAGCCTTCGACAAGTCGGCCAAGCTGATGGGCCTGGGCTATCCGGGAGGGCCGGCGCTGTCGCGGCTGGCCGCCAGCGGCGACGCCGCGCGCTTCGACCTGCCGCGGCCCATGCTGCACAGCGGTGACCTGGATTTCAGCTTCAGCGGCCTGAAAACGGCCGTGCTGACCCGGGTCAAGGCCGCCGAGGCGGCGGGCGGGCTGGACGAGCAGGCCCGTGCCGACCTGGCGGCGGCCACGCAGGCCGCCATCGTGGAAGTGCTGGCGGCCAAGGCCATCAAAGCCCTGAAACAGACCGGACTGAAGCGCTTGGTGGTGGCCGGCGGCGTGGGCGCCAACCAATTGCTGCGCGCCAAGCTGGACGCCGCGCTCAAGCCGCTCAAGGCGCGCGCCTATTTCCCGCCGCTGGAACTGTGTACCGACAACGGCGCCATGATCGCCTTCGCGGCCGCCGAGCGGGTCAAGGCCGGCCTGGCGACCCTGGACCCGGATGCGCACAGCTTTACCGTCAAACCGCGCTGGGACCTGGCCGACATCGCCTGAAATGAAGAGGGCGGCCCTGGGGCCGCCCTGTCACATACGCGTATTGCGCCTACTTCTTCTTGCCGCCGATGCGGCTTTCCGTGCCTTGGACCAGGCGCGTGATGTTGGCGCGGTGGCGGTAGAACAACAGCACGCCGATGACCGCCAGCGCGACGCCCATGGGCGGTTGCGCATACCAGGCCAGGCCGGAGCCGAACACGTAGTACACGGGGGCGAAAAAGGCCGCCACCAGGGATGCCAGCGACGAATAGCGGAAAAACACCGCGACGATGAGCCAGGTGGCTGCGGTGGCAACCGCCAGCCAGGGCTGGATCGCGACCAGCACGCCCAGGGCGGTGGCTACGCCCTTACCGCCCTTGAAGCGCAGGAAGATCGGGTACAGATGGCCCAGGAAGGCGGCCAACGCCACCAGCGCCAGCGCGACGGGGGTGATCCCGGGAGCCAATTTTTCGGCCAGCCAGATCGCGAACCATCCCTTGGCGGCGTCGCCCAGCAGCGTCAGCGCGGCGGCCGTCTTGTTCCCGGTGCGCAGCACGTTGGTGGCGCCCGGGTTCTTGGAGCCGTAGCTGCGGGGGTCCTGCAAGCCCATGAGCTTGCTGACGACCACGGCGAACGGCACGGAGCCGATCAGGTAGGCCAGCAGGATGAGCGCAGCGCTGAAGACCAGGGAGGGGTCGTTTATCGCCATGAAAGGGGTCCGTTGTTGTTGTGTTGTTACCGTAATGGCTGCGGATTCTACCGCGCCCGGGGCCGGGGCCGGCTACGGGTTATCGAGCGGCACGCCGGCGCCCGTCTGCCAGCCGATCGCACGGATGAGGGCCGCGGACGGTACAATCCGACGCGTTCACCCGCGTTTTATTTTCTTTCGGATGCACAATGCGAATTCTGGTTTCGAACGATGATGGTTACTCCGCCCCCGGGCTCGAGGCGCTGGTTGACGCGCTGCAGGGCCTGGGCGATCTCACCGTCGTCGCGCCCGAGACCAACCATAGCGGCGCGTCCAATTCGCTGACGCTGAATCGGCCGCTGTCGGTGCGCACCGCCTCCAACGGCTACATCGCCGTCAACGGCACGCCGTCCGACTGCGTGCACGTGGCCCTCACCGGCCTCATGGATACCCGGCCCGACCTGGTCGTGTCCGGCATCAACAATGGCGCCAACATGGGCGACGACACGCTGTATTCGGGCACCGTGGCCGCCGCCAGCGAAGGTTATCTGTTCGGCATCCCCGCCATCGCTTTCTCGCTGGCCGAGAAGGGCTGGGCGCACATCGATTCCGCCGCGCGCGCCGCGCGCCTGGTGGTCGAGCGCCATCTGGCCCAGCCGCTGGCGGCGCCGGTGCTGCTGAACGTCAACATTCCCAGCCGCCGCTTCGAAGACATGCATGGCTTCGCAGTCACGCGCCTGGGCAAGCGCCATCCCTCGCAGCCCGTGGTGCGCACGACCACGCCGTATGGCGATACCGTCTACTGGATCGGACCCGTCGGCATGGCGGCCGACGCCACGCCGGGCACCGATTTCCATGCCGTCGAGCAAGGCACTGTTTCGGTCACGCCGCTGCGCCTGGACCTGACCCAGCACAGCCAGCTCGACGAGATCCGGACCTGGGCGGAGCCGCTATGCGCAAACGCGTAAGCCAACCGGACGTGAGCCAGCCCGTGCCTGGGCGTACCGGCCCGGTGCGCTATGACTCGGGCCGGCTCAGTCCTGGCGTCACGCCTGCCAACAGCAATACGCGCATTTCCGCAGCCACGCTGCAACGCCAGACGCAGGCGCCCACGCCGGCGTCCGGCGGCAATCTGGGCCTGAACTCCGATCGCCTGCGTCAGGCCATGGTGGAACGGCTGCGGGCGCAGGGCATTACCGACGAACGCGTGCTCAATGCCATGGGCGCCGTGCCGCGCCATCTGTTCGTCGACGAAGCCCTGGCCAGCCGCGCCTACGAAGACGCGGCGCTGCCCATCGGCCATTCGCAGACCATCTCGCAACCTTGGGTGGTGGCGCGCATGATCGCCGCGGCCTGCGACGACCGCACGCCCACCCGCGTGCTGGAAGTCGGCGCGGGTTGCGGATACCAGGCGGCGGTGCTCGCGCAGTTCGTGCGCGAGGTCCACTCCATCGAACGCATCCGTGGACTGTATGAGCTGGCGCGCGAGCATCTGCGCGCCTTGCGGCTCACCACCAGGATCCGCTTGATCTACGGCGACGGCATGCTGGGCCTGCCCGGCGTGGCGCCGTTCGATGCTATCGTTGTGGCTGCCGCTGGCCTTGCCATCCCGCAGGCGCTGCTCTTGCAGCTCGCGCCGGGTGGCCGCCTGATCGCCCCGGAAGGGGGCGCCAACCAGCGCCTGGTTCTTATCGAACGCACAGGCGCCGCCAGCTGGAAACGCACAGAATTAGAGGCCGTGCGCTTTGTGCCGCTACGGGCCGGAATACAATCTTGAGCAAACAGGAGAAACGTATGCTCAACGGGCAGTTGCAACTGACCGATATCACCCTGGGCGCGTCCATGACGCGCCTGCGCCGCCCGCTCTTCATCGCGGGGGCTCTCAGCCTGTCCATCCTGGCTGGCTGCGCTTCCAAAGGTACTCGCGCCCCGGTGGTCGACATGACCGGCGGGCAACCCGCGCCGGCCACCCAGACCGGCGGCAGCTATGTGGTGAAGCCGGGCGACACGCTGTACAAGATCGCCCGCGCCAACAACGTGGACATCGAGAACGTCAAGCGCTGGAACAACCTTAGCGACCCCAACCAGATTTCGGTCGGTCAGGTCCTGAAGATGTCCGGCGGCGCCAGCGGCGGCGCGCAAACCGCGCCGATCGCGGCTGTCAAGCCGCAGCCGCGTCCGCTGGACCAGCCGGAAACCTTGCCACCGCCCACCACCGAAACAACCACGCCGCCACCCACGGCGCCGGTTGAAACCAAGCCCGCCACGCGCGCGGCCGACGCCGCCGTCATCAATTGGGCCTGGCCCGCCAGCGGGCAGATCGTGCAGGGTTTCAACAACAGCAGCAAGGGCATCGACATCGCCGGCGCGTTGGGCGATCCCATCACCGCCGCGGCCGACGGCCTGGTCAAGTACAGCGGCAACGGCGTGCGCGGCCTGGGCAACCTGATCATCGTTGAACACCAGAACGGCTTCATCACGGCCTATGCGCATAACCGCGCGGTGCTGGTGAAGACCGGCCAGACGGTCAAGCGCGGCGCCAAGATCGCCGAACTCGGCCAAAGCGACACCACTTCGCCGCGCCTGCACTTCGAGATCCGCCGCCAAGGCCAGCCGGTGGACCCCATGCAGTACCTGCCTGCCAAATGACGCCCACCCTGGTATTCGACCTGGAAACCATTCCCGACGCCGACGGGCTGCGCAAGCTCAACGGCTGGGGACCCGACGTTTCCGACCAGGAAGTGGTCGAGCGCGCGCTGACCGCGCGCCGCGAGGCCGTGGGCCATGATTTCCTGCCGCTGCATCTGCACAAGGTGGCAGTGGTGGGCTGCGTCTTTCGCGATGACCAGGGCTTTCGCGTCAAGACGCTGGGCCAGCCCGACGATCCCGAGGCCGCCTTGCTGGCGGGCTTCTTCAAGACCATCGAACGCTACACGCCCAAGCTGGTCAGCTGGAACGGCTCCGGTTTCGACCTGCCGGTGCTGCATTACCGCAGCCTGATCCAGGGCGTGCCCGCGCCGCGCTACTGGGACATGGGCGAGGAAGACCGCGATTTCAAGTTCAACAACTACATCTCGCGCTACCACTCCCGCCACCTGGACCTGATGGACCTGCTGGCCAAGTACAACGGCCGCGCCAACGCGCCGCTGGACGAACTGGCCAAGCTTTGCGGCTTTCCCGGCAAGCTGGGCATGGACGGCAGCAAGGTGTGGGAGGCCTGGAGCCAGGGCCGCGCCGACGAGGTGCGGGCCTATTGCGAAACCGACGTGGTCAACACCTGGCTGGTGTATTGCCGTTTCCGCTTCCTGCGCGGCGAACTCGACCGCACCTCCTACGAAGCGGAAATCGCGTTGGTGCGCGATTCCCTCAGCGCCAGCGACGCGCCGCACTGGAAGGAATACATGGCGGCCTGGGACGCCAACTGAACGCGATGGCGGCCGGAAGATCCGTCTTCCGGCAAGCAGGATGGAAACGGGGCCCGCGCGGCCCCGTTCCTGCGTCTGGAGCCTGCGCAATCGACTGAAACATTGCTTGCGCGGACGAAACCTGGATGAAACCGGGGCAATCGCACAATGGCCTCGCTTTCTTCACTTTCAGGAGACCTACATGTCCCGATTCGCTATCCGCTCCAATTTGGCCGCTCTTGCATTTGTCGCCGCGACGGGCGGCTTGCTGGCCGGCTCCGTCATGGCTGCGCCTCCCCCTCCCGCTGACGGCGGTCCTGCCGCGATGCACGATGGCCAGCGCGGCGGCTTCCATAAAGGCATGCGCGACGGCCTCTTTATTCCGGGCCTGGGTCCCGTGACCAAGGCACAGGTCGCCGAGCTGAAACTGGACGACAAGCAACAGGCCCTGTTCAAGACCGCGCAGGACGGACAACGCAGCCTGCACGAAGCCATGCGCGCTTCCGGCGGCAAGCGCCACGATCTGCTTAAGGCGCAACTGGACAGCGGCAAGCTTGATCCCCGCGCGCTGGTCGAGCAGTCCGAGAAATCGCGTGATGCCTTCGGCCCCCAAGCCAAGCAGGTCCGCGACCAGTGGCTAGCCGTCTGGGACAGCCTGAACGACACCCAACGCGGCCAGGTGACCAAATTCGTCAAGGAACGCCAGGACCGGATGCAGGAGCGCCACGCCCGGATGGAAGGGCGTCATGGCAAGGGCAGGGCTGAAGCGCCCGCGTCTGCCGCACCGGCCAAGCCCGCCGCCAACTAAGCGCCGCAACCGGCCTTCCTGGCCGGCCCAGGCCTACTACCCCGGACACGCAGCCGCGTGCCGGGGTTTTTCATTTGGCGACCCCGAGTCACGCCCTGGGGAGATCCAAAGAGCGAACCTGTCTGGCGCGGACTCCCCGTTGTGACGCACGAATGCGTGCTTGCGGGCCTGCGCCTGCACTGTCCTGGTGCGCGGCAGGCGGCGCCTTGGCGCAGGCGCGGCTGCTTTGGCCTGCGCCAGACCTGGCACGGACATTGCTTGGTGAAGTGGGAACCGGTACGAAATGTTGCATAGCCGGTCCTGTGGATGCGCAACAGCCATCTCCCACTCGATAAATCCGATCAGGACTCCGCATCATGAAGAAGACGTTGCTAGCCGTGCCCTTGGCGCTCGCCGCTTGTTTCACCGCGACGGCGCAGGCCGAACCCACCGACCTGGGCGGCGGATTCTCGCTCAGCGGAAACGCCGCCATCGTCAGCGACTACCGTTTCCGCGGCTATTCGCAGACCGACTTCCGGCCCGCTGTGCAGCTGGGCTTCGACCTGACGCACAGTTCCGGTTTCTATCTGGGCAACTGGAACTCCAACGTCTCCGACTTCGTGTTCACGGACGGCAACCTGGAGATGGATTTCTACGGCGGCTGGAAGGGCGACGTAGGCGGCGGCTTTACGCTGGACGCGGGCGTGCTGCACTACTACTACCCGGGCTCCAGCTCGCCGAAGGGCGGCAACTACAACAACACCGACCTCTACCTGGGCGCGTCTTACGGCAACTACAGCCTCAAGTACTCGTACACGCCCAGCGATTTCTTCAGCACGCCGGACAGCAAGGGCACCTGGTACCTGGACGGCACCGCCAACTTCGACCTGGGCGACGGCTGGGGCCTGGTCGGCCACCTGGGTTATCAGAAGCTCAAGAACCAGACCAATATGGACGGCGATTCCATCGGCCATTACGTCGATTACAAAGTGGGCGTGACCAAGGATTTGAAGGGCTGGATCCTGGGCCTGGCTGCCGTGGGCGCCACCAAGGACAATTGGCTGCCCACGAAGTACGGCCATCCCTCGGGCCGCCTGGGCGCGGTGTTTTCAGTGGCGCGTTCATTCTGACCGGTATCCGTGGCGGCGCCTGACCGCGCCGACATTGGGCTTGCCTCAGGCAGCAATTAGCTGTCGGCGGCAAGCCCTTTTTTAGGTCTATGCTAAATAAAAAATATACTGTTGGAGTCTAATCAAAACCCCAGAGGTTTCAATGATAGAAACCCGCCTATTGCGGCAGTTCATCGCGGTGGCCGAAACCCTGCACTTCAACCGCGCCGCGCAGCGCCTGCACATGGCGCAGCCGCCGCTGAGCCAGGCCATCCGGCGGCTGGAGGCCGAGATAGGCGTGACGCTGTTCGAACGCACCAACCGCAGCGTCGCCCTGACGCCCGCCGGCGCGGCGTTCTTGGACACGGCCCGGCACATCCTGGACGGGCTGGACGAAGGCGTGGCCCATACCCGGCGGGTGGCGCAGGGCATGGACGGGCATCTGACGATGACCTTCATCAACATCGCGCCCTATGCCTCGTTGCTGCGGGCCTTGCGCGATTTCCGGCTGGCGTGCCCGGCGGTGGCGTTCACCCTGCGCGAAGGCACGACGCGAGAGCAGGTCGAGGCCTTGGAGAGCGGGACTGCGGACATCGGATTCCTGCGCACGCCGGGCGGCAGCACGCCGGATCTGCGTTTTCAGGCCCTGCTGCGCGAACCCCTCTGCGTGGCTCTCCCGGCAGGCCATCCCTTGGCCTACCAGCCTTCGATCGAACTCGCCAGGCTCAAGGACGAGGCGTTTGTCGCATCGCCCAGAAGCTTGGGGCAGGGCCTGCACGACCAGTTGATCCAGCTATGCCAGACCGCTGGATTCCGGCCCGCGGTGGCGCAGGAGGCGCGTCAACTGCAGACGCTGATTGCATTGGTGGCTGCGGGCTTCGGTATCGCTCTGCTGCCAGGATCGCTGGCCGCGCAACGGCGCGACGATGTCGTCTTTCGCGCGATCGAGAGCGACGCGCCCATGGCGCTGACTCATCTGGACCTGTTGATGGCCTGGAATCCGGCCCGGGCGTCGCCCGCGCGCGACCGTCTGGTCTGTACCATGCAGCAGGCTTTTTCAGACGTTGAAAGTCTTATTCTTTAATAAATAAGATATTTTACGAACCCGCGACAGATCCCTAAGCTCAGTCCCAGGATCCGGCCCGGCGCTTCACAGCGGCTTGCGGTTTGCGCCGGACCTTTCCATTTGAGTCCGAGATCGCCATGCCTGTCGCCGTCTACATCTTTTCCGTATGCACTTTTGCATTCGGCCTTTCCGAATTTGTTGCTGCCGGCCTGATATCGGCCATGGCCGCAAGCCTGAGCGCCAGCATCGAGGCGGCGGGCGCCTCGATCGCGGTCTACGCCTTGGGCGCAGCTATAGGCGCACCGCTGGTGACCGCGCTGCTCGCGCCCTGGACGGACCGCCGCATCCTGGCGCTGGCCATGGCCGTGCTGGCTGCGGGCAGCCTGCTGATGAGCCTGTCGCCCACTTTGCCGGTCTTGCTGGGCGTGCGCTTCGTGGTGGGACTGGCGCATGGGGTGTTCATGGCGGTGGCTTCGGATGCGGCCGCCAGGCTGGTGGCGGCCCCGCGGGCCGGGCGGGCGCTGTCGGTGGTGTGGGTCGGGTTGACGCTGGCTCTGGCGCTGGGGGTGCCGCTAGGTACGTTCCTGGGCAGCATCTGGTCGTGGCGCGCCATTTTCGGCGGCGTGGGCGCGTTGGCGCTGGCCGGGGTCATCGGCCTGCTGCGCTTCATGCCCGTGCGCGGGCAGGACAAGCCGCAGGCGGGCTTGCGGGCAGGCTTGAAGGCGCTGGCGCATCCGCGCATGCTGGCGACGGCCGGGGTGGGCGCCCTGGTCAGTGTGGCGACGTTCAGTTTCTTCACTTTCATTTCCCCCTATCTGCTGCTGGTCACGGGGGCGGATGTGCGGTCGCTCAGCGCGGCCATGCTGCTGTTCGGCCTGTGCTCGATTGCCGGCAATCTGTTGGGCGGCTATCTGGCCGACGCGATGGACGCGGACCGTGCGGCACTGCTGGCGCTGGCGGCGCTGGCAGCCAACCTGTCGGGACTGCATCTGTTGCGGGAATCAGGGCTGGCGGTGGTGGCGCTGGCGGGCGTGCTGGGCATGGTGTTCTTCTGCATCGTCACCTTACTGACGCTCCGGCTGCTGAAGCTGGCGCAGCGCCACGTACCCGAGTCCACGGCGGTAGCGGCCGGCCTGAACATCGCTTCCTTCAATCTTGGAACCGCGGCCGGCGGCGGGCTGGGCAGCCTGACCATCGCCCATGCCGGCCTGGCATGGCTGCCGCTCGTGGGAGCCGTTGCCGCCGTGGCGGCCATGGCCGCGCTGCGCTTGCAGCGGCCGCGCATGCACGCTAGGGACATCGCCCGACAGCCACCGGGCTAGGGCGTCAGCGGGGCGTTCCGCCCCCGCTACGATCATTTCCAGGATTGGCCGCAGTCCTTCTACAATAGTGGGTTGCGTGTAATTCTTGTGGACTGCGTGAGATGTCTGACGTTTTGAGTATTGAATCCCTGGACCTGGAAGCCAGGGGCATCGCCCGCCGCGACGGGAAAGTCGTCTTCGTGGAAGGCGCCTTGCCGGGCGAACGGGTCACCGCGCTTACGGTGCGCCGCAAGCCGTCCTATGAAATCGCGCGCGTGGACGAGGTGCTGCGGCCTTCCTCGCAGCGGGTGACGCCGCGCTGCCCGCATTTCGGCGTCTGTGGCGGCTGTGCCATGCAGCATCTGGAGCCCAGCACCCAGGTGGCCATCAAGCAGCGTTCGCTGGAAGACACTTTCTGGCACGTGGGCAAACTGCGCCCGGCGCGCATCCTGGCGCCGCTGCAAGGCCCGACCTGGGGCTACCGCTACCGCGCCCGCCTGTCGGTGCGCGTGGTGCCGAAGAAGGGCGGGGTGCTGGTCGGTTTCCATGAGCGCAAGAGCAGCTATGTGGCCGACATGCGTGAATGCCATGTGCTGCCGCGCCACGTCAGCGACCTGCTGATTCCCTTGCGCGAAATGATCGGCTCCATGTCCGCGCCGGACCGCATGCCGCAGATCGAAGTGTCGCTGGGCGAGGGCGTGACCGCGCTGGTCCTGCGCCATCTGCTGCCGCTGACCGACGGCGACATCGCCATCCTGCGTGCCTTCGCCGCCAAGCACGACGTGCAGTGGTGGCTGCAATCCAAGGGTCCGGAAACGGTGCATCCGCTGGAACGCGAGCACGGCGACACGCTGGCCTACACCATGCCGGAATTCGGCCTGCGCATGCCGTACCGACCCACCGATTTCACGCAGGTCAACCACGCCATCAACCGCGCCATGGTGTCGCGCGCCTTGAAGCTGCTTGAAGTACAGCCTACCGACCGCGTGGCCGACCTGTTCTGCGGCCTGGGCAACTTCACGCTGCCGCTGGCGACGCAAGGCAGGGAAGCCGTGGGCGTGGAAGGCAGCAAGGCGCTGACCGACCGCGCATTCGACGCGGCTTCGCGCCACGGCCTGGGCGATCGCACCAGTTTCGCCACCCTGAACCTGTTCGAGGTGGACGTGGATTGGCTGCGCGGCCTGGGCTTTTTCGACCGCATGCTGATCGATCCGCCGCGCGAAGGCGCGCACGCGGTGTCGCAGGCGCTGTCCGAGCTGGGCGCGCATGAGCGCCCCCGCCGTATCGTCTACGTGTCCTGTAACCCGGCCACGCTGGCGCGCGACGCTGCCATCCTGGTGCATGAGGGCGGCTACGTGCTCAAGAGCGCGGGGGTCATCAACATGTTCCCGCACACCGGCCACGTCGAGTCCATCGCCGTGTTCGAGTCTTTGGACGCCGAAGGCATCGAGATCGTGCGGGAACGTGCGCGTCAGCGCGCCATCCAGGCCGCGGCGGAAGCGGCTGCCGCGGAAGAGGCGAAGGCCGCGGCAGCCGCCGAGAAGGCGGCGGCCAAGCAAGCCGCCACCGAGGCGTACCACGCCAAGGTAGCGGCCGAGGCGCAAGCCCAGGAGTGACCCGCGGGCCTGGGCCGCTTCAGTGCTTGCAGCTCAGGCCTTCGAGGATGGGGCAGTCCGGCCTGTCGTCGCCCTGGCAGTGCTCGGCCAGATGCTTCAAGGTGGCTGCCATGTCGCGCAGCGCCTCGGCCTTGCGCTCCAGTTCCTGCACGTGTTCCAGCGCGATGCGCTTGACGTCGGCGCTGGCGCGGCTGCGGTCCTGCCACAGCGCCAGCAGCTCATTCATCTGTTCCACCGAAAAACCCAGGTCGCGCGCGCGGCGCACGAAGCGCAGCGTGTGCAGGTCGTGGTCGCTGTAGACGCGGTAGCCGGAATCCGTGCGCCCGGCGGGGCTGATGAGGCCGATGCTCTCGTAATAACGGATCATCTTGGCGGAAATGCCGGAACTCTTCGATGCCTCTCCGATATTCATTGCTCTGCTCCTGTGTCGCCTGAATCCGATTCTACGCTTGACCTTTCCATAATGGGAAGGTTTAAGCTGCTTTCCATGGTGGACGAAACGATGTCCATCACCCTTGAATCCTATGGAGATAACTATGAGCATCGAGTTCCAAGTGGCTGACATGACCTGCGGCCATTGCGCCAAGACCATCACGGCCGCGGTGAACCAGGCGGCGCCGGGCGCGACTGTCACGATTGACCTGCCTACGCACCGCGTGACGGTGACCGGCGCCGATGACGCCGACAGGATCGAAGACGCGATCCGCGACGCCGGCTACCAGCCTCTCCCGGTGTAATTCTTCCTGGCGCGGGGCCGGGCTATGATAGGTCCGGCCTCGCACTAGTTATTTCTTAATTGCTAAAATCTATCGATTCATTAAATTTATTAAATTTGAACAATTGATAGTAAGGATTTATCATTCTTTCCATGGTGGTTAATCAAACAACCCCGCTACCCCAAGGAGAGATTTGAATGTTGCAAAACCGCGAAGGCCAACGTGTTCCGAACGTCACGTTCCCGATCCGTGAGGACAACACCTGGAAGAAGGTCACGTCCGACGATCTGTTCAAGAACAAGACCGTCGTGGTCTTTTCGCTGCCCGGCGCCTTCACGCCGACCTGCTCGTCGACCCATCTGCCGCGCTACAACGAATTGGCTCCCGCGTTTTTCGCCGCTGGCGTGGACAGCATTGTCTGCGTGTCGGTCAACGACACCTTCGTCATGAACGAATGGGCGAAGGAACAGGAATCGGACAACATCACGCTGCTGCCCGACGGCAATGGCGAGTTCACCGAAGGCATGGGCATGCTGGTCGACAAGAGCGACCTGGGCTTTGGCAAGCGCAGCTGGCGCTATTCGATGCTGGTCAAGGACGGCGTGGTCCAGAAGATGTTCATCGAGCCGGAGAAGGAAGGCGACCCGTTTGAAGTGTCGGACGCCGACACCATGCTGGCGTACTTCGCCCCGTCGGCCAAGAAGCCCGACCAGGTGGTCGTGTTCTCCAAGCCGGGCTGCCCGTTCTGCGTCGAAGCCAAGGCGCTGCTGGATGCCAAGGGCTACGCTCCGATCGAGATCCCGCTGGAAAACAAGGTCCGCGGCCGTGTGATCGGCGCCGTGTCCGGCAAGGGCACCGCCCCGCAGGTGTTCATCAACGGCTCGTTGATCGGCGGCCTGGAAGAGCTCAAGGCGCACTTCGCCTAAGCGTCTGCAAACCTGCCGGTCCCTGGGTTCACCCCAGGGCCGGGCAGGGCGGAAGGGCGGTTCGCCGCCCGCCGCCAACTTCACGAGTTTCCCTTCTTGCGCACCTTTGCGCGCGGCCCCTCGCGGGCGCTGCGGGACGGCTTACGTCCTGAGGGTGCGCAACAAGGCGGAACCCGCCTTTGAATTCCTGCTTCACGCCACATCGGGGGATACCCAGTCATGAAAACTCTGCATACCGATATCGCTGTCATCGGCGCCGGCACGGCCGGCCTGGCTGCTTACCGCGCCGCCCGCGCTGCGGGCCAGCGCGCGCTGCTGATTGAAGGCGGTCCCTACGGCACCACCTGCGCCCGCGTCGGCTGCATGCCGTCCAAACTGCTGATCGCCGCAGCCGAAGCGGCTCACAACGCGGCTCATACCGAGCCGTTCGGCGTGTATGTGGGTGGCGAGATCACGGTGGACGGGGCCGAAGTGATGGACCGCGTCAAACGCGAGCGCGACCGCTTCGTGGGCTTTGTGCTGGAAGGCGTGGAGAGCATACCCGCGGAAGACAAGCTGCGCGGCTACGCGCGCTTCGTGTCCGACACGGTGCTGCAGGTCGATGAACACACCGAGGTGCATGCGTCCCGTGTGGTGATCGCGACCGGTTCGCGCCCTTCGGTGCCGCCGCCGTTTCGCGCCCTGGGCGACCGGCTGGTCCTGAACGACGATGTGTTTGCCTGGGACGACCTGCCGCGCCGCGTGGCCGTGTTCGGTCCCGGCGTGATCGGGCTGGAGCTGGGCCAGGCGCTGGCGCGCCTGGGCGTCGATGTGCGCGTGTTCGGCGTCAGCGGCAGCCTGGCCGGCATCAGCGATCCGCAAGTGCGCAACACCGCCCGCAAGATCTTCCAGCGCGAGTTCTATCTGGATCCGGACGCCCGCGTGCTGGAGACGACCCGCGTCGGCGACGAGGTGGAAGTCCGCTACGTAGCGTTGGACAACACCGAGCGCACCGAACGCTTCGACTACGCGCTGGTGGCCACCGGCCGCCGCGCCAACGTGGACGGGCTGGGGCTGGAGAACACCTCGCTGCAACTGGACAAGCACGGCGTGCCGCTGTTCGACCGCGAGACCATGCAGGCGGGCGACACGCCCATCTTCATCGCCGGCGATGCCAATGCCGACGCGCCGCTGCTACACGAAGCCGCCGACGAAGGCCGCATCGCCGGCGAAAACGCCGCCCGCTATCCGGAAGTGCGCAAAGGCTTGCGCCGCGCGCCGCTGGCCGTAGTGTTCTCGGACCCGCAGATCGCCATGGCGGGCCAGGGCCACGCGCGGCTGGTGCCGGGCACCTTCGTGACCGGCGAGGTGGACTTCAGCGATCAGGGCCGCTCGCGCGTCATGCTGAAGAACCGCGGCATGCTGCACGTCTACGCGGACATCGAGACGGGCCGCTTCCTGGGCGCCGAAATGGTCGGTCCCAGCGCCGAGCACATCGGCCATCTGCTGGCCTGGGCCGTGCAGCAGGAACTGACCGTGGCGCGCATGCTGGAGATGCCGTTCTATCATCCCGTGATCGAAGAGGGCCTGCGTACCGCGCTGCGCGATGCGGCGGCCAAGCTGGCCCGGGCGCAAGAGGCGCTGCGCCGCGAAGACGCGGAGAGCGAACTGGCCTGATCGGGACGCACGCGGCGGCCGCTCCGCGCCCCAGGGTTCCAGGCAGTTTTCAGGCCTGAAGGCGTGTCGCCCTTGCAGCTCCTTTTGCGGGGGCCACAGGAAAGGGAGATGCTTGTTGGAATACCCTTCGGTAGCTGCGGGGGCTAGTCTTCAGCGCCTTTCTGAAATGATGGCGCATCGTCGGGAGGCTTCCGAAGCCGCTCAGCGACGCTATTTCTTCCAGGCCATGTTCAGTGGCGTGCTCGAGCAGGTCGCAGGCCAAACGCAGGCGTTCACGCATCAGCCAGGCGCCGGGCGGGAAGCCGGTCAGCTCCTCGAACCGCCGTTGAAACGTGCGCAGGCTCATTCCGGCGAGTTGGGCAAGTTCTTCGACGGGATGGTTTGCCCCGAGGTTCTGCCTCATGCGCTCCACCACGGCCCCGATACGCGTTGCTTCATAGGCCCTGGGCACCGGCTGCGAAATGAGTTGCGACTGCCCGCCTTCGCGATGCGGCGGCATGATCAGCCCCCTGGCGACAATATTGGCGCGCTCCACGCCGAAATCCTGTCGCACGATGTGTATGCACAGATCGATGCCGGCGGCACTGCCGGCGGATGTGAGGACCGCTCCGCGGTCCACGTACAGCACATTCGGGTCGAACGTGACCAGTGGGAAGCGGCGGGCGATGTTGTCTATGAAACGCCAGTGCGTGGTTGCGCTGCCGTGGTCCAGCAGGCCCGCCTCTGCAAGCACCACCACTCCAGAACAAAGCGAGGCAATGCGGGCTCCGCGCAGGTGCGCGCGCCGTACCGCCTCGACCACGCAGCGTTCGACAGGAGAATCAACGTCGGGCCAGCCCGGGATGACGATCAGGTCCGCGTCGTCCAGGGATTCCAGGCCATGTTGGACATAGACGGGAAGGCCGCCGCTGGATCGGATGGTCCCTGGGCGCACTGCGCCACAACCGAACCGGTACCAGTCGTTCCCGAAGTCGGGACGGGGCAGCCCAAAGACCTCATAAGCAATTCCGAACTCGAAAGCGAGCAGTTCGTTCGAGATCAGGCAGACGACGTTCGGGCTTGAATTCTTTCTGCTTGCTGCATCCATACTGGCACCTTTCGCAATACGAACGAAGGTTCTGATTTCCATTGCATGATACATCAGCGGCCGATGCTCTCGCGAGGATGCGCAGATGCCGCATTTTCTGCGGAACGCGGCGGCCAGGACGCTCAAGCCGATTCGAGCCGGTCGGTGCGGACGGAGGAACGCTCCAGGCGGCCCCACTGATCGACCGGCTTCCATTCCTCTTCGAATTTCCGGTTTCCCACACTGCGCACCATCCCGGGCAGGAAGACCTTTCTCTGGCCGCCGTGCGGGTTGGCGTTGCCATGCCATCGCTGGTCCAACGGGTCCGCGGCCAGTTGATAACGCGTGTCCGAGGTCAGGCGGCAGCGCTTGATGGGCGAGCGGTTGTCGAGAGACGCGTGCACCAGGCGCACGTCGAAGCAGAGAATATCGCCGGCGCTGAACGAGGACGTGAGCCACCGTCCGCCGATGGACTCCTGCACGCCCAGCGGGTTTTCGCTCAGCCAGCCGACTTGATCCTTGTCGGCATCCTTGCTCCAGTACTTCGTCAACTTGGTCGACAGGTGGCTTTTCTCCAGCAGGACTATCGGGCCTTCTTCCAGCGCCACGTCGCCGATTGGAATCCATGTCGTCCAAACGTTCTTGGCCCCGCCCGATACGTAAATGTTGTCGGAGTGGATGCCGGTGCCCTCACCGGGGCGGACGAAGCGTGGCCACTTGAAATCGAAGGTCCGGACTTGCCCGCCCAGGAGCTTTTCATAAATGGCCATGATCCGCCGGTCTTGCGTCAGTTCCTCGTAGGCGACACCGCTGCGGACGCTCTCGGTGAACGCAATCAGGTTTACTTGGGCGATGAAGCTCTGTTCCTGCAGGATCGAATCCATCACATCGTGATTCACCGCGTCTATCTCACCGATGATGGCGTACTTCAGCAGGATCTCGCGGCGCGCCCTCAGCACCTTTTCGCGGTCCGCCAGGCCGCGGAATAGCAGGTAGCCTTCTTCGGCCATCCGTTGTTGCAGCAACTTCCCGTCATCAACGATATCGGACGAGTCGCGTAGCGTCCCGAGACGCGCAGGATGGGCGTCGAGTTTTTTTCCGCGGCAGTACAGGTCTTGTTCCATGTTGCTGTCCTTTTGTGATGGTGGCATTGCCACGGTTCAATCGGTATTCGACCGCCGTCCGAGCTCTTTCGTCTTGGCGTGTCCGGCCACCACTGCATCCAACATGGCCGAGCGGAATCCCTTGGCTTCCAACGTCGCCATGCAGACCGCGGTCAGTCCGCCGGGACTGGTCACGCGCTGTCGAACCAGATGGGCATCGCAATTCTCCTGCTGGATCAGCTCGCAGCTTCCTTTCAGCGATTGCAGGACGAGCTGGCCCGCCATATCTCTCGGCAGGCCAAGGAAGACGGCGGCTTCAATTAGCGCTTCAGCGAAAATGCCCATGAAGGCGGGCGCTGCGCCGCTGATGGGAGATCCCAGGTCGATGTGGTCTTCGTGGGTCACTTCCAGGGACATGCCCACCGCTTGCCATAGCCGGCGTACCAGATCATGAAGGTCGGCCGGCAGGTCTTGCGCAGCCCACAGCGTCACGCCATTGCCTATTGCTGACGCTATGTTGGGGATCGACCGGACCAGATAGGGGGTAGGGAAGCGCTGGCGCAGCGTCATCAGATCGACTCCGGCTACGGTGCTGACCAGCAGCTTCCCTTCCAGGGAAACTTGCTCCAACGCCTTGGCCACGTTTTGCAGGTCGCGAGGCTTCACGCATAGGCATAGCACCTCGCTCTTCGCGGCCAGGCTCGGGACGCTGGCGTGATGCTCGATGTTGAAGCGTGCGCTGAGCCCGGCAGCGCGCGCGGCGGTCTTGCCGACCACGCCCATGGATGCTGGCGAAAACTGCCCGCTGCGAATGAGTCCGGCCAGGATCGCCTGGCTCATCGAGCCGGCGCCAACAAACCCGATCCGGTGAGCGGCTGTCATGCAGATCCCCTTTGCGGCTGGAGTGAAATGACGGCTTTCACCACACGTCGGTCGCGCACGGCGTCCAGGGCCTCCTGAACGTTCTCCAGGGCATAGGTGGTGGCCATGACGTCCTCGAATGCCACGCCGCCGATTTCGGGGAGTGCGCCAAGCAGGCCGATAGCCTTGTGAAAATGGCTGTATTCGATTCCCCAGGCGCCTCGGATTTCCAGATGCTTCCGGTTGATATCGAGGTGAGGGTTGAGCCGCGTTTCGCCCGAGTCGGCATAGTGGCCGACGACCACATAGCGCCCGCCGTCGCGCGTCATGGCCACGCCCGCCGGGATGGCCGACGCAACGCCCGTGGCCTCGATGACCACATCGGCAAGCCGCCCGCCGGCGGCCTCGGCCAACAGCGCGGCCACGGGCCGTTCTGGATCGGCCGCCAGGTCCAGGACGTTGAAACCCATGCGGCGTGCGGCGGCGAGCCGCAGGCTGGCCATGTCGCAGACGTAGACCGCGGCGCCGGACTGGCGCGCGGCGATCGCCGCGCAAATGCCGACCGGTCCTGCCCCCTGGATGACGACCAGATCGCCCAGCGTCACTGCGCCGCGTTCGACGGCGTGGATGGCAGTCGGCATCGCGCATCCGCCGGAGATGAACCTGAGCGGACTCAAGTCTTCGGGCAGATGAGCGATCGCAACATCGTCCTGCAGCAGCACCAATTCGGACCATCCCCCCAACGGCCCCTCCGTGGCTGAATGCGTCACGCCGTAGACCTTTCGCGACGGGCAGCGCGTGGGGGTCTTGCTCACCTGGCATTGCCAGCAGCGATGGCAGGTCCGGTGCACGTCCAGGAACGTGATCAGGTCCCCGGGCCGAACGGCTCGGCCGAGCACCGAGGCGACGGCGCCGCTGACCTCCTCGACGCTGCCGACAGCGAAGTGCCCGGGAATGATGGGGTAGGGGACGCCCTGGAGGCGTCCCTGCTGAATATGTACGTCGGTCCCGCAGACTTCGGAGTAATGCGTCCGCATCAGCACTTCCCCGGCCGATAGCGCCGGCCTGGGGTACTCGCGAATCTCGATGCCGCCGCGCGGCGCGGGCATGACGGCCGCCCGGTAGTTCGAGGCCCTGCCGGCCAGCCTCTGATTGATGGTCATGACCACAGCACCAATTCGCCAGATGGAAGCCGACCGATCGCGGACGTGAAGGACACGCGCTCGCCTCGGGCCGGCTCGACGTAGTGGAAATTGCGGGTGTTGAAGATGACCACTTCGCCAACGGTCGGCGCAAATATTGCCTCTTCCGCGCCGACTACGACACGGGCGTTGTAGCCATAGACTCCCTCCTTCAGGGCATCGTCGGCCGGTCGCCACTGGCGTTCGTAGATATGGGTATGGCCGCTCTTGGGGCCGGAGACACGCAGGTAGAGGTTCCAGGCCAACTGCTCCCGCACATCCGCGACTTCCCAGCCAGGCTGCTCGCCCGGCGCGAAATCGACATGGAGCAAAGTGCCTTGCTCAATTCGCCGGACCAGGCCGGCATAGTAAGGCTTCCCCGCCATGTTTTTCGCCACGCCCGCGGACCGCTGTGCCTGTCGCTGGAGCAGCCCGATGATCCGTTCCATGGGGTTGAACGAGCCATCGAACATGCGCTGCTGAACACGGTTCAGTTCGATGTTCTTCTCGAAATACTCATGCTTTGAAATGCTGTTGTATTCGAACACCGTGTTGCCGATCCGGTCGATGACAGGTTCGACGCCGCGATACGGGCTGAAACCTTCTTTCATTGCGCTTGCGAGCAAGGCCTCGCACTCTTCGCGTGATGCAAAATTCGAGATCCGGATGAAAGGAATCCGGCCATCCAGCAGCCCGGCGAAAGTGCGGCGAGTCAGTCGATTTTCTGCCAGCCCGCTCCAATAGCGGTGTGGCTGCGCATTCATATACATATGGACTCCCTGCTCATCCATGTCTTTCGAGTAATTTCTAGATCGAAGTAACAGCCGTGGGATGGGTACGCCGCAATGCTGCCAAGCCGGGTATCGCCATGCCCAGAGCCATCGCAACCAGGCCGATGACTTGCACTGCGCTCAGTGGTTCGTTCAATAAAAGACAACCCGCCACTGTCGTGATGATGGGAACGCTGGGCATGACCAACGATGCCCGCTGCGGCCCGGCCTGCTGGACGATGTAGCTGTATAGGAATATGGCGGCGGCGCCGGCGAGGATGCCTTGCGTGAAGGCCTGGAAGAGGATTTCCGCCACGCTGGAGTCGGCGAATCCGGTTGGCGTCACGGCCTGGGCGATGAATGCCGGCACGCAGGACGCCAGGGAGATGGCGGCGGTTCCCAGAACCGGGCTGACCTGCCATCGTTTGATGAGGACGCCGTAAAGCGAAAACATCAGCCCCTGAAGCAGGAAGAGCGCGGTTCCTGCCGGTGACAGGCCCTTGGTCAGGAACGTGTTGTATATGAACAGCAGGATGCCGACGGTGATCAGGCCGGTACTGATGATCGACACTCGATCGGGCTTGGCCTTCAACAGGAACAAGGGCAGAAGGAACGAGAACAAGACGATCGAACCCGGGCCCAGGGTCGCTACGTATCCGGCCGAGGTAAGCGAGATCCCGGTGTTGATCACCATTAGATAGGGGAATCCCGCGAGGATGGAAAGGGTAGCGATCTTGACCAGGCCGAACTGCGCGATGCGGGCCCGGGCTTGCGCCTTGCAGATGTAGGGCAGGAACAGCGCTGCCGCAGCATAGAAGCGTAGAGCCGTCAGGCCGGCGGGGGTTATATGCCCCTGGAGGCTGGCTCGCGCCGACAAGAATTGCAGGGCGTAAATGATGACGAGCAGTACGCCGGCGCATGCAACCTTACGTTCCCTGGTCATGGAGATTCCAATATCGGAAGCGACCGCCTTGCGGGCGAGCCGTGCTTGTTTTCGGGGATTATCTCCTTACTCGAAATGGCGAAAGAAGTGGCATGAATGCCAATCTTCGTAAAACAAATGTCAATTCGCGCGATGAAATCTCGCGGGCATCGGGGAATAGGAATGGGGTTATTCCGCCCGGTCATTTGCTAATGCCCGGAACCGATTAACTTGCCCCTGGCGGGCCGGTTACCGCGATGCGGATTGGTGGTGCCGCAACATAATCGCGGGAGTTGAAAAATTCGCCAAGAATCAGCGCTTGCCATTAATGGACGAAAAAAATCCGATACCAGGAAGCTGGTATCGGATTCATACTGCCGATAAAACCCTGGCTATTACCAGGGTTTGTATTTTGGGCGCTTACATCCGCCTCCTGGACCGTTCAGTCGTCCGACTGCTTCTTCGGCACCGGGAACGGATTCTCGCGGAACTGCAGCGTGAAGCCGGCCCGCTCATCCTGCCCCAGCGTACGCGCCAGATAGGGCATGGCCTGCTTCAGGGCGTCATGCAGCGTCCAGGGCGGATTGATCAGGAACATGCCGCTGCCATGCAGGCCGTAGCCGTCGATGGTGGCCTTCTTGACAGTCAGCGTGGCGTGCAGCCAGCTCTTGACCTTCAGGTTTTCCAGGTGGCGCGCCATTTCGCTGGCCTCGCGGCGCTGCACCAGCGGGTACCAGACGGCGTAGGTGCCGGTGGCGAAGCGCTTGATGCATTCCTTGATGGTGACGAACGTGCGGCGGTAGTCGTTCTTGTCCTCGTACGAGGGATCGATCAGCACCATGCCGCGGCGCGTGGGCGGCGGCAGCAGCGCCTTGACGCCCTCGAAGCCGTCGTCGCCGTAGATGGTGGTCTGGCGCTGCGCGGCGCGGCCCTGGTGCTCAAGATTGGCGACCAGCGTGTCGATTTCGGTCGGGTGCATCTCGAACAGGCGCAGCCGGTCCGAGGGGCGCAGCGCGTCCAGCGCCAGCCACGGCGAGCCGGGGTAGCGCCGCAGGCGGCCGTTGGTGTTGTAGGCGCGGATCCGGGCGACATAGTCCGCCAGGATCGGCGGCAGGTCTTCGGCTTCCCACAGGCGGCCGATGCCGTCGGCGAACTCCGAGGTCTTGGCGGCCCAGTCGCTGTCCAGGCTGTAGAGCCCGGCGCCGGCGTGGGTGTCGACGACCCAATAGGGCGCGTCCTTTTTATTGAAGTAATCCAGCGTGTGGATCAGGATGGCGTGCTTGAGCACGTCGGCGTGGTTGCCGGCGTGGAAGGCGTGGCGGTAACTGAACACGGGCGTTCTGCCTCAGGCGGCGGGCCGGATCGCGGCCAGCTCGTCGGTGAAAATGCCGTCTATGCCCCAGTCGAGCAGCAGGCGGGCGCGCTCCGGGTCGTTGACGGTCCAGGCCGCGATACGGTAGCCGGCGGCGTGCACGGCGGCTATCAGTTCGCGGGTCGCGTCCTTCTGATTGATGTTCAGGGCTACGCAGTCGTATTTGACCAGACGCTCGCGCCAGTCGGCGGGGACCTTCTCCACCAGCAACGCGCGCGGCAGTTCCGGGGCGGTTTCCCGCGCGGCTTGCAGCGCTTCTTCGGCGAACGAGGACAAGAGCGGCGGTTCGGCCGCGCCTTGCCACAGCTGGCGGGCAGCCAGCGCCACGGCGCGGCCGGTCTCGGCTTCACGGCCCGGGCAGGGCTTGATCTCGACGTTGCTGGCGATGCCGTTGGCCACCGTATAGCGGGCGACGGCGGCGAACGTGGGCAGCGGCTCGCCGGCGTAGGCGGCCGAATGCCAGCTGCCGAAGTCCAGCTGGGCCAGCTCCGAATAGGTCTTGGCGGCGGCCGGACCCTTGCCGTTGGAGGTCCGGTCCACGTCGTCGTCGTGCATCAGCACCAGCACGTCGTCGCTGCTCAGCTTGACGTCGTACTCGAACATCGTGAAGCCGTGCTCGGCGCCCACGCGCATGGCGGCCAGGGTGTTCTCCGGGGCCAGACGGCCGCCGCCGCGGTGCGCGATGTAACGGGAGTAGGGCCAGGAGGGGAGTTTTGCGCTCATTTAGGTGTTGCGTCGGGTTCTTTTGTACAGGGTTGCAAGGATACTCCTTCCGCACGCCGGATCCCGGCCTGCCGCGGCGCGCGCAGACGCCGCGGCCTGTCCCTGGACGGACCTACTTCATGGGCGCCTTGTCCTGCGACACGTCCATGATCATCCGCGCCGCCAGGTACAGGCGCGGCACGATGCTGTTGATCTGGATGTATTCGGCGTCGTTGGAGTGTGCGCCGAAACCGCTCAGGCCCATGCCTTCGATCACCGGGCCGCGCGCCTTCAGGGCGGCGAAGGCCGCATCGGTGCCGCCGCCGCTGGCGCGGTCCACGACTTTCATCGGCAGGTCCAGTTCCTTGTAGATCTGCACGCCGTGCTGGGCCAGGGCGCGCGAGGCCGGCGTGGCTTCCAGCGGCGGGCGGCGCACCTCGAACTTCACGCTGACCTTGGATTCGGGCAGCAGCTTCTTCTGTATGCGCTCTTCCAGCGTGCGCGACAGCGCGTCGAAGTCGGAGACGCGCAGCGCGCGGGCGTCGGCCTGGGCGGTGGCCTGGCCCGGGATGACGTTGCGGTTGGTGCCGGCCTGGGCCACGGTCCAATTCAGCTTCAGTCCTTCCTCGGGCTTGGACAGCTTGTCCAGTTGCAACAGCTGGTGCGCCAGTTCATACAGCGCATTGACGCCGCCTTCCGGGCGCGCGCCGGCATGCGAAGTCTTGCCCTGCACCGTCAGGTAGGCCGCGCCGATGCCGCTGGTGGCCAGCGTCAGGCGCGCCTCGGCGCCGCCGCCCTCGAACGAGAACACCGCGTCCTGGTCGGCGCCCAGGCGGGTGATGGTGCCGCGCGCGCCGGGCGAACTGATTTCCTCATCGCCGTTGATCAGCACGGTAATGGTGCCGTAGTCCTCGAAACCCAGCTTCTGCAGCAGGGTCAGGGTATGGATGATGGCGGCCACGCCATGCTTGTCGTCGGCGATGCCCAGGCCATAGGCCTTGTCGCCGTCGACGCGGAAGGGCTGGTCCTTGAGCATGCCGTTGCGGTAGACGGTGTCCATGTGGGCGATCAGCATGATCTTCTTCTGGCCCTTGCCCTTGAATTCGGCATGGACCATGGGGCCGACCTTCTCCGGCGTGTCGTCCAGGCGGAACACGTCGGCGGGCTGGATGATCTCCACTGTGCCGCCCAGCGCCTTGAGCCGGTCCCGGATCAGGACGGCGATGCGCTCCACGCCTTCGACGTCCTTGCTGCCCGATTCGATGCCGACCAGGTCCCGCATGGTGTCCAGCATGGCCTGTTGCTGGGCTTGGGCGGCTTGGTGGACGGCGGCGACGGGCGCGGCCAGCGCGGCGGGGGCGCCGCCGATGAAGGCCAGGGCGATGCAGGTGCGCAGGAGTTGCAGGCGGGGAGATGTGAACGGCATCAGTGTGTACCTCTGAGCGTGCGTGGAAGGGGCTGCGTCCATCGGGGGCGCGGCGTCGGGGTAATGGGGGCTTACCCTGACAGGCCACGATACGGGGGGCGCAAGGGCCTGGAAATGGTGGTTCCCCGGGTTGACTCGGTCCCCGGTTCCGTGCCGCCGGAGCCGGGGGGGCAGTCCCGGACGCCATTCGGAAGAATCCTAGCCTGCGCGGCAAATGAGAAATGCTAAAATCCGCCCGCTGATCCGGTATTGACCGGTATGGGAATAGGGCGAATCGACTTCGCCTTTTTTTATGCGTTTTCTTGCGGCCCCGGGCGTATCCCCCCTGGGCGCGGCAACAGGGATTCCATGTTCGAATTTATTCGCAGCCATCGGCGCTGGATGCAGCTCATCCTGCTGCTTCTGATTGTGCCGTCCTTCTTCCTGGTCGGTATTCAAGGCTATGACAGCTTCATGCGCGCCGAGCCAGAACTGGCCACGGTCAATGGTCAGCCCGTTACGCGGGCCGAATTCGACCAGGCGCACCGCAACCAGCTGGAGCAGTTCCGCCAGCGCCTGGGCGCCCAGTTCGATCCGGCCGTGATCGACACGCCGGCGCTGCGCGAAGGCCTGCTCAATCAGCTGATCAATCAGCGCCTGCTGGCCAACGTCGCCGTCGACAACCGTTTCTCGGTGTCCGACGAAACGCTGCGCAACACCATCGCCGCGATTCCGGAAGTCCAGGACAATGGCCGCTTCTCGCCCGAGCGCTACCGCCAGGTGCTGGCCGCGCAAGGCATGTCGCCGACCTCGTTCGAAGCCGGCCTGCGCCGCGACCTCGCGGTCGCGCGCGTGCTGGAGCCGGTCGGCCAGTCGGCCCGCGCGCCCGGTGAAGTCGTGGCGTCGCTGGAAACGGCGTTGACGCAGCAGCGCACGGTGCAGTTGCGCCGCTTCGCCGCCGCCGATTTCCGCTCGCAGGTCAGCGTGACCCCGGCCGACATCCAGGCCTGGTACGACGCCAACAAGCAGCAGCTGCAGATTCCCGAGCAGGTCCAGGTCCAGTACCTGGTGCTGGACGAGGCCGCCGCCACGCAAGGCGTGCAGGTCAAGGACGAGGACCTGGCGTCCTACTACGAGCAGAACAAGAACCGCTTCGGCCAGCCCGAACGCCGCCGCGCCAGCCACATCATGATCAACCTGGCTCCCGGCGCCACGGAAGACGCCCGCAAGGCCGCCCGCGCCAAGGCCGAGGATCTGGCCAAGCAGGCCGCCGCCGATCCGGCGCAGTTCGCCGAACTGGCGCGCAAGAACTCGCAGGACGCGGGTTCGGCCGCCAATGGCGGCGATCTGGGTTGGCTGGCTCCGGGCATGCTGACCGGTCCGCTGGAAAAGGCCATCTTCGGCCAGGCCAAGGACCAGGTGTCCGGCGTGATCGAAACCCCGTCCGGCCTGCACGTCGTCAAGGTCACCGAGATCCAGCCCGCCGCCATCAAGCCGCTGGCCGAGGTCAAGGACCAGATCACCGCTGAAGTCCGCAAGCAGCTCGCCGCCGTGCGCTTCTCGGAAATGGCCAGCCAGCTGAACAAGCAGGTCTACGACCAGCGCGACAGCCTGCAGCCCGCCGCCGACACGGTTGGCCTGAAGCTGCGCACCGCGTCTGGCGTGACCCGCGAAGGCCTGCTGCCTGCCGACAAGGCCGGCCCGGGCTCGGCTGCCGCCGGCCCCGACGCCGCGCTGCTGGACAACCCGCGCGTGCGCCAGGTGCTGTTCTCGCCCGACGTGCTGCGTGAAAAGCAGAACTCCGGCGTGATCGAACTGTCGCCCGCCACCATGCTGGCTCTGCGCGTCGCGGCGGTCGAGCCTGCCCACGTGCCGCCGCTGGACAAGGTGTCGGAGATCATTCGCGCCAAGCTGCTGGACGAGCGTTCGGCCGAAGCCGCCAAGAAGGCCGGCGAGGCCGCGCTGGCCGCCGATCAGGCCAATCCCGCTGCCGTGCCGGAAGGCTTCGCCGCGCCGGTAATCGTGTCGCGCCAAGACCCCAAGGATCTGCCGCGCCCGGTGCTGGACGCCGTCATGCGCCTGCCCGCCACCACGCTGCCGGCCTACGCCGGCGTGCAATCGGGCTCGGACTACACGTTGGCGCGCCTGGAGAAGGTCGAGGCCGGCACGGTCGACCCGGCCGACAAGGAACGCCTGGCGCAGCAGTTGTCGGGCGCCTGGGGCCAGGCCGAAAACGAAGCCTTGGTGCGCATGCTGCGCGAAGAATACAAGGTGCAGGTGCTGCCCGCCGCCGCCGCGGTCATCCGCGGCGATCAGCCGGCAGCCGGCTGATCAGCCCGGTATCAGTTCAACAGTGGCCGCAGCGTCGGCCACACGTTGTCCAGCAATAGAGGCTGGGCATCCTCGTTCGGATGGATGCCGTCGGCCTGGAACATCGCCCGGTTCGTTGCGATACCTTCCATCAGGAAGGGCACGAGCCGGGCGTTTTCGTCTTTGGCGACCGTGGGGAACACCTGGGCGAATCGCTGGGTGTAGTCCCGGCCGTAATTGGGCGGGATCTGCATGCCGACGATCAGGACCTCGGCGTCGGCCTTGCGGGCGGCCTGGGCCATGGCGCGCAGGTTTTGTTCGGTCATGTTCAGCGGCAGGCCGCGCAGCGCGTCGTTCGAGCCCAGCTCCAACACCACCACGGCGGGCGCATGCTGGCGCAGCAGGGCCGGCAGGCGGGCCACGCCGCCGCTGGTCGTGTCGCCGCTGATGCTGGCGTTGACGACCTGGTACTTGGGGTATTGTTCCGATACGCGGGCGGAGAGCAGAGGCACCCAGCCCGTGCCGCGCTTGATGCCGTATTCGGCGGACAGGCTGTCGCCCAGGACCAGTACGGTACGCGGCGCGGAACCCTGGGCCGCCGAGGCGGTCTGAGCGTGGGCGGGCGCCATGATGGCGGTTGCCACGGCGG
This sequence comes from Achromobacter sp., assembly GCF_049647645.1. Taxonomy (GTDB): domain Bacteria; phylum Pseudomonadota; class Gammaproteobacteria; order Burkholderiales; family Burkholderiaceae_B; genus Achromobacter. The sequence goes on from NZ_JBARYB010000219.1 coordinate 48,139, forward strand.
TCATGAGTAGCAGACGGGAAAATAGGCGCATGGATAACAAGAATTCGATCGAGGTGAAAGGGCTGGGCAAGCAGGTGGCCGATGCCGGCGGCACGCTCTCCATCCTGGAAGGTATTGATTTTACGGTCGAGGCGGGTAGCGCCGTGGCCATCACCGGAAGTTCGGGTTCGGGCAAGTCCACCTTGTTGGGACTGCTGGCGGGCCTGGATGTTCCCAGCACGGGCAGCGTGCGCCTGGCGGGACAGGATCTGTTCGCCCTGGACGAGGACGGCCGCGCGCGCCTGCGCGCCAATCATGTGGGATTCGTGTTCCAGTCATTCCAGCTACTGCCCAACCTGACGGCGCTGGAAAACGTGATGCTGCCGCTGGAGCTGGCAGGGCAGTCGGCCCGCGACGCGGCGCAGGCCATGCTGGAACGGGTGGGGCTGGGCAAACGCCTGCATCATTACCCGCGCACCCTGTCGGGCGGCGAACAGCAGCGCGTGTCGCTGGCGCGCGCCTTCGTGGTGCAGCCGGATTTGCTGTTCGCGGATGAACCCACCGGCAGCCTGGACGCCGCCACGGGCGTGACGGTCATCGACCTGATGTTCGACCTGCACCGGGAGCACGGCACCACGCTGGTGCTGGTGACCCATGATCCGCAGCTGGCGGCCCGTTGCGGGCGCCAGTTGGTGCTGGCTGCGGGGCGGATGGTCAACGGCGCCTGACGCCGCGGGCCCTCCGCCGGACCGCCCCCAGGTGGGCCGGCCCCCCAGGGGTGCAGCTAGCTCCCACGGGTGCGGCTTGGGGCCCTGCCTATTTGGATTTGGCGACCGCCTGGTTCCAGGCTGCTACCACGGCCTCATACTCCTTCGCCGCCGCATCCTGGCTGACCGGGAAGATCTTGATGGTCTTCAGTTCAGGCAGGGTGGTCAGGCTGGCCACGGCCACGTCCGTGCGGGTCGGACGGCGGAAGTTCTTCACCAGCTGGGCTTCCTGCGATTCCTTGCTCAAGAGGCCGTCGTACAGCGCCTTCGCGGCGTCCATGTTCTTCGCGCCCTTGATGATGAACATGCCTTCAGGCGCCAGGTAGCTGCCCTCGGTCGGGTAGACCAGCTTGATCTCCTTCTGGCCGCCGGCCACGTATTCCTGCGCGGCGTATTCCAGCGTCATGCCGACGGCATACTCGCCCGCGGCCACGCCCTTGTAGGTGGTGCCGGACGAGGCCGTGACCACCGCGTTGGCCGCGATCTTGTCCAGGCCTTCCTGGCCGAACTGCTTGAAGAGGCCGTACACCAGCATGTAGGCCGTGCCGCTCTTGGACGGATCGGTGATGGCGAATTTGTTCTTCCACTGCGGCTGCATCAGGTCGGACCAGGTGGCCGGGGCCGGCAGGCCCTTGAGCTGGCGTTCGTTGACCATCATCACCATGACGTGCACGTTGGTGCCGACCCACAGGTCGTCCGGGCCGCGGAACTCGGCCGGGATCTTGTCCAGGTCGGCCGGGCGGTAGGCTTGCAGATGCTGGCGGTAGGCGCCCAGCGTGCCGAAGCCACCGCTCCAGAACAGGTCGCCGCGCGGGTTCTGCGCCTCGGCTTCGATGCGTTTCATCATCGTGCCGGTGCCGCCGGTGACGGGCTGCACGTTCAATTTCGGCGACTTCTGCTTCACCGCGTCCAGGGCGGTTTCGATCGTCTCCGTGTTGTTGGACGAGTAGAGCACGACATTCTGGGCCTGGGCGGCGCCAGTAGCCAGGGCGGCGGCGAGGACGCTGTACTGAAGTAGGTGCTTGAGTTGCATGGTTAGCCTCTGTGCGAGTGGGTTATTTACCGGAGAACAGCTTGATGCGGAACGCCTTGACCGACACGATGATGGGCAGCACGATGACCGTGACCAGCGCCGCGCCGTAGGCCGACGCCATGCCCAGCCTGCCGCCGTCGACCTGGCGGAAGATGGCGATGGGCATGGTCTCCAGGCCGCCGCTGTAGGCGACGATGGAGGCCGACAGCTCGGAGATGGTGGTGAGCCACATCAGGATGGCTGCCGAGATGATGGACGCCTTCATGGCGGGCAGGATCACCTTGAAGAAGGTCATGAGCGGAGACACGCCCAGGCTGATCGACGCCTCCTCGATCGACTCGGGGATGTTGAACAGCACCGACGAGGCGTTGCGCACCGCGAAGGGCAGGCGCCGCACCGTGTAGCACAGCACCATGATTCCCGAGGTGCCCGCCAGCACCAGCCAGCCGGTGTTGAAGGTCTGCACCAGCGCGATGCCCAGTACCGTGCCGGAAATGGTCAGCGGCAGCACCACGATGTAGTCCAGCACCTGGGTGGACGCGCTGCGCTTCTTGATGGTCAGATAGCTCACCAGCACCGCGAAGGCCACGCCCAGCACAGTGGCCAGCGAGGCGAACTTGAGCGAATTCAGGATGGGCTCGGGCGCGCCGTGCAGCGCGCGCTGCATGCTGGCCAAGGACCACTGGCCCCACTGCATGACCGGCCCGCTGGTCTTGGTGAAGGCGGCGATGAAGACCACGATGAGCGGCAGCATCGAAATGAAAATGATCAGGCCCACGCCGCCGGTATAGAGCATGGCGGTCCAGGAACGCACGCGGGTGGCGGCCGGCGCGCGTCCCTGCGTCATGGTGTAGACCTTGCGCTCCACCACGCGCTTCTGGAAAAACAGCACGATGGCAACGATGGCGATGGACACCACCGACATCGCGCTCTGCAGCGTCGGGCTGCCGCCCATCTCGCTGACGAAGGTGTTGTACGTCATGACCGACAGCAGCGGCACGCGGCTGCCCAGCAGCATGGCCAGCGCGAAGTTGCCCACCACCAGCGTGAACACCACCAGCGCGTTGACCAGCACCGCCGGCAGCAGTACCGGCACCAGCACGCGCAGCTTGGTCAGGAGCGGCGGCGTGCCCAGGCTCAGGCCCGCCTCTTCCAGCTGGCCGTCGAAGCCGCGCAATGCCGCCAGCACGCCCAGGTAGATGTAGGTGTAGTAGACCAGCGTCATGGAGAACACCATGCCGGTCCAGCCGTAGAACGAGGGCAGGGAGATGCCGGCGTCGCCCAGCAGGTTGGTCAGGATGCCGTTGTTGCCCAGGATCAGCAGCCAGGACTGGCCGACGATGATCTCGGGGATCACGATCGTCAGCACCGGCAGGATCGCCACCAGGTTCTTCAGCGGGAAGTCGAAGCGCGCCACCATGTAGGCGAAGGGCACGCCCACCAGCACGGTGCAGGTCGTGACGGCCAGGCCCAGGATCAGCGTGTTGCCGAAGGCCTCTACGTATTGGGAATCGGCCAGCAGGGCCTTGAAGCCTTCCAGCGTGAAGCCGCCGTCCTGTCCCGTGACGCTGTTGCTGAAGAGCACGCCCAGCGGGTAGAGCACGAAGAACAGCAGCAGGGCCAGGCTGATTGCCGTCAGGATGCCCCAGGGCCACCATTTGATTTTCATGGCAGGCGGGTCCTCAGGCGTTGACGACGCGGCTGTCGGCGGGGATCAGGACCTGCACCGCTTCGCCGGGCTGGAACTGCGCCACCATGTTGCCGGCGTGCAGCTCGACGCGGATTTCGGAGCCGTTGTCGAGCGCGATGCGGTAGGCTGTCTTGAAGCCCAGGTACTGCCGGCGCAGAACCTTGCCGGGCAAGGTATTGGGCACATAGGGCGCAGGCGCCATCAGGGCCAGCTCTTCCGGACGGGCGATCAGCACGCCCTTGCCGTCCAGTTGGTCGCTGCCTTGCACGCCGTCAAAGCCCAGGCCGCAAATCTCGTAGCGGACATGGCCGGCGGGCGCGCCAGCCTGGCCATTGCGGGCCGGCACCGGGATCACGTTGGCCGAGCCGATGAAGTCAGCGACGTAGGCGTTCACCGGTGTGCCGTAGAGTTCTTCCGGCGTGCCCAGCTGGGCGATGTCGCCGCGATCCATGATGGCGATGCGGTCGGACATCGCCAGCGCTTCTTCCTGATCGTGGGTCACGAACACCGTGGTGATGCCGGCCTCGCGCACCAGGTCCAGGATCACGTCGCGCATCTGCAGGCGCATCTTCGCGTCCAGGTTGGACAGCGGCTCATCCATCAGCAGCACGCGCGGACGGATCACCAGCGCACGCGCCAGCGCCACGCGCTGGCGCTGCCCGCCGCTCATCTGCGCGGGGTAGCGGTCGGCCAATGCCAGCAGCCCGACCTTGTCCAACGCCTCGTTGACGCGCCGCGTGATCTCGGCGCGCGCCACGCCGCGGGCGCGCAGGCCGTAGGCCACATTGTCGAAGGCGGTCTTGTCCGGGAACAACGCGTAGTCCTGGAACACCATGCCGATGTCGCGGCGGTGCGCGGACACGTGGGTCACGTCGTCCTGGTCGAACAGCAGGCGTCCGCCGTCGGGGGCATAGAAGCCGGCGATGCAGCGCAGCAGCGTGGTCTTGCCGCAGCCGCTGGGTCCCAGCAGCGTATAGAACGCGCCGTCGGGGATGTGCAGCGACAGATTGCGCAGCACTTGCTGGCCGCCGAAAGTCTTGACGATGCCGTCTACGGTGATTGATGCCATGTTTGCTTCCTGCTTGAGGTTGTCGGCATCATAGGAACGGGCTGTGCGCCCGACCAGCGGTGTTTTTTAAGGGTAGTCGTTAGTTTTTCTAAGAGGTCGGCGCGCGGGCTATCACCTAGAATGCGGCTGGATGGCAGAGGCGCGCGCAAGCCGCGCCCACAAAAAATAGACGACAAGGGAAAACGTGGGAAAGAGCAGCACAGCGCGGCGCCAGGCCGGCGCGCGGGCGGGCCGCAACTGAGATGGCGGGGCAGAGCCTGCCGCCGCTCAAGGCCTTGCGCGTGTTCGAAGCCGCGGCGCGTCTGCGCAGCTTCACCGCGGCGGCCGACGAACTGAGCATCACGCACAGCGCGGTCAGCCAGCAGATCCGCATACTCGAAGAGTACGTGGGGCAGCCCCTGTTCGCGCGCGAGGCGCGCGGCGTGGCGCTGCTGCCATGCGCCCAGGCCTATTTTCCCGAGATCCAGGCCAGCCTGGAACGCATCGCGGCGGCGACCGCCAAGCTGAAATCGCCCGCCTATGGCGGCGTGTTGCGCGTCTGCGCCACGCCGTCCCTGACCATGAAGTGGCTGATCCCGCGCCTGTCGACGTTCCAGGCGCGGCATCCGGGCGTGGACGTGCAGCTCACCACGCAGGGGCGCTCCTTCCTGGATCGCGGCGGCGATACGGGCAGCGACGTGCTGATCCGCCATGGCTATATGGCGCACTCCGACCTGGCTTGCGTGCACTGCCTGGATGATTTCCATGTGCCGGTGGCTTCGCCGCGCTTCATCGAGCGCAACCGCCTGGCCGCGCCGGCCGATTGCCTGGGCCATCCGCTGCTGAAGATTGCGGGCGGCATGGATCACTGGCCGCGCTGGTTTGCGCTGGCCAAGGTGGACGTGCCCGCGCAATTGCCCGGGCCGGTGTTCGACCATCAGTTCCTCTGCATGCAGGCCGCCATGAACGATCTGGGCATCGCGCTGGCGCCCTGGTGCCTGCTGGAAGACGACATCCGCGCAGACCGGCTGCGTCCGCTGTTCGACGGCCCGCAGCTGCCCAACGCCGGCATCCACGCACTGTACCGGCAGGACGGCCCGGCCGCCGACTCGGCGCAATTGTTCATCGAGTGGCTGCGCGAGCAAGGGCGCGACCCCTCTCATCCCGCATAGACAAGGACTATTCATGCATTCCGCCTCGACGAAACCCGGCCTGCAATGGCGCGGCATTGCGCCTCCGCTTGCGCTCACGGACTACAAGCTGATCGCCTTCGACATGGACTCGACCCTGATCTCGATCGAGACGCTGGACGAGATGGCAGACCTGATGGGCAAGAAGGCCGAGGTGGCGGCGCTGACCGAAGCTGCCATGCGCGGCGAGATCAAGGACTACAAGCAAAGCCTGCGCGAGCGCGTGGCGCTGCTGGCAGGCATGCCCGAAGCGGCGCTGGACGAGGTCTATGAGCAGCGCGTGCGCATCAACCCCGGCGCCGAGACGCTGATCGCCGCATGCAAGGCTGCGGGCCTCACCTGCTTGCTGGTGACCGGTGGCTTCACCTGCTTCACCGACCGGCTGCGGGTGCGCCTGGGCCTGGATGACGTGCGCGCCAATGTGCTGGAAGTGGAGAACGGCCGGCTGACGGGCCGGCTGCTGCCCCAGGTCTGGGGCGACATCTGCGACGGCGAGGAAAAGCGCCGCAAACTGTTGGAGGTTTGCGCGGCGCTGGGCGTCGGGCCGGAGCGCGCCATCGCCGTGGGCGACGGCGCCAACGATCTGCCGATGATGCGCGCGGCGGGCCTGTCGGTAGGCTACCGCGCCAAGCCGGCCGTGCGTGAGGAGGTCAAGGTGGCCATCGATGAAGGTGGCCTGGACCGCCTGCTGGAGCTGATGGCGCGCTAGCGGCCGGGCTTACGCCAGGTCGCGGATTTCCACAGCCGGATCGGTGTCGGCGTCGTAGTCGACACCGTCGATCTCGAAGCCGAACAGGCGCAGGAAGTCCTGCTTGTAGCCCGCAAAATCCGTCAGTTGGTAGATATTGTCGTTGGTGACCTGGCCCCATAGCGCCTGCACGCGGGCCTGCACCTCGGGATCCAGTTCCTTGTAGTCGGCGCGCAGGCGGCCTTCCTGGTCCAGGATGGGCGTCTGGCCGCACAGACTGTCGCGGTAGAGGCCGTACACCTGTTCGATGCAGCCTTCGTGCGTGCCGGCCTCCTTCATGGTCTTGAACAGCAGCGACAGGTACAGCGGCATCATGGGGATCGCCGAGCTGGCCTGCGTCACTACCGCCTTGAGCACCGACACGCGGGCGTCGCCGCCGCGCGCGGCGAGCTTGGCGCGGATTTCCAGCACCTTCTGGTCCAGGTCCTTCTTGGCTGCGCCGATGGAGCCATTCCAGTAGATGTCGTGGGTGATCTTCTCGCCCAGATAGGTGAAGGCCGTGGTGGTGGCGCCCTCGGCCAGCACGCCGGCCTCAAGCAGCGCGTCGATCCACATCTGCCAGTCCTCACCACCCATGACGGCGACGGTGGCGTCGATCTCGGCCTGGGTGGCGGGTTCCAGCACGGATTCCTTGACCACTTCGCGGTCTGTGTCCAGGCCGCGCAGGTTCACCGCCTGCCCGATGGGCTTGAGCGTGGAATTGAAGACTTCCCCGGTCTTCGGGTGCGTGCGGCGGGGCGCGGCCAGGCTGTAGATCACCTGGTCGACCTGGCCCAGGTCCTGTTTGATGAGGTCTATGGTCTTGCGCTTGATCTCGTCCGAGAAGGCGTCGCCATTGATGCTCTTGGCGTACAACCCGGCGGCATGGGCCTGCTCGTGGAATTCCGCCGTGTTGTACCAGCCCGGCGTGCCGGCCTTGGTCGCGTCGCCCGGGCGTTCGAAGAACACGCCTAGCGTCTCTGCGCCGCAGCCGAAGGCCGCGCTGATCCGCGCCGCCAGGCCATAGCCGGTGGATGCTCCCAGCACCAGCACGCGTTTCGGCCCGCCAGCGATGGGCCCGTGGGCCTGGACGTAGTCGATCTGGTTGCGGACGTTGGCGGCGCAGCCGGCCGGATGGGTGGTGACGCAGATGAAACCGCGCACGCGGGGCTTGATGATCATGAGAGCCTCGATTCGGGGAAATGCCTGGATCGCCCATGCGCGAAAGCGCAAAAAGCGACCCGCATTGTACGGGAGGCGGCCGCGGCGCGTTGCCGGCTCAGCGCACGCCGGCCCCGGCCAGCGGCGCGGCCTGGGCCCGGCTGCGGCGCCATTCGACCAGGCCGATGCCGATGCCGCTGGCGCAGATGATGGCGATGCCGAGCCAGGTCAGCAGGTCGGGGAAATGGCCCCAGACCAGCCAGCCGACCGCGGTCGCGCTGAGGATCTGCAGGTAGACGAAGGGCGCCAGGGTGGAAGCGGGTGCGCGGCGATAGGCAGCGATCTGGAACAGGTGGCCCAGGCCGCCGGTGATGCCCGTGGAGATCAGCACGACCCAATCCAGCGGCGCCAGCGCCTTGAGGACGGGCAGGGCGGACGGCAGGATGAAGGGCAGGGCCAGCGTCAGGCAGATCGTGCCGACGGCGCCGCTCCAGATCAGCGAGGTGAACGGATCGTCGCCCGCAACGCGGCGCGTGGCAATGAATTGCACCGCGAAGCAACAGGCCGTGAGCAGGCCGAACACCGTGCCGACGGGGTCCAGGCCGCCGCCCGGGCGGATCACGATGATCACGCCGACGAATGCGATACCCGCGGCGACGAAACGAGACAGGCGGGCAGGCTCCTTGAGCACCCAGGGCGCAGCCGAGAGCACCAGCAGCGGCGCCAGGAAATTGATGGCGGTGGCCTCGGCCTGAGGAATGTAGCTCAGCGTGGTGAAGAACATCAGCGTGGCCAGGAACATCGAGCCGCCCCGCAGGATCTGTTCGCGCGGCTTCTTGCTGCGCAGCACGCCCAGCCCGCGCGCCGGCAGCACCAGGGCCAGGACCAGCGCCAGGTGGACGGCATAGCGGAACCACGACAGCACCAGCAGCGGCACGCCCGCGCTCATCACCCACTTGCCGCTGGCGTCCAGGCACGACAGCGTCCACATCGACAGCACCAGCAACAGCACCCCCATCATCGGGCCGCTGGAGGCGGGCGCGGCTGCGCGCGTGCGACCGTTATCGGCCGGGGTCATCGACAAACTCCTTGATAGGCTGGGCTGCCGGCTTGGGGGTGCCGGGCGGCTGACATGATACGCTCATCGCGCCGGGGGAACAGGCTCATGATAGAACTACGTAACATCGAAACTTTTTTTTGGGTGGCCACGCTGGGCAGCTTTCGCGCCGCGTCGGACAAGCTCAACACCACGCAGCCTGCGGTATCGCAGCGCATCGCCTCACTGGAGGCGGACCTGGGCGTACGCCTGTTCGAGCGCGAGGCGCGCGGCGTGAAGCTGACCGCCAAGGGCCACGAACTGCTGTCGCACGCCGAACGCATGCTGCAGGTGCGGCGCGACATGTTCGAGGCCGCGCGCGAGCAGAACGTCATGAGCGGCACGGTGCGTATCGGCGTGGCCGAAACCATCGTGCAGACTTGGTTGCCGACGCTGATTGAACTGATCCATTCGAACTATCCAGCGCTGGTGCTGGAGATCGAGGTCGACACGACCCACGTGCTGCGCTCGCACCTGATGTCGCGGCAGATCGACCTGGCCTTCCTGATGGGGCCGGTGCTGGAGGCTCGGGTCGAGAACCTGCCGTTGTGCACCTATCCGCTGGCCTGGGTTGCGAGCCCGCTGCTGGACCTGGGTCCCGAGCCGCTGACATTGGAGCGCATAGGCAAGCTGCCCATCATCACGTATCCCTCAAACAGCGCGCCTTATCGTGTGGTGCGCGACATGCTGACGCGCGCGGGCGTGAATTCGCCGCGCATGTACGGCAGCGCCTCGATGTCAATGGTGGTGCGCATGACGCAGGATGCCATCGGCACCAGCGTGATCGCGCCGGTGTTCCTGGGCAAGGAGTTGGCGCGCGGCGAATTGCGCATCCTGCGCGTGGAGGCGGACCCCTTGCCGGAACTGAGTTTCACGGCTACCTGGGTGCAAGGGCCGGACAGCCATGCGGTGCGCGTCATCGCGCAGATGGCCCAGAAGGTGGCGGAGCAGGCCGCGGACGGCGTTCCCATCTAGGTGTTTACCCGAGCACAAACGGCGCGGCCGGCGCGAGCAGCCGTTCGACAAGGCGGCGGCCCGGCGTGCCTGGCTGCCCGCTGAGCCGCGCCGCTGCGTCGTCTGCGCGAATCGAGAGGCGCGCGTCGAGCGAGACCAAAGAAAAATTTATACCCCCGTATCGCAACATACGATTGGACGCTCCGCGCCCCTGACGCTGCAATGACGGCACATCAATAACGATCGCCTGGATGCATAGAGCGGGGGAAAGCATGAACCAGCGTATGTCCCATTTCCAGACCCGGGCGGCAAGCCATGCCGCGCAGGCGCAATGCGCGCCTTTGCGCGGCTGATCTCCAGACTCTCCGATTGCTACCCGCGCGCCGCCAGGATAACGGGATCCGGCGCGCGGCATACCATCCCGCCAGCCAGGAGTTTTGTCCATGAAGAAGTCGCTAGTTTTCGCCGCCGTCGCTGCCAGCCTGCTGGCCGGCGCCGTCCAGGCGCAGGACCTGCCCAAGACCCAGTTGAAGGTCGTCGGCGGCCTGAGCAACCTGACTGCCTACAACGATTACGAAAAGCCGTTCTGGACCAAGACCATCCCCGAGCTGTCCAAGGGTCAAGTCACGGCCGACATCAAGGGCTTCAATGAAATGGGCCTGAAGGGCCCCGAGCTGCTGCGCCTGATGTCGCAGGGCGTGGTCGAGTTCGGTACCGCCACCCTGGCGTACTTCGCCAGCGATAACCCCATCAACGAAGCGATCGACCTGGCCGGCCTGGCGCCGGACGTCAAGACCGCGCGCGCGGTCACCGACGCGTTCGAACCGGTCTACGCCAAGCTGTACGGCGAAGGCAGCAACGTCAAGCTGCTGGGCATTTCCACCTATCCCGCCCAGGTGCTGTTCTGCAATGCCGAAATCAAGAGCCTGGCCGACATCAAGGGCAAGAAGGTCCGCACCAGCAGCCGCACCACCGCCGAGTTCGTCGAGGCGCTGGGCGGTTCGAGCGTGACCATGGCCTTCGGTGAAGTCGTGCCCGCGCTGCAGAACAAGGTGGTGGATTGCGCCATCACGGGTTCGCTGTCCGGCTACTCGGCCAAGTGGTATGAAGTGTCGACGCATCTGGTCGCGCTGCCGATCAACTGGAACCAGCAGATCCACGCCGTGAACCAGAAGGCCTGGGACAAGCTGGACCCCAAGGTGCGCACTTTCCTGCAGACCAATGTGAAGACCCTGGTCGACAACATCTGGGACGCTGCCGCGCGCCAGACCCAGGAAGGCTATGACTGCAACACGGGCGCTGCCGCTTGCCCGTTCCCGGTCAAGGGCAAGATGGTCCTGGTCCAGCCCTCGGACGCCGACCGCGCGCTGCTGAAGAAGGTCACCGAGGAAGCCGTGCTGCCCAAGTGGGCCGCGCGTTGCTCGGCCCAGTGCGTGAGTGACTTCAACGCCACGGTCGGCAAGACCCTGGGCGTGGTCGCGAAGAAGTAGGGCCCCCCCCGAAGCGCTGCGCGCTTCCCCCCCAGGGGGGCATGCCTGCGGACCGGCGGAGCCGGATCCACGGCATCCCGATTGGGGGGAGTCGCTACAGATTGGCAGAGCTGATTCCGTGGCATCTCAATTGGGGGCGCCGCAGATCGGTAAAGCTGATTCCGTGGCAGCTCGATCGGAGTTGCTACAGATCGGCACTGCCGGTTCCGTGGCATCCCTCTGGGATCGTTCGTTACATAGCTGGGAGGGCGATGCGTGCCCGACCCTGCAGAGGTTTTACTCATGACTCAAACTGAACACTTTCGCCTGCTGGGCGGGCTGTTGCGGCGCGCCGAGAGCTTCTCCCGGATGGCCGTGTGGGCCGGCGGTGGCTTGACGGTGGCCAGCGTGCTGCTGATTTCCTTCGACGTGCTGGCCCGCAAATTCCTGGGCTTCACCACCGGTGGCGCCGACGAGCTGTCGAGCTACGCCTTTGCCATCAGCACCTCCTGGGCGCTGGCGTTCGCCACGCTGCAACGCGCCAACGTGCGCGTGGACGTGGTCTACCAGTACATGCCGGTGCGCGTCGCCGCCGTGCTGGACTGGATCTCCATGGTGGCCCTGGCGGTCTTCATGGTCTACCTGACTTATTACGCGTCCGAGGTCGTGCAGACTTCCTGGGCGCAGAAATCCGCGGCGAACACGCCGTTGGCCACGCCCTTGTGGATTCCGCAGGGCCTGTGGCTGCTCGGCCTGGGTTGGATGTGCATTACGGTCGCGTTGATGCTGGCGCGCGCTTCCGCCGCGCTGGTTACGGGCGACATCGAACTGGTCAAGAGCATTTGCGGCGTGCGTTCGGCGCAGGAAGAAGCCGACGAGGAAGCCGCCGCCGGCGAGCGCATGGTGAAAGGAGAGGCCGCATGATTTCCACTGCATTGATACTGCTTCTGGTGCTGATCGGCCTGTCCATCCCCGTGGGCGCGGCGCTGGGCGTGCTGGGCCTGATCCTGGACCCGCTGTTCTCCATGCTGCCGCTGACGCGCGCGATCGGCGAGGTCTCGTGGAGCACCAACAACGAGTTCCTGTTGGTGGCGATTCCGCTGTTCATCATGCTGGGCGAGGTGCTGCTGCGCGCCGGGTTCGCCGAACGCATGTATGGTGCGATGAGTCTGTGGCTGTCGTGGCTGCCGGGCGGGCTGATGCACGCCAACATCGGCGCGTCGACGCTGTTCTCGGCCACCTCCGGCTCCAGCGTGGCGACCGCCGCGACCGTGGGCACGGTGGCCATTCCGCAGATCCGCAAGTACGGCTACAACGAGCCGCTGTTCCTGGGCAGCCTGGCCGCCGGCGGCACGCTGGGCATCCTGATCCCTCCGTCGATCAATCTGGTCATCTACGGCGTGCTGACGAACTCGTCCGTGCCCAAGCTGTACCTGGCCGGCATCATCCCGGGTTTCGCGATGGCCGCGCTGTTCATGCTGACGGTGGTCATCGCCTGCGTCGCCAAGCCGTCCTGGGGCGGCAAGAAGATCCAGGCGACCTGGGGCCAGCGCATCGCCAGCCTGGTGCATCTGGCGCCGCCCATGGGAATCTTCTTTCTGGTGGTCGGTTCGATCTACGCCGGCCTGGCCACGCCCACCGAGGCGGCCGCGCTGGGCGTGCTGGGCGCCTTCATCCTGGCGGCCTGGTTCCGCCGCCTGTCGTGGTCGATGCTGCGCGAGGTCATGGAAGGCACCATGCGGTCCACGGCCATGATCATGCTGATCGTGGTGGCGGCCAGCTTCCTGAACTTCGTCATGTCCGCTACCGGCCTGACCGACGCGTTGACGAAGTCGATCACGGGGCTGGGCCTGTCGCCTGGATGGATGCTGCTGATCGTGGTGGTCTTCTACCTGGTGCTGGGCTGCTTCATGGAAACGCTGTCCATGATGATCACGACCATTCCCATCGTGGCGCCCATCATGATCGGCCTGGGCTTCGATCCCATCTGGCTGGGCATCGTCATCATCATCCTGGTCGAAGCCGCCCTGATCACGCCGCCCGTCGGTTTGAACCTGTTCGTGGTCCAGAGCCTGCGCAAGAGCGGCTCCATGAGCGCGGTCATCGTCGGCAGCCTGCCGTTCGTGGCGGCCATGTTCGTGATGCTGGCGCTGCTGGCGTTCTGGCCGGACGTGGCGCTGTGGCTGCCGCGCGTGTTCGGCTGACCTTCATTCCCTAAACATTCCGGGCGCGGCCGACCGCCGCGCTCTTCACCTCCTTATTTCCGCAGGACAGATATGAAAGCCGTATTCCAGATCGAAGACTCGCAACCCCGCCAGGTGGAAGTCGAGTTCGACACCCTGATCGTCGCCGGCTGGGCCGGACGCGACATGGCCGCGATCGAGCACCACATCGAAGAGCTGGCCGCCATCGGCGTGCCGCGTCCCAGCAGCGTGCCGCTGTACTACCGCATCGCCGACAACCAGCTGACCCAGAAGGAAACCGTCCAGGCGCTGGGCGAGGATTCCTCGGGCGAAGTCGAGACCTTTGTGTTCGCGGTGGATGGCGAGATGTACGTCAGCATCGCTTCCGACCACACCGACCGCAAGCTGGAAACCTACAGCGTGGCGATGTCCAAGCAGGTCTGCGTCAAGCCCGTGGCCACCAGCGCCTGGCGCCTGGCCGACGTGGCGGACTACTGGGACGAGCTCATCATCCGCTCGTACATCGTCGAGAACGGCGTCGAAGTGCTGTATCAGGAAGGCCCGCTGGCGTCGCTGCGCACGCCGCAGGACCTGGTTGCCGGCTACACCGGCGGCTCGGCCGTGCTGCCGGCCGGCGCGGGCATGACCTGCGGCACCGTGGGCGCGATCGGCGGCATCCGCGCCTCGGCCGACTTCGCCATGGAACTGCACGATCCGCGGCGCCAGCGCAGCCTGCGTCACCGCTATCATGTCGAGACGCTGCCCGTGGTGGCCTGATTCCGGCCTCCGGCGCCTATCGCCAGGCGCGCCCGCGGGCGCGCCCGTTTGCACTCATGCCGCAAGGCGGCACTAGGATGACTATGGTTTCGACTCTGAATGATCTGACCCTGGCCCTGCAAGAGGGCCGCAGCAGCTCCGTGGAACTGACGCAGGCGGCGCTGGCCCGCGCCCAGGATGATGCGGGCGAGGGTGCACGCGCCTTCACGCGCCTGTACGCGGAAACGGCGCTGGCCCAGGCGCAGGCTTCCGACACGCTGCGCGCGGCCGGCATCGTCCGCTCGGCCATCGAGGGCTTGCCCATCAGCATCAAGGACCTGTTTGACATCGAAGGCGAGACCACGATGGCAGGTTCCGTGGCACGCGAAGGCGAGCCCGCCGCCGATGCCGACGCCGAAGTCGTGCGCCGCCTGGTGGCGGCAGGCGCGGTCATCATCGGCCGCACCAACATGACCGAATTCGCCTATTCCGGCCTGGGCATCAACCCGCACTATGGCACGCCCCTGAACCCCTACGACCGCGCCACCGGCCGCATTCCCGGCGGCTCGTCCTCCGGCGCCGCCGTGTCCGTCGCCGACGGCATGGCGGTCGCGGCCATTGGTTCGGACACTGGCGGTTCGGTGCGCATCCCCGCCGCGCTTTGCGGCCTGACGGGATTCAAGCCCAGCGCCTGGCGCGTTTCGATGGAAGGCGTGCTGCCGCTGTCGGCCAACCTGGATTCCATCGGCCCGATCGCGGCCAGCGTGCGCTGCTGCGCCGAGCTGGACGCCATCCTGTCCGGTGACGGCGGCCCGGTGCCGGAAGCGGCGGTGTTGCGCGGTCTGCGCCTGGCCATCCCGACCACCTTGGCGCTGGACGCCATGGAAAAGCATGTTGCTGACAGCTTCGCGGCCGCGGTTGCCCATCTGAAGGCCGCCGGCGCCCTGGTCGACGAGATTGCGATTCCGGAATTCGCGGAACTGGGGGCCATCAACGCCAAGGGCGGCTTTACTGCTGCCGAGGCCTGGGCCTGGCACCGCGACCTGATCGCGCGCGCCGGCAAGCGCTACGACCCGCGTGTGGTGTCGCGCATCATGCGCGGCAAGGACATGAGCGCGGCCGACTACCTGGACCTGCTGGACGCGCGCGAGGCCTGGGTCGCGGCGGTGGACCATCGCATCGCCGGCTACGACGCCCTGATCATGCCGACCACGCCCATCGTGGCGCCGGCGGTCGCCGACCTGCAGGCCTCGGACGAAGCCTATTACGCGGCCAATGGCCTGATCCTGCGCAATCCGACACTGATCAATTTCCTGGATGGCTGCGCGCTGTCGCTGCCTTGCCACGCGTCCGGCACGGCGCCGGTGGGATTGATGATCGCGGGCAGCAATGGCGCGGACCGCCGCATCCTGAGCATCGGCTTGGCGGTGGAAGCGCTGTACGCCGGCCAGTGATGTGCAGCCGGGGCGGACGGCAGCCGCCGGTCCGTCCCGGGCGCTAAGATGGCGGCTGCATCGCCGGACGCCGCCGCCATGATCGATCTACGCAATATCGAGACGTTCTTCTGGGTCGCCACCCTGGGCGGGTTCCGGGCGGCGGCCGAGAAGCTCAACGCCACCCAGCCCGCCATTTCCCAGCGCATC
The DNA here is from genome assembly GCF_049647645.1 of Achromobacter sp. Lineage (GTDB taxonomy): Bacteria > Pseudomonadota > Gammaproteobacteria > Burkholderiales > Burkholderiaceae_B > Achromobacter. Next base: position 63,835 of record NZ_JBARYB010000219.1, read on the forward strand.
GCGTCGCTGGAATCCGATCTGGGGGTGCGCCTGTTCGACCGCGACACGCGCGGCATCAAGCTGACGGGCAAGGGGCGCGAGTTGCTGTCGCACGCCGAGCGCATGCTGCAGATGCGGCGCGATATGCAGGAGGCCGCAAGGGCCAAGAGCGTCATGACCGGCATGCTCCGGCTGGGGGTGTCGGAAACCATCGTCCATACCTGGCTGCCGACCCTGATGGAGTATCTGCACGACGTCTATCCGGCCTTGATGGTCGAGATCCAGGTGGATACGACTACGGTGCTGAAGACGCAGCTCGCTTCGCGCCAGATCGACCTGGCCTTCCTGCTGGGGCCGATGGAAGAACCCCGCATCGAGAACCTCTATCTCTGCAACTACCCCTTGTCCTGGGTGGCGAGTCCCAAGCTCAAGGTGGGGCGTCAGCCGATCCCCTTGAAGCGCCTGGCTGAATGGCCCGTCATCACTTATCCGTCCACCACCGATCCGCACCGCGCCGTGCGCCAGCTGTTGCAGCAGGCCGGGGTGGAGGCGCCGCGCATGTACGGTAGTTCGGCGCTCAGCGTCATCGTGCGGATGGCGCAGGACGGCATCGGCACCGCCGTCATCGCGCCCGTGATCCTGCACAAGGAGCTGGCGCAGGGCGAGTTGCGCATCCTGGACGTCAAGGCGCCGGCCTTGCCGCCGCTGCACTACACCGCCTGCTGGATGCAGGGGCCGGACAGCCAGATCCCGCGTGCGGTGGCCGAGGCGGCGCAGCAGATTGCGCGTGAAGAAGCGCTGCGCCATCCGGCATAACCCTGATAAGGAATATTGATCGGGGTCTATCGCAACTTGTGATTGGACGCTGGTCCGCGGTTCCTGTGCAATGTCCCCATACTGAAATTGTCATTGAAGGGATGGACATGCATACGAACCCCGGGGCACGCGCCAGCGTGGAATTGGCCCGCCAGGCGCGCCTGGATGCGCGCAGCGGCAAGCTCACCGGCCCCACCGCGAACCTGGCGCCGGGTCATGTGCAGGCCAACCTCGCGATCCTGCCGCGCGCGCTTGCCGCCGACTTCCTGCATTTCTGCCAGCGCAATCCCAAACCCTGTCCCTTGCTGGCCATGTCCGAACCGGGCGATCCCGCCTTGCCGGAACTGGGTCAGGACATCGATATCCGCAGCGATATCCCGCGCTACCGCGTCTGGCAGAACGGCGAACTTGTGGCCGAGCCTACCGACGTGCGGGATCTTTGGCGTGACGATCTGGTGTCGTTCCTGATCGGCTGTTCGTTCTCCTTCGAGGAAGCGATGCTGGACAACGGCCTGCCCGTGCGCCACATCGAGCAGGGCTGCAACGTGCCGATGTACCGCACCAATGTCCCGACCCATGCCGCGGGCGTGTTCGGCGGCCCGCTGGTCGTGTCCATGCGTCCCCTGAAGGCTGCCGATGCCATCCGCGCCATCCAGGTCACCTCGCGTTTTCCCTCGGTCCACGGCGCGCCGGTGCATATCGGCGACCCCGCGTTGATCGGGATTGCCGACATCAACCGCCCGGACTATGGTGATCCGGTGGAAATACGCGAAGGCGAAATGCCGGTGTTCTGGGCCTGCGGCGTGACGCCGCAGTCCGTGGTCGCCGCTGTCAGGCCGGAGTTCTGCATTACCCACGCGCCGGGCCACATGCTGGTCACGGACCTCATCAACAGCCGGATGGCGGTGTTCTGACCGTCCCAGTGCCGCTTTCCTGATAGCACGGAAACAGGGAGCGGTTACACGCCGTACTTTTGCTGCAGTACCCGTTGTGCCACCAAAACGATCCATCAAAGGACAAGGGGAAATGGCGACAACCGCACTGAATCTGGGGCCTTCCGGCTTGCCGGAGGGTCTCCTGCCGCCGCGAACGGGGTCATTTCCAAGGGCATGCCCCGACCCGCGTACATGCATTGCTTTCACACTTAGCCGGTTCAATCCAGGAGTCCAGTTATGAAGATGAAGCTCATCGCGGGTGTCGCCGCGAGTCTGGCGCTGATGAGCGCCGTGCCCGCGCAGGCCCAGCAGGCCGTGCGCATCGGCGCGATCTACCCCTTGTCGGGCGCCTTGGCGTCCACCGGGTCGGAAATCAAGGCGGCCATCGAGCTGGCGGTCGACATCATCAACAATCCGCACCCCGAACTGGAAGGCATACCGCTGGCCGCGGGCAGCGGCTTGCCGGCGCTGAAAGGCGCCAAGATCGAAGTGGTGTTCGGCGATTCCCAGGGCAAGCCCGAAGTGGGCCTGGCCGACGCCCAGCGCCTGATCGACCAGGAAAAGGTCGTGGCCCTGACCGGCGCCTACCAGTCGGCCGTGACCAAGACCGCCAGCCGCATCGCCGAGCAGCGCGGCATTCCCTATGTGAACGGCGAATCCAGCAGCCCGGACCTGACCGAGCGCGGCTACAAGTGGTTCTTCCGCACCTCGCCCAACGACGACACCTTCGTCGAGAACATGATGCAATTCCTGGACGGCGTGAAGGCGGTGCCGACTGCCAAGATCGCCGTGGTGTACGAGAACACCGACTTCGGCGTGAACACCTACAAGGCCGTCGAAAAGTTCGCCAAGCAGTACAAGCGCGAGCTGGTCGCCAACATTGCCTACAGCGCGGGCTCGGCCTCGGTGACGGCAGAAGTGCAGAAGCTGGCCGCTGCCAAGCCCGATGTGGCGATCTTCGCCAGCTACACCTCGGACGCCATGCTGTTCGTGCGCACCATGCGGGAAAGCAAGTATGCGCCGCCGGTGCTGCTGGCCAATGACGCCGGCTTCATCGATTCGCGCTTCGTGCAGGAAGTGGGGCCGCAGGTCCAGGGCGTGCTGACGCGCGACGTCTGGGGCAACGACGTTGCGGCATCCAAGGCCGGGCTGAAGAAGATCAACGACATGTACAAGGCCAAGACCGGCAAGGATCTCAACGGCAATAACGCCCGTTCTATGCAGGGCGTGCTGGTGCTGGCCGACGCGATCAACCGGGCCGGCTCGACCGATCCCGAGGCGATCCGCAAGGCGCTGGCCGCCACCGACCTGGGCGAAGCGCAAGTCGCGATGCCCTGGGCTGGGGTGCAATTCGACGCCAAGGGCCAGAACACCAAGGGCTCGGGCCTGATCCTGGAACTCAAGGGTTCGTCCTACCAGACGGTGTGGCCGGAGAAATACCGCACGGACAAGAACCTGCCCACGCTGCCGTTCGCCTGGAAGTAGTCGCAGTCTGACGCGGCGGGCCGCGGGGCTCGCCGCAGGAGCAATCCATGTTCGAAGCTCTCTCGGCAGGCCTGTTCAACGGCCTGATCTATGCCGCGGTGGCGGTGGGGCTGGCGCTGATCTGGGGCATTACCGACGTCATCAACTTCGCCCATGGCGAGTTCCTGATGCTGGGCATGTATGCCGCCTATTGGCTCTATACGCTGGGCCACATCGATCCCACGCTGTCTGCGCCGCTGGTGGCCATCGTGCTCGCCTTCGTCGGTTTCCTGACCTACGCGCTCATCATCCGCCGCCTGCAGAAGGGGCCGGCGATGGCAGTCATCCTGGCCACCTTCGGCCTGGGACTGGTGTTGCGCCAGATAGCCTTCATCGCCTTCAGCCCCGATTACCGCAGCCTGCCCGACACTCTGGTGTCTGGCAGCGTCACGGTTGCCGGCATTTCGCTGGGCCGGCCGCAGGTGGTGACGGGCCTGATCGCGCTGGTGGTGGTGGTCGCGCTGTTCATCCTGGTGTACCGCACGCGCTGGGGCCATGCCTTGCAGGCGGTGGCGGAAGACCGGCAGGTGGCTGCCCTGGTAGGCATTTCGCCGGACCGGGTCAATGCCCAGGTCTGGATGCTGGGCAGCGCGGCGGTTGGTCTGGCTGGCGCCTTGCTGACCACCTTCTTCTATGTGTTTCCCTCGGTGGGCACGGTGTTCGGCCTGCTGGCTTTCGTGGCGGTGTGCATGGGCGGCTTCGGTTCGCTGCCGGGCGCCTTCATCGCGGGGATTCTGATCGGGATCATCGAGGCCATGACGGGCTACTTCGTCGCGCCGGCGCTCAAGACGGTGAGCGTGTTCATCCTGTTCATCCTGGTTCTCTGGTATCGGCCGCGCGGCCTGTTCGGGCGGTGGTGAGATGAACAAGACAAACAAACTCGACGCCGCCTCGGCCGGCGTGCCGAAGTGGCCTGTGGCGGCGGCGGCCGTGGCCGCCATTCTGATGGCCCTGGTGCCGGTGGTGGTGAAGGACTCCTTCACTCTGCAAGTGCTGTTGCTGGCGATCATGTTCGGCGCGCTGGGCGCGTGCTGGAATCTCGTCGGCGGCTTTCTGGGCCGGATCTCCTTTGGCCATAGCGTGTTCGTGGGGGTAGGGGGCTATACCACTTTGCTGCTGCTGCACCATCTGAAGCTCACGCCGCTCCTGGGCATACCGCTGGGCGGCGTGATCAGCGCCGCGCTGGCCTGGCTGGTGGGCGGGCCCACGCTGCGGCTGTCTGGCCACTACTTCGCGATGGCCACCATCGCGCTGCTGCAGATCGGGCTGCTGCTGATGATCAATTGGGAGTGGGCGGGCGGTGCGGTCGGTCTGGAGGCGCCCATCGGCGACGCCGCCTGGATGCTGCTGTTCCGCAGCAAGGTGCCGTACTACTGGATCGCGGTGGGCCTGGCGTTCCTGACCTTCTGCGCCACGTTCTTCCTGGTGCACTCCAAGACCGGCTTCTACTGGCGCGCCATCAATGGCGACGAAGCGGCGTCGCGCAGCCTGGGCGTGCCCGCGGACCGCTACAAGATGCTGGCCTTCGTGATGTCGGCGGGCATGACCGGCGTCTGGGGCGGCTTCTTCGCCATGTACGTGGGCTTCATCGACCCGGAATCCATGTTCAACCTGACGATGTCGGTGCAGGTCGTGCTGGTGACCATCCTGGGCGGCGTCGGCACGCTGATCGGCCCGTGGCTGGGCGCGGCGGTGCTGTTGCCGCTGTCCGAGGGCACGCGCGTGCTGTGGGGCAGTTCGGGCATGGGCCTGGACCTGCTGGTCTTCGGCCTGGCCATATTGCTGGTCACCATGTTCCTGCCGGGTGGGCTGGTCACATTGAGGAGGCGCCGTGGCTCTGCTGGACGTTAAGAACCTGACCAAGCAATTCGGCGGGCTGGTCGCGAACAAGGACATCTCGCTGTCGGTCGAGGCGGGCGAGATCGTCGCCATCATCGGTCCCAACGGCGCGGGCAAGAGCACCTTGTTCAACGGACTGGTGGGGCATCACGAGCCCACCTCCGGCTCGGTGACCTTCGACGGCCAGTCCATGATAGGGCGTCGTCCCGAGCAGGTGGCGGCCATGGGCCTGGTGCGCACCTATCAGATCCCACGCAGCTTCGGGCAGATGACGGTGCTGGAGAACGCCATGGTCGGCGCGCTGCTGCGCCATCCGCGCCTGCAGGACGCGCGCCGCGAATCCGCCCGCGTGCTGGAACTGGTCGGGCTGGCCGAACGTGCCGACGTGCGGGCGGCAGAACTGAACGTGGCCGGACAGAAGCGGGTCGAGCTGGCGCGCGCGCTGGCGACCGAGCCGCGCATGCTGCTGCTGGACGAAGTGGCGGGCGGCCTGAATCCGGCCGAGGCCATCGCGCTGGCCGAGATCCTGCGCGGCATCCACGCGTCGGGCGTCACGCTCATCATCGTGGAGCATGTGCTGGAGGTGGTCATGCGGCTGGCGCAACGGGTGCTGGTGCTGAACTTCGGCCAGATGATCGCCGAGGGCGCGCCGCAGGAGATCGTGCGCAACCCGGCCGTGATCGAAGCCTATCTGGGGAGAAAGCACCGTGCCTGATGCGATGCTGAAAGTCGAGGACCTGAGCGTGGCCTATGGCGGCGTGCAGGCGGTGCGCGGCGTGTCGCTGGAAGTCAGACCGGGCGAGATCGCGGCCTTGCTGGGCGCCAACGGCGCGGGCAAGTCCAGCACCCTGATGGCCATTGTGGGGGCGGTCAAACCCAAGGGCGGACGGGTCGTGTTCGAAGGGCGGGACATTACCGGCACGCCGCCGGACAGGCTGGTGACCCAGGGGATCTCCATGATTCCCGAAGGCGCCCGCGTGTTCGCGCGCCAGCCGGTGGAGCAGAACCTGCGCCTGGGAGCCTACACGGTGCGGGACGAGCGCGTGTACGGCGAACGCCTGGAGCGCGTGTATGCCTTGTTCCCGCGCTTGAAGGAGCGCCGCGCGCAGTTGGCGGGCACCATGTCCGGCGGCGAGCGCCAGATGCTGGCCATCGGCCGGGCGCTGATGAGCGGGCCGCGCCTGCTCCTGATCGACGAACCCAGCCTGGGCCTGTCGCCTTTGCTGGTGGAACAGGTATTCGACGCGCTGGCGGCCCTGAACCGCGATGATGGCCTGTCGGTCTTGCTGGTGGAGCAGAACATGGCGCAGGCGTTGGAAGTCGCGGCACGCGCCTATGTGATGCAAAGCGGGAGGGTGGCCTTGTCGGGCGAAGCGGCAGAGCTCGCAGCCTCGGACGAGGTACGCAAGGCCTATCTGGGGATGTAGATCCGGGGATGTGACGAAGCCGCGCCGGACGCGCAAGGCGTCCGGCGCGCACAGTCATCAGAAGATGTGGCGGAAGCCCACTGCGGCGCCGAGCTGGTTGCTCTTGCCGGTAATTTCGCCGCTGGCGGCGTCGCTGACCTTGTTCCAGTCCACCGTGCCGTACACCTGCGAGCGCTTGGACAGCGAGTACTCGGCCACGGCGACCAGCGCGTAGCGCTTGCCCTTGTCGCCGTCTTCGACCACGTTCTTGCTTTGGTCGTAGTAGGCGGCGCCGGTGATGGCCCAGCGCGGCGTGGCCTGCCAGGTGACGCCGGCGAAGTAGCCGTTGTCCTTGCGGTCCAGGCCGGCGGCCTGGGCGCCACCCATTACAGCGTTGACCCAGCCGGTTTCGTCGCGGCCGTTGAAGTAGCCGGCAAATACCTTGGCGCCTTCGAACTGATAGGAAGCGTTCAGGTTCCACACGCGCTGGCGCAGGTCGGAATCCGTGCCTTCGTAGGTCTGCTGATAGCCCGCGCCCAGGCCCAGGTTGCCCACGGTGTAGCGCAGGCTGGCGCCGTACTGCTGGCCGGCCTTGTGGTCCTTGTAGTCGTCGCCGTTGGCCCAGGACAGCACGAACGCCAGGTCTCCAATGGTGTTGGAGTACTTGGTCATGTTGTTGGTGCGCACGCGCGACATGGCGGCGGGCAGCCAGGCGTTTTGGTCGTAGTTGCCGACGGTCAGCGGGTCGAAGTAGTCGGCCAGCAGGTCGAACATAGGGGTGTTCTGCAGACCCAGGGTCAGCGCGCCGATGCTGCCGCCGTCTAGGCCGATATAGGCCAGGCGGCTGAAGGTCTTGGCGGGATCCGAGCCGCGGCCGTTCTGCATGTTGAAGCCGTTTTCCAGGCGGAAGAAGGCGCGGTTGCCGTTGCCCAGATCTTCGGAGCCGCGCAGGCCCCAGCGGCTGTTGGAAATGGCGCCGTTCTCCATCGACACGCGGCTGCCGTCCGCGCCGACGCTGCCCGCGCTGGTGCTCAGGTAGCGGATGCTGACGTCGGCGATGCCGTAGAGGGTGACGCTGGTTTCGGCTTGGGCCGTGCCGGCGGCCAAGCCCAGGCCTGCGAGGGCGAGGGATAGGGTAATGCGTTTCATGCGGGGCTCCTCCTGGGTAGCGCTATTTTTTAGTGGCGCCGGGCTTTTGGCCCGGCTGGATGCGCCTGGCGGATCGTCAGGCGCTGGGCCGTCGCACCGACGCTTCGGGTAAGCGCGGGTCCGGGCGATGGCCGCATATGCACATATACGCCGTAATGTTGCAACGTAGCAGCGCCTGGGAATTCTAGAAAAGTTGGGCCGCGAACAACACCTGTAGTTTTTTGGAGTTTTCCCTGGTTTACAGGAGAGCAAAACAGGGGGCGCGGGTAGAGCGCGTTGGCGATGGCAAAAAAAAACCCCGTTCCGAGAACGGGGTTTTCACGATGGCGCCGTTCTATAGCGTCATGTGCAGCGGCAGCCACGTGGCTATGCCAGGCACGGCATAGAGCAGCAGCACGGCCAGGATCATCAGGAAGAACATCGGCAGTGAAGCGCGCGCGATGTAGGGCAATTCCTTGCCGCTCATGCCGGACAGCACGAACAGGTTGAACCCCACTGGCGGCGTGATTTGTGCCATTTCCACAACGAATACGATGAAGATGCCGAACCAGATCAGGTCGATCCCGGCGGCCTGCACCGTGGGTAACAGCACGCCCATGGTCAGCACGACGATGGAAATGCCGTCCAGGAAGCAGCCCAAGACGATGAAGAACACCATCAAGGCCAGGATCAGCCCAAACTGGGACAGGCCCAGGCCGCCGATCCATTCGGCCAGCGCGCGCGGCAGGCCGATATAGCCCATCGCCAACGTCAGGAACTGCGCGCCTGCCAAGATCAGCGCAATCATGCAGTACAGCCGGGTTGCGCCCAGCAGCGACTGCATGAAGGTGGAGCGGTTGAGCGAACCCTGCAGCGCCGAGAGGAACAGGGCGCCCACCACGCCGACCGCCGCCGCTTCCGTGGCGGTGGCAATGCCGGTGTAGATGGAGCCCAGCACCGCGCCGATCAGCAGCATCACCGGGATCAGATGCCGCGAACGCGACAGCTTCTGCATCAGCGACAGGCCCGGGTCGGCCGCCGGCACCTGGCCGGGATTGCGGATCGCCCACCAGGCGATGTAGCCCATGAACAGCAGGGCCAGCAGGATGCCCGGCAGGATGCCGGCGATGAACAGCTTGGCGATGGACACATCCGCTGCCACGCCATACACGATCATGATGATGGAAGGCGGAATCAGCAGGCCCAGCGTACCGGCCCCGGACAGCGTGCCCAGGATCTTGTCTTCGGGATAGCCGCGGCGCGTCAGTTCGGGGATGGTCATCTTGCCGACCGTGGCGCAGGTTGCCGCAGACGAGCCCGAGACCGCCGCGAAGATGGCGCAGCCGATCACGTTGGTATGCAACAGCCGGCCCGGCAGGCGATTAAGCCAGGGGGCGAGCCCCTTGAACAGGTCCTCCGACAGGCGCGTGCGGAACAGGATCTCCCCCATCCACAGGAAAAGGGGCAGGGCGGTCAGCGTCCAGCTGGAGGACGCGCCCCAGATGGTGACGGCCATTGCATCGCCCGCCGGCCGGCTGGAGAAGATCTCCATGCCGATCCATGCGGTCCCTGCCAGGGTCAGGCCGACCCAGACCCCGCAGCCCAGCAGCGCGAAGATCGAGACGACCAATAGGGTTATGACGAGAAGTTCATTCATGGGTTTGCTGCGAAGAGGCGGCGGCCAGGCCGCGAGAGCGTCGGATCAGCTCGTCGATCAAGGCGACCAGGAACAGCACTGTGCCCACGGCCATGCTGAGTTGGGGAATCCAGAGCGGCGTGGCGTCGTTGGACGTGGAGATGTCGTTGAACTGCCAGGAGTCGTAGGTCAGCTTGACACTGAAGAAGGCGAACGAGGCTGCCAGCAGGCAGCCGACCGCCAGGGCGAAGATATCCAGCCTGCGGCTGGCGGCGGGCTTGAGCGAATTGAGCAGCAGCGTCACGCGGATGTGTTCGCCGTGTTTGAACGTGCTGGCCAGCGCGAGAAAGCCGGCGGCGGCCATGAAATACCCGGCATAGGCGTCCGTGCCGGGTATGTTCATGCTGAGCTGGCGCGCGATGATCGCGGCCAGCACCGACACCAGTACGCCGATCGTGCACAGGCCGGCCATCAGGCCGGCCGCGCCGTAAAGACCATCTAGAAAGCGGCGCATGGAGGTATCACTGCTTCTTGTAGGCGTCGATCATGGCCTGGCCGTCGGCGCCGGCCTTCTTCAGCCAGTCTTCCAGCATGCGTTTGCCGATCACGGACAGGCCTTCCTTCAGCTCGACCGTGGGCTTGATGGTTTCCATGCCGTTCTTGGCCAGCTCTTCCTGGTACCACTTGTTCTTTTCCTGCGACAGCTTCCAGCCGCGTTCCTCGGCTTGCGCGCCGGCCTTCTTCAGGGCGTCTTGCGTGGCGGGATCGAGCGCATCGAACGCCTTCTTGTTGACGATGATGGCGTTCTTCGGCAGCCAGGCCTGCGTGTCGTAGAACTTCTTGATGTACTCGTAAGTCTTGGTGTCGTAGCCCGTGGATGCCGAGGACATGTAGGAATCGATCACGCCGGTGGCCAGGGCCTGGGCCAGTTCAGCCTGTTGCACCGTGACGGGCTGCGCGCCGACCAGTTCGGCGATCTTGGCCGTCACCGGGCTGTAGGCGCGCCATTTCAGACCCTTCATGTCCGAAATCTGCTTGATGTCCTTGTTGGCGAAGATGCCTTGGGGCGGCCAAGCCACCGCATACAACAGGGTCATGCCGTGCGCGTTGAGCTTCTTTTCGAGGAAGGGCTTTTGCGCCTGATAGAGCTTGAACGACGCTTCGTAGCCGGTGGCCAGGAAGGGCAGGCCGTCCAGTTCGTAGATCGGGTCTTCGTTCGCGAAGTTGGTCAGCAGGATCTCGCCGATCTGAGCCTGGTTGCCTTGCACCGCGCGCTTGATTTCGGGCGCTTTGTACAGCGAGGCGTTGTTGTGCAGCGTGATCTTCAGCTTGCCTCCGGACAACGTGTCCACGTCCTTGACGAAGGTGGTCAGGTTTTCGACATGGAAGTTGCTGGCCGGATAGGCCGTGGGCAGATCCCATTTCGTTTGCGCCTGTGCGCCTGCGCTGAACGCCAGGACGATGCTGCCGGCGAGCAGGGAGATTTTCTTGTGCATGGGTGGGTCCTTCTTTGCGAATGGTGAAGCCGGGTTGTGCCCGAAAGGCATTGCGAAAGAGTGCGCTGCGCCGATGACGCGCAGCTGAAAAGCCGTGCCATTCTATGTTGCTATGCGGTGGCCGCGCGCCCGAAATCACGTCTTTACGGGTTATTCCTAACAGGCGTGCGCGCTATGGATGATTGAGGGTTCAATCTTTGCCCAAGCCTTGCGCAAACGCATTGCGGCAGCCGTTTTTCTTCTAACATTGCGCTATTGAAAGCATGGTGCCGAGGCGTGTGTGAACTTCGTATTCCGTCATGATGAGTTGCTGGTTGAAGAAACGTCCGCCGTACTGCCGGACACCGCCTTGTGCGTTCAGATAGGGGTGGCAGCCGCGGCCTTGCAGCCGATCTGGGCGCTGCCCGGTTCGCCATACCGTACGGTGCACGTCGATCCCGGCATGGAGCCGCCGCAAGGCTATGCCTTCAGGAAGCTGCGCTCGCTCTTCGGCGTGCTGGACGACGAGCGCATGGCGTTGGCTGGCCGCGCCTACCAGATCGCCGAATGGGCGCGCACGCATAGGTTCTGTGGCGTCTGCGGCACGCCGGCGGAGCGCGTGCCCACCGAGTTCTGCCTGCGCTGCCCGTCCTGCGGCTTCTCGGCCTATCCGCGCATCTCGCCGGCCATGATGGTGCTGATCCGCAAGGGCGACAGCATCCTGCTGGCGCGCCACACCACGACGGCTACCTCGCGCTATACGGCGCTGGCCGGCTTCGTCGAACCCGGCGAAAGCGTTGAGCAGACCATCCATCGCGAGGTTCTAGAAGAAGTCGGCCTGAAGGTCGGCAACCTGCAGTACTTCGGCAGCCAGTCCTGGCCGTTCCCGCATTCGCTCATGGTGGCGTTCACGGCGGACTACGTGTCCGGCGACATTCGCGTCCAGGAAGACGAGATTGCCGACGCGCGCTGGTTCGGCCCGGGCGACCCCATGCCGGATATCGCGCCGCGGATTTCCATTGCCGGTTGGCTGATCCGGGCCAATCTGCCCATGGGCTGGTCGGCGCCGTAGCCGCTTTCTCACCGCATTGCTAGGGGTATTCCCTTGAAAAAGGGATTATTTGACGCCTTTGAATATTTTTTATTGATGAAATGTAGATAAATTATTAGTATTTCGCACATATAAACTCGGCTTGCGTCTCCCATGACACCTGCTTTGATTGCATCGTCGGCCCATCTGGCTGGCGGCAGCGCGCCCGACCTCTCCGAGGTCGAGTTCGGCCTGATGATCGCCAGCCACGCCTTTGACCGCTGGACCGTGCGCTGCATGGCGGCGGCTGGACTGCCCGACCTGACGCCCACCGACGTGATGGTCTTCCATCACGTCTATCACCGCGAGCGGCCCAAGAAGCTGGCCGACATCTGCTTCACGCTGAACGTCGAGGACACGCACATCGTCAGCTATGCGCTCAAGAAGCTGGAGCGCCTGGGCGTGGTCAAGGGCGAGCGCAGCAGCAAGGAAGTGTTCTACAGCGTGACCCCGGAAGGCGCAGCCATCCTCAAGCGCTACGCCGAGATCCGCGAGCAATGCCTGACCGCCGGCCTGGACGCGCCGGGCGGGGGCGGGCTGGACTACAGCCGCCAACTGGCGCACACGTTGCGCGCGCTGTCCGGCCTGTACGACCAGGCGGCCCGCGCGGCGACCTCTCTCTGATTCCGTTTACCCGCGCGCGGCCGCAGGCGCCGCGGCGACCCTTTGTTTGCAAGGACAGCTATGAAGTGGCAATTCTGGATTGATCGTGGGGGCACCTTTACCGACATCGTGGCGCGGCGCCCCGATGGTTCCACCACTACGGCCAAGATGCTCTCGGAAAACCCCGAGCAGTATCGCGACGCGGCGGTGGCCGGCATCCGCAAGCTGCTGGGCATCGCGCCCGGGCAGCCTGTGCCCGTCGATCAGGTCGAATGCGTGAAGATGGGCACCACGGTGGCCACCAACGCCTTGCTGGAACGCAAGGGCGAGCGCACCTTGCTGGTGACGACCCGCGGCTTCCGCGACGGCCTGCGCATTGCCTACCAGAACCGGCCGCGCCTGTTCGACCGCAACGTCATCCTGCCCGAAATGCTCTACGAGTCCGTCGTGGAAGCCGACGAGCGCGTGGCGGCCGACGGCGAGGTGATCCGCGAGCTGGACCAGGAAGCGCTGCGCGCGGCCATGCAGGGCGCCTATGACAGCGGCATTCGCGCTGCCGCCATCGTCTTCATGCATGCCTGGCACGCACCCGAGCACGAGCGCATCGCGGCCCGCATCGCGCGTGAAGTGGGCTTTCCGCAGGTGTCGGCCTCCCACGAGGTCAGCCCCTTGATCAAGTTCGTGTCGCGCGGCGACACCACGGTGGTGGACGCCTACCTGTCGCCCATCCTGATGCGATATGTGGATCAGGTGGCCGGCGAACTGCCGGGCATCCGCTTGATGTTCATGCAATCCAGCGGCGGCCTGACCGATGCGCACCGCTTCCGCGGCAAGGACGCCATCCTGTCGGGTCCAGCCGGCGGTATCGTCGGCATGGTGCGCACCAGCGAGATCGCGGGCTTTCCCAAGGTCATCGGCTTCGACATGGGCGGCACCTCGACCGACGTGTCGCACTACGCTGGCGAATTCGAGCGCGAATTCGAAACCCAGGTGGCCGGCGTGCGCATGCGCGCGCCCATGATGAGCATCCATACGGTGGCGGCAGGCGGCGGTTCGATCCTGCATTTCGACGGCGCGCGACTGCGCGTGGGCCCGGATTCGGCCGGCGCCAATCCTGGTCCCGCGTGCTATCGCCGCGGCGGCCCGCTGGCGGTGACGGACTGCAACGTCCTGTTGGGCAAGATCCAGCCCGATTTCTTTCCCAAGGTCTTCGGTCCCGAAGCCAATGAGCCCCTGGACCGCGACGCGGTCGTGGCGCGCTTTACGGCCATGTCCGACGAAGTGCGCGCCGCCACCGGCCGCGAGATGAGTCCGGAACAGCTCGCCGAGGGCTTCCTGGAAATCGCGGTGGGCAATATGGCCGAGGCCATCAAGCGCATCTCGGTGCAGCGCGGCCACGACGTGACCGAGTACGCGCTGACCGTGTTCGGCGGCGCGGGCGGCCAGCACGCTTGCCTGGTCGCAGACGCGCTAGGCATGACGACGGTGTTCGCGCATCCGTTGGGCGGCGTGCTGTCGGCCTATGGCATGGGCCTGGCCGATCAGACCGACATGCGCCAGAAGACGGTCGAAAAGGTGCTCGACGCCGACCTGATGCAGGCGCTGCAGGGCGAGCTGGACGAACTGGCCGGCCTGGCCGTGGGCGAACTGCGCCGTCAGCACGTGGCCGAAAGCGACATCGGCGTGCAGCGCCGCCTGCACCTGAAGTACCGCGGCACGGACACCTCGCTGGAAGTGGCTTATACGGATCTGGATCAGGCGCGCAAGGATTTCGAGGCGGCATACCGCCAACGCTATTCCTTCCTGATGCCCAACCGCGAGCTGGTGGTGGAGACCATTTCGGTCGAAGCCACGGGCGGCGGCGAGCGTGTCGGTGAAGCGTCTGCCGCACGCGTGCGCAACGGCGCGCTGGCTCCCAGCCGCGTCGTCAGCATGTACAGCGGCGGCGCCTGGCGCGATACGCCCCTGTATGTGCGCGAGGACATGGCGGGTGGCGACGTGGTGGCGGGACCGGCCATCATTTCCGAGCCCAACCAGACCACGGTGGTAGAAGCCGGCTGGCAGGCGGAATTGACGGCGCAGGACCACTTCGTGATCCGCCGCGTCGAGGCCCGTCCGGAACGTCGCGCCATCGGCACTCAGGCCGACCCGGTCATGCTGGAGGTATTCAACAACCTCTTCATGTCGATCGCCGAACAGATGGGCTACCGCCTGCAGAACACCGCCTACTCGGTCAACATCAAGGAACGCCTGGATTTCTCCTGCGCGATCTTCGATGCGCAGGCCCGTTTGATCGCCAATGCCCCGCACATGCCGGTGCACCTGGGTTCCATGGGCGAGTCCGTGCGCACGGTCATGCACGCCAATGCCGGCATCATGAAGCCGGGCGATGCCTATGTGGTGAACGATCCGTACCACGGCGGCACGCACCTGCCGGACGTCACTGTCATTACTCCGGTTTTCGACCGCGAAGGGCGCGAAATCCTGTTCTACGTGGGGTCGCGCGGCCACCATGCCGATATCGGCGGCACCACGCCGGGCTCGATGCCGCCGGATTCCAAGACGGTGGAAGACGAGGGTGTGCTCTTCACCAACTTCCAACTGGTGAAGGACGGCGAGTTCCGCGAAGCCGCCGCGCGCGGCATCCTGGGCTCGGGCCGCTGGCCGGCGCGCAATCCGGACCAGAACATCGCCGACATGCACGCGCAGATCGCCGCCAACGAAAAGGGCGTGCAGGAGCTGCTGCGCATGTGCGACCACTTCGGCCTGGAGGTGGTCCGCGCCTACATGGGGCATGTGCAGGACAACGCCGAGGAAGCAGTGCGCCGCGTGATCTCGGTGCTGAAGGACGGCAGCTACGAGTATCCGCTGGACAACGGCGCGGTGATCCGCGTGGCCGTGAAGGTCGACACCGAGGCGCGCAGCGCCGTGGTGGATTTCACCGGCACGTCCAATCAGCTGGACAACAACTTCAACGCACCCGGCGCCATCGCCGTGGCGGCGGTGCTGTATGTGTTCCGCACGCTGGTCAATGACGACATTCCGCTGAACGACGGCTGCCTGGTGCCGCTGTCCATCATCCTGCCGGAAGGCTCGATGCTGCGTCCGAACCCGCCGGCTTCGGTGGTGGCGGGCAACGTGGAAACGTCCATGTGCATCGTCAACGCGCTATACGGCGCGCTGGGCGTGCTGGCCGCAAGCCAGGGCACGATGAACAACTTCACGTTCGGCAATGCGCGCCATCAGTACTACGAGACGATCTCGGGCGGCACGGGCGCTGGTCCGGTGCGCATCGATGCGGCGGGTCCCCACGATGAAGGCTTCGCAGGGACTTCGCTGGTGCAGGCGCACATGACCAACTCGCGGTTGACGGACCCCGAAGTGCTGGAGTTCCGTTTCCCGGTGCGCCTGGAGTCCTACGAAATCCGCAAGGGTTCGGGCGGGGCCGGCCGCTATCCGGGCGGCGAGGGCGGCGTGCGCCGCATCCGCTTCCTGGAGGACATGACCGCGGCCATCCTGTCGAACAACCGCCGTTATGCGCCGTTCGGCCTGGCGGGCGGGCAGCCCGGCGCCATGGGCCGCAACTCAGTCGAGCGCGCCGACGGTTCCATCCAGGAACTGGGGCCGCAGGACAGCGCGCAATTGCGCCCGGGCGACATCTTCGTCGTTGAAACCCCCGGAGGCGGCGGCTACGGCCAGGCTTGACCCGCAGGGCATGAACCAACGGCCGCGTCAGCAATGACGCGGCCGTTGTCTTGCGGCGTGGCGGGGGACTGCTATTCCGCGTCCGACATCACATCCAGCGCAATGTCCGCCTTCGCCTTGCGGTCGTAAACCCGCAAGGTCACTTCGCTTTCTCCGATCTCGAAGATCGCGGTCGCCAAGGTGTTCTCATCATCGGGATCGTCTGCCGCGGTACGCAATATCGGCAGCTTCCCTTCAGTGTCGTGCAAGGCGGCGATCACATCGTCGCGGCCGGTGCTGCCGGACCAGCCGTCCACGATCCCTTCGATGCGGTTCTGGCGCGATCGAGACGAGTCCGTGACGATCTGCGCCACGCCGCCCATGTCCGCGTGCACGATGTGATTGGCATGGCCGTAGCGCGTGCCGATCTCCAGGATGGAGGCCGAGCCCGGCGCGACTTCCGCGCTGACGAGGCGCGCGTCGCCGGCCGCGCCCAGCGTGTGATGGAAGCCTCCCGAGTGCGGCAGCTCGCGCAGCAGCGCGACGGCCTCGTCCAGCGTGGCGCAATCCAGCACCGCACGGGCCATCAGCATGCGCGGCACGCCCGGATGCCGCTGCCGGATGCGCAGGTTGTTGATGGTCTGCACCAGGCCGGCGCGGTTGGCGCCGAAAGTATGGCCGGGCAGCGAGCCGGGATAGTAGAAGCTGACATAGCCGGGCGCGTCGTCCAGCGCCACGTCGACCAGATGGCAGCGCCCATGCAGATAAGGATCGCCGTCCTCGTTGTGGCCGATCCAGCGAGTGCCGTCCGCCGCCCTCAGCGCGACCGAGGTGCAGCCGTCGGTGGTGCTGTGCAGCAGGTCGCCGCGGCAGTTCCACAGCAGCACGTCCCCGATCGGCATGCGCAGGCCTTCCGCCATGCCTTCCAGCTCTTCCCAGACTGCCGGCAGCGCCGCTTGCGCCTGCTGCGCCAGCGTGTCCAGGAAGGCGTGCCCGCGCCACGGCCGCAGCGCGTCCCAGCTGCGGCTTTGCTCCAGGTAGGTCGCCATCAGGGGGCGCGCCAGCTTGCCCAGCGCCAGGCCGGCCTGACGTCGGTTGCCGGCAATGCGCACATATTTGTAGGCCATGGGAATCCTCCGGGTGTCATGCGGATTGTAAATTTTCCGGCCGCTGCCGGGTGGGGACGTATGCGTTAAGATCGGCGGTAAGCTGTGCTGGAGACCCCGGCGCGGCCCAGGAATCATGCCCCTACAACAACCCCGGGGTGCCGACTGGTCCCCAAGAGGAGAGTTTCATGATCAAACGTAAAGTCGCCGCCGCGCTGGTCGGCCTGTCCGTGGCCATGTTCGGCGCCGCTTCCGGCGCCCAGGCCCAAGGCAAGGAATTGGTGGTGGCCACCGATACCGCTTTCGTGCCGTTCGAGTTCAAGCAGGGTAATACCTATGTGGGCTTTGACGTGGATCTCTGGGCAGCCATCGCCAAGGAACTCAACCTCAAGTACAAGCTGCAACCCATGGACTTCGCCGGCATCATCCCGGGCCTGCAGACCAAGAACATCGACGCGGCGCTGGCCGGCATCACCATCCGGGACGACCGCAAGAAGGTCATCGACTTCTCCGATCCCTATTATGAAAGCGGCCTGGCCATCCTGGTCGGCGAAAAGAACACGGACATCAAGGACGCCAAGTCCCTGGGCGGCAAGACCGTCGCGGTCAAGACCGGCACCGCTACCGTCGACTTCCTGAAGGCCCAGGTGCCGGATGCCAAGCTCAAGCTGTTCCCGAACATCGACAACGCCTATCTGGAACTGGCCACCGGGCGGGTGGACGCGGCGGTGCACGACACGCCCAATGTCCAGTACTACGCCAACACGGCCGGCAAGGGCCGGGTGAAGGTGGTGGGTTCGGTCAAGAGCGGCGACTTCTACGGCATTGCCTTCCCCAAGGGCAGCGATCTGGTGCCGCAGGTGAACAAGGCGCTGGCCACGCTGAAGGCCAACGGCCAGTACGACGCCATCTACACCAAGTGGTTCGGCAAGAAGCCCTGAGCACCCGGGTTCGCTTTGCATTCCGGGACCGCTCGGCATCGGCCAGCGCCGGCTGATGCCGGCCGCTGCGCCGCAGTGCGGCGGGCGGTCCCGCGCCGCTCTCGCCGCGCTGCGTCGCGGCGTCGCGCCATAGGGGGAATATCGTGGAGTTTGACTGGACTGTAATCAAGGACGCGCTACCCAATCTGCTCGAGGGTACGCTCATGACCATCAAGATCACGTTCTGGGGCCTGTTCGGCGGTTTTCTGCTGGGCGCGCTATCCGGCGTGACGCGGGCTTACGGGCATCCCGTGCTGTCGGCCATCGCGCAGGTCTACGTCGCCGTCATCCGCGGCACGCCCATCGTGGTGCAGGTGATGTTCATCTATTTCGCCTTGCCCCTGCTGGCGAACATCCGGGTGGATGCGGAATGGGCGGCGATCGTTACGCTCATCATCAATTCCGGGGCCTATATCTCTGAAATCGTGCGCGGCGCGCTGCTTTCCGTGCACAAGGGCCTGAAGGAAGCCGGCCAGGCCATGGGGCTGCCGTTCCACAAGATTCTTTTCCACATCATCGGGCCGGTGGCGTTCCGCCGCATGATTCCGCCGCTGGGCAACCAGTGCATCATCAGTCTCAAGGATTCGTCGCTCTTCATCGTGATCGGCGTGGCCGAGCTGACCCGCCAGGGCCAGGAAATCATGGCCAGCAATTTCCGCGCCGTCGAGATCTGGTCGGCGGTGGCGATCGTTTACCTGATCCTGACCGGCCTCATGGCGCTGGCCCTGCATCTGGTTGAAAGAAGGATGCGCATACTATGAGCATGGTCGAATTCCACAACGTCACCAAGAACTTCGGCGAGTCCATGGTGCTCGACGGCATTTCGCTGAATATCGACGCGGGCGAGGTCGTGGTGGTGGTCGGGCCCTCGGGCTCCGGCAAGTCCACCTTCCTGCGCTGCATCAACGTGCTTGAAACCATCAATGGCGGCGACCTGCTGGTCGATGGTCTGAGCGTGAACGGCGGCGCGGCGCAAGTGCGCGAAATCCGCCGCGAAGCGGGCATGGTATTCCAGCAGTTCAACCTGTTCCCGCAGATGACTGCGCTGGAAAACGTCATGTTCGGCCCGGTGCATACGCGCGGGCAGAGCCGCGCCGAAGCGCGCGAGTTGGCCGAGAGCCTGCTGGCCAAGGTCGGCCTTGCCGAGCGCATGAACCACTATCCCTCGGAGCTGTCCGGCGGCCAGCAGCAGCGCGTGGCGATTGCACGGGCGCTGGCCATCAAGCCCAAGCTGATGCTGTTCGACGAGCCCACGTCGGCGCTGGATCCGGAGCTGCGCCACGAAGTCCTCAAGGTCATGCGGGACCTGGCGGAAGAGGGCATGACCATGGTGGTGGTCACGCATGAGATGGAGTTCGCGCGCAAGGTGGGCAGCCGCCTGATCTTCATCGACGCCGGCAAGATCGCGCATGACGGGCCGCCGGGCGAACTGTTGAGCAACCCGCCCAGCCAGCGGCTCAAGGATTTCCTGCAGCACGTGACCTGAAGGCAGCGTGCAGGGCTGGGTTCAGCCCTGCACGGCCGACCTTGCGTTTCAGCCCTTCACGCGCACGATCTTCTGCACCTGCGGCACATGGCGGATGGCGCGGATGACCTGCGCCAGGTGCTTGCGGCTGTCGACTTGTATCGTCAAATGCAGCGACACCGTGGCGACCGCGTCGTCGTGCATGGTGACGTGCATGATGTTGGCGTCGGCCGCCGTGACTTCCGCGGCCAGCCGTCCTAGCACGCCGCGCTCGTTACGCGTGACGATATCCAGGCGTGTGGCCAGGTGCTTGGCGGTGTGGGCGTCCCAGGCGACATTGATCCAGCGTTCCGGCTCGCGCAGGCGCTGGCGCATCGCCACCGGGCAGTCGGCGGTATGCACCACCAGTCCGTGTCCCATGCGCATGCCGGCGATGATGGGATCGCCAGGCAGGGGGCCGCAGCAAGGCGCCAACTGCACGGCCTGGCCTTCATTGCCCTGAATCAGGATGGGAGCGCTGCGCGCCGAGGTCAGTTCGTCCACAGCCGCTGCCGTGGTCGCCACCAGTTGGTGCTCGGGCGCGAAGCGGCGCGCCACCACGGCAGCCAGGCGCTTGCCCAGCCCGATGTCGGCCAGGATTTCCTCGCGCGAGCTGGCGCCGGTGCTGCGCGCCAGCTTCTGCCAGGCCGGGTCGTCGGTGGCGGGCAGGGGCATGTGCAATTCTTGCAACGCCTGACCCAGCAAACGTTCGCCAAAGGCCACCGATTCTTCGTACTTGACCGTGCGCAGATAGTGGCGGATTTCGGAGCGCGCGCGCCCGGTACGCACGTAGTTGAGCCACTGCGCGTTGGGACGGGAGGCGGGCGAGGTGACGATTTCCACCGTGTCGCCGCTGTTCAGTTCCGTACGCAGCGGCACGAATTCGCCGTTGACCTTGGCGGCCACCGCCTGATTGCCGATGTCGGTGTGGATCGCGTAGGCGAAGTCCACCGGCGTGGCCCCGCGAGGCAGCGAGATGATCTTGCCGCGCGGCGTGAATACATAGACCGCGTCGGGAAACAGGTCGACCTTGACGTGCTCCAGGAATTCGCCGGAATCGCCGGTCTGGCTCTGGATGTCCAGCAGCGATTGCAGCCATTGGTGGGTGCGCTTCTGCAGGTCGTTCAGAGTCAGGTCCGCGCCCTTGTAGAGCCAGTGCGAGGCCACGCCTTCTTCCGCCACATGATGCATGTCGCGGGTGCGGAACTGGAACTCCACGGGCGTGCCGTAGGGGCCGACCAAGGTCGTATGCAGGGACTGGTAGCCGTTCACCTTGGGAATGGCGATGTAGTCCTTGAACTTGCCGGGCACGGGACGGTAGAGCTGATGCAGCGTGCCCAGGGCCAGGTAGCACTCGGGCAAGGTGTGCACGATGACGCGAAAGCCGTAGATGTCCAGGACGTCGGAAAACGACTTCTTCTGGTCGACCATCTTGCGGTAGATGCCGTAAAGCGTCTTTTCGCGGCCGGTGACCTCGGCTTCGATGCCGGCGGCGGGCAGCGAAGCCCGCACCGAATCGGCGATCTTGGTGATGACTTCGCGGCGGTTGCCGCGTGCGGCCAGCACGGCCTTGTAGAGCACCTGGTAGCGGTTCGGGTACATGGCCGCGAAGCACAGGTCCTGCAGTTCGCGGAACAGCAGGTTCAGGCCCAGGCGGTGCGCGATGGGCGCGTAGATCTCCAGGGTTTCGCGCGCGATGCGGCGGCGCTTTTCCGGGTTGACCGCGTCCAGCGTGCGCATATTGTGCAGGCGGTCGGCCAGCTTGATGAGGATGACGCGCACGTCGCGCGCCATCGCCAGCAGCATCTTGCGGAAGCTTTCGGCCTGCTGTTCGGCCTTGGTGGCGAAGTCCAGGCGGTCCAGCTTGGACAGGCCGTCGACCAGTTCGGCGACTTCAGGGCCGAATTTCTCGGCCAGCTCGTGCTTGGCGATGCCCTGGTCTTCCATCACGTCGTGCAGCAGGGCGGCGGACAACGCGTTGACGTCGAGCTTCCAGCCTGCGCAGATTTCAGTGACGGCGATGGGGTGAGAGATGTAGGGCGAGCCGCTGGCGCGGAACTGGCCCAGGTGCGCCTGGTCCGCGAAGCGATAGGCCTCGCGCACGCGCTCTACGTCTTTCTTGTCGAGATAGCTGCCGATGATTTCGGTCAGCGGCGCCAGCGAAGCGACCGGCGAGGCGGTCGCGTCCGCCGCTTCTTGCGCGGCGACGGACGGTGGCGTGAGGGGGGTCTTGTCTTTCTTGCCCGTGCGGCGCCCGAGACGGGAGCCGGCACGTAGTGCGGCAAGCAGACCTGATGAAGCGTACTTCAGCCCGGGAAAAGCCATGCTTGCCGCCCCCGGAAATTATCAGGTGGGTACTTTACGCAGCATTTCCACGCCGGTGAGGCCGCCCGCGATTTCGCGCAGGGCAGTGACCGTGGGCTTGTCTTTGCTGTCCAGGCGCGGGGCATGGCCTTGCGCCAACTCGCGGGCGCGGTAGGTTGCGGCCAGCGTGAGCTTGAAACGATTGGGGATTTGATTCAGACAGTCTTCGACGGTAATGCGAGCCATTAGGACACCTGGTGCTGATGGAGGATAGGGAGAATGCGTTCGGCTCAGTGTTCGGCCGGAATACCCAGTTGCGAGAACAACTGGCTATGACGGGCGGCCTGAGACGAAAAGCGCAGCCGCGCGGCGCTAACTATTTGAGTCAGTTCCGACAAGGCCACGCTAAATTCTTGATTAATAATAACATATTCGCATTCAGGCGCGTGGGCGATTTCGCCGCCCGCGGCCATCAGGCGGCGCGCGATCACCTGGGGCGCGTCCTGGCCGCGCGCCTTGAGCCGGCTTTCGAGTTCATCGATGGACGGCGGCAGCACGAACACGCCGATCGCGCCGGGGAAGCGCTGCTTCACCTGGCGGGCGCCTTGCCAGTCGATTTCCAGCAGCACGTCGCGGCCGGCGCGCGTGGCTTCGTCGATGCGGTCGCGCGGCGTGCCGTAGAAATTGCCATGCACTTCCGCCCATTCCAGCAGATTGTTGCCTTCGCGCAGGAGCTTGAATTCGTCCGGAGACACGAAGCGGTACTCGCGGCCGTCTTCCTCGCCGGGGCGGGGCGCGCGGGTGGTGCAGGAGATGGAGAGCAGGATGGAGGGGTCTTGCTGGAGCAAGGCCTTGACCAGGCTGGACTTGCCGGCGCCGCTGGGCGCGACGACCATGAAGACGTTTCCGGGATTGGCGGACATGAATGTGGCAGGCGTGTGATGCTGAGACACGAAGAATAACAAATCGCGTGGCCGGGCAGGGGGGAAACCCGCAGCCCGGCCACGCGATTTGCGGACGCCGGATTCAGCCGCCAGCCTTGACGGCGGCCTGGATCAGCTTGCCGCCGGGCGCGGGGGAGTCGCTGCCCAGCAGATGGCCGTTGACCTCGATGCCGTACAGCGAGTCGTCGGAGTCGTGGTACTTGGCCCGGGTCGCGGCAACCGATTCGGTATAGCGCGGATCCTGCGGGCGTTCATGCGCGTTCATGAAGTAGGCGACATCCCAGGCTTCCTGGTCGCTCAGCATGCCGGCCTGTCCCAGCGGCATATTGGCCTTGATGAAGCCGGCGGCATTGCCGATCTGATGCATGCCCGCGCCCCAGTTGAAGGAGTCCGCACCCCACAGGGCGGGGAACACCCAGTGCTTGCCGTTCTTCTGGCCCCGGCCCTCGGCGCCGTGGCAGACGGCGCAATACTGCGCGTAGACCTCGCTGCCGCGCACGTAGTCGGCCTTTTGGGCGGGCGGCGGCAATTTGCGGTAGCCCTGGCCTTCCAGCACCACCCCGGTGGGGGCCTTGCTGGCCAGCCAGAACATATAGGTCTGCAGGGCGGTCAGCGTGGGGTCGTCGGCGGCTGGCGCCTTGCCGTTCATGCTGAAGCGGAAGCACCCCTGCAGGCGTTCGGCCAAGGTGTTGACGTGGCCGTTCTTGGCGCGATAGGCCGGGTACAGCACATAGGCCGCCCATATCGGCGCCGAATCGGCGCGGCGGCCGGCGTCCAGGTGGCAACTGGCGCAGTTCAGGTCGTTGCCGACGAACTTGCCGGCCTTCTGCGGCGTGTGCAGGAAGATCTGCTCGCCTTCGCGCACAGCCTTGCCGAAGTCGTTATCGGGTATGGATGCGGCGGACGGCGGCGTGAAAGAAGGGCGCGGCTCGGCGGCGAATGCCGCGGCGGACGCGAACAGGCAGGCGGCCGCGGACAGCAGGCGCAGGCGGGTGGCGGTCATCATTGCTGGGCTCCCGCGGTGGTCTGGGCTTGCGCGGCAAGCTGGTCGGCGGCCTTGGGCAGGCCGGCGTAGTAGGCGGACACGGCGTCGATCTCGGCGCTGGAGAGGCGGGTGGCCACGGCGGGCATCAGGCCCAAGGGACCCGGCGGGCGCTGGCCTTGTTGCCAGGCGCGTAGCTGGCCCGCGATGTAGGCGGCGGGCTGGCCCGCCAGGGCGGGGAAGTTCGCGCCGACGCCGATGCCGCCAGGGCCGTGGCACTGGTTACAGGCCGGCACGTTCTTGTCCCAGGCGCCGCGGGTGGCCAGCCAGGCGCCGGTGTCGGCCGGCTTGACCGGGTGCATGGCGGTGGCGGCGAGCTTGTCGGTGTCCTGGGCAGACGGCAGCGAGGCGTAGTACTGTGCCACGGCCTTGCGCTGCGCCGGGTCCAGCGCCTTGGCGGTGGCGGCCATGACCGGGCTGACGCGGGAGCCGTTGGCCATGGCTTCGAGCTGTTCTTCCAGATAGGCGCTGCCCATGCCGGCCAGTTGCGGAAAACCGGCGGCCGGATTGCCTTCGCCGCGGGCGCCGTGGCAGGTGATACAGGCGGGCGCGCCATTGGCGCCCTGGGTGCTGATCTGCTTGCCGTCAGGCGCGCCTTGGGCCCCGGCCGAGGCGGCGTACAGCGCGCCCAGGACGAGTGCGCCGGTTAGGGACCGTGGGGTCATGGATGCTGCTCCATAGATGTTTTTGGATTTTTGGTAATAAGCTAATTTCTCAGAATTATATAAAGACTTGTGACGGATCAACACGAGATTATCGATTCAGTGGCAAGCGCCGCGCTCGATTCCGCGGTGGGAAATGTGTGGAGAAGAGTGGTGTGCGCAGGCGGGTCCGAGGCGCAGGCGCTCACGGAAAATCGCCTTGCTTTCCGCACTCCGGCGGGGCCGCCACGCCGCGTAATTTTTGCTTGCGTGTGACGGCTGGGTAAGTGTCACCGCTGGAACCATCGCTTGCAGCATCGCCAGAACGATTCGGGTAGCATTTCGCCGATCGATAACAAGGAGAATCCGATGCAAGCGAACGAGATCGAACACCCGCGCGTGGCGCTGGTCACCGGCGCCGGTACCGGCATAGGCCGCGCGGTGGCGCTGGAATTCCTGGCGCAAGGTTATCGGGTCGTACTGGCCGGCCGCCGCCGCGAACCGCTGGAAGCGACCCGCACCGCGGCGGGCGAGGATGGCGTGCGGGCGCTGGTGGTGCCCACGGACGTGTCGGATGAGCAGGCCGTGCGCGAGCTCTTCGACGCGGCGCAGCGCGAATACGGCCGGCTGGACGTGCTGTTCAACAATGCCGGACGCGGCGCGCCGGCGATGCCGATCGAGGAGTTGCCCGTGTCCGTCTGGCGCGACGTGGTCGACACCAACCTGACCGGCATGTTCCTGTGCGCGCAGGCCGCCATCCGCGTGATGAAGGCGCAGAACCCGCGCGGCGGGCGCATCATCAACAATGGCTCGATCTCGGCGCATGCGCCGCGTCCGTTTTCCATTGCCTACACCGCCACCAAGCATGCGGTGACCGGGCTGACCAAGTCGATTTCGCTGGATTGCCGGTCCTACAACATCGCTTGCGGCCAGATTGACATCGGCAATGCCGCGACCGACATGACCGAGCGCATGGCGGCCGGCATCCTGCAGGCCGATGGCAGCACCAAGGTGGAGCCGCGCATGGACGTGGCGCATGTGGCGCAGGCGGTCGCCGCCATGGCGCGCCTGCCGCTGGAAGCCAACGTGCAGTTCATGACCGTCATGGCGACCAATATGCCCTTCGTGGGCCGCGGCTGAAACGCGATCAGCCTGCGGCGGCGCGTCCATCGCAGGACTGGCCGCGGCAGGCTGTGGCGCCGCCCCCTGGGGCGCGCCGGACGCGCCCCGTTTTTTCCGTCAGCGGGCGGAAGCCTGGGCCAGCATCTGGCCCGGTTGCATATCCAGGTAGCGCCGCGCGCCGACGTAGCGCTTGTTCCAGTACGGATTCTTCATTTCATCCACACGCACCTTGGTGCCGCGGCGCGGGGCGTGGACAAACTTGTTCTGGCCGATATAGATGCCCACGTGCGAGGTTACGCCGCGGCCGCGCGTGGCGAAGAACACCAAGTCGCCAGGGCGCAGTTCCTGCTTGCCGGCGACGGATTCGCCGGCGGTGCGCTGGGCGCGGGCCGTGCGGGGCAGTTCCAGGCCGGCGATCTCGCGGAAGACATACAGGACCAGTCCGCTGCAATCGAAACCTTCGGCGTCGTCGCCGCCCCAGCTGTAGGGCGTGCCGATCGCTTCCAGGCCGGCTTGGACGACGCGGTCGCGCAGGGTGGGGACAGTGGGCTCCTGCGCCAGGCGCAGGCCGGTGAGCGAGGGGCGGGCCTGCTCGGGGCGGATCGACGCCTGCGCGGCGTCGGGAATCCAGGAGAGCGTCAGGGCGATGATGGGCGCTGACAGGAATACGGGAATGCGTAGGTGGGCAATTCGGGCTTTTCGCGTGGGCGGCGTCATTACGTCACTTCAAGAATCGGAGTGGGCGGCATGGCTTTGCCTGGATAGGCAAGCCGGCGGAAAGGGGGCAGCACCGGGGCGCAGAACCCCGGATTGCCACATGATTGTAATGGAATAATGTTTCATTACATTTGTAGTGCAATGCAGCATTCTTGTCGGCAGACGTTACGGGCCAGCGCCGCTCGCGCAGGCCTGAATATGACACTTCATCTTGCGCTGGCTCGTGCATAATCGTCGCCATCGGCCCCACGGCACGGCAAGCCGGCAGCGGCCGCTGAAACAGATAAGATGAGAAGCGGAGTAAAGCTCGATGATGAATGCAGTGCACCCTTTGTCTTCCATGAGCCGGCCTGACGCCTTGCCCTTCGAACCGTTCCAGGATGCGGTGGCGGCGGTGGAGCGCCTGATCGAAATCTATGCGCGCAACACCGCTTTCCTGCGCGCCGCCTTCCGCGAAGTGCTGAAAGGCTCGACCAACGGCCGCGAGCGCGCCCGCGCCTACTACCCGGCCATCCGCATCGTGGTGGAAACCTATGACCCGATCGATACGCGGCTGTCGTATGGCCACGTGGCCGAACCGGGCATTTACCAGACCACCATCACCCAGCCCGCGCTGTTCC
Source organism: Achromobacter sp. (assembly GCF_049647645.1). Lineage (GTDB taxonomy): Bacteria > Pseudomonadota > Gammaproteobacteria > Burkholderiales > Burkholderiaceae_B > Achromobacter. The sequence continues at coordinate 90,930 of NZ_JBARYB010000219.1, forward strand.
GCGACTACCTGATAGAGCAAGTGGGCCAGCTGCTGCAGAATCACCGCGTGGCGGTGGAGGTCGGCGAGTCCGATTCGCCCATTCCGCTGCATTTTGCTTTCCCCGAGGGCGCCTATGTCGAAGGCGAGCATCTGGAAGCGCTCAAGCGGCCCCTGCGCGACCTGTTCGACGTGCCGGACCTGGCGGTGACGGACGATGCCATCGTCAACGGCTCCTGGCGCGGCAAAGAGGGCGAACCCAAGCCGCTGGCGCCGTTCACCGCCCAGCGCGTGGACTATTCGTTGCATCGCCTGCAGCACTACACCTCGACCGCGCCGGCGCATTTCCAGAATTTCGTGCTGTTCACCAACTATCAGTTCTACGTGGACGAGTTCTGCGCCCGCGCCCGCGCGCTGATGGCCAGCGGCAACGCTGACTACGACATGCTGGTGGAGCCGGGCAACCGCATCACGCGCCGCGGCGAAAGCGGTCCGGGCGACGAGGACCAGGCAGTGCGGCTGCCGCAGATGCCGGCCTATCACCTGGTGCGCGGCGACCATTCCGGCATCACGCTGGTGAACATAGGCGTGGGCCCGTCCAACGCCAAGACGATTACCGATCACATCGCCGTGCTGCGCCCGCATGCCTGGCTGATGCTGGGCCACTGCGCCGGCCTGCGTGATTCCCAGCGCCTGGGCGACTACGTGCTGGCGCATGGCTATGTGCGCGAGGACCACGTGCTGGACGCCGACCTGCCCACCTGGGTGCCGGTGCCCGCGTTGGCCGAGGTGCAGGTGGCGCTGGAGCAGGCGGTCGAAGAAGTCGCGGGGCTGTCGGGCTGGGACCTGAAGCGCATCATGCGCACGGGCACGGTCGCCACCATCGACAACCGCAACTGGGAGCTGCGCGACCACCTGGAACTGGTGGAGCGCTTTGCGCAGTCCCGCGCCATTGCGCTGGACATGGAATCGGCCACCATCGCCGCCAACGGCTTCCGTTTCCGCGTCCCCTACGGCACCTTGCTGTGCGTGTCGGACAAGCCCTTGCATGGCGAACTGAAGCTGCCCGGCATGGCCAGCGCCTTCTATCGCCGGCAGGTGAACCAGCATCTGGAAATCGGCATCCGTGCCTTGGAGCGGCTGCGCGATATGCCGCCGGAGCGCCTGCATTCGCGCAAGTTGCGCACCTTCATGGAAACGGCGTTCCAGTAGTCCGATTGATCCGTCCCCGAGGCCCCGCGATTTCACCGGATGGGGTCTCTTGCGCTATCCTCGCCGGTTGCTTGGAAATCCCCAGGCACCCGGGCGCGTGGCGCGGGTGCCTTCATGACCTGAAGGAAACGCATTTTGGCACCATCGGAACACGATGAACGTCGCTCAGGCGGCACGCGCAAGGCGGAGGCGGAACAACCTTCCGAGTTGCGCCGCACGCTGTCCGCGCGCCACCTGACCATGATCGCGGTAGGCGGGTCGATCGGCACCGGGCTGTTCGTGGCCTCGGGCGCGACCATCGCCAAGGCCGGCCCTGGCGGCGCGCTGCTGGGCTATGTGCTGATCGGCATCATGGTTTATTTCCTGATGACCAGCCTGGGCGAACTAGCCGCCGCCATGCCGGTTTCCGGTTCTTTTTCCACCTATGGCGCGCGCTACGTCGAGGACGGCTTCGGCTTCGCCTTGGGCTGGAACTATTGGTACAACTGGGCGGTCACGGTGGCGGTCGACCTGGTGGCGGCGCAGCTCGTCATGGCGTACTGGTTTCCGGACGTGCCCGGGTTCTATTGGAGCGCCTTGTTCCTGGCAATCACGTTCGGCCTGAACGCCATGTCGGCGCGCGGCTTCGGCGAGGCGGAATTCTGGTTTGCGCTGATCAAGGTGATCGCCGTACTGGCGTTCGTGGCAATGGGCGTGATGATGCTGCTGGGCATCATCCGCGGCGGCGAGGCCGGCGGCCTGGCCAACTGGACGGTGGGCGACGCGCCTTTCTCGGGCGGTTTTGCTGCGCTGATCGGCGTGGCCATGGTGGTGGGATTTTCGTTCCAGGGCACCGAACTGATCGGCATCGCCGCGGGCGAATCCAAGGATCCGGCGCGCAACCTGCCGCGCGCGGTGCGGCAGGTGTTCTGGCGCATTCTGCTGTTCTACGTGGCGGCCATCCTGGTCATCGGCCTGCTGATTCCGTATACCGATCCGCATCTGCTGCGCAACGAGGTCGAGGACATCAGCGTCAGCCCCTTCGCCCTGATCTTCGAGCGCGCCGGCCTGTTGGGGGCGGCTTCGGTCATGAATGCGGTGGTGCTGACGTCGGTCTTGTCGGCCGGCAACTCCGGCATGTACGCCGCCACGCGCATGCTCTACAGCCTGGCCCGCGACGGCAAGGCGCCGCGCATTTTCGGCCGCATCTCGCGCAACGGCGTGCCGCTGTGGGCGCTGCTGGCGACCACGGCGGTGGCGGCGCTGTGCTTCTTCACCTTCATCTTCAGTCCCAACGCCGTCTACATCTGGCTGCTGAACACGTCCGGCATGACGGGCTTCATCGCCTGGCTGGGCATCGCCATCAGCCATTACCGATTCCGCCGCGGCTACGTCAAGCAGGGCCATAACTTGGCCGATCTGCCCTATGTGTCGCCGTTCTTTCCGTTCGGGCCGATATTCGCCTTTGTGCTGTGCCTGGTCATTACCCTGGGACAGAACTACCAGGCGTTCCTGCAGGACAAGATCGATTGGGGCGGCGTGGTCGCGACCTATATCGGCATTCCGCTGTTCCTGCTGATCTGGGCCGGCTACCGGCTGGCGCGCGGCTCGCGCTTCGTCAACTACCGTGATATGAAGTTCCCCGATGCGCGGGCGCGCAGCGCGTATCTGGATTCAGCGCTGCGGGGAGAGCCTGCGGCGGGAGAGGCGCGCTGAAAGGCCGGCGCGGCGCGGCGAGGGGACTGGCCGTACAGCCATTGCCCCCTCGTGGGCTGCGGTCAAACGAGTGACCGTCGCAAGTCGTTCAAGCGTGCGCGATCTCCGCGTGCAGTTTGAGTCCCAGCGCGCGGATTACTTTCATGATGGTGCTGAACTCTGGATTGCCTTTTGCAGACAGGGCTTGATACAGGCCCTCGCGGGATAGACCCGTATCGCGGGCAAGCTGGCTCATGCCTCGCGCACGGGCGATGTCGCCCAGAGCCGCACGGATCAGACTGCCGTCGCCAGGATCTTCCGCAAGGCAAGCCTCGAAATACAGCACCGCATCCTCATCTGTCTTGAGGGTGTCAGCGGCATCCCAACGGCTAAATCCTTCGGGGATGTTGACGGTGAGAGGTTCGCTCATGGTTCACTCCTTCCACTGCTTGGCGAGATCGATGGCGCGCTTGATGTCGGCGTCCTGCTTTGCTTTGTCGCCACCGCATAGCAGCACGATTACAGTGTTGCCGCGTCGGGTGAAGTACAGACGGTAGCCGGGACCCACGTCGATACGCATTTCTGAAACACCATTGTGCAAGGGCTTCCAATCGCCCAGATTGCCACGCTCGGCAAGGCGGATTCTGCCAGTGATACGTGCGCGGACAATCCTGTCGCGCAGATTGTCATGCCACACTTTGAACTGGCGACTCTGGACGATTTCGATTGCATTTATTGTGAGCCATGGCATACATGAATGTCAATCATGAATTACAGCTTCATCGTTGCGCGGCGACTCTTGGGCGTCCCGCTCCACTGTTTCGACTAGGCGGGGGCGATGTACGCGCACCCCAGATGCATCGCCGTTGGCGTGGGCGACCGCTACCTGCAGAGCGTGCTTGATGCAATCGAATGCTGTGTTCAAGATGTTCTCCGTCCTCTCTGATGTTGACCCATGCCGCTCCCGGACCGGCAAGCTTGGCTGTGGGGGCTATATCAGCAGATATGGACGAATGGTCGGCCCTTCTACATTCCAAAATCAGACAAAAAGCAGCCCTTACATACTGGATCGTCCATCCAGCACATAAGGGCTGCTTTTTATTGCCCAGATCCGGCGCACAGACAACGCGCCACCGCGTATCCGGTTACTCGATGTTCTGCGCCTGTTCCCGCATCTGTTCGATCAGCAGCTTCAAGTCCATGGCCGCGCGGGTGACTTCCATGCTGCCGGCCTTGGAGCCCAGGGTGTTGGCTTCGCGGTTCATTTCCTGGAACAGGAAGTCCAGGCGCTTGCCTGCGCTGCCGGCGTTCTTCTTGCCGGAGGCTTGCTTGCCGCCGCCGTCGCCCAGCAGGTGACGCAGCTCTTCCAGGTGCGAGCGCAGGCGCGACAGCTCTTCGGCTACGTCGATGCGCAGCGCGAACAGGTTGGCTTCCTGCGACAGGCGTTCCGACAGTTCCGCGCCGGAAATGTGGGTGAAGCCGCCGGGGAAGGCGGATTCCACGCTTTCGCGCAGCTTGGAGGCCAGCTTGTCGCGGTGGTCGGCCAGCAGCTGGGGCAGGTGCGCCTGCACCAGTTCGACGATGCGCGCCACGCCGTCGGCGCAATCGCGCATCATGCCGGCCAGGCGTTCGCCTTCGCGTTCGCGGCCTTCCTGCAATTGGGTCAGGGCCTGTTGGGCGGCCTGCAGGCAGGCCGCGCCCCAGACTTGCGGGTCAAGGGCGTCGTTGGCGCGCTGGCCGGGCCAGTTGAACAATTCCACCAGGCGCGGGGCGGCGATGTCCGGGAGGATGCGGCGCGCCGCTTGCAGCTGTTCGGCCAGGCTTTCGAGCCAGGCCGGCTCCAGCTTGGATAGGTCGGTGCTGGCGTTGCGCGTGTAGGAGACGCGGATCTCGACCTTGCCGCGCGCCAGGTTGGCGGTCAGCAGTTCGCGCAGCGGCGTTTCGACGTGGCGCAATTCGTCGGGCAGGCGGAAATAGAGGTCGAGGAAGCGGCTGTTGACGCTGCGGAATTCGAGCGCAAGCGTGCCTTGCTCGAGATCTGCGCGGGCGTTGCCGAAAGCGGTCATGCTGCGAATCATGATGTGCGTGTCCTGGTAATGCTTTTTATTGGGAACCGGTTACGGCCCAGCCCGCGCCAGCCGGTATTTCGGCGCGAGCCTTGTGTATGTACCGGTTACATCGCGGCAGGATACTCCAAGCGGCGGTTTCCTGCGGCGCCACCCCGTACAATGCGGCGGATCTTAGCCACGTCTGGAGTCTGCCTGTGACCAATACCCCCGCCATCGCCCGTCCTTCGGGCCGCGCCGTCGACGAACTGCGGCCGTTCAGCCTGGAGCGCGGATTTACGCGCTACGCCGAAGGTTCGGTACTGGTGAGGGCCGGCAATACCCATGTGCTGTGCACGGCCAGCGTATTGGAGAAAGTACCGCCTTTTCTGAAGGGCAAGGGGGAAGGCTGGGTAACGGCTGAATACGGCATGTTGCCGCGGGCCACCCATACCCGTGGCGACCGCGAGGCCGCGCGCGGCAAGCAGAGCGGCCGTACGCAGGAAATCCAGCGCCTGATCGGCCGCAGCCTGCGCGCGGTGTTCGACATGAAGGCGCTGGGCGAACGCACCCTGCATCTGGACTGCGACGTGCTGCAGGCCGACGGCGGCACGCGCTGCGCCAGCATCACCGGCGCCTGGGTGGCGGCCTCCGACGCCATCGCCTTGCTGATGAAGCGCGGCGACCTGGCCGCGAACCCGATACGCGACGCGGTGGCGGCGGTGTCGGTCGGCCTGGTGCAGGGCCGCGCGGTGCTGGACCTGGATTACGAGGAAGACTCGGCCTGCGACGCGGACGTGAACGTGATCATGACCGGCAGCGGAGCCTTCGTGGAAGTGCAGGGCACGGGCGAGGGCGCCACCTTCACCCGCGCGGAACTGGATAGGATGCTGGTGCTGGCCGAAGGCGGCATTGCCGGCCTGGTGCGCGAACAGCGCGCGGCGCTGGCCTGATCAGCGCCAAGAAATGACGGGTTGGGCGCGTTCATCGCGGCCAACCCGTCGACCAGAGTCCATACACAGTAAAAGGAGCCTTGCACAGGCTCCAGCCTGCCGCCGTCAGGCCCGCGGCAGCAGCATCCCCAGCTTTTCGGCTTTCTCCAGATTCCAGATCGCCGTGATCAGCCCGCGCAGCTCCTGCTCGGTGGCGGCGTCCGCATAGCGGCCCAGGCTTAGCGTCTTGTCCTCGATTTCCGCCCGGCTCAGGGTGTTGCCCGGATCGCCCTTGGGCTCGTCGACGCGGCCATGCAGCTTGCGGCCGTCGCGGGTGTAGACGGTGACCTTGCCGATCCAGCGTTGGGGGTAGGCGCCGTCGACCTCGGGGTCGAGCTCCATTTCCACCTTGCCGCGGAACGTGGCCACGCCCGGATCGTCCAGGCCAGCGTCGAACTCGGCCAGGCCGGCGCGTCCTTGGCGGGCGATCAATGCCAGGACCGTGCCCATCGAAAACTTGGACTGGTGCACGGTCTGCGGATTGACTACCGGCCCGAGCACGTCGATGGCGCCCTGATGTACGTGGGCAACGACCCGTTCGACGTCGGCCTCGGTGAGATTGTTGTCGCGCAGCGCCTGTTGCAGCGCGTCGGCGGCCGGGTGGGTGTGGCGGCAGGAGGCGTGGAACTTGAACGAGGTCTCGGCCAGCGCCCAGCGCTCGCCCAACCGGTCGCACAGGCGGCTGGGGTCGGCGTCCGTCGACATGCCGGCCGCCATGCCCTGCGGGCCTTCCAGGATGTGGCGCGCGCCGGTGAAGCCCTCGCGTGCCAGGTAGGCCGCGGTAATGCCGTCGGCGGCGGCCTTGGCGGTGTGCAGTTGCTTGGAGTCGGCAGCGTCGCGCAGGAACTCCCAGAGGCCGGCCGCCTGGGTGCCGGCCGACCCGAGCGCGTGCAGCATTTCCTCGGGGGACAGGTTGAGCAGCCGGCCGGTGGTGACGGCGGCGGCCAGCGTGCCGGCGGTGCCGGTGGTGTGGAAGATCTTGTAGTGCGAACGGCCCAGGAATTCGCCCACGCGGATCCCGACTTCGTAGCCCGCCACGGCGGCGACCAGCAGGTCGCGGCCGGAACGACCCAAGGCCTGGGCCACGGCCAGCGCGGGCGGGAACACCACCGCGGCCGGGTGGAACACGGAACCGTTATGCACGTCGTCCTGCTCCACCACGTGGGCAGCGGCGGCATTGACCATCGCGGCGAACAGCGGCGTGGTGCGGCGGCGGGTGATCAGCACTTCGCTGGGGCCGTCGGTCGGGCCCATGGCCGCGGCATAGCGGTCGATGGCCTGCACGGCGCGCGCGGAGGCCCCCGCCAGGATGGAGGCCAGGCAGTCCAGCAGCAGGTCCTCGGCGCGGCGCAGCACCGGGGCCGGTATGTCTTCATAGCGCAGGTTGGCGGCAAAGGCCGCGAGCTCGGCGCTCAGGTGCGGGGTGTCTTTGACAACGGTCATTGATGTCGGGATCCGGTCAGAAGGAGCGGGGCAGGCCCAGGATGTGTTCGGCCACGTAGGACAGGATCAGGTTGGTCGAGATCGGCGCAACCTGATACAGGCGGGTTTCGCGGAACTTGCGCTCCACATCATATTCCGTGGCGAAGCCGAAGCCGCCGTGGAATTGCAGGCAGGCGTTGGCGGCTTCCCAGGACGCGTCGGCGGCCAGCAGTTTGGCCATATTGGCCTGGGCGCCGCAGGGCTCATGGGCGTCGAACAGGCGGCAGGCTTCGTAGCGCATCAGGCTGGCGGCTTCGACGTTGATGTGGGCGCGGGCGATGGGGAACTGCACGCCCTGGTTCTGGCCGATGGGGCGGCCGAACACCATGCGCTCCTTGGCGTAGGCGGTGACCTTGTCCACGAACCAGTAGCCGTCGCCGATGCACTCGGCGGCGATCAGGGTGCGTTCGGCGTTCAGGCCGTCCAGGATGTACTTGAAACCCTTGCCTTCCTCGCCGATCAGGTTTTCTTCGGGGATTTCCAGGTTGTCGAAGAACAGCTCGTTGGTCTCGTGGTTGACCATGTTGGGGATCGGGCGGATAGCCATGCCGTGCTTCACGGCGTGATGCAGGTCCACCAGGAAGATGGACATGCCTTCCGACTTGCGCGTGACCTGGTCCAGCGGCGTGGTGCGCGCCAGCAGGATCATCAGGTCCGAGTGCTGCACGCGCGAGATCCAGACCTTCTGGCCATTGATGACGTAGCGGTCGCCGCGCTTGACGGCGGTGGTCTTGATCTTGGTGGTGTCGGTGCCGGTGGTGGGCTCGGTCACGCCCATGGACTGCAGGCGCAGTTCGCCTGCGGCGATGCGCGGCAGGTATTCGCGCTTCTGGGCTTCGGAGCCGTGGCGCAGCAGCGTGCCCATGTTGTACATCTGGCCGTGGCAGGCGCCGGAGTTGCCGCCGCTGCGGTTGATTTCTTCCATGATGACCGACGCTTCGGTCAGGCCCAGGCCGGAGCCGCCGTATTCCTGCGGGATCAGCGCGGCCAGCCAGCCGGCCTCGGTCAGCGCGCGGACGAAGGCTTCGGGGTAGCCGCGTTCTTCGTCGACCTTGCGGAAATATTCGGAGGGGAATTGGGCGCAGAGGTCGCGTACGGCTTCGCGGATATCCTGATAGGCGTGGGAGGCGTTGGGCATGTTGCTGTTTTCTATATGGGTGATGGATCGGTGCAGAATTGAATGTGCCGCAAGCCGCAGTCCCTGCCAATTCACAATTGCTTAATACGGGGTTCGGTTTCGTGACGGGAGTTTGTCATCCCGGCGGCGGGGTTGTGTCAAGAAATTGCCAAACTGGGTGTCCATAATCCGTACGAACGCCGCCGCTGGCGGCAGGTTTTGTATGGACTGATATGCGGAAAAACATCAGGGTCACGACGGCGGTGTCGGCCATTCTTGCGTTGTTCGTGGCGCTGTTCGCGCTGGCGGCGGCGGCGGGAATCTCGGTGCTGCGGGAAAACCGCGCGGACATCGAAGCGCTGGGCCGGGGCAGCATCGAACGCGCTGGCGACCTGGCCGACATGACCAGCCGGCTGTTCCAGGCGCGCGCCGCGCTGACGGATGCCAAGACGGCAATGGAAGGCGGCCTGGAAGAGGCGCGCAACGAGTCTTTGGCGCACGCCGAGGCGCTCTTCAAGCAGGCCGCGGCCAGCATGGCGCGCCTGCGCGCCAATCCCGACGCCAGCGCCGAGGGCGCGCCGCGCTTCGATGCTGTGCTGGCCGCCTATGCCGCCTTCGCGGACAAGACGCTGGCGCCCATGCACGCGGCCATCAAAGGCTGGAACGGCATCGAGGTGAACCGCCTGGTGGACAAGGCGCTGCCGGCCAGCGGCGCCGCCTACGTCAAGCAGGCCGACGCCTACCAAACCTACGCCCGCGATCAGGGCCAGGCGGCGGTGGCCAGCGCCAGCCTCACGCTGCAGCGGGTGATCGCGGTGGCCGCCGGCGTGCTGGCGCTGGTGTTGGCGCTGGCCGTGCTGATCCGGCTGGCGTTCCGCCGCAGCATCCTGCGGCCGCTGAACGAGGCCGGCGCGCATTTCGACCGCATCGCCGACGGCGACCTGACGGGCGCTATCGCCATGCGCGGCGACAACGAGATCGGCGTCCTGTACAGCGCCATGCGGCGCATGCAGAAGGGGTTGTCGGCGGCCGTCGCCTCGGTGCGCCACGGCGTCGAGGAAATCCATACCGGCTCGGGCGAGATCGCCGCGGGCGGGGCCGACATGTCGGACCGCACCGCGCGCCAGGCGGGCTCGCTGCAGGAAGCGTCGGCCAACATGATGCAGCTGGCGCATACGGTGCAGCTGACGGCGGGCAACGCCGACCTGGCCAGCCGCCAGGCGCTGGGCGCCACACAGCTGGCGCAGCGCGGCGGCGCGGCGGTCGAAGAAGTGGTGCAGAGCATGCAGGGCATCGCCGAGAGCGCGCGCCGCATCGGCGAGATCGTCGGCGTGGTCGACAGCATCGCCTTCCAGACCAATATCCTGGCGCTGAACGCGGCCGTGGAAGCGGCGCGCGCCGGAGAACAGGGCAAGGGCTTCGCCGTGGTGGCGGGCGAGGTGCGCTCGCTGGCCCAGCGCAGCGCGCAGGCCGCCAAGGAGATCAAGGGCCTGATCGAGGATTCCGCGGCGCGCGTGCAGGCGGGGGTGCGCCAGGTCAGCCTGGCCGGCGACACCATGCGGGACATGGTGCAGTCGGTGGACCGGGTGACGCAGATCGTGGCCGAGATTTCCAGCGCCACGGCCGAGCAGGCCGCCGGCATCGCCTCGGTCAACCACGCGGTGGCGGACATCGAGCGCTCGACGCAGGAGAACGCCGCCATGGTGGAGCAGACCGCAGCCGCGGCCGCCGCTCTGGAAGCCCAGGCGCAAGGCTTGCGGCGGGCGGTGGCGGTGTTCCAGATCGCCCAGCCGGCCCATGGTGCGGCCGGGCAGCAGGGCTCAGCTGTCGAGCTGCGGCAGGATGCCGCCGGTGTAGCGCTCGGCCACCAGCGACAGGTTCCCGTGCTTGACCTTGTGCTTGACATGGGCGGCAGCCGACGCGATGTCCTCAGGGCGGATGCGCTCGCATAGCGAGGGCGTGACGGTGAGGGCGCCGACCCCCAGCGTCACGAAGGGAAAGAAGCGGGGCACGCCGTAGCGGTCCTCGGCTTCGATCCCGCCGTTGCGGCGGCCTGCGTCGTCGTACAGGTCCATCGCGCGGTCGTTGAATTCGGCAATGATGCGCTGGGCGCGCTCCATCCAGTCGGGACTGCGCAGCAGCACCACGAAGTCGTCGCCGCCCACATGGCCGACGAAGTCGCGCTGCGGGTCGCAATGGCGCTTGATGACCTCGGCGGTCAACATGATCATGTCGTCGCCGCGCCAGTAGCCGTAGACGTCGTTGAAGGGCTTGAAGTTATTCAGGTCGCCATAGCAGATGGTGAAGTCGTCCGCGTCTTCCAGCAGCGTGGCGATGTGCCGGCTGATGGGGATGTTGCCGGGCAGGGAGGTCAGGGGATTGGCGTACCGCGCCGCCTCGATGCGCATTTCGGTGACCGAGCGCACCAGCGTTTCGCCGGTGGCCAGCCCGTCGTAGCGGCCTTCGCGCGTGATGATCAGGCCGTCCATCAGATAGCGCTGGTCTTCCGAGATCAGCACATGGCTCAACTGGTCGATGGACACATTCAAGTCCACCAGCACCGGTTCGGCGTTCATGAAGGTCGAGCAGGCGTCGCGTCCGAACAGTTCGCGCGTGTAGCGCTGGGCGTAGTGTTCCGAGAAGTCGCGCCGGTTGATGATGCCGACCGGGCGGTTGTCGTCATCCACCACGGCCACCGCGTGCATCTCCTTGTGCTCGATGAACAGCCGGTGCACGTCGTCGTTGGTATGCCCGCTCAATTGCACCGCCGGCGCTTCGACGCGCAGGCTGGCGGCGGTGCCGCCGATGCCGCGCTGCAGCGCGGCCGCCGGGGCCCGTTGCCGCAGCGAATCGCGCAGCGGCGGCGCCAGCTCGGTCAGCAGCATTTCTTCCGGCCGGCCCAGCAGCCAGCCTTGCGCGTAGCGGATGTCCAGTTCGCGCACCACGGCCAGGTCCTCGGCGGTTTCGATGCCTTCGGCGACGATGGTGGTGCCCAGGTGCTGCGCCACCTTCAGGATGGCGCGCACCATGTTCTGCTTGCGTTCGTCCTGGCCGATGCCGTCGAAGAAATAGCGGTCGATCTTGACCAGGTCCGGCTGCATCTCGGCCCAGAGCTGCAGATTGGAGTTGCCCACGCCGTAGTCGTCCAGCGCAACGCGCATGCCATGCTCGCGCAGGCAGGCGAAGGCGCTGGACAGCTCCGCCATGTGCTCGGACAGCGGATCCTGCTCGGTGAGCTCGACGATGATGCTGGACGGCGCGAGTGAGCAGTCTTTGAGCAGGCGCTGGGGCATTTCCTCGCCCCACAGGGTCCAGTAATGCAGCAGCGCCGAGCCGGACAGGTTCAGGAACAGCATGCCGGCGGCGTCGTGCTGATGAAAGCCTTGGGCGCCGGCGCGGAAGCTGGCCAGTTCCAGCTGCGGATGCAGGCCCTGGCGGCGGGCCTCGGCAAACAGCGCGTCGGGGAAGTGCAAAGCGGTGTCGGCGGGGCCGCGGATCAGGCTTTCATGGCCGTAGATGCGGCTGTGCGAAAGATCGACCACGGGCTGGAAGCGCGGGCGCAACAGCCGTTCGCGCAGGATGCCGGCCAGGCTCACGTGCGCTGACGCGCTGTCCAGGGATGATGAGGGCGCGCGGGCCGCTACCGGCCGGGGCAAAGCGTGAATGGGGTCCATCGCCGGTGCGTTCAGATACTATCAGTGACAAGTTTGATCATATTGACAAGAAAATATGTCGGCGTTGTTGCGTCGACGACGGGCGCGCCATCTTCAATTAGGGTACGCATCACTGTCAACCCCGGCCCAGGGCATATCCTTCCTGCGAGCGGGGTATCCCGCCCCGGCGGCGGCGCATCCGGCCCGCGCCCTATACAATTTGCCCATGACTGCTCCCAAGATTCCCGATTCCCTGCGCCGCGTCGTGCTGGCCTCCAACAATGCCGGCAAGCTGCGCGAGTTCTCTGCCTTGTTCGCGCCTCTGGGCATAGAACTGGTGCCCCAGGGCGAACTGGGAGTGCCCGAAGCCGAAGAGCCGCACGTCACCTTCGTCGAAAATGCGCTGGCCAAGGCCCGCCATGCCAGCCGCCTGACCGGACTGCCCGCGTTGGCCGACGATTCCGGCCTGTGCGTGGCGGCGCTGGACGGTGCGCCCGGCGTGTATTCGGCGCGCTATGCCAAGATGCATGGCGGCGAAAAATCAGACCAGGCCAATAACGAACTGCTGGTGCGCAAGTTGGCCGGCGTGGCCGACCGCAGCGCCTGGTACGTGGCGGTGCTGGCGCTGGTGCGCTCCGAAAACGATCCCCGCCCGCTCATCGGCGAAGGCCTGTGGCATGGCGAGATCATCGACCAGCCCGAAGGCGCCAACGGCTTTGGCTACGACCCGCATTTCTATCTGCCCGACCAGGCCCTGACCGCCGCGGCGCTGGACCCGGAGGAAAAGAACCAGCGCAGCCACCGCGCCCGCGCGCTGCGCGAACTGTTGAGCAAGCTGAGCCAGGCTTGACGAGGGCGCCGCGTGGCGCCCAGTCCAGGAATTACGCATGTCCATCATCATTCCCATCCGCAACGACATGGGCGCGCAGCCGTCGCGCCTGAAGCTGCCGGCCGGCGCCACGCTGACCAGCCTGCCGCCGCTGTCGGTCTACGTGCATGTGCCCTGGTGCGTGCGCAAATGCCCTTATTGCGACTTCAACTCGCACGCGGCGCCGGGCGAGATCCCGGAGCGCGCCTATCTGGATGCGCTGCGCAGCGACCTGGAACAGGCGCTGCCTTCCATCTGGGGGCGGCAGGTGGTGTCGGTTTTCATCGGCGGGGGCACGCCCAGCCTGCTGTCGTCCGAGGGCCTGGACGAGCTGCTGGCGATGTTGCGCGCCTGTCTGAACCTGTGGCCCGACGCCGAGATCACGATGGAAGCCAACCCCGGCACGGCCGAGGCCGGGCGCTTCCGCGACTACGCCGCCAGCGGCGTGACGCGGTTCTCGCTGGGAATCCAGAGTTTCGACGACGCCCAGCTGAAGAAGCTGGGCCGCATCCATGACAGCGCCCAGGCCCGGGCGGCGATCGAGATGGCGCAGCGCGCCGTCGCGCGCGTGAACCTGGACATGATGTTCGCCTTGCCCGGCCAGACGCTGGAGGCCTGTGTGGCCGACTTGCGGCAAGCCGTGGCCTTCGGCACCGAGCATCTGTCGCTCTATCACCTGACGATGGAACCCAATACCGTCTTCGCCAAGTTCCCGCCCGAGGACCTGCCCGACGACGACACCAGCGCGGCCATGCAGGACGCGGTGGAAGCCGAACTGGCTGCGGCCGGGCTGTCCCGCTACGAGGTCTCGGCCTATGCCAAGCCCGGCGCCCGCTGCCGCCACAACCTGAATTACTGGGAGTTCGGCGACTACCTGGGCCTGGGGCCGGGCGCGCATGGCAAGCTCTCCTTCCATGACCGCATCCTGCGCGAGGCGCGGCTGCGCAGTCCAGACTCGTGGATGCAGGCCGCCATGACTCGTGACGGCAGCCACATCGCCGAAAGCCGCCAGGTCGGCCCGGACGAACTGCCGTTCGAGTTCATGCTGAATGCCCTGCGCCTGAAGGACGGCGTCGCCGCCACCGCCTTCAACGAACGCACCGGCCTGTCGCTGGCCGCCATTGCGCACCAATTGGAGGCAGCGTCCAAGCGCGGCCTGCTGGACGCCGATCCCACCCGTCTGCGGGCGACCCCGCTGGGCTGGAGATTTCTCAATGATCTGCAGGAAATGTTCCTGTAGCGTGCATGCACCATAGTGGGGCCAGCATGCCCCACTATTTGCACCATTATGGTGCTACATTTTCCCGTGACCCGCCTGCCTTCCCCGGGGAATCCCGGGGGTAAAACCTGGCACGCTTATTGCTTCCTTCTTTTATGCCAATCGACGGGCAAAGCCCTCGACCTTTTTATCTAATGGAGATGACATGGCAAGCCCGAAAGATGTCCTGAAACAGATCGCCGACAACGAAGTCAAATTCGTGGATTTCCGCTTTACCGATACGATTGGCCGTGAGCACCACGTTTCCGTGCCTATCAGCCAGATCGATGAAGACAAGCTGGAAAGCGGGCAGGCCTTCGACGGTTCGTCGATCCCGGGCTGGAAGGGCATCGAAGCCTCCGACATGCTGCTCATCCCCGACCTGTCCACCGGCAACCTCGATCCGTTCCGCGAAGAGCCGACCCTGATCCTGTCGTGCGACGTGGTCGAACCGTCCGATCTGAAGGGCTATGACCGCGACCCGCGCTCGCTGGCCAAGCGCGCCGAAGCCTACCTGAAGTCCTCCGGCCTGGGCGACACCGCCTACTTCGGTCCGGAACCCGAATTCTTCGTCTTCGACGGCGTGACCTGGAACAGCGACATGTCCGGCACTTTCGTCAAGATCAAGTCGGAAGAAGCGCCCTGGTCCTCGGGCCTGGAATTCGAAGGCGGCAACACTGGCCACCGTCCCACCGTCAAGGGCGGCTACTTCCCCGTGCCCCCGGTCGACTCCTTCCAGGACATGCGTTCGGAAATGTGCCTGCTGATGGAACAGATGGGCGTGCCGGTCGAAGTGCACCACCATGAAGTGGCCGGCGCCGGCCAGCTCGAAATCGGCACCAAGTTCAGCACGCTGGTGCAGCGCGCCGACTGGACGCAGATCGTCAAGTACGTGATCCACAACGTGGCCCACGCCTACGGCAAGACCGCCACGTTCATGCCCAAGCCCATCGTCGGCGACAACGGCTCCGGCATGCATGTCCACCAGTCCATCTGGAAGGACGGCCAGAACCTGTTCGCGGGTAACGGCTACGCCGGCCTGTCGGAATTCGCGCTGTACTACATCGGCGGCATCATCAAGCACGCCCGCGCGCTGAACGCCATCACCAACCCCGGCACCAACTCGTACAAGCGCCTGGTTCCGCACTACGAAGCGCCCGTGAAGCTGGCCTACTCGGCCCGCAACCGTTCGGCTTCGATCCGCATTCCGTACGTCGGCAATCCGAAGGGCCGCCGCGTCGAAGCGCGTTTCCCGGACCCCCTGGCCAACCCGTACCTGGCCTTCTCGGCCCTGATGATGGCTGGCCTGGACGGCGTGCAGAACAAGATCCACCCCGGCGATCCCGCCGACAAGAACCTGTACGACCTGCCGCCGGAAGAAGACGCCAAGATCCCGACCGTCTGCGCGTCGCTGGAGCAGGCGCTGGAAGCCCTGGACAACGACCGCGAGTTCCTGACCCGCGGCGGCGTGTTCAGCAACGACATGCTCAGCGCCTATATCGAACTCAAGATGGGCGACGTGAACCGTCTGCGCATGACGCCGCACCCGGTCGAGTTCGACATGTACTACAGCCTCTGATGCGCTGAGGCTGCAGCTGGAGGTCGCGCGATGTAGGCAGAAACCAGGGCCCGCACCACGCGCACTTCCAGGTCGCGGTTCGACGTACTGCCCGCCAGGTGCAATAGCCCGGCGGGCAGGGCGCCCGGTTCCGGCGCCGCCGTCGCGTTCCGCCTTCCCCTCACATTCGGGTATGTAGAAAATGAATGTAGAAGCTCTCGATTTGCTAGCCACGTCCGTTTTCCTGGTCAACGCACGCGGTCATATCGAATACGCCAATGCGGCCGCCGAAGATCTGTTCGGCCGCTCGCGCAAGCAACTGGGCGGCCAATCCGCCGCCACGCTGTTCGACAGTCCGGAAAACATTCAATCCTCCATCGACCGCGCCGCCGCCGGACGCTATGCCGACGTCAGGCAACTGGCCTCGTTGCGCCGCGCCGCCGAATCCGTGGAAGTTTCCGTAACGACCGTCGGGCTGACGGGCCAGCGCTGGCCCGTGCTGATAGAAACTCGCGAGATCGAGCAACGCGTGCTGGCCGATCGCAACCACCGGCTGGTTGACGAGATCGAGGCCCACCGCGAACTGCTGCGCAATCTGGCGCATGAAGTCAAGAATCCCCTGGGCGGCCTGCGCGGCGCCGCGCAACTGCTGGAAGCCGAGCTGCCCAGCGCGGCACTGGCCGAGTACACCCAGGTCATCATTTCCGAAGCCGACCGCCTGCAGGCGCTGGTGGACCGCCTGAGCGGCCCGCAACGTGTGCCGCTGAATGCGCGGCCGGTCAATATCCATGAAATTTGCGAGCGCGTCTGCGCGCTGATCCAGGCTGAATTCCGCAACGACGTCACGCTGCTGCGCGACTACGACGCCTCGGTGCCGGATCTGAAGGGCGATGCCGCCCGCCTGATGCAGGCCGTCCTGAATGTGGCCCGCAATGCCGCGCAGGAACTGGTGGCGCGGCCGCAAGGCCCGCAAACCGAGCCCGGCGTGGTTACGCTGCGCACGCGCGTGGCGCGGCAGGTGATGCTGGCCCACCGGCAGCACCGCCTGGCGCTGGTGCTGTCCATCATCGACAACGGTCCCGGGGTGCCGGATCAGATCCGCGACCGCATCTTCCATCCGCTGGTCACGGCCCGGGCCGGAGGCACCGGCCTGGGCCTGAGCCTGGCGCAGGACTTCGTGCAGCAGCACGGCGGCATCATCGAATTTGAATCCCGGCCTGGCCGCACCGAGTTCCGCCTGGTCCTTCCGATGGAGCCTGCACTCTGATGAAACCCGTATGGATCGTCGACGATGACCAGGCCATCCGCTGGGTCCTGGAAAAGGCCCTGGCGCGCGCCGGGGTCCCCACCCGCAGCTTTTCCCAATCTGCCGACGTGCTGGACGCGCTGTCGCGCGACAAGCCGGCCGCGGAAGCGCCCGCCGCGCTGGTCTCGGATATCCGCATGCCCGGCGGCAACGGACTGGAGCTGCTGCGCCAGTTGAAGGAACGCCATCCCGGCCTGCCCGTGATCGTGATGACCGCGTTCGCGGACCTGGACAGCACCGTATCCGCCTTCCAGGGCGGCGCGTTCGACTACCTGGCCAAGCCTTTCGACGTGAACGAGGCGGTAGCGCTGATCCAGCGCGCCATGCAGGAGTCAGCCCAGCCGGAAGGGCCTGAAGGGCAAGGCGAGTCGGCGCAGAACAATGAACGCTGGATGATGACGCAGTCCTCGTCCACCGCCATGCAGGAAGTGTTCCGGGCAATTGGCCGGCTGGCCCAATCGAAGGTCACCGTGTTGATCACGGGCGAGTCCGGCACCGGCAAGGAGCTGGTGGCGCGCGCCCTGCATGGCCATGGCGTGCGCGCCGGCGGTCCCTTCGTGGCGCTGAATGCGGCGGCCATCCCGCGCGACCTGCTGGAGGCCGAGCTGTTCGGCCACGAACGCGGCGCGTTCACCGGCGCCAACAATCTGCGCCGCGGCCGCTTCGAGGAAGCGCACGGCGGCACGCTGTTCCTGGACGAAATCGGCGACATGCCCATCGAGCTGCAGACGCGCCTGTTGCGCGTGCTGGCCGAAGGCAGTTTCTACCGCGTGGGCGGGGCGCAGCCGGTGCGGGTCGACGTGCGCATCGTCGCCGCCACCCACCAGCCGCTGGAGCAGCGCGTGGAGCAGGGCCTGTTCCGCGAGGACTTGTTCCATCGCCTGAACGTGATCCGGTTGCGCCTGCCGCCCTTGCGCGAGCGGGTCGAGGACATCCCGGCCCTGGCCGGCCACTTCCTGACGTCCAGCGCCCGTGCGCTGGGTGTGCCGGTCAAGCGCCTGACGCCGGAAGCCTTGGCCGTGCTGTCCAAGTTCGATTTTCCGGGCAACGTGCGCCAATTGGAGAACTTCTGTCACTGGCTGACGGTGATGGCTCCCGGCCAGACGGTGGAACCGGCGGATCTGCCGCCGGAAATCCGCGCCATGGAGCACCAGCAACAACCTAGCCTGGCGTTTGCGCGTCCCGCCGCGCCCATGGCCGGCGTGGGTACGGTGGTGCAGGCCGCGGCGCCCGTGGGCGACGATTCATCGCGCAACTGGCAGGATTCCCTGGTGCGCGACGCGCAGTACCGGCTGGAGCGCGGCGAGCCCGCGGTCATGGCCACGCTGACGCGCCAGTTCGAGAAAATCCTGCTGCAAAGCGCGTTGGACGCCAGCCGCGGCCGCCGCGTGGAAGCGGCTACACGCCTGGGCATAGGCCGCAACACCATCACGCGCAAGCTGCGCGAGCTGGGCATCGAAGACGAATAGGGTGCGCGGCCGCGCGCCTTATCCCATCCCCAGCAGGCTCTCGCACAGGCGCGGCGACTTCAATTTCTGCAGCCACCATTTCAAGGCTTCGCCTGGGGGCTCGGAGCGCCAGGCGTAGGCCAGGTGTTCCGTCAGGGACATGCCTTCATCCGTCTCGCATACCACCAGCAATCCTTGCGCCAGATAGGGCGCGGCCAGCGTCAGCGGCAGGTAGCCGCAGCCCAGGCCGCGCACCTGGGCGTCTATCTTCGCCTGCATGGTGGGCATGACCAGCGTGGGCTGTTCAGCAAGGATGCCGCGGGTCTGCGGCGCCAGGTTGCGGGACGTATCCGCCACCACCACCGCGCAGTAGCGCGTGATGTCCCCGCGGCTCAGCGGCTGCGGCAAGGACGCCAGCGGATGGTGCGCAGCCACGCAGAAGCCGAATTGCGATTGCCCGATGGCTTGCGAGCGGTACGGGCCGGTGGGTTCGCCGGCGGCGCCCGCGCCGATGACTAGATCGGCCCGGCCGGAAGTCAGCGCGTCCCAGTTGCCGCTCAGCACTTCGCTGGAAAAGCGCAGCGTGGTGGCGCTGCCCAGCGCCTGGAACTCCTCGATCAGATCGTACAGCGGCCGCCACGGCAGCACGGCGCTGACCGCGATGCGCAATTCCACTTCCCAGCCGGTGGCGATGCGCTTGACGCGGCACGCCAGGTCGTCCAGCGATTGCAGCACGTGGCGCCCATCCTTCAGCAGCGTTTCGCCCGCCGGCGTCAGCAGCGCGCGGTGCCCCGAGCGGTCGAACAGCAGCACGTCCAGCCCGTCTTCCAGCTTGCGGATGGAATAGGTCACCGCCGAGGGCACCTTGCCGAGTTCGCGGGCCGCTTTGGCAAAGCTGCCGTGGCGCGCGATGGCGTCCACCAGGATCAGCAGTTCGGGGGTAATCGCTTGCATGGATGCGCCTGAAATAAGCATTCAAAAAATTTGAATGGTTCCGTCAAAATATAGCGCCAAACAGGCGAGGGCGCACGCGCACAATATCACTCATGCCGGTGGTGCAGCGGCTCCCCTCAAAACGAGGGTGATGAAAGCAGGCTGCACAACCATTCACATTATTGAAACAGGAGTCCGCAATGCTTACCACTCGCCGCGCTGCTGAACGGGGTCACGCCAACCATGGATGGCTGGACTCGTTTCACACCTTTTCCTTTGCCAACTACTACGATCCGGCCCACATGGGCTTCGGCGCCCTGCGCGTGATCAATGATGACCGCATCGCGGCCGGCCGCGGCTTCGGCACGCATGGCCATCGCGACATGGAGATCATCACCTATGTGCTGGACGGCGCGATCGCCCACAAGGACAGCATGGGCAGCGGCTCGACCATCCAGCCCGGCAACGTGCAGCGCATGAGCGCTGGCCGCGGGGTGATGCATTCGGAATTCAATCCGCTGTCGGACCGCGAAACGCACATGCTGCAGATCTGGATCGAGCCCGACGTCGCCGGCATCGCGCCGGAGTACGAAGAGCGCAGCTTCAGCGACGAGCAGAAGCGTGGCCGGTTGCAGGCCCTGGTGTCGCCGGATGGCGCTGACGGTTCGATGAAGATCCATCAGGACGCGCGTCTGTACGGCGGCCTGTTCGATGGCGACGAGTCCGCCGCGCTGGAATTGGCCGCTGGCCGCCGCGCCTGGGTGCATGTGGCCCGCGGCAGCTTGACGGTCAACGGTGTCGAGCTCTCGGCCGGCGACGCGCTCGCCATCACCGACGAGACCCGTGTGGAGCTCTCGGGCGGCAAGAATGCCGAAGTCCTGGTGTTCGACCTGGCGTAACGACCCTGGGCGGGCGGGCTGATGAAGCCCGCCCGCCTTGTTTTTTCCATGCAAGCGGCAGGCCTTAAGATGGCTATTGGCCCCACAACCCGGAGAGTCTGATCATGTCCACCTTGTCCGAAGCCGGCGAAAGCCAGATTGAATCCGTCGTGGTGCCGCGCACCAGCGACCTGGGCGGTTTTTCCGTGCGCCGCGCCATCCCGTCCGCGCAGCGCCGCACCGTCGGGCCGTTCGTCTTCCTGGACCACATGGGTCCGGTCGAGTTTGCGCCCGGTAGCGGCATAGACGTGCGCCCGCACCCCCATATCGGCCTGTCCACCGTGACCTACCTGTACGAAGGGTCCATGGTGCACCGCGACGGCGCGGGCAATACCCAGACCATCCTGCCTGGCGAGGTCAACTGGATGACGGCCGGCCGCGGCATCGTGCACTCGGAACGTTCCTCGCCTGAAAGCCGCCAGGGCGTGCAGCGCCTCTGTGGCCTGCAGATCTGGGTGGGTCTGCCGAAGGAGCATGAAGAGACCGATCCGGGCTTCACCCACTACGGGCTGGATGCGCAGCCTGTCGTTGAAGGCGAGGGCGTGCGCGCCCAGGTGGTGGCGGGTTCGCTGTTCGGCAAGACGTCCTCGGTGAAGACGTTGTCGCCGCTGTTTTATGGTGACCTGCAATTGCAGGCCGGCGCGACCACGGTGTTGCCGGCTGAGCACGAAGAGCGCGCCGCCTATCTGGCGCAAGGCACGGTCGAGATCGACGGCCAGGAGTTCGAAAGCGGCCGCCTGGTCGTGTTCGCGCCCGGCCGGCCCGTGCAGATCCGCGCCAAGACCGCGGCGCGCTTTGCCGTGATCGGCGGCGAGCCCCTGGATGGCCCGCGCTTCGTGTGGTGGAACTTCGTTTCCAGCAACAAGGACCGCATCGAACAGGCCAAGCAGGACTGGCAGCGCAACCGCTTCGACCAGATCGTGCCGGGCGACGAGACCGAATACATCCCGCTGCCCGAGCCGCGCGCCTGAAGTTGCACGCACACCGGCCGCGCAAGCGCGGCGCGGCCGGCGGTATGATGCGCCTCCCGACCCAACAACAAACCGGGATGGAGACATCATGCATCGCTACACATTCAATGCGCTGCGCGGCCTGGCCGCGCTGGCGCTGATCCAGGGCGCATCGGCCGCGCTCGCCGCCGGCTATCCGGCCAAGCCCATCACCTTCATCGTGCCCTATACGGCGGGCGGCACCACCGACCTGGTGGCGCGCACGGCTGGCCAGAAAGTGGCCGAAAAGCTGGGCCAGCCTGTCATCGTCGAAAACCGCCCGGGCGCAGGCGGCAACATCGGCATGGACGCCGTGGCCAAGGCTGCGCCCGACGGCTACACCATTGGCTTCGGCGCGATTTCCACGAACGCCCTAAACCCCTTCGTCTACCCGTCCATGCCGTTCGATCCCACCAAGGATTTCACGGGCGTCAGCATGCTGGGCGCGTCCACCGTGGTGCTGGAGGTCGGTCCGGCCTTGAAGGTCGATAGCGTCAAGGACCTGGTGGCCTACGCCAAGCAGCATCCGGGCACCTCGTTCGGCACGCCGGGCACCGGTACCTCCATGCATCTGGCCGGCGTGATGTTCGACCAGCTGACCGGCGCCGGCATGCAGCACATTCCGTACAAGGGCAGCGCGCAGGGTCTGAACGATCTGCTGGGCGGGCACCTGCCGGTAATGTTCGACAATCTGCCGGCGTCGCTGCCGCACATCAAGGCGGGCAAGGTGCATGCGTTGGCGGTGACCGGCAGCAAGCGCGCGCCGGCCTTGCCGGACGTGCCGACGCTGGCCGAGCTGGGTTACGAGGCTGCCGTGGTGGATCCGTGGTTCGCGGTCTATGGCCCGGCGAAGATGTCGCCGGAGGTGACCCGTGCCCTGAGCGAAGCCTTCCAATGGGCGCTGGCCTTGCCGGAAGTGAAGACCAAGCTGGAGCAGGCCGGCTTCATGCCCTACGGTTCCACGCCGCAGGAAGTGGAACGCCTGACCCAAAGCCAGCACGAGGCCTTCAAGGCCTTGTCGCAGAAGGTGAAGCTGTCGGCCGACTGAGCGGCCGGCGCAGACTCAGCGGCCGCGGGCGTAGGCCTGCTCGCGCCGCTCTTCCAGCGCTTCGCGGCGGATGAAATCGCGCACGAAGTCGCTGGCGGGATGATGGTGCAGGTTATAGGGCGTATCCCACTGCGCGATGCTGCCCTGGGACATGACGCCGATGCGGTCGGCGATGGCGAAGGCTTCCGCCTGGTTGTGCGTCACCAGGATGGCCGTATGGCCGGTGGTCTTGAGGATGTCGCGCACTTCGAACGCCAGGCGCTCGCGCGTGTCCACGTCCAGGTTGGAGAACGGTTCGTCCAGCAGTAGCAGGTCGGGCGAGGGCGCCAGCGCGCGCGCCAGCGCCACGCGCTGTTGCTGACCGCCGGAAATCTCGTGGGGATAGCTGTTGGCGGCATGCGCCAGGCCCACCAGTTCCAGCATTTCCTCGACCCGCCGGGCGCGCTCGGGGCGGGCCAACTTGCGCAGGCCAAAGGCCACGTTCAGCGCAACCGACAGGTGCGGAAACAGCGCGTAGTCCTGGAACATCATGCCCACGCGGCGATGCTCGGGCGCCACCTGCACGGCGGGCGAGGAGATGACCGTGCCGTCCAGCAGGATGCGTCCGGCCCGTACCGGCTCGAAGCCGGCAATGGCGCGCAGCACCGTGGTCTTACCGCAGCCGGACTCGCCCAGCAGGCAGCCGATATGGCCGACGGGCAGGCCCAGCGTCAGGTCCTGCACCACGGGCTTGAGTCCCGCCGGGGTGTCGTAGGCGAGGGAAAGGTGATCGAGTTCTAACAGATCGGGCACGGTGATCAATGTCCCATTTTCAGATTGGTGCGCGCCAGCAGGATGACGGGGAACAGGCCGGCCAACACGATGGCCAGCGCCGCGACGGCGCCTTCTTCATAGGTGCCGCGGGCGGCTTCCGCGTAGAGCCAGGTGGCGAGCGTGTCGAAATTCATGGGCCGCAGCAGCAGCGTCGCAGGCAGTTCCTTCATGGCGTCCACGAACACCAGCAGGGCGCTGGCCGCCAGTGCCGGGCGCAGGAGCGGCAGATGCACGCGGCGCAGCGTGCCGGCCGAGCTTTCGCCCAGCAGGCGCGAAGCCTGCTCCAGCGACGGCGGGATGCGGGCCAGGCCGGCTTCCAGCGCGCCGGTTGAAATCGCCAGGAAGCGGATCGCGTAGGCGCAGACCAGCGCGCCCATCGACCCCATCAGGAAAAGGCCGGTGCCGCCGAATACCTTGGCGACCGCGGTGTCGATCCAGACGAAAGGCGTGAGCAGCCCGATAGCCAGTACCGTGCCGGGCACCGCATAGCCCAGGCTGGCGATGCGCGCGCAGGCGCGGCCGGGGTTGAAGCCCGAGCTTTCGCGTAGCGTGCGTCCGGCCCAGGCAACGATCAGTCCGCACAGCAAAGTGACGATGGTGGCGCTGAAGGCCACGATGAGCGTATTGCTCAAGCCGTTGAGCAGTTGCTGCGACACGCCGCCAACCAGATGCATGCGCTTGTAGGTTTCCACGATCAGGTAGAGCGCGGGCGCGACGAAACCCGCCAGCACCGGGATCCAGCCTAGTACTGCGGCTATGGCGCCAGCGGTGCCGCGCAGGCGGCGCGGCTGCATCGGGCGCATGCGCTGCGTGTTGGCGTAACGCTGGCGCTTGCGTCCATGGCGTTCCAGCAGGATCAGCCCGATCACGATCGCCAGCATGGTCAGCGCGATCTGGGCCGCGCCAGCCAGGTCGGAACGCGTGACCCAGGTGGTGTAGACCGACACGGTCAGCGTCTGCACGCCCAGGAATTCGGAGGCGCCGATATCGTTCAGCGTTTCCAGCAGCGCCAGGCTCACGCCCACCACGATGGCGGGCCGGGCCAGGGGCAGGGCCACGCGAAAGAACACGGCGACGCGTCCGGCGCCCAGCGTGCGTGCCGCTTCCAGCAGGCTCGCGGCCTGCGTCATGAACATGACGCGGGTGCTCAGGTAGACGTAGGGATACAGCACGAAACCCAGCACGAAGATCGCGCCGTAGATCGAACGCAGGTCCGGCAGGCGGAACTGGCGCGGGCTGTCGTAGCCCAGCACCGCGCGGATCCCGCTCTGGATCGGGCCTATCGGGTGCAGCAGGTCCAGATAGGCGAAGGCGATGATGTAGGTCGGCACCGCCAGTGGCAATAGCAGCGCCCAGGTCAGCACGCGGCGGGTGGGGAAGTCGTAGGCGGTCACCAGCCAGGCCGCGCCCGTGCCCAGCAGCGTGACCAACACGCCCACGCCGGCCAGCAGCAAGGCTGTATTGGCCAGCGCCTGAGGCAGCACATAGCTGGCCAGATGCTGCCAATGCGAAAGATCACCGCCCAGCGCCCACCAGCCCAGCGTCAGGACGGGAGCCAAGACGGCCAGCGCGATCAGGGCGGCGCCGGCCAGCCAGCCGGCCCCGCGTTCAGTCCAGCGCAGACGCAGCGGCCGCGGCAAAGAATCAGTGTGCATGCTTCAAGTCGATTGCATCAATGGCAAGGCCTGCTCCCTCCAGAAAAGGGAGCAGGCCCTACGCGCTGGCCTGGGCGCGGCCCGCGCGTGTGTCACTGCCACATGGTCGCGCCGCGCCGCAAGGCGTGGCGTGCCACGGGCTTATCAGTTGTCGAAACCGACCTTGTCCACCAGTTCGCTGGCTTGCTTGCGATGCTTGGCGATCTCGGTCAGCGGCAGCGGGTCCACCTTCAGCTCGCCAAAGCTGGCGATCACGGGGTCCAGCTTCACGCCCTTGCGGACGGGGTATTCATAGTTGGCCTGCGCATATATGGCCTGGGCGGGTTCGGACACCAGGTAGTCCAGCAGTTTGATCGCGTTGGCCTTGTTGGGCGCGTGGGCCGCCACGGCTGCGCCGCTGACGTTCACGTGCGTGCCGCCGCTCTTGGCGTTGGCGAAGGTCGGGCGGATGACCTTGATGGCATCGCCCCACTTGCGTGCGTCGGTGCCGGCTTCGGCATTCTTCATGTGGCCCACGTAATAGGCATTGGCCAGGCCGATGTCGCAGATGCCACCCAGGATGTCGCGGGCCACGTCGCGGTCGCCGCCGGCGGCCTTGCGGGCCAGGTTGGCCTTGACGCCGCGCAGCCATTTTTCGGTGGCTTCGGCGCCGTCATGCGCGATCATGGAGGCGACCAGCGCGGTATTGTAGGGATGCTGGCCCGAACGGATGCAGACCTTGCCCTTCCACTTGGGATCGGCCAGGTCTTCGTAGCGGAAGGCTTCCAGCTTCAGGTCCTTTTCCACGTACAGCACGCGGTCGCGCAGCGACAGGGCGTACCACTTGCCGTCGGCACCGCGCAGGTTGGCCGGAATGACGGATTCCAGGGTTTGCGACTTGACCGACTGAGTCACGCCGCCGTCGACCAGATCCAGCAGGTTGCCGATGTCCACGGTCATCAGGACGTCGGCGGGCGACTTGGCGCCTTCGGCCTTGACGCGTTCCAGCAGGCCGTCCTTGACGAAGACCGTATTGACCTTGATGCCGCTTTCCTTGGTGAAGGCGTCCAGCAGCGGCTGGATCAGCTTGGGTTCCCGAGTGGTGTAGAGGCTGACTTCCTCGGCGGCGTTGGCCGACACGGTGAAGGCGGCGGCGCCGGCCAGCGCCAGGGCGCGCAGCAGCGAATTCAATTGGGGACGCTTGTTCATGAGGAGGTGCTCCGGCTAGGGCTGCAGTGGAAATCCCGGATGTCCAGGCCTTCCACTGCTCAAAACGGTCTGCTAACGAAAATGATTATCAAATGAGAACGCGACGATAACAGGAAGCAAAGCGGCGTTCAACTACTAGTAAGTCAGGCGGACTTAAGGCTTGATCCCCATCAATACGGCATAAGCGTATTACGGAATAATGAGAGCAGTTATCATCGAGACCCTGTAGAATAGGGTCAACCCTAATGCCGGCCGCGTCTTTTTTGCGGCACGGAATGACCCAGCGGCACAAGCCGGGCGCATTGCCCGGGGCGGTCGCCCTAATTTGATACGACATGGCTGCTTTCAACACTGAGCGCGTACTAAGCGTGCACCACTGGAACGACACCCTGTTTTCCTTCACCACGACGCGTGACTCGGCCTTGCGGTTCCACAATGGCCACTTCGTGATGATCGGATTGGAAGTTGAAGGCAAGCCCCTGCTGCGGGCCTACAGCATCGCCAGCGCCAACTATGAAGAGAACCTCGAGTTCCTCAGCATCAAGGTGCAGAACGGTCCGCTCACGTCGCGCCTGCAGCATCTGAAGGAAGGCGACACCATCCTGGTCAGCCGCAAGCCGGTGGGCACGCTGGTCGTTGACGACCTGAAGCCGGGCAAGCACCTGTTCCTGTTCGGCACGGGCACCGGCCTGGCGCCTTTCATGAGCATCATCAAGGACCCGGACATTTACGAACGCTTCGACAAGGTCATCCTGGTGCATGGCGTGCGCTGGGTCAGCGAGTTGGCCTATGCCGACTTCATCGAAAAAGAGCTGCCGAACAACGAGTTTTTCGGCGATGTGGTACGCGATAAGCTGGTGTACTACCCGACGGTCACGCGTGAACCGTTCCGCAACCAGGGCCGCATCACGGAACTGATGGAAAACGGCAAGTTGTGCGAAGACATCGGCATTCCCCAGATCAACCCGGAAACCGACCGCGCCATGATCTGCGGCAGCCCGCATATGCTGGCCGATATCAGCGCCATGCTGGACAAGCGCGGCTTCACGGTGTCGCCGGGCGTGGGCCAGCCGGGCGACTACGTGGTCGAGCGGGCATTCGTGGACAAATAAGTCCCGGCGCAGGCCCCAAACCAGAAACCCATCGCGGCGATGCGATGGGTTTTTGTTTTTTGGCGCTATACGGCACAGGCGCGAAGTGCAGCCACACCGCCTTCCATGAGGCGTACACGGCGCTGATGAAGCGCGACAATGCAACGTTCAAGGCGCTGATCGGGAAATCCGGCATGCGTCAATGGACTGCAAACAACGACAGGGAGCAAGAAATGGATCTGGGCATTACCGGCAGGACCGCGCTGGTGGGCGGCGCGAGCAAGGGCCTGGGCTATGGCTGCGCGCTGGCCCTGGTGCGCGAAGGCGTCAACGTGGTGATCGTCGCGCGCGGCGCCGACGCCCTCGAGGCCGCGCGGCAGCAGCTGCTGCAGGCGCGGCCGGACGGCAAGGCCTTCGTCAAGGCCGTGGCGGCCGACATCACCACGCCGCAAGGCCGTGAGGCCGTGTTCGCCGCGCACCGCGACTACGACATCGTGGTCACGAATGCGGGCGGCCCGCCGCCCGGGGATTTCCGGGATTGGGGCAGGGAGCAGTGGCTGTGCGCGATCGACGCGAACATGCTTGCGCCGATCGAACTGATCAAGGCCACGGTGGACGGCATGGCCGAGCGCGGCTTCGGACGCATCGTCAACATTACTTCCAGCGCCGTCAAGGCGCCGATCGACATCCTGGGCCTGTCCAACGGCGCGCGCAGCGGCTTGACCGGCTTCGTGGCGGGCGTGGCGCGCAGCGACATCGCGGCGCGCGGCGTCACGATCAACAATCTGCTGCCGGGCGCATTCGCCACCGACCGGCTGAGCTCGGCCCTGGCGGCTTCGGCAGCCAAGACGGGGCAGGATGCGCAAGCCGTGCGCGCCCAACGCCAGGCGGCGATACCGGCCGGTCGCTTTGGCAACGCGGAGGAGTTCGGCGCCATCTGCGCCTTCCTGTGCAGCGTCCATGCGGGTTACGTCACCGGCCAGAACGTGCTGGCCGACGGCGGCGCCTATCCCGGCACTTTCTGAGAGGACGGCACCGAGGTTTCAAGCAGGTCTGTTTGCGGGTCAGAGGGCGGTGGTGTATTCGCGCCGCGCAGGACTGCGGGGCGGCGCGCCGGTACACCGCCGCCCCCGGCTGTTCCGGCCTACTCAGGCTGGATGCCGGCCTTCTTGATGATTTCGCCCCATTTCTTCGACTCGGCCTGCTGGAACTTCGCGAGCTCGTCCGGGGTGGAACTGGCGGCGTCAGTGCCCGTCTGCGCATAGAACTGCTTGGCCGGCGCGCTTGCCGTGGCCTTGACCAGCAACTCGTTCAGACGCTTGATGACTTCCGGCGGCGTGCCGGCCGGCGCATAGGCGGCAAACCAGTAACCCATTTCATAGCCCGGCACGCCGGCTTCGGCGATGGTGGGCACGTCCGGCGCCAGCGGCGAACGCGCCAGGCCGGTGACGCCCAGCGCGCGCAGCTTGCCCGACTTGACCTGGGGTAGGCCGGTAGCCGTGTCGGTGATCATCATGTCGATCTGGCCGCCCAACAGGTCGGTGACCGCAAGCGGGTTGCTCTTGTACGGTACGTGCAGCAGCTGCACGCCCGCCATCTGCTGCAGCAGCTCGCCGGCGATGCGGCTGCTGGAGCTGCCGCTGCCGAAGCTCAGCTTGCCGGGCGACTGCTTGGCCTGGGCCAGGAAGTCGTCGACGGTCTTGGCCTGCGAACCGGGATTCACCACCATGATCTGGCCGCCTTTGCCCAGCAGGGTCAGCGGCGCGTAGTCCTTGACCGGGTTGTAGGTCAGCGTCTTGTACAGATGTTCGTTGGCGGCGTGCGTGGTATTGGTGGTGATCAGCACCGTATAGCCGTCGGGGGCGGCGCGGGCGCCGGCGGCGGCGCCTATCATCGCGCTGGCGCCGGGCTTGTTCTCGATCACGACGGCCTGGCCGGTCTGTTCGGTGACCCCCTGGCCGATGGCCCGGCCGATCTGGTCGGTGGCGCTGCCGGCCGCGAACGGCACGATGAAAGTGATGGGCTTGGCGGGGAACTGGGCCATGGCGCTCAAGGGCAGGGCGGCGGCCAGCAGCAAGGCCAGCCGGCCTTTGGTAGCAATGCGCATGTGTGTCTCCTGTGGGGTTCTTATAGGAATTGAAATCAGGCGGCCGCGGGGCGGTCGCCGGGTATGTCTGGCAGCCGGCCAGCCAGCGCCGGGCTGACCTCGACCGTCATGTCCAGCAATCTGAAGGACAGGCTCTTGCCGTGCGTGTCCAGGTTGAGGGCATCGTTGACGCCGCCGTCCAGCACGCCTTCAAGCACGAAGTTCATGGCGTGCAGCGTGGGCAGCGTGTAGCGGGTGACGCGCCGGGGATGGCGGTAGGCGAACCAGGCGGCGACGCGGGCTTCGGTGGCCTGGGCGGCCAACACCTCGTAGCATTCAGGGTCCCAGGCGATCAGGCTCAGGTTGGAGATGTCGCCCTTGTCGCCCGAGCGGCTGTGGGCCAGGCGGTACAAGGGGACCGCGATCAGCGGCGGATTCATTGCGGGGCTTCCTCCAGGAAGGTCCAGCCGCTGGGCACGGCGCCACGTGGCAGGGTGCAGGACATCATGTTCAGGCGCGGCCGCAGCGCGGTGCGCACGCCGCCGCCGCCGGCCGGGCCGCAGGTATAGAGCGCGGTGACTTCGCGCAGCACGCTCTCGGCCAGCTTGCGGTCCATGTGTTCGGCGGCGATGCGCAGGCGCACGTCGCGCCCATGGACGTCGGGCTGGCGGGACAGCATTTCGCCAGCATCGTCGCCCAGGATGCTGATGGCGCCGATCAGGTCAGCGCGCAGGCGCAGCGCCGGGTCCAGGCGCCTGCGCACGATGTCGGCCGCCAGGCGCGCGCGCGCCTCGGCCTGCACGCCGGCATAGGAGATCTCGGCCTCGGCCAGCCAGCCGCCGTGGTAGCAAACGTTGACCTTGAGTTCATCGGGACGCGCATGGCCGGTGATGCCGCGCACCGCCACCCGGTCGCCGCCTAGGTCGGCCACTGTGGCAAGGCTCAGGTCGGCGACGACGTCCGGCGTCAGGTAGCGCGCGGGATCGTGCACTTCGTACAGCAGCTGTTCCTTGACCGTGCGCGCGTCGACCATGCCGCCGGTGCCGTCTGCCTTGCCGATCACGAACTCGCCGTCGGCATGGATCTCGGCGATGGGAAAGCCCGCAGCGTGCACGTCCGGCACGTCCTTGAGGCCCGGCACGCAGAAGTAGCCGCCGGTAACCTGCAAGCCGCATTCCAGCATGTGGCCGGCCATGGTGGCGCGGCCCAGGCGCGGCCAATCGTCCATGGCCCAGCCAAAGTGCGCCAGGGCCGGGCCCAGCGTCAGGGAGGGGTCGGACACGCGGCCTGCCACCACCACCTGCGCGCCGGCAGCCAGCGCCTCCGCGATCTCGGTGGCGCCGAGGTAGGCGGTGGCGCTGACCACGTCCAAGCCGTCCAGCGCGCCGCCCAGGCGTTGACGCAGCAATTCCCGCTGCGCACCGCTCGCGAGCGCATCGCCGTGCACCACCGCGATGCGGGGCGCGGGCAGGCCTTGTTGCCGGGCGAGCGCGGCAATGCGTCTGGCTGCGGCGGCGGGGTTCGCCGCGCCGAAGTTGCCGACGATATTGATGCCGTGGCGCAGGCAGTCGCCGAGCACGGGGCCGACCAGCTCGTCCAGCAAGGGCTCGTAGCCGCGCTCCGGATCCGCGTTACGCGCCAGCTGGGCCAGCGCCAGCGTGCGTTCGGCCAGCGTTTCGTAGATCAGCACGCCGCCGCCTCGGGCGATCAAGGTACGAACCACGGCGGCGGCGCCGTCACTGCGGTCGCCGGAAAATCCGGAGGCGCAGCCTATGTAGAGGGGGGATAGTGGCATACGGATTCGGTGCTGGATCGGGGTATCTGAGTTCACTATAGGCATCCGCCGCTAATCAGTAAAATAGAAAGATCGGATCAATTCATAGAAAAAAGCCATGAATCTATCTGCCCGGCAATTGCGCGCGTTCGTGGCCCTGGCCGAAGAAAAACACTTCACCCGGGCGGCTCAGCGTTGCCACCTGACGCAGCCGGCCTTCAGCGCCCTGATCCGCCAGCTGGAAGACAGCGCCGGCTTGCGCCTGTTCGACCGCAACACGCGCCATGTCGAGCTGACGGCGGAAGGCCAGGTGCTGGACGCGACAGCGCGCAGGCTGTTGGCCGACATGGACCTGGTGATGGAAGACCTGCGCGATCATGCCGCAAGGCGCCGCGGGCGGGTGGCGCTGGCGGCCTTGCCCTCGCTCGCCGCAGGCTGGCTGCCGGGGCTATTGGCGCGTTTTCGCGAGGCCTATCCAGGCATCACGGTGGACCTGCGGGATGCTTTGCTGGATCCCTGCCTGGACCTGGTGCAGGCAGGGCAGGTGGATTTCGCGGTGGCTTCCCGACGGCCGGACATGAACGACCTGGACAGCGAGTTCCTGCATGCGGACCGCTATTTCCTGGTCTGCCGCGCCGACCATCCGCTGGCGGACGCAGGCAAGGCCCGGCTGCGCGACATCTTGCGCTATCCCATGATCCAGCTGGCGCGGGGCAGCAGCGTGCGCAAGCACCTGGATGCCGCCTTGGGCGCCGACGCGCCGGCGCCCGTGTTCGAGGTGGAGCACCTGGCGACGGCGACGGGGCTGGTGCGCGCCGGCCTGGGCATCTCGGTGGTGCCGGCGATGACGCTGTTCCATTTCGGCGGCGCCGACCTGCGCATCGTGCCGCTGGCAGGCAAGGCCCTGACCCGGCCGCTCTACCTGGTGCGGCGCAAGGGCCGCACGCTGTCGGTCGCGGCGCAGGCCTTGTATGACTTGCTGCGGGAGCATCGGGGGGATATCGACAGCCCGAGCTTGGCTGGGCCGCGCTAGCCGTCTATCCGCTGGCCGACGCAGCGTTGGAACACGGCCTGCAGCGGTGCATAGTCGCAGAGCACGGCCGCGATGTTGGCGTCGACCCATTCCATTTGCGTCACTGGCCACCAACCGATCTCGTAGCCCGCATTGAGGATAAGGTGCTCGAACAGGAGGCGTTGGGCGCGGCCGTTTCCTTCTCGGAAGGGATGAATCATGTTGAGGTCGCCATAGGCGACAGCGACAGCGGCTATCAGGGCGTCACGCGGCAGGTCGATGAACCAGTGGGCTTGTGCCAGGGCCGCGAAGATCTTGTTGGCCTCGGGTTCGATTCTGGGTGTGTTGCAGAAGCGGGTGCCGCCTTTTGCAATATCGATGGTGCGCAGCTCACCCGCCCAGTCGTAGAGATCCTGAAACAGCGCGCGATGGAGCTGCTTCAGGTAAGCAAGGTCGTAGGGAGGCAGGGAAAACTCGAGCTGGCTGACGGCGATCTCGGAAAGATCCTGCTCAGCCTGCGCGAGCCGCGCATCGTCCCGGATGTCCAGCCGGTTACGCAGCGAGTAGCTGCCTGGATAGCAGTACGGATCCTGTCCGGTGCCGTACTTGTCCAATGTCAGGCAGGCTTGCGATAGGCGCGCAACACGGCCTCGCGCGAAGGAAGTTCGCGCTTCGCGTCGGCGGGTGTGAGCGGGTAGCCTTCCAGGCGCATGCTGGCCGCGTAGTTCAAACGGCGCACCTTTTCCCAGTAGTCCAACTTGGCTTGCAGGGTGCTGTTTTTCAAGAAAAGCGCCTTATCTGAGAACCTGCGGGATAGTCTGGTGATTATAACGAAGCCGGCCTGGAACCTGGCTGATTCAGCCTTTGCGGGACCGGCCCATATTCAGTCCTGCACCCACCCTAAGGCGTTCAGCTACTTTCGCAAAAGTCTATTGCTCGATACACTTCGATAGTTGTAGTTTCTATCCGTCTTTCGAAGGATTCCGCCCATGAGCAAGCAAATCATCCATACCGACTCCGCGCCCGCCGCGGTAGGCCCTTACTCGCAAGCGGTTGCCGTAAGCGGCACCAAGACTGTGTACCTCTCGGGCCAGATCGGCCTGGAGCCGGGCACTGGCGATCTGGTTTCCGAGAACTTCGATGCCCAGGTGCGTCAGGCTTTCGCGAACATGCAGGAAGTCATCAAGGCCGCCGGCGGCACGCTGGACAATGTGGTCAAGCTGACGCTGTTCCTGACCGACCTGGGCAAGTTCACGGCCGCCAACGCCATCATGGCCGAGATCATTCCCCAGCCGTTCCCGGCGCGCTCCACCATCGGCGTGGCCAGCCTGCCCAAGGGCGCGCAGTTCGAAGTCGAAGCGATTCTGGTCCTGTAAAGCCCACCCGGACTTTTCAATCCCGAGGTTCGTTTCTCCATGCCGGCCGCAACCGCGGCTTCCAAGCGATCTGGCGCCGACAACAAAGGCGCTGGCAAAGCGATGACGGATACGGAGCGCAAGCTCCGTAACCTGGGTTTGGTGCTGCCCGAGGACTTCGTGCTGCATCTGCCGCTGCGCTACGAAGACGAAACCCGCATCGTCCCGATCAGCGCCTTGCGGCCCGGTTTTGCCGGGCAGGTGGAGGGCGAGATCACCAAATCCGAGGTTCTCTACCGGCCCCGGCGGCAACTGACCGCCACCCTGGTGGACGACAGCGGCGAACTGCAATTGCGCTGGCTGAATTTCTACCCCAGCCAGCAGAAACAAGTCAGCGTCGGCAAGCGCCTGCGCGCGCGCGGCGAAGTTCGCGGCGGGCTGTTCGGGCGCCAGATGGTGCACCCGCGCATGACCAATGCCGACGCGCCGCTGCCCACTGCGTTGACTCCTGTCTATCCCAGCACCGAAGGGTTGCCCCAGCTGACCCTGCGCCGCGCCATCGCGCAGGCGCTGGACCGCGCCGACCTGTCCGACACCTTGCCCGACGAGGCGCGGGCCCGCTACGACCTGCCGCCGTTCGAGCCGGCCATCCGCGCCTTGCACACGCCGGCCCAGGGCGAATCCGAGCAGGCCTTGCTGGACCGCGTGCATCCGGCCTGGCGCCGCATCAAGTTCGACGAACTCCTGGCGCAGCAGCTGTCGCTGGCCGCCGCGCGCGCTGCCCGACGCGTCAAGGAAGCCGAATCGCTGCCGGCGCGCACCGAGCCCGGAAGCCTGGTGGCCAGGTTATACGAAGCGCTGCCGTTCAAGCTGACCGGCGCGCAGGAACGCGTGGTTCAGGAAATATCCGCCGACATGGCCAAGCCGTATCCCATGCATCGCCTGCTGCAAGGCGACGTCGGCAGCGGCAAGACCGTGGTGGCGGCTATCGCCGCGGCGCAGGCCATCGCCAGCGGCGCCCAGGTCGCGCTGATGGCGCCCACCGAAATCCTGGCGGAGCAGCACTTCCGCAAGCTGGTGTCGTGGCTGCAGCCGCTGGGTGTGAACGTCGCCTGGCTGAGCGGCAGCCTCGCCGCCAAGGCGCGCCGCGCAGCGGTGGCGGCTGCCGCGGACGGCAGTGTGCAATTGATCGTCGGTACGCAAGCGCTGATCCAGGACAACGTCGAGTTCCACCGTTTGGGCCTGTCCATCGTCGATGAGCAGCACCGCTTCGGCGTCGGGCAGCGCCTGGCGCTGACGCGCAAGGGCGAAACCGTGCGCGGCCGCAACGTGCCGCATCAGCTCAACATGAGCGCGACGCCGATTCCGCGCACGCTGGCCATGACCTTCTTCGCCGACCTGGACGTTTCCGTCATCGACGAGTTGCCGCCGGGGCGCAGCCCCGTCCTGACCAAGCTGGTGTCGGACGCGCGGCGCGTGGAAGTCATCGCCCACATCGCCCAGGCCGCGCGCGGCGGACAACAGGCCTACTGGGTCTGTCCGCTGGTCGAGGAAAGCGAGGCCCTGGAGCTCCAGACCGCCGTCGATACCTACGAAGGCATGCGGGTCGACCTGCCGGACCTGCGCATCGGCCTGGTCCACGGCCGGCTGCCGCAGGCCGAGAAGGCCGCCGTGATGCAGGCTTTCCGCGATGGCGAAGTGGACCTGCTGGTCGCCACCACCGTTATCGAAGTCGGCGTGGACGTGCCGAATGCCTCGCTCATGGTGATCGAGCACGCAGAACGCTTTGGCCTGGCCCAGCTGCATCAGCTGCGCGGCCGGGTAGGGCGCGGCACCGCCGAATCGGTATGCGTGCTGCTCTATCAGACGCCGCTGTCGCAAGTGGCGCGGGAACGTCTGCGGGCCATGTTCGAAACGTCGGATGGCTTCGAAATCGCCCGCCGCGACCTGGAACAGCGCGGCCCGGGCGAATTCCTGGGCACGCGCCAGTCGGGCATGGCGCTATTGCGCTTCGCCGACCTGGAAACGGACGCGGCCATTGCCGAAGACGCGCGCGACGCCGCGGTCTGGCTGCGCGCCGAACACCCGGCGGCGGTCGAGGCGCATCTGGCGCGCTGGATGCGCGGGCGCGAGGATTTCCTGCGCACCTGACCATGCAAGCAGCCGCCAACCTTAATCTAGCAAGCGCCAGCCACGAGGCTGGGGCATAACCCCCGGGGGCGTAGTCCACCATGACTCTCACCGAACTCAAGTACATCGTCGCCGTCGCGCGCGAACGGCATTTCGGCCGGGCGGCCGAGGCCTGTTTCGTCAGCCAGCCCACGCTCTCGGTAGCGATACGCAAGCTGGAGGACGAATTGGGCGTGACGCTGTTTGAGCGCGGCGGCGCCGAGGTCGGCGTCACTCCGATCGGCCAGCGCATCGTGGCGCAGGCGCAGAAAGTGCTGGAAGAAAGCGCCAGCATCAAGGAAATTGCGCGCCAGGGACACGACCCGCTGGCAGGCCCCTTGCGCGTCGGCGTGATCCACACCATAGGCCCGTACCTGCTGCCGCGGCTGGTGCCGGTGCAGATCCGCCGCACCCCGCAGATGCCGCTGCTGCTGCAGGAGAACTTCACCGTGCGCCTGGTCGAGCTGCTGCGCCAGGGCGAGATCGACTGCGCCATCATGGCCTTGCCGTTGCCCGAGGCCGGGCTGGTCATGCAGCCTCTCTACGATGAGCCTTTCATCGTGGCCGTGCCCAATGACCACGAGTTGGCGCGGCGCGTATCCATCGACGCGCAGGACCTGAAGCAGCAGACCATGCTGCTCCTGGGCAGCGGCCATTGCTTCCGCGACCAGGTGCTGGAAGTCTGCCCCGAACTGTCGCGTTTCTCGGCTGCGAGCGACGGCATCCAGCGCACCTTCGAGGGCTCCTCGCTGGAGACCATCCGCCACATGGTCGCGGCCGGCATAGGCGTGACCGTCCTGCCCGTGACCGCGGTGCCCGAGCAGCCGCCGTCCAACAGCCTGTTGCGCTATCTGCCGTTTGAAGGCCATGTGCCGGAGCGCCGCGTGGTGCTGGCCTGGCGCCGCAGCTTCCCCCGCTTGGCCGCCATCGAGGCGCTGGCGCAGGCGGTCTACGCCTGCGAGCTGCCGGGTGTGAAGATGCTGACCGACGAGGTCGCGGCCGTGCAGGATTGAGTTCCAGGCCGCTGTCCCGCGGCCTGGAGCGCGCGGCTTGCGCCGCGTCAAAAGGTCGCAGGACTTATTGATCGTAGCGGCGGATATTGCGGCATTTCGCCGTATTTGCAGTGTTATCCTTGTTTCGCACATTCATTCCTAGGAGCTAGCAATGGCCAAGTCCCCCAAGAAGACCTCCAGCGTTCCGCGCATCAACATCGGTATCTCGGACAAGGACCGCGCCGCCGTCGCCGGCGAATTGTCCAAGCTGCTGGCCGACTCGTACACGCTGTACCTGATGACGCACAACTTCCACTGGAACGTCACGGGGCCCATGTTCAACACGCTGCACCTGATGTTCATGACCCAGTACACCGAAGAGTGGAACGCGCTGGACAGCATCGCCGAGCGCATCCGCGCGCTGGGCCACTACGCGCCGGGCACCTACCGCGAATTCGGCAAGCTGTCCTCGATCGCCGAGCCGGACTCGGTGCCGGAAGCCTTGGAAATGGTGCGCCTGCTGGTGACCGCCAACGAGTCCGTCGCCAAGACCGCGCGCGCGGCGTTCGAGAAGGCCGATGCCGCCAATGACCAGCCCACGGCGGATCTGCTGACGCAACGCCTGGACGTGCACGAAAAGAACGCCTGGATGCTGCGCAGCCTGCTGCAATGACAGCGACGGCCGCCGCATGAAAAAACGGAGCTTCGCGGCTCCGTTTTTTCATCCAGCGCCCGGACCGGGTTCAAGCCTGATGCGACAGCGGGCGCGCCGGTATGGGCGCGATACGCTCGGGCGGCGGCGTCACGCGCCATACCGCTCGGCGCCGTAGCGCGCCCAAGAGTTTCAAGCCTTGCGGCCAGTCGTCCAGGCCGCTGTCGGCATTGATGTGGCCTGCGCCCGGCACGACCACCAGCCGGCTCCCCCAATCGCGTGCAAAAGCGCGGGCGCGTTCCAGCTGGCAATAGGGATCGTTGTCGCTCGCCACCACCACGCTCTGGAATGGCAAGGACTGGCGCGGGATCGGGCCGAAGTCCTTCAGGCAGGCAGGCGCCCCTGCGCGCTCAACGTCCGCCGGCGCCACCAGCAGGGCGCCCGCGACCTTGGCGCGCAGCGGCACCGGCAGCGCGGCGCTGATCAGGCAGCCCAGGCTGTGCGCTATCAGGAGGACGGGGCTGCGGGCCTCATTCACTTCGGTGGCAAGCGCCGCGATCCATTCGCCTGGGGCCGGATGTTCCCAGTCGCGTTGTTCGACGCGGCGCGCATGTGGCAGCAAGGCCATCCAGCGCGATTGCCAGTGTTGGGGGCCGGAGTTTTTCCATCCGGGAACGATGATCGGTTGGAGTCTCATGGCGGCCATGATGCCGCGCGGCCTTAGTAACGCAAACGAATAAATCGTCTTTTGCATATACGCTGGCGGGCATAAGGGCGGGCGGCGAAGAATGCCGCAGCGCAATAATCAGACGCGTATCAAAGTGGTCCGAAACTGGCCTAAAAGGGGTGATTTTTCAGTGTATGCTTGCCGTGCAATCGCAATGCAACCGGGCGTGACCGGGGCCGAAACCCCTGCAAAGGGCAGTCCAGCAGGCATGCTTGGCCTGGAGATGATCCGGCGTCCGCCACGGTGCAAAAAACTAACGATTACAAATCATTAGAGGAGTCCACACATGAAGCCAGTATTTCGTCTGACCCCGGTTATCGCAGCGCTGGGCGTTGCGGCCGGTCTGGCGTTTGCCTCGGGAGCGCAAGCGCAAACCATCAAGATCGGCGTCGTCGGCCCCACCACCGGCGCGGTCACGCAGTATGGCGATATGGTCCGTGAAGGGGTCGATACCGCGGTCGAGCGCATCAACGCCGCCGGCGGCATCAACGGCAAGAAGCTGGAAACCGTCGTGATCGACGATGGCTGCGAACCCAAGCAAGGCCCGGTCGCCGCCAACCGCGTCGTCAACAGCAAGATCGGTTTCGTCGTGGGCCACGTGTGCTCGGGCGCCACCATCGCCGCTGCCGACATCTACAACAATGAAGGCGTGGTCATGGTCACTCCGTCGGCCACGTCGCCGGCGCTGACCGACGGCAAGAACTACGAGTTCATCTTCCGCACCATCGGCCGCGACGACCAGCAAGGCCCGGCCGCGGCCAAGTTCATCCTGGACAAGATCAAGCCCAAGAAGGTCGCCGTGCTGCATGACAAGCAGTCCTACGGCCAGGGCATCGCCACCGCGGTCAAGAACGACCTGGAGAAGGGCGGCGTGGCCGTCGCCGTGTTCGAAGGCATCAACGCCGGCGACAGCGACTACTCGGCCGTCATCACCAAGCTGAAGAGCCAGGGCGTGGACTTCGTCTACTACGGCGGCTACCACCCCGAAATGGGCCTGCTGCTGCGCCAGGCGGCCGAACAGGGCGTGAAGGCCAAGTGGATGGGTCCGGAAGGCACGGGCAACCCCGACATCAATGCCATCGCCGGCGACGCCGTCGAAGGCATGCTGCTGACGCTGCCGGCCGACTTCACCCAGAACGCCGCCAACGCCGACATCGTCAAGGCCTTCGAAGCCAAGAAGCGCAACGCCAGTGGCGCCTTCCAGATGACCGCCTACACGGCCACCCAGGTCATCGCGGACGGCATCAAGGGCGCGGGCAGCGACGACCCGACCAAGGTCGCCAAATACCTGCACGCCAACTCCTTCGACACGCCGATCGGCAAGGTGTCCTGGAACAAACAAGGCGACCTGACGAACTTCGAGTTCGACGTGTTCACCTGGCACAAGGATGGTTCTAAGACCGTCTACAAGTAAGTCCGCGAGCGGGCCTGCGGCCCGCGACACGGGCGGAACCACTTGGCGTTCCATGGCAAACCGGGCCGGAAGCGACAGTCTTCCGGCCCGGTTTTTTCGTTCTTGCGCCAGGTGGGGGAACCGGCGGAAGGCGTCCCGGTCGAACGCCCGTCCGTCGCGATTGCGTAGAATGCGGCGCCATCGACCTCACTTTTCTGTCTGGACACCATGACCAAGGCCTTGTTAGTCGAAGACGATCCGAAACTGTCGCGCCTGATCGCGCAGTTCCTGGAGCAGCACGGGTTCAATGTCGCCCAGGCTTACCGCGGCGATCACGCGGTGGAAGCTTTCCGCAGGCATGACCCGGCCATCACCATCCTGGACCTGATGCTGCCGGGCAGGGACGGCCTGCAGGTCTGCCGCGACCTGCGCGCCTTTTCGTCGGCGCCCATCCTGATGCTGACGGCGCGCGAAGACGACCTGGATCAGATCCTGGGCCTGGAGTCAGGCGCGGACGACTACGTCATCAAACCCGTGGAACCCCGCGTGCTGCTGGCGCGGATCCGGGCGCTGCTGCGGCGGCACAGCCAGCTGGACGAACCGCCGGAGCGCCTGGAATTCGGTCCCCTGGTGATAGACCGGCGCACGCGCGCCGTGGTCCATGCCGGCTCTGAAGTGGACCTGACCACGATGGAGTTCGAAATGCTCTGGGCGCTGGCCAGCCAGGCCGGCCAGGTGCTGACCCGCGACGACCTGCTCAACGCGGTCCGCGGCATCGAGTTCAACGGGCTGGACCGCAGCGTCGACGTCTGCGTCAGCAAACTGCGGCGCAAGCTGGACGACGATCCGCGCGACCCCGCGCGCATCAAGACCGTGTGGGGCAAGGGCTATCTGTTCTCGCCCAAGGCGCACGAGGGCGGTGATGCTTAAGTTTGTCCTGCGGCTGTTCGTGGTGCTGGCGGTGGGCTTCGTCATTTCCAACGAAGTGGTGGACAGGTCCGCCAACTACTTCTTCGAGCCGGTCAGCGATGCCTACACACGCGAAGCGGTGCGAGGCCAGATCCACAGCCTGGTGCAGGAACTGGGCGGCGTGCCGCCCGCCGAGCGCGAGGCGCACGTGCGCGACGCGCTGGCGCCGCATTACGGCCTGACGCTCAAGGTGGTCGATGCCGACAGCTATGGGGCCACCGAGGACGAGCGCGCGATGGTGGATTCCGGCAGCTTCTTCGTCCGTGACAAGCAGCAGACCTTCGTGGCGGCGATTCCCGGCCCGGGCAGGCAATGGCTGGAAGTCAAGCTGCCGCCCGAACCCTCCATCGGGCCGTGGCTGATGGCTGCGGTGTATTCCGCGCTGGGCCTGCTGCTGTGCGCCTTCATGCTGGTGTGGGCGCTACCCATCTGGCGCGACCTGGAGGCCCTGAAGACCGCGGCCCTGCGCATGGGGCAGGGCGATCTGCAGGCCCGGGCGCGCCTCTCGCGCCATTCCAGCATCCGCAACCTGGGCGACACCTTCAACCAGATGTCCGACCGCATCAGCGCCCTGGTGGGCAACCAGCGCGACCTGACCAACGCCGTGTCGCACGAGCTGCGCACGCCGATTGCGCGCCTGTCGTTCGAACTGGACATGATGGACCGCGAGGACGATCCGGCCGCGCGCAAGCGGCTGGTCGAGGAAATGAAGAGCGACGTGGCCGAGCTGGATGCCATGGCTTCCGAATTGCTGATGTACGCCCGCCTGGAGCACAAGGGCGACGGCGTCGCCCTGCAGGCGCAGGACGCGCGCGGCTGGCTGGATTCGGTGGTGCAGCACGCCGGGTTCGAGGCTGGGGTCTCGGGCGTGTGCTGCGAGGTGGCGCTATGCCAGGTGCCCGAGGTGCATCTGCACCAGCGCTACATGACGCGCGCCGTGCTCAACCTGTTGCAGAACGCCATCCGGCACGCTGGCCGCCGGGTCCAGGTCAGCCTGATCAGTCCGGGCGCGCGCGAGTACGTACTGATCGTGGACGACGACGGCCCGGGCATCCCGCCTGCGGACCGCGAGCGCATTTTCGAGCCCTTCATTCGCCTGGACGAAAGCCGCGACCGGGGCACGGGCGGAGTGGGGCTCGGCCTTGCCATTGTGAGCCGCGTGGCCCGTTGGCACAACGGCACGGTGCAGGCAAGCGACAGCCCCCTGGGCGGCGCGCGTTTCGTGCTTGCCTGGACGGCCGCCTGAAGGCTCCCACGCCGCGGCGCGGCACAACGTAAACAAACTTCACAAACCGCCGCCGCAATCTTCACAAACTCCATACAAAGCGGGAAAGATCGCGACTACGCGCGTGGCTAGCATGACGGCAGTTCTCTTCAGAGGTATTGCCGCTCGCCATGTTTTCCCTCAGCCGCCTGGTTGCCGTAGGTATGTTGCTGGTCGCCGCGGGCGGTTGCCAGGGCGTGCCTCCCGACACGCCGCCTCCGATCGCTCAGGGCGACTACCAGGCAGTCGTCGGCTATCTGGCCCAGCGCATCCCCTATGACATGGATGCGTCCGGCGTGCCGGGCCTGTCGATCGCCATCGTCGACGACCAGCGCGTGGTGTGGAGCACGGGCTTTGGCTACGCCGACCGCCTGCGCCACCGCAGCGCGACCAGCGACACGCTGTACCGCGTAGGAACCATCACCAAGATCGTCACCGCGGCGGGCGTGCTGCGCGCCGCCGATGACGGGCGCCTGGCGCTGGACCAGCCGGCCTCGCAGGCGCTGCCTGACTGGGACATCCAGCCGCGCCGCGGCGCCATGCAATGGCTGGGCGCGCATCCCTTTACCGCCCGCAATCTGTTGGCCGTGCATCCGGGGTCGCTGGAAGACACCATGGGGCGCGCGCGCGCCGACATGGCCTACGCCTTGTTGGGCGACATGGTCGCGCACCTGGCGAGCGAGCCCTTCGATACCTATGTGCGCCGCACCATCCTGCAGCCGCTGAACATGCCGCGCGCAGGCTTCCATCCCAGCCCCCGCATGCTCGACCTGCGCGCCTCTGGCTACCGCCGCGGCGCGCCCTGGACCGAGGCGTCGCAGCCCAATGAGGCCGCCGATGGCCTGTGGCTCAGCACCTCGGAGATGGCGCGCTTCTCCAGCATGCTCTTTGCGGACGGCCTGTACCAAGGCCGCCGCGTGCTGAACGCCGAGTCGGCCCGCGCCGTGCTCGACATGGAAACGGTGGAGGGTGCGCTGGCGCTGGAATGCCGCCTGGCGCTCTCGTGGCTGGCGGCGCCCTGTGGCGAGGAGATCGCCGACGCGCCCGTGCGCCAGCACAGCGGCGCTACCGAAGCCTTTCATTCGCGCTTTGTGGTGGCGCCGCGAGACAAGCTCGCGGTACTGGTCATGAGCAATTCCGACACGAGTGAACCGCTGGTGGCCTCGGTGTCGACGATGGCGATGGCGCTGATGCGCCAGGCCAAGCAGGGCGCTGACATCCCATAGATCGAGCCACTTGCGGCTCTACGGTTTTACCCCCCCTCAACATCGTTTCTTGGAAGCTGTTATGAAGCGAAAAATCCGTTCTTCCCTGTTTACGCGCGCCGCCGGCGCCGCATGCCTGCTGGCTTTAGTCCCGGGACTATCCCTGGCCGATGACGCTGCGAACAGTTCCGTCTACGGCCAGCGCGGGGCCAGTTCGCGCGGGTTGACGGTGGCGACCGGGGAAGGGGCGGCCGACGAATGGCTGTTCTACGGCACGCTGGGCGCCGGCTACGCGCCGCGCTACAGCGGCAGCGACGAATACTCCGCCGTGCCCATCATCGGCCTGGGCGTGCGCAGCCCCGGCGGCTTCTTCCTCGGCACCGACCATGGCCTGGGCTGGGAGACGCAGGCGCTGGACAGCACCTTCCGCTTCTACCTCGCGCCCAGCGCCTCGCGCAAGGACCACAAGAAGGGGTTCCAGGGGTCGGACAAGCTGCGCGGCATGGGCGACATCCAAAGCCGCGCGCAGATCGGCATGGACGCCGAAACCACGCTGGGCCCGGTGACGCTGTCGGCCACGGTGGCGCACGCGTTCAAGAAGGGCGACAACCGCGATGTGGGCAGCGCCTACACCATGTTCAATCTGGGAGCCAGCACTACGGTGTACGAGGGCAGCGCCGGAGCGATCTCGCTGGCGTTGTCCGGCACCTTCGGCGACGGTAACTACATGCGCACCTGGTACGGCGTGAGCGGCAACCAGTCGGCTAAGTCCGGCTATCGCAAGTACACGCCCAAGGGTGGTCTAGAAAGCGTGGGCCTGGGTGCGACCTGGACCGTGCCGCTGAGCAAGTCCTGGTCGTGGACCACGGCTGCGGAAGCGCGGCGCCTGTATGGCGACGCCGCGGACAGTCCCATCGTGAAGGACCGCGCGCAGTACACCATAGGCACCATGATGACGTACTCGTATTGATCGGGAAAAGCTCGTTTCCGGCCGGAAATGAGCAGGGCGGAGCCGGGCGGGCGACGCCGCCGGTTCCGCCCGGGGATGCGTTTACAGGCCTTGCACGCGGCGGCCGGTGTCGGCCTCGAACCAGTGCAGCGGATGGCGGCCATCCGGGCCCAGGCTGACGCGGTCGCCGACCTTGGCCGACGACTCGGACAACTGGCGCGTGGTGCAGCGCACGACCAGCATGGACTTGCCGCAGCGGCTGTGGACCAGTTGCTCGGAGCCCAGCGTTTCGACCATCTCGACTTCGGCCGGCACGCCTTGGGTGTTCAGCAGCATGTGTTCTGGCCGCATGCCCATGATGATCTTGCGGCCGCGCACCTGCGAGGGCACCTGCAGCGGCGAAATGTCCAGCGCAGTGCCGTCCAGCGTCTGTACCGTGCCGTCGCCAGCCACGTTCACTTCCATCAGGTTCATCGGCGGCGAGCCGATGAAGCCGGCGACGAAGGTCGAGGCGGGCTTTTCGAACACTTCCATCGGCGTGCCGATCTGCTCCGGCACGCC
Organism: Achromobacter sp.; assembly: GCF_049647645.1. Taxonomy (GTDB): domain Bacteria; phylum Pseudomonadota; class Gammaproteobacteria; order Burkholderiales; family Burkholderiaceae_B; genus Achromobacter. The sequence continues at coordinate 135,284 of NZ_JBARYB010000219.1, forward strand.
CTGGTACATGACGATCATGCGATGGGCCAGCGTCATGGCCTCGACCTGGTCGTGGGTCACGTACAGGCTGGTGGTGCCCAGGCGGCGGTGCAGCTTCATGATTTCCAGGCGCATCGCCACGCGCAGCTTGGCGTCCAGGTTCGACAGCGGTTCGTCGAACAGGAACACCTTGGGTTCGCGCACGATGGCGCGGCCCATGGCCACGCGCTGGCGCTGGCCGCCCGACAGCGCACGCGGGCGGCGGTCCAGCAGATGGCTCAGTTCCAGGATCTGCGCGGCCACGTCCACGCGCTTCTTGATCTCGTCCTTGGAGAACTTGCGGATCTTCAAGCCGTAGGCCATGTTCTCGAACACGGTCATGTGCGGGTAGAGCGCGTAGTTCTGGAACACCATCGCGATGTCGCGTTCGGCCGGTTCCAGGTTGTTGACCACCTTGTCGTCGATGACGATTTCGCCGCTGGTGACGGTTTCCAGGCCGGCGACCATGCGCATCAGCGTGGACTTGCCGCAGCCGGAGGGGCCGACGATGACGATGAACTCGCCGTCCTTGACGTCCATGTCGATGCCATGGATGACAGGAATGTTGCCGGCGTAGGTTTTCTTGACGTTGCGAAAGCTTAGAGTAGCCATGAGTTATTCGTGTTCGGAGTCGTGTTCGGGTAGGGGGCAGCAAGCCGAAGGCGCGGCGTGGGGGTCACTTTTCAGTGTCGACCAGACCCTTGACGAACCATTTCTGCATCAGGATGACGACCAGCGCCGGCGGGATCATCGCCAGCATGGCGGTGGCCATGGTGATGTTCCATTCGGTCACGCTGTCGCCGCCGCTGATCATCCGCTTGATGCCGATGACGACGGGGTACATGTCTTCCTGCGTGGTCACCAGCAGCGGCCACAGGTACTGGTTCCAGCCGTAGATGAACTGGATCACGAACAGCGCGGCGATGCTGGTCTTGGACAAGGGCAGCAGCACGTCGCGGAAGAAGCGCACGGGACCCGCGCCGTCGATGCGCGCGGCTTCGATCAGTTCGTCCGGCACCGTCAGGAAGAACTGGCGGAACAGGAAGGTGGCGGTCGCCGAGGCGATCAGCGGCAAGGTCAGGCCGGCGTAGCTGTTGAGCAGGCCCAGATCGGCCACGACCTTGTAGGTGGGCGCGATGCGGACTTCGACCGGCAGCATCAGCGTGACGAAGATCATCCAGAAGAAGAACATGCGGCCGGGGAAGCGGAAGTACACCACCGCGAAGGCCGACAGCAGCGAGATGGCGATCTTGCCGATGGAAATCGCCAGCGCCATGATCAGGCTGACGTACATCATGCGGCCCACGGGCGCGCCCGAGGAGCCGCCGGACGAGCCGCCAAACAGCGCCTGCATGTAGTTGTCGACGAAATGCTTGCCGGGGATGAGGGACATCGGCGCGGAAGCCACTTCCTGCGCGGTCTGGGTCGACGCGACGAAAGTGACATAGAGCGGAAATGCCACCATCGCCACGCCGCAGAGCAGAATGACGTGGGCCAGAATATCCAGCCAGGGACGGCGTTCAACCATTGTTTGTAGCCTCGGACAAAATCAATACTGCACTTTGCGATCGACGTAGCGGAACTGCACGACCGTCAAGGCAATCACAATGAACATCAGCACCACCGACTGGGCCGCGGACGAACCGAGATCCAGGCCGCGGAAGCCGTCGCTGTACACCTTGTAGACCAGGATCGAGGTCGACGTGCCGGGACCGCCCTGCGTGGTCGTGTCCACCACGGCGAAGGTGTCGAAGAAGGCGTAGATGATGTTGACCACCAGCAGGAAGAACGTGGTGGGCGAGAGCAACGGAAACACGATGCTCCAGAAGCGGCGCGACGGGCTGGCGCCGTCGATCGCGGCGGCTTCGATGAGCGAACGCGGAATCGACTGCAGGCCGGCCAGGAAGAACAGGAAGTTGTAGGAAACCTGCTTCCATACCGCGGCGATCAGCACCAGGGTCATGGCCTGGTTGCCGTCCAGGCGCGGGTTCCAGTCGACGCCGGCATGGCGCAGGGCCACCGCCAGGATGCCGACGGAAGGCGAAAACAGGAACAGCCACAGCACGCCGACGACGGCGGGCGCGACGGCGTAGGGCCAGATCAGCAGTGTCTTGTAGAGCCCGGCGCCGCGGATGACGCGATCCGCCATGACGGCCAGCAGCAAGGACACGCCCAGCCCGACCACCGCCACGAGGATCGAGAAGACGGCGGTGACGCGGAAGGAATCCAGGTAGGCCTGTTGCGAGAACAGTTCCTTGAAGTTGTCCAGTCCGACGAACTCGGAGGACAGCCCGAAAGCATCTTCCAGCCGCAGCGATTGCCACATGGCCTGGCCGGCAGGCAGGAAGAAGAAGACCACGGTAATGATGATCTGCGGCAGGAGCAGCAGATAGGGCAAGGTCTTGTGCCCGAATACAACGCGTTTTTCCATAGGGGGAACCCAAGGTACAGAAAAGCGGCGGTTGGAGTAACCGCCGCCTGAAACCGCCTTCGTAAAATACGAGAGGCTTAAGGCCCTAAAAATGCAGGGCCTTAAGCCTTGTACTGCGTGATGCTGAACCGCCCAAGTCCTTGTTACGGCATGGAAAATACCGATTGACAGGACCCGGCCGGCGTCTCGGAAGGGCGTTACTTTACACTCTTCTCAAACTTTTCCAGCAGTTCGTTGCCGCGCTTGACGATGTTCTCGGCGCCGTCCTTGGCGCTGACCTTGCCCGAAACGATGCGCTCGATTTCTGCGTCTTCGATTTCACGGATCTGCGGCAGGAAGCCCAGGCGCAGGCCGCGCGATTGGGCCGTGGTTTCGACGTTCAACTGCTTGACGCCGACTTCGGTGCCCGGGTTCTTGTCGTAGAAGCCGTCCTTCTTGGTCAGCTCGTAGGCAGCCTTGGTGACGGGCACGTAGCCGGTCTGCTGGTGCCAGCGGGCGGCGATTTCCGGGCTGGCCAGGAACTTGAAGAACGCGGTCACGCCCTTGTAGGTTTCGGGCTTCTTGTTGGCGAAGACCCACAGCGAAGCGCCGCCGATGATGGTGTTCTGCGGCGCGCCTTGCACGTCGGCGTAGTAGGGCAGGGTCGAGGTGCCGAATTCGAACTTGGCGTTCTTGGCGATGTTGGCGCGCAGGCCGGACGAGCCGGTGATCATGGCGCACTTGCCGCTGATGAACAGCGAGTTCGGCTCGTCGCCGCGGCCGCCGTACATGAAGATGCCTTCCTTGCCCAGCTTGGCCAGGTTGTCCAGGTGGCGCACGTGCAGCGGAGTGTTGATGGCGATGCGTGCGTCCAGACCGCCGAAACCGTTGTCCTTGGTGGCGTAGGGCACGTTATGCCAGGCCGAGAACGTCTCCAGCTGGACCCACGACGGCCAGGAGGTGGTGTAGCCGCACTCTTGGCCGGCGGCCTTCAGCTTTTGGCCGGCGGCGGCCAGCTCTTCCCAGGTCTTGGGCGGCTTGTCGGCGTCCAGGCCGGCCTTCTTGAAGGCGTCCTTGTTGTAGTAGAACACCACGGTCGAGCTGTTGAAGGGCATCGACACCAGCTTGCCGTCGGGCGACGAGTAGTAGCCGGCCACGGCGCCGATGAATTCCTTGGGATCGATCGGGTTGCCGGCCTCTTCCGACATCTGCTGCACCGGCTTGATGGCGCCCTTGGCGTACATCATGGTGGCGGTGCCGACTTCGAACACCTGGAGGATGTCGGGGGCATTGCCGGCGCGGAACGCGGCGATGCCGGCATTCATGGATTCACCGTAGTTGCCCTTGTAGACTGCCTTGACTTGGTAGTCGGGGTTCTTCTTGTTGAATTCGTCGACCAGGCCGTTCACGCGGTCGCCCAGCGCGCCTTCCATCGAGTGCCAGAATTGGATCTCGGTGGCGGCATGCGCGGAGGCGCCTGCGAAAGCCGTCATGATGGCGGCAAAAGTTAGTGCAATACGGTGGGATCGCATAGAGAGGTTCCTCCAGTTGGGCGTGACGCGACCGGGTTGTCCGGGCGCGGAAAACACGACACCTTATGAATTGTTTGTGACAAAACCGTGACTTTCACATCACTCTAAACGCCTGTCAAATTGCGCGTTTCAGGCGCGAACGAACATTTTTTCTTTTTTTTCCCAACAAGAACTCCCGTTTACAATCGTCTCCTATGAAAAACGAACTTTCGATTGCTTTCATCGGCGGCGGCAATATGGCAGCCGCCCTGGCCTCCGGCCTGGCCGGCAAAGTATGCGCCGCCGGCAACATCCATGTCATTGACATAAACCAGGATTCGCACGCCGCCTGGCAGGCCCGCGGCATGACCACCGCGACGAGCCCGGGCGAGGCCCTGGCGGGCTGCCGCGTGTGGGTGTTCGCAGTCAAGCCACAGAACATGAAAGACGTTGTGGCTTCCACGCGTCAATGGCTGCGCGAAGACACTTTGGTGGTAAGCGTGGCGGCCGGCATCCGCGCCGACACCCTGGCCGGCTGGCTGGGCACGGCCGAGGCGCCGTTCAAGCGCCTGGTGCGCTGCATGCCGAATACGCCGGCGCTGGTGGGGGCGGGCATCACCGGCCTGGCTGCCCTGGACGGCGTGGACGCGGCCGACCGCGATCTGGCTGCCCAATTGTTGTCCAGCGTGGGCGAAGTCGTCTGGGTCGCGGATGACGCCGCGCTCGACGGAGTGACAGCCCTGTCGGGCAGCGGCCCGGCCTATGTCTTCCTATTCCTGGAAGCGCTGGTGGCGGGCGGCCAGAAGGTCGGCCTGACGGCCGAGCAGGCCAAGCAGCTGGCGCTGGGCACGCTGGCCGGAGCCACGCGCCTGGCGGCCGAGTCCTCCGAGCCTCTTGCCACGCTGCGCGAACGCGTCACATCGAAGGGCGGCACTACTGCCGCGGCGCTCAATGCCTTCGGCGCGGCGGGCTTTGCCGGCATCGTCGAAGACGCCATGGCCGCCGCCGCGCAGCGCTCGCGCGAACTGGCGGAGGAGTTCGGGAAATGACGGCCACGGACGCAAGCGCAGCCTCGCGGCGCTTCGCTCTCATGAGCCGGCCGCAGTTTGCCATCGCCGTGCTGTGCATGCTGGTGGTGGTGGTCGGCTCGAACATCCTGGTCCAGGTGCCGCTGAACGACTGGCTGACCTGGGGCGGGCTGTCCTATCCGGTGGCTTTCCTGGTTACCGACGTGCTGAACCGCCGGTTCGGCCCGTCGGCTGCGCGTCGGGTGGTCTGGTTCGGCTTTGCCGCCGCTTTGGTGGTATCGGTATGGGTCGCCTCGCCGCGTATCGCGCTGGCCTCGGGCCTGGCCTATATCTGCGCGCAACTGGTCGACATCCAGGTGTTCGACCGCCTGCGCGACCAGCGCTGGTGGCGCGCGCCGCTGGTGTCGGGCGTGCTCGGCGCAATCCTGGACACCGCGGTGTTCTTCAGCGTCGCTTTTGCCGCCACCGGCGCGCCATGGATGACCTGGATGATGGGTGACCTGGCGATCAAGCTCGCGGTCAATATCAGCATGCTGGCGCCGTTCCGGGCGCTGATGTGGAATCTGGCGAAACCGGCCAATGCTTGAATATGCGGCAGGGGCGGGCGGGTCGTTGGCCCGCCTGCTTGTTTCAAAGCGGTGAATTACTACGCGCGTTAATTATTATTCGTAAGGCTTGCGTAAGCACTGTATTTAAATGCGTCTTTAAACGGCGTATTAATTTGCGCAGATATTTATGCTCAAGCATAAATTCTTGCGGCCCGCCAGATATTAACTAAGGTTTACTTGCGAATTCTCCAGCGATTTCATGGGCTTGCCGCCGCCATCCGTCACGATTAAAGGCATTGGCCAAAATATTGGGGATTACACGCAGTGACAGTATGGCGGCTTGCTTCCAGAATACCGCCCACACCGTGTTTTTGCCCAAGAAGCCGGCGACGGGCGACGAGGATTAACGGATTACCCAACCGATAAACCGCGTCGGACAGAGCCGCTCAAAACCTCGCTGGAGAACTCCGCATGAAGTTTCTGAATCGCCTTACCCCGGTAGCCATGGCGCTTGGGGCACTTGCCTTGGCTGGCGCCGCGCACGCCGCCGACACGATCAAGATCGGCATTCCCCAGCCCATGACCGGCCCCAATACGCAATACGGCGACCAGATCCAGGCCGGCGCATTGACCGCGATCGAGACCATCAACGCCAAGGGCGGCGTCAAAGGCAAGAAGCTCGAACCTATCCTCATCGACGACGGCTGCGAACCCAAGCAGGCCGTGCCGGCCGCCAACCGCGTGGTCAATTCCGGCGCCAAGTTCGCCGTGGCCCATGCCTGCTCGGGCGTGACCGTGGCCGCCGTGAAGGTCTACGAGGAAGAAGGCATTGTCGGCATCACCCCGGGCGCGACTTCGCCGTTGGTCACCGACACGATCAAGCCGCACTTCTTCTTCCGCACCATCGGCCGCGATGACCAGCAAGGCCCGTACGCCGCCAGCTACATCGCCAAGACCCTGAAGCCCAAGAAGGTCGCCGTGCTGCACGACAAGCAGACCTATGGTTCGGGCGTGGCCACCCAGGTCAAGGATTCCCTGGCCAAGGAAGGCGTGAACGTTGCCATGTTCGAAGGCATCAACGTCGGCGACAGCGACTACTCGGCCATCATCACCAAGCTCAAGGCGGCTGGCGTGGACCTGGTCTACTTCGGCGGCTACCACCCGGAACTGGGCCTGTTGCTGCGCCAGTCGCGTGAACAGGGCCTGAAGGTCCAATTCATGGGTCCGGAAGGCACCGCCAACCAGGATTTGGTGGCGATCGCCGGCCCGGCCATCGACGGCCTGCTGGTCACGCTGCCTGCCGACTTCACCAAGCTGCCTGGCAACGAGAGCATCGTGAAGGCCTTCAAGGACGCCAAGCGCGATCCGGACGGCGCCTTCCAGATGCCGGCGTACGCCGCCGTGCAGATCCTGGCCGACAGCATCAACGCGGTGGGCGAAGACCCCGCCAAGGTGGCCGACTACATGCACAAGACGACGTTCAACACCGGCATTGGCAAGGTCGAGTACGACGCCAAGGGCGATTTGAAGAACTTCGAATTCGCCGTCTACAAATGGGATAAGGACGGCAAGAAGACCCAGCTGTAAACTCGCGATCCCGCCGGCGCGTTGCCGGCGTGTAGGGCCTGTCGTCCTCGTTCTGCCGTAATCCGCGTAGCGATGCGCCAAAAGCGCTGTGCGGCCGGCAGGCGCAGATGCCAGGCCCTTATAAAATACGCCCAGGTTTCCGGCTCCGGGTCTTACCACCGGGGCCGGAACCATTTGGAGCAAGAGAAATAATGTCCGACCTCATACCCCAACTTACCCAGCAATTCTTCAACGGATTGTCTCTGGGCGCGATCTATGCGTTGATTGCCATCGGCTACACAATGGTCTACGGCATCATCGGTATGATCAACTTCGCTCACGGCGAAATCTATATGATCGGCGCCTATGTCGGCCTGGTCACCCTGACGGCCATCGGCACCAATAGCGGCTTGCCGATACCGTTCATCATCGCGGCCATGCTGGTCGTGGCCATTGTCGTCACCGGCATCTACGGGTTCAGCGTCGAACGCGTCGCCTACCGGCCCGTGCGCGGCAGTCCCCGCCTGGTGGCGCTGATCTCCGCCATCGGCATGTCGATCTTCCTGCAGAACTGGGTGGCCCTGGGGCAGGGCGCGCGCGACATGGCGGTGCCATCGCTGGTGTCGGGCGCCGTGCAGTTCCACATGGGCTCCGACTTCGACGTGACGGTGCCGTATTCGCGCATCATGATCATCGTGGTCACGGTGCTGCTGATGATCGGACTGACGTTGTTCATCAAGTATTCCCGCATGGGCCGCGCCTCGCGCGCCTGCTCGCAGGACATGCACATGGCGAACCTGCTGGGCATCGACACCAACCGCGTTATCTCGTTCACCTTCGTGATGGGCGCGATCCTGGCGGCGGTGGGCGGCGTGCTGATCGCCATCACCATCGGCAAGCTCAATCCCTTCATCGGCTTCCTGGCCGGCATCAAGGCTTTTACCGCGGCAGTGCTGGGCGGCATCGGCAGCATCCCCGGCGCCATGCTGGGCGGCGTGCTGCTGGGGCTGGCCGAGACCTTCGCGGCTGCCTACATCTCCTCGCAGTACAAGGACATCGTGGCGTTCTCGCTGCTGATCCTGATCCTGCTGTTCCGTCCCACCGGGCTGTTGGGCAAACCTGAGGTGGAAAAAGTCTGATGTCGAACAACAATCTGAAAAACGCCACGATGGCGGCCGTGCTGACGGCCGTCATCGTCACCCCCGTCTTCGGCCTGCAGCTGATCCGCCAGGGCGCCCGCACCACGATGGAGTCGAACTGGTCCCTGGTGGCGATTGCCGCTGCGGTGGTGTTCTTCTTCCAGCTGCTGCGGCCCTGGATCGCCAAACCGTTCCAGAAGCTGAAGACCAGCATGCCCACGCTGCCGGCCGCGCCGGCCAGCACTCACAAGCCGCTTGCGCTGCTGCTGTTGGCGATCGCGGTGATCTGGCCGTTCTTTGCCGGCCGCAGCTCGGTGGACATCGCCACGCTGGTGCTGATCTACGTGATGCTGGGCCTGGGCCTGAACATCGTGGTGGGTTTCGCGGGCCTGCTGGACCTGGGCTTCGTGGGCTTCTATGCGGTGGGCGCCTATACGTACGCCTTGCTGTACCACTGGGGCGGCTGGAGCTTCTGGGAAGCGCTGCCGTTCGCGGGCGCCATGTCGGCGCTGTTCGGCTTCATCCTGGGCTTTCCGGTATTGCGGCTGCGCGGTGACTACCTGGCGATCGTGACGCTGGGCTTCGGTGAAATGATCCGCCTGTTGCTGATCAACCTGAACACGTTGACGGGCGGCCCGGATGGCATTTCGGGCATTCCCAAGCCGACGGTGTTCGGCATGGAAATGACGCGCCGCGCCAGCACGGAAGGGGGCACCACGTTCCATGAATTCATGGGCTGGACCTTCCAGAACCAGCACATGGTGGTCTATCTGTACCTGATGGCGCTGCTGCTGGCGTTGGCCACGCTGTTCGTTTCGACCCGGCTGATCCGCATGCCGGTCGGGCGCGCCTGGGAAGCGCTGCGCGAAGATGAGATCGCATGCCGTTCGCTGGGATTGAACCCCACGCGCATCAAGCTGTCCGCGTTCACGCTGGGCGCCATGTTCGCCGGTTTCGGCGGCGCGTTCTTCGCGGCGCGCCAGGGCATGGTGAACCCGGAGTCCTTCACGTTCATCGAGTCCGCGCTGATCCTGGCCATCGTGGTGCTGGGCGGCATGGGCTCGCAGGTGGGCGTGATCCTGGCGGCCGTGCTGCTGACGGTGCTGCCGGAAGTCGCGCGCGAGTTCGCCGAGTACCGGATGCTGATGTTCGGCCTGGTGATGGTATTGATGATGATGTGGCGTCCGCAGGGGTTGTTGCCCATGAAGCGTCCCCACGTGGAGCTGGCTAAATGAGCGAGGCATTGCTGAAAGTATCCGGACTCACCATGCGGTTCGGCGGCCTGCTGGCGGTCGACAGCGTGGCGTTCGAAGTCAAATCCGACGAGGTGTTCGCCATCATCGGTCCCAACGGGGCCGGCAAGACCACCGTGTTCAACTGCGTGGGCGGCTTCTATGCGCCGACGGCGGGCGACATTACCATGGACGGCAAGGCCATCACCGGTCTGCCCAGCCATAAGGTGGCGCGCCACGGCCTGGTGCGTACCTTCCAGAACGTGCGCCTGTTCAAGCAGCTGACCGTGCTGGAAAACCTGCTGGTGGCGCAGCATACCCAGGTGGAGTCGCGGCTTTTGCCGGGCCTGCTCAAGCTCAAGTCCTATCGCCAGTCCGAGACCGATGCGCTGGCGCGCGCGGCGCAATGGCTGGATTTCATGGGCTTGCGTGAGTTCGCCAACCGCGAAGCCGGCAACCTGGCCTACGGCCACCAGCGCCGCCTGGAGATCGCGCGCTGCATGATCACCAAGCCGCGCCTGCTGATGCTGGACGAACCGGCGGCGGGCCTGAACCCTCAGGAGAAGCGCGATCTGCAGTCGCTGATCGACCAGCTGCGGCGCGAGTTCGGTGTCGCGGTGCTGCTGATCGAGCACGACATGAGCCTGATCATGGGCATCTCCGACCGCATCCTGGTCATGGAGCACGGCAAGCCCATCACTACCGGCACCCCCGAGCAGGTGCGCAACGACGAGCGCGTCATCAAAGCGTACCTGGGGGAGGAATAATGCTTAAGCTGGACAACATTCATACCTACTACGGCGCCATCCAGGCGCTGAACGGGGTGTCGGTAGAAGTCAACAAGGGCGAGATCGTCACGCTGATCGGCGCCAACGGCGCGGGCAAGACGACGCTGCTGATGACGGTCTGCGGCAATCCCCGGGCCAAGGAAGGCAAGATCACGTTCGAGGGCGAGGACATCACCCACAAGGACACGCACCACATCATGCGCAATGGCATCGCCATTTCGCCGGAGGGGCGGCGGGTCTTCAAAGACCTGACCGTGGCCGAGAACCTGATGATGGGCGGCTTCTTCGCCAAGCGCGACGAGATCCAGGCGGGCATCGACCATGTGTACGGGCTGTTCCCGCGCTTGAAAGAGCGCGCCAGCCAGCGCGCCGGGCTGATGTCGGGCGGCGAGCAGCAGATGCTGGCCATCGGCCGCGCACTGATGACGCGGCCGCGCCTGTTGCTGCTGGACGAGCCGACGCTGGGCCTGGCCCCGCTGGTGATCGCCCAGATATTCGACATCATCCGCGAGATCCGCGAACAGGGCGTGACCGTGTTCCTGGTCGAGCAGAACGCCAACAAGGCGTTGGGCGTGGCCGACCGCGGCTATGTGCTGGAAAACGGTCGCGTGGTGTTGCAGGACACCGGCGCCAACCTGCTGGTCAACGACCAGGTGCGCAAGGCGTATCTGGGCGGTTGATAGCTATTCCCCGCGAAGGGAAATTGGGGCGCATCGCAAGATGCGCCTTTTTTTTTCGCGTCCCAGCTCTCAGACGGGCGGCTCAGGCCGCCGCCAGTTCCTCAGCTTGATAGTGCGCGATCGCTGCCCGCGCCAGCGCGTCGATCGAATCCGTCAGCGTCACGCCCAGGCTGGGGCGCAGCGCGTGCGGCACGGCCAGCGGCAGTTCGGTGCAGCCCAGCACCACGGCGTCGGCGCCGCGCGCCTTGAGGCGGGCGATGCATTCGGCGGCCGGGTCGTAGGCGTCCTCCAGGCGATTGGCCTTGACCGCGCGGATCGAGCCCATGCAGTAGCGCTCGACTTCATCGTCGTCCGGCACGATGCATTCATAGCCTTGCGCTTCCAGATGCTGCTGGTAGAGGCCCAGCTTCAAGGTGGCGGCGGTGCCCATCAGGCCGATGCGGCCGGCGGGCAGGCCCAGGCGGCGCAGATCGTCGATCACGGCCTGGATGATATGCAGCACGGGTACGCCGGCGGACGCGGCGATCTGGTCGTACCAGAGGTGGGCCGTGTTGCACGGGATGGCGATGAGCTGCGCGCCGGCCTGCTGCAGGAAGCGCACGCCTTCCTGCATGTAGGGCAGGGGATTCTCGCCGCCGGCCATGTAGGCGCTGGAGCGGTCGGGGATGCGGGGGTCGTTGCGCAGCAACGTGGGGATGTGCTGCTGGTCGATCGCGGCGGGCGTCAGCGCCGCCAGACGCAGGGCAAAGGCCGCGCCGGCCATGGGGCCCATGCCGCCCAATACACCCAGGTAACAACCCTGGGAATAGTTGTTCACGTTATTCACTCCGAGGTAATGCCATCCCGGGCGTCAAAACCTGGCCCGGGCGTTCGGCGCCGGTTCGTTCCCCATCCCACACCTGCTTGCCATTGACCCAAACTGCCTGGATGCCCTGACTTGCCTGAATGGGAGCTGAAAAAGTGGCCACATCTGTCACCGTGGCGGGATCGAACAGCACCAGGTCAGCATGATACCCCTCCCGCAGCAGGCCGCGCTGCGCGATGCCGTATTGGTCCGCGGCGAGGCCGGTCATCTTGTGGATGGCGGTTTCGAGTGTCAGCAGGCCTTGTTCGCGCACCATGGCGCGCAGCACGTTGGTGAAGGTGCCCCATTGGCGCGGATGCGGATGCGGGTCGAACGGCAGGCCGTCGGAACCCACCATGGTCAGTGGATGCGAGAAGATGCGGCCGACGTCCGCCGGGTCCATCAGGAAGTAGATGGCGCCGGCGGGCGCCAGGCGGGCGATGGCGGCCTCGTCGTCCAGGCCCAATTCGGCCATGACCTCGCTGAAGTCGCGGCCGGTGGCCTCGGGGTAGCCCTTGGACCAGGTGATCATGGTGCGGCTGGCCAGCCGCGCCCGGTCCAGCCGCAGCATGGTGGAGGTGGCGGGATAGGGATGGCAATCCAGGCACACAGCCTGGGTGGCGGCGGCGCGGCTGATCAGGTCCAGCGTTTCGCGGCTGCGGCCGTGGTTGCGTTCGCCGGCCAGCTTGTGGTGCGAGAAGACCACGCGGCAATCGAGTTCGCGGCCGATCAGCAGCGCTTCTTCCATTGCCGGCACGATGTGGTCGGCCTCGTCGCGCAGATGGGTGGCGTACACGCCGGGACGGCCGCGCAGCGGCGCGCAGACCTCGATGATTTCGTCGGTGGGCGCGGCGCTGGCCGGCGGGTAGAAGGTGCCGGTGGAAACGCCGAAGGCGCCCGCGTCCAGCGCTTCTTGCAGCAATTCGCGCATGGCGGCGCGCTCGTCCGCGTCGGCGGCGCGCGAGGTGTCTGCCATGACGGCCACGCGCAGCGTGGTGTGGCCGACCAGGGGCGCGACGTTGACGGCGGCGGGCGTGGCGCGCAGCGCGTCCATCCAGGCGCGGAAGGTGCCGAAACGGAACAGGTCGGCCGGGCCCAGCAGATCCAGCGGCTGCGGGATTGCGGTGCCGGTCAACGGGGCCAGGCTGATGCCGCAATTGCCGGTGACCACGGTGGTGATGCCCTGCGAGACCTTGGGCAGCATGTCCGGGTGCGCCAGCAGGTAGCCGTCGTCGTGGGTGTGGGAATCGATGAAGCCGGGAGTCAGCGTCAGGCCTGCGGCGTCGATGACCGGCACGCCAGCGGGATGGGCGAATTCGCCCACCGCCGCGATGCGCCCGTCGCGCACAGCCAGGTCGCCCTGGCGGGCGGGTCCGCCGGTGCCATCGACGAGCATGGCGCCCGCCACGATGAAGTCTGCTTGCAGCATGCGCGTGCTCATGTTCAATCGAGTTTCTCGATGCCGGCGCCGTCGATGATCTGTTGCCACTTGGCGGTTTCGCGGTCGATCAGCTGTTTGAAGTCGGCAGGCGAGCCGCTGGCCGGCTCCGCGCCCAGCGTGGCCAGGCCGGTGCGCACGTCAGGCGCCTGCAGCGCCTTCTGGATGGCGGCGTTCAGCGTGGCCACCACTTCCGGCGGCGTGCCCTTGGGCGCGACCACGCCGCCCCAGGCGACGGTCTCGTAGCCCTTCAGGCCGGCTTCGTCCAGGGTAGGGACGTCGGGCATCAGCGCCAGGCGCTTCAGGCTGCTTACACCGATGGCGCGGACCTTGCCGCTCTTGACCAGCGGGGTCGCTTCCGAGGTGTTGACGAACAGGTAGTCGAGGCGGCCGCCCAGCAGGTCCTGGATGGCGGCGGGGCCGCCGTTGTAGGGGATGAACATGACGTTGATCTTGGCCATGCTTTTGAACAGTTCCCCGCCCATGTGGCCGGTGGTGCCCACGCCCGATGCGCCGTAGGACAGGCGGCCGGGTTCCTTGCGGGCGCGGTCGATCAGGTCCTGCACGCTCTTGACCGGCGAATCGGCGGGCACGATCAGCGCGTTGTACAGGTCGAACAGATGCGCCACCGGGGTCAGGTCCTGGTCCACGTCATACGGCAGACGCTTGAACAGCGAGCGGTTCACGGCCAGCGTGTTGATGTTGCCGTAGCCGACCGTGTAGCCGTCGGGCGCGGCGCGCTTGACCAGGGCGATGCCGATATTGCCGGCGGCGCCGGGGCGGTTTTCGACCACCACGGTGGCGCCGGTGTCGCGCGCCAGCTGGGTCGTGATCAGGCGCGACAGCACGTCGGGCGAGCCGCCGGCGGCGGACGGTACCACGAAGGTGATGGGCTTGTCGGGATAGGCGCCGGCGGTGGCCGCGGCGGACAGGACGGCGCCGAGCGCCAGCGCGGAAAGGCCGCGGATGACTTTGCTGTGCATGGTGGATTTCCCCTGGTTTTCTAGTGTTGAGGCGGGCAGGTTACACCTCGGGGCGGCGCGCGCCCTCATCGAAAAATGTCGAAAACCTATAATCGGGCGTTATCGGTTTGGGGCTGAATTGCCAGGGGAAAAAATGGATGCGCATGCCTACGCGGACGAGGTCGGACCCACCGCCGGACGGCCTTTGAATCTGCGCCAGATCGAGGTGTTCCGGGCCATCATGATGGCCGGATCGATCAGCGGCGCGGGGCGCATGCTGCACGTGTCGCAGCCCGCGGTCAGCCGCGTGCTGGCGCTGACCGAGAGCCGGCTGGGCTACAAACTGTTCGAACGCGTGAAGAGCCGGCTGTCGCCCACGGCCGAGGCGCGGCGGCTATACGCGGAAGTCGAGCAGGTCTATGGCGGCATCCAGCGCGTGAACGACCTGGCCGCCAGCCTGGGCCAATCGGGCGCGGGCATGCTCAAGATCGTCGCCAGCGCCAGTTTCGGGCAGCGCCTGATACCGATGGCGCTGGACCGCTTCCGCGGCCGCAATGCGGATGCGCGGGTCGATTACCGCAGCGTGACCTTCGATGAACTGGCAGCGTATTTCCTGTCGGGCCAGGCGGACATCGGCGTTTCCATGCAGCCGCCCGATCATCCCAACCTGCGGTCCGTGCGCCTGGCGCAGGTGCCGATCATCTGTGCGCTGCCTGCCAACCATCCGCTGGCGGCGCGCGACGTCGTGCGGCCGGAGGATTTCTCCACGGCGGCCTGGATCGGCTATCCGCGCGACACGCCGCTGGCGCGGGCGCTCAAGCCCTTCTTCGGCGAGGGGCCGGCATGCGCGGCGGCGGTTGAGGTGCATTCGCCCGTGACCGCCTGTTCGTTCGTGCAGCAGGGCTTGGGACCGGCGCTGGTCGACGCCTGGTGCGTGACGCCGGATCAGGCCGCGCACATGGCGTTGCGGCCGATATCGCCGCAGGCCAGCGTGGACATCTGGGCCACGCATTCGAATCTGAGCGCGCCGCCCTTGTTGGCGCGGCGCTTTCTGGCGGCGGTGAAGAAGACGCTGGAAGAAGGCGCGCCGCCTGATCTGACGGAGGCGCCGGACGCTTCCAGCTGAGGGCTTGCGCTGGTCTGCGCAAGCCCCAGAAGGCCTTACAGGCCCTCGGCCTTGAGCGCGGCCTGGACGCCCTTGTCGGCTTCCATGCGCTTGAAGAAGGCGGCCAGGTTGTCCTGCCCCGACAGGTTCACTTCCTTGCCGTGCGCCCAGCGCAGCACCACGTACAGGTAGGCGTCGGCGATGGAGGGCTTGTCGCCGGTCAGGTAGGACTTGCCGGCGAGCTGGCCGTCCAGCTGCGCGAACAGCTTGGTCAGCAGCGCGGACGCGGAAGCCGCCAGTTCCTTCTGCGCGGCCTCGTCGCCCAGGAAACGCGGCGCGCCGAAGATCATCGAGAAGGTCTTGTGGATGTCCGAGTTGATGAAGCCGAGCCAGCGGCGCACTTCGGCCCGCGAGCGCGGCGTGCCGTCGCCCAGCAGATTCAGTTCCGGGGCATGTTCAGCCAGGTATTCGAGGATGGCGGCGTTCTGCGTGACGGTCCAGCCATCGTGCGCCAGGGCCGGCACGGCGCCCAGCGGGTTGACCTTCAGGAACTCCGGGCCCTTGAGCTCGTCGCGGCTCAGCTTGTGCGTTTCGTAGGGTTTGCCGATCCATTCCAGAACGATGTGGGATGCGAGCGAGCACGCGCCGGGCATGTAGTACAGTTTCATCAGATGGGGTCTCCTGAGAGCAAGGACGGGGATCTCCGTTCCTGGCCGATATGGTACGCCACCCGTTGCCGGAGATGCCCATGCCGTCACGTCCCGCCGCGATCGCGCGCGCGTTGCTTCTGTCGCTCTGCCTGTCCGCCGCGCTGCCGGTGTCGGCACAGCCAGGTCCCGAACCCGCATCCGTCCCGGCCCGCGTCACGGCGGTGGTGGGCGGCCTGAACCATCCCTGGGCCATGGCCTTCCTGCCCGAAGGCGGCGTGCTGATCACGGAGCGTCCCGGCAACCTCAGGCTGCTGCGTATACCGGGCGGGTTGTCCAAGCCGCTGGCCGGCGTGCCCAAGGTCGCGGCGCAAGGCCAGGGCGGCCTGCTGGACGTGGCGCTGTCGCCGGACTTTGCCCAGGACCGCTATGTCTACCTGTCGTATGCGGAGGCCGACGGTTCGAAGAGCGGCACCGCCGTCGGCCGTGGTCGGCTGTCCGCCGATGGCACGGCGCTGGAGGGTTTCCGCGTGCTGTTCCGGCAGGAACCCAAGCTGTCGTCGGGCCTGCACTACGGCTCGCGGCTGGTGTTCGACGGCAAGGGCTATCTCTACATCTCGCTGGGCGAAAACAACCAGCGGCCCACCGCGCAGGATCTGGACAAGCTGCAAGGCAAGGTGGTGCGGCTGAAGACAGATGGCTCAGTGCCGCCGGACAACCCCTTCGTGGGCCAGGCCGGTGCGCGACCGGAGATCTGGTCCTACGGACATCGCAACCCTCAAGGCATGGCGCTCAATCCCTGGACCGGCCAGCTCTGGGAAAACGAACACGGGCCGCGCGGCGGCGACGAGATCAATCTGGTCCAGCGCGGCAAGAACTACGGCTGGCCGCTGGCCACCCACGGCATCAACTATTCGGGCCAGCCCATACCCGAAGCGAAGGGTGCGGACCTGCCTGGCATGGAGGCGCCGCTGTACTGGTGGCCGAAGTCGCCGGCCATCAGCGGCATGGCTTTCTACAACGCGGACCGTTTCCCCGCCTGGCGTAATTCCGTATTCATCGGCGCTCTCGCCAACCAGAATCTCATCCGCCTGACCTTGGACGGCGATCGCGTGACGGCCCAGGAGTGGCTGCTGACGGACCGCAAGCAGCGGATACGCGACGTGCGGCTGGGGCCGGACGGCTATGTGTACGTGTTGACCGATGCCTCGCCGGGCGAATTGCTGCGCCTGGCGCCGGCCGAACAGGGGGGGTGAACGCCATGAAATCGTATGAGCTGATCGGGTCCGCCGGTTGCGGATCCGCCATTGTCGAGATGGCGCTGGTGCTGGCCAACGTGCCGCATACGCTGACGGACCTGCCGTACCTCAAACCCTGCGACCAGCGGGACAGGCTGTTGCGATTGAATCCCCTGGGGCAGGTGCCCACCCTGGTGCTGCCGGACGGCGAGGTCATGACCGAGAGCGCCGCCATGATCCTGCACCTGAATGACGTGGCGCCCCAAGCCGGGCTGGCGCCTGGGGCGGACAAGCCGGAGCGGGCGCGCTTTCTCAATCTGCTGATCCGCCTGGTGGCGGCCGTCTATCCCACCTTCACCTATGGCGATGACCCTCCGCAATGGACCAGCGCGGGCCCAGCCGCCGAACTGCTGCGCGAGAGAGTGCACTCGCGGCGGGCGGACATCTGGCTGGAACTGGAGCGCCAGGCTGGCGCGCCGCACATGCTGGGCCGGCGTTTTTCGGCGCTGGACCTATATGTGACCGTGATGACGCGCTGGCGTCCGGGGCCGGCATGGTTCGCGTCCGAGTGCCCGGCCTTGATGGCTGTGGCGCGCGAGGCGGCGCTCGAACCCAACGTGGAGCGGGTGCTGCGGCGGCACTTTCCGCCGCCCACGGAGTAGCCCGGCGTCAGGCTTTGAGCCGCTTGCGAGTTTTCGACTTGGCCCGCGCTTCGCGCACGGCGATGTAGACGCCGCTGCCGGCGATGAAGAGCGCGCCCAGATAGGCATAGGCGTCCGGGGTCTCGTGCCAGAAGATCCAGCCCAGGATGGCGGCCCAGATCAGCCCGGTGTAGTCGAAGGGCGCGACCACCGAGGCGGGGCCGATGCGGAATCCCTGCGTGATCAGCGCCAGGCCCAGGGTGCTGAACAGCGCGACCGCGCCGAAATACGGCAGGTCCGCCATCGCCGGCGGCTCCCAGACCAGGGGCAGGGCGACCGCGCTACAGACCAGTTGGCCCAGCACGATGTACAGCGTGGTCGTCAGCATGCCTTCGTTGCGGTTGATGCCGCGGGCCGTGATCATCATTACCCCGTAGAGCATGGCGGTGATCAGCGGCAGCAGGGTTGCGGCCTGGAAGGTGGCGGCGCCGGGCCGCACCACGATCAGCACGCCGGCAAAACCGGCCAGCACGGCCAGCCAGCGCTTGCCGTCCACGCGCTCTTTCAGGACCAGGACCGACAGCGCCGTCACGAACAGCGGCGCGGCAAAGGCGATGGCGGTAGCCTCGGCCAGCGGCAGCGTGCGCAGCCCCAGATAGAAGCAGTAGGCCGACACCACGTTGATGGCGCCGCGCGCGAGGTGCAGCCCGGGATGGGCGGTGCGCAATACCCGGCGCCCGCCCAGCCAAAGCGCCAGCGCGGTGACGAAAGGCAGGGCGATGAGCGCCCGCAGGAACAGGATCTGCAGCGGGTTGTAGTGGGCGCCCAGCCATTTGGCGTTGGCGTCGCTCAAGGTCAGGAAGAAAATGCCGGCCACCACGCAGGCAATGCCTGCGGCGGCGGATTGGGTTTGGGTGGCGGGCAATACGGAAGAAGTGGACATCTACAGCCTGGGAGGGGGGCGGTTCCTGCCGCCTGAAACGGAAAAGAGGAGGAGGATCAGCCCTGGGCGCGATAGGCCGCCAGCGCGACCATGCCCCAGGACGCCAGGAAGGCGACGCCGCCGAAAGGGGTGACCGCGCCCAGCCAGTGCGTGCCCGTCAGGGACAGCACGTACAGGCTGCCGCTGAACAGCACAATGCCGACGAACATCACCACGCCCGCCGCGGACAGCAGGGGCGAGCCGTAGCGGGCGCCCAGCAGCGCGACCACGAACAGGCCCAGCGCGTGGATCAGGTGATACAGCACGCCGGTCTGCCAGACGGACAGCAGTTCCGGCGTGAGCATGCGCTTGAGGCCATGGGCGCCAAACGCCCCGGCGCCCACCGCCACCATGAGATTCAACGCCGCGAGTATCGTCAGCTGCCGGTCCGTCATCGCCAGTCCTTATTAGTGTCTGATTAATCGTGTTACAGCCGCCTATGATATGCCCAAATCCAGGCCTGCCCCGGGGCAGGGCGTGCATGGGGACGGGTCTTGTGATGGGAATTCCAAATGAGATATCATGAATTCAATTTGGAATTTTCTGGTGCGCCCGCAACCGTGGCGCCCCAACTTGCAGGAGCCAGGCCATGAGCGTAGCCGCCCTCGAAAAAAACACCGCCAAACGTCCGTCGCGTCATGCCGCCGCGCGTGCCAAACAGTTGTTCCGCAGTCTGGTCGACAGCCCCCTGGTCGACATGGCGCGCGACGTGCGCCGCGGCCTGCCGGCGCAGATGGTGGATGACGCCGCCGATTACCTGCGGGTGCCCAAGTCCGAGATCATGGCCATCACCGAGGTCAAGGCGGCCTCGCTGTCGCGCTGGAGCCGCGAGGGCCTCATGCTGCCCCTGGGCGAGTCCGACCGCCTGGCCCGCGTGGCGCGGGTGGCGCGGGTGGCGCGCCAGGTGCTGGGCAGCGACGAAGAGGCGGTGGCGTGGCTGAATACGCCGGTGCCCGCCTTGGGCAACGTCAAGCCCTTGTCGCTGCTGACGTCCGACGCCAGCAGCCGCATCGTCGAGGACACGCTGGCGCGCGCTGCGGCGGGCGTCTACGCATGACCGACGACAGTGTTTCGATCTGGCGCATCGGCACGACCGCAGGCAAGTACCGCGCCGACGATTTGAGCGGGGCGGGGGCCGCAGCCGTCGGCGGGCGCTACAACAGCGCGGGCACGTCAGTGGTCTATGCCTCGGCCAGCGTGGCGCTGGCGGTGCTGGAAACCGTGGTGCACTTCGCGGCCCGCGCGTCCGAGCAGGCCAACCGCTATCTGATCGAACTGGCCGTGCCGCGCGCCGTGCATGAAGCCCGCCAGACGCTCAGCCTGACGCAGCTGCAAGAGGATTATCCGTTCTGGGACGCCGTGCCTTTCGCCGAAGCCTCGCAGGCCGTGGGCGACAACTGGGTGCAGTCCGGCGTGTCGGCGCTGCTGGAACTGCCCAGCGCCATCGTGCCCTATCGGGGCGTTCCGGACTGCAATTTCCTGATCAATCCGGCGCACCCCGACGCCGAGCACATCGTGGTGGTGCGGCGCGACCGCTTCATCTACGATCCGCGCCTGCGGCCCGTCTAGTTCAGTTCGTCAGCACCGCGCGGCCCACCACCTTGCCGGCCCGCAGCGACGCCAGCACGCTGTCGGCTTCGGCCAGCGCATGGCGGTGCACCGGCATGGGCGGCACCTTGCCGGCCCGCACCAGTTCCATCAGTTCCTGCAGTTCGGCCAGGTTGCCGACGTAGCTGCCGACGATGGACAGGGCCTTCATGGGGATCAGTGCGATCGGCCAGGATGAGGCGCCGCCGAACAGGCCCACGATGATCAGCTTGCCGCCCTTGGTCAGGAAGTCGAAGGCCAGCGAGGTGGTCGCGGTCGCGGCCCCAACTCCTTGTGGAGACAGGTGAAAGTCCGGAACGTCTCGTGAGCATCCCGAACATCATTACGCTCATCCGCATTCTGCTGGTTCCGGTGATTGTCTGGGCCATTGCCTCCGGACAAATGAAAATCGCATTCGGAATCTTCGTTATTGCCGGCGTCAGCGACGCGGTGGACGGATTTCTGGCCAAGCGCTTCAACATGGCAAGCGAGTTGGGGGCGCTGCTCGATCCACTGGCGGACAAGGCGCTGCTGGTTTCGATCTATGTGGCACTCGGCATCTGGGGTGCGTTTCCGCGCTGGATCGTCATTCTGGTGGTGTCGCGGGACATCATGATCGTGGGGGCCGTCATCATTTCGTGGTTGTTCGGCAAGCCAATGCCGATGAAACCGCTGATGGTGTCGAAACTGAACACGGCAGCGCAGGTGGCCTTGGCGGCTCTGGTTCTGGCCGCGCTGGGATTCAACTTCAGTTCGGCGCCTTACGAGCTTATCCTGATGGCATGCGTCACGGTGCTGACGCTGTTGTCGGTCGCTTTCTATATGGTGGAGTGGGTCCGCCATATGAGCACCATCGAGCTAAGTCGTTAGGGCAGTCGAGTGCCGGCGAAGCCGGAACGGAGTCAATGCGTGTCGGTCAGTGCCCCACCTCGTCAGCTTGCGTTTGCCCTGCCGCACGCCGAGAGCCTGTCTCGCGATGACTTTCTCGACGGCCCGTGCAATACGGCCGGACTGGCGCTGATCGATCGTTGGCCGGACTGGCCGAGCCGGATCATGATGCTGGTCGGGGCCGAGGGCTCCGGGAAAAGCCATCTGGCTGCGATCTGGGCCAGCGAGGCAGGGGCGCGAGTGACCGCCGCCCATACCCTGACGGCAACGACGGTGCCGGCCGAACTCGCGACCGGCGCGCTGGTGGTCGAGGATGTCGATCCGGCAACTCTGGATGAAAGGGCGCTGTTTCACCTTCTCAACCTTGCTCGCGAGTACGAAGCCTTCGTTTTGATGACGGCGCGGCAGCCGCCCTCGACCTTTGAGGTCGGGCTGCGCGACCTGCGCTCCCGACTCCGGGCATTGCCGGTAATTACTCTCGAGCAACCGGACGACGGCTTGTTTCGCGCGTTGATCGTCAAATTCGGCGCTGATCGGCAGATGCAACTCGACGAGGCGGTCGTGAGTTATCTGGTCAGCCGTATCGAGCGATCCTCGATGGCGGCGCGCGAAGCGATCGCTCGGCTGGACGCGGAATCCCTGCGGCTTGGCCGGCCGATTACGCGGGCGTTAGCGGCGGACGTGCTGAGGCAAGACAATCTGGAGTGACGATCCGAGTGACGTTGGCTTGCGCGGGCGGAAACCTGAAAGGACATCGTACGCTGCCCTGCGACGATGCATTCATCCCGTTGCTTGATCCTCTCCCGTCAATGTCATTGAATTGTCATGTCGATAGAACATGGTCGGCGCGGTTGTCGCTGCCCCTGTATTGGATTTCGGTCGATGGATGCTATTCAAACGATTGCTACTGAAGACGAAAAGACCGTTTCCGAGGCGGCGCCGTCCATTGCCTCAAGTCCCGAGCGCTATATCAACCGGGAACTGTCCTGGCTGCATTTCAATCGCCGGGTTCTGGAAGAGGCGGTCAACGTCGGTCATCCGGTGCTGGAGCGAGTCCGCTTCCTGTCGATTTCCGCAAATAACCTTGATGAATTCTTTATGGTCCGCGTCGCCGGCATCAAGGCGCAGGTCCGTGAAGGCATTCTCGAACGCAGTCCCGACGGCCTGACCCCGGCCGAACAACTCGTCGGCATCAACGAAACCGTGTCGCGACTCGCCATCGATCAACAGGCAATCTGGCGCGATCTGCGCGGCACGCTCGCCGAGGTCGGCATCGTAATGGTGGACGGCAAGGATGCGACCAAGGCCGAGCGCGCCTGGGTCGAGGATCACTTCCTTCACAACATCTTTCCGCTGTTGACGCCGTTGGCGATCGATCCGGCGCATCCGTTCCCGTTCATTCCGAGTCTGGGTTTCACTGTCGCATTGCATCTGGTCCGAGTGTCGGACGGCAAGCCGATGAATGCGTTGATCCGCATGCCGGGCAAGATCGATCGCTTCATTCGCATGCCGTCCAACGGCAAGGACGGTACGGTGCGACTGATGACGCTGGAGCAGGCCACCAGCCTGTTCATCGGGCGTCTCTTTCCCGGTTATCTCGTCAAGGGGCAGGGGGCGTTCCGCGTTATTCGCGACAGCGAACTGGAAATCGAGGAAGAAGCCGAAGATCTCGTGCGGCTGTTCGAGACGGCGTTGAAGCGCCGGCGTCGTGGTTCGGTGATCCGGTTAGAGATCGAAGCGACGATGCCGGAGGAGTTACGCGCCTTCGTGCAACGCGCGCTCTCGACCGCCGATGACGAGGTGTTGTTGGTGGACGGCGTGCTGGCGATGAACGAACTGTCGCAACTGACGCGGCTCGATCGTCCCGATCTCGAATTCGTGCCTTACGTGCCGCGGCATCCCGAGCGGGTGCGCGACCATGGTGGCGACATCTTCGCGGCGATCCGGCAAAAGGATCTGATCGTCCATCACCCGTATGAATCCTTCGACGTCGTCGTGCAATTCCTGCAACAGGCGGCGCGCGATCCGGATGTGGTTGCAATCAAGCAGACGCTGTATCGCACCTCGCGCGATTCCCCGATCGTGCGCACGCTGGTGGAAGCGGCGGAAGCCGGCAAGTCGGTGACGGCGCTGGTCGAGATCAAGGCGAGATTCGACGAAGAGGCCAACATCCGCTGGTCGCGCGATCTCGAGCGTGCCGGCGTGCAGGTAGTGTATGGCTTCCTCGAATTGAAGACGCACGCCAAACTGTCATTGGTCGTGCGTCGCGAAGGCGGCAGCCTGACCACTTATGTCCACACCGGGACCGGCAACTATCATCCCGTCACTGCGCGCATCTACACCGACCTGTCGTATTTCACGTCGGACCCGATCATCGGCCGCGACGCGGCGCGCGTGTTCAACTACATCACCGGCTATGCGGAGCCGAGCGACATCGAAAAGATGGCGGTGTCACCGCTGACCCTGCGCAAGCGCATTCTCGATCATATCGAGGGCGAGATCGCATTCATGCGGCAGGGCAAGCCTGCCGCGATCTGGATGAAGATGAATGCACTGGTCGATCCCGAGATCATCGACGCGCTTTATGCGGCGTCGCAGGCGGGCGTATCGATCGAACTCGTCGTGCGCGGCATCTGTTGTCTGCGGCCTGGTGTTCCCGGTCTGTCCGACAACATTCGCGTCAAATCGGTGATCGGTCGATTCCTGGAACACGGTCGCATCTACTGTTTCGGCATGGGACATGCGATGCCGGGGCCGAAAGCGGCTGTGTATATCTCGTCGGCGGACATGATGCCGCGCAATCTCGATCGCCGCGTCGAGGTGCTGTGCCCATTGCAAAATCCGACGGTGCATCAGCAGGTTCTCGAACAGATCATGGTCGCAAACCTGAAGGATACAGAACAGAGCTGGCAGTTATTGCCGGATGGATCGTCAACGCGTATGAAGGCGGCGAAGGGCGAGGAGCCTTTCAATCTGCATAACTACTTCATGACCAATCCGAGTCTCTCTGGCCGTGGAAAGTCACTCAAGGAATCGTCGCCGCGCCGGCTTACGCGCAAATCGGAACGGCAGTCATCCTCATCATAGAGGATCTGTCGGGTGACAGTGCGCCCGCGAAAGCGCGCATCCAGCGTGGCGGTGATCGACATCGGTTCGAATTCCGTCCGCCTCGTGGTCTATGAATCGCCGGCGCGAAGCCTCGTGACCATCTTCAACGAAAAGGCGCTGTGCGGTCTTGGCCGCGAAGTGCAGACCACGGGTCTGCTTGCGGCGGACGCCGTTACCAAAGCGCTGACGTCGCTTCGACGTTTTCGCGCGCTGTGCAGAGTGATGAAGGTCGGCAAGGTTTATGCCGTTGCCACCGCAGCGTGCCGCGATGCGACCAACGGGCCTGAGTTCATCGCGCGCGCCGAGAAGATTTGCGGGACGCCTATCACAATCCTGTCCGGCAAACGTGAGGCGCATCTTTCGGCGCTGGGCGTCGTGTCCGGAGTCTACAAACCCCACGGCCTCGTCGGCGACCTCGGTGGCGGATCGCTGGAATTGATCGACGTGCGCGGCAATCGGCTCAGCAGCGGCGTGACGTTGCCGCTCGGCAGTCTCGCGCTGCAGGACGCCTCGCAGAAGTCTCTCAAGCGCGCGCAACGCATCGTGCACAACGAACTGGCCCGCGCACCGCAGCTTGCGGCAGGCAAGGGCCGCACCTTCTATGCGGTCGGCGGCACCTGGCGCGCACTGGCGCGTCTTCACATCATTCAGAGCGGATATCCGCTGAAGGTGATGCACGGCTATTCGATTCCGGCAGCCGAAGCACTCTCGTTCGTGCGGCGATTGCGTCGTCTGATCGCGGCCAACGCGCTTGCGGATATCGAGGCGGTGGCGGATGCGCGGCAACCGCTTTTGGCTTACGCGGCGCTGGTGCTCGAACACATCATTCGGATCGCGAAGCCCGACGCCATCGTGTTCTCGACCTACGGCGTGCGCGAGGGCCTGCTGTACGAGATGCTTCCGGCGCAGGAGCGCGCCAAGGATGGGCTCGCGAGTGCCGCGCAAGCCTTGAACCTTTTGCTGTCGCGCTCGGCGCGTCACGCCGAAGAACTGATCGCGTGGACCGACAGTTTCGTAAGGATCGCCAAGCTGCCGGAGACGCCGGTCGAACGCCGCTTGCGTCACATCGCTTGTCTGTTGTCCGATATCGGTTGGCGTGTGCATCCAGACTATCGCGGCGAGCAGACGCTCAATCTCGTCTGTCACGGCAACTTCGGACAGATCACTCACGAAGGGCGCGCGTTCGTCGCGCTTTCGGTGTTCTATCGTTATGCTGGATTGCGCGAGGAAAATGAATCACCGCCTGCGGTGCGCACACTGGTCTCGCCGATGATGCTTGAACGCGCGCGCATTCTTGGAGCGGCATTCCGCGTCGCGCATCTGATCTCGGCGGCGCGGCCCGGCGTGTTGCCGGCAACGCACTTCCGCAGCAAGGGACGCAAGCTGTCGCTGATCTTCGAGCATCGCATGGTCGATCTGGTCGCGGACCGCGCCGGCAGTCGCTTCAAGCAACTCGCCAAACTGGTGGGACGCTCGGGGTCGATCATTCGGAAGTAGCCCGCTACGTCACACCATTGGTCACCGATGATTGAACGACCGCAGGCAACAAATGCCGTTGCGTGCGTGTTATCGGAATCGTCGATCTTATTACGAAGAGTGCTGCGTCACCGACGAGGCATTGGCGATGGATCGGGGGCGCAGCCACACTCGGAGCGAACCGTGACCACCTTGCCTGTCGATCAAACAGAAATACCCTCCGATCACAAACAGACGCGAAGAGATTTCCTATATGTCTTGACAGGATGCGTCGGTGCGGTCGGCGCGGCCGCGGCACTCGTCCCCCTGATTTCTCAGATGGAGCCCGATCAAGCCACTTTGGCAGCCGGCGGTCCCGTCGATCTCGACCTGAGCAAGGTGCAACCGGGGCAGCAGGTCGTTGTTCGCTGGCGTGGGCGGCCGGTTTTTGTGATCAATCGTTCGCCGACCGCGCTCAAGACTTTGCAGGACGAAAAGCTGCTGTCGCAACTCGCTGATGCTGGTTCGGAGCAACTCCAGCAAGCCGACTATGCGAAGAATTGGCATCGGTCGATCAAGCCTGAGTATGGGGTCTACGTGGGTATCTGCACTCACCTCGGATGCATTCCGATGTACTATCCGGATCCGAGCGCATCGGTGCCGACGTCGGATTGGCTCGGAGGTTACTTCTGTCCGTGTCATGGATCGAAATACGATTTGGCCGCCCGCGTTTTTCGCGGCGTGCCGGCTC